>JAJEAH010000027.1 GCA_022824225.1 Chloroflexota bacterium
ATGATGATTGACTTGCCGGCGCCGGTCTCGCCGGTCAGCACGTTGAGACCGGGCTGAAACTCGACGTGCACCGAGTCGATGAGCGCAAAATCACGGATTTCCAAGTGCTCCAACATAGCGCATCCTAGGAGCTATCCAGCGGGATCCTCAGCTTGCGCACCAACGATTCGTAGAAATAGGTCCGTTCCTGCACCCGCGCGAACTTGCAGGTCTCCCTTGCCGTGGTCACGTGCATCATGCCCTCGTTGGCCAGGTCGCCAACCAGCAAGCCGTCCAACGTCACCACGGCCTCGTGGTCGTGAAAGACCTGGAGGCGCAGCCGTGCCGATTGCCGCAACACAAAAGGTGTAGTGGGCCCGCGCAAGGCGCAGATCGGCGTGATGAGCAAGTTGCGGACCTCCGGGTGGAGGATGGGACCGCCGGCCACCATGGAATACGCCGTCGAACCCGTGGCCGTGGAAATCATCAGGCCGTCGGCAACGTAATCGGCGAGAAAGGCATCGTCAATCCACACTTTTATGTCCAGCACGCGGCGCACGTGTCCCTGACTGATGACGGCTTCGTTGAGCGCCACCGAGTTCTGCGGTTCGCCCTCGATCTGGCACTCCAGCAGCGAACGTTCCTCGATCCAGTATTCGCCGCTCAAGAAGCGCGGCAAGGACTGGATCGCCTCCGTTGGCAAGAGTTCGGAGAGAAAGCCCAGCCTGCCAAACTTCACGCCGACGATGGGCACGCCATGTCGCGCGCAGAGCGATGCCGCCCGCAGAATGCTGCCGTCGCCGCCCAGCGTGAAGAGCAGCTTGGTGGCAGGGACGCGCTCGTGCCACTCGTCCTCAGCTTCCACCGGCGCCTGCCACGCGTCTATACCCTCCTTCTGAATAAGGGAGTGCAACACGGTAGCCAGTGACTGCGCCTGTTCGCGACCGGGATGGTAGAGCAGTCCGACCGATTCTGCTTCTGCGTTCATACTTGCATCTCGCCGGAAACTAGTTGCCTACTCAAGATCGGGTTGTCCCGCAACTCGTGACGCGCATGGCCAGCCACTAATGAAACCTTGGCTGCGGCGCAGGTCGTGTGTGGGGCGGCGTTACTGCCACCCAACGCGGTAGAGCATGGGTCGCATTGCTGACCGCAGCATCGGCGGACGCCGGGACGGTGTACTGCCGCCCTCGTCTGCTGCTACCGGCGGCGGCTTGATTATACCGCAGTGGCGGTGCGCAGCGTACGCTCAGGGCCGGAAAGCCACCGGCGCGCCGCGCCAATTAGAGCCGGCCCGCAAGCGGGCGCACGGCCACGGCGCCGGGAGGAGCTACCGTTCAGACGGCGGGTTCCGCGCGCCGTAGAGCAGACCGCCGGTAAGCTGCCGGTACATGAGCACGGTGCGGGACGCGACCTCCTCCTGGGTGTATTCAGCGAGCGCTCGCCTGCGCCCCTGCCCGGCAAGCCGCTCCCGCAGCGCCGGATCGGCGTGGAGTCGCTCCAGTGTCTCGGCGAGCGCCCCGGCGTCGCCTTCCGGGAACGTCAAGCCGCCTTGCTCGGCGGCGGCGCTGCCGATAACTTCGGGAATCTCACCGGAATCCGACCCCACCACAGGCACGCCGCAGACCATGGCCTCCACGAGCGCGCGGCCAAATTGCTCTTTCCACTGGGGCGTGGTGAGCGACGGCAAGACACACACGTCCAATTCGCGGTAGCGGTCCGGCATCGTGTCACTATCTACGTGGCCGCGAAAGTTGACCCGGTCCTCGATGCCCAGCGCGGCGGCCCGTGCGCGCAGCGCGGTTTCCGCCGGGCCGGCGCCGAAGATTTCCACCGCATAGGGGAAGTCGAGGCGGGACACGGCGCGGAGCAACACGTGGACTCCCTTGGCCGGCACCAAGCGGCCCACATAGCCGATTCGGAAGACGCCGGAGGGCGCCTGGGGGCGGGGTGCGGGCGCGAAGAGCGCGGCGTCCACGCCGAATTGGGGAAAGACCGCCGACGGCGACGAATACCGCTTGCGGCGCAGCACTTCCTGGGCCTGACGGGTGCCGGCCTGGGCCGCATGCGATCGCAGCAGCGAGTAAAGCTCGAAGAAGTAGAATGGCGGCGGGTATACCCGGTAGATATTCTGCCAGGCAAAGAAGATTGCTCTGGCGCCAAAGCGCCGCGCCAGCCAGATGGCGTGCGCCGTTGCAAAGTTGTACGGCTCCTCGTCCACGTGCACCACGTCCGGCCGCCAGGCTCTCACATGGCGGTGCAGCCCCGGATAGTAGTGCATGTGGTAATGCCCGTTGAAGCGCATGTGCTCCGCCACCAACTCATAGCCGCGGGTGTAACGGGGATCGAGTTCCTGACGATGTTCGCCTTCCCGCCAGAAATGGGGCACGACTGCGCGCAGTTCCACGTCAGGATACTTCGCGATCTCCTCCAGCTTGCGCTGGTACGTAGCCACCACCAGCGCCTTGGAGATGTAGAGCACGCGCATCAGCTTACCTGCTTGTAGACCGCAATCGTCTCTGCCGCGGTCTGTTCCCAGGAAAAGCCCTGGGCTTGCGCCACTGCCCGATCCGCGTAGAACCGGCGCTCCCGCTCGGACTCCCACAAGCGCCCGATGGCAGCCGCCCACGCGTCCGCATCGTCCGGCGGGACCAAAATGCCGCCCTCGCCTACTACTTCCGGCAGAGACGCGGCATCGCTGCACACAACCGGCGTACCGCACGCCATCGCTTCCAGGGGATCCAGGCCAAAGCCCTCATAGCGCGACGGGAATACGAAAACTGTCGCCGCGCGGTAGAGCAGCGGTTTGTCCGCCTCAGGCACGCCGCCCAGAAAGCGGACTCGCGGCCCAAGGTCGGCTTCCGTCGCCTGGCGCACCCAATCGGGAAAGAGCCTGGCCTTGCCGTGCCGGGTGCGTCCCGCGACGACGAGGGTGACGTCCGGCGGCAGCTTGGGGAGCGCCTCAAAGAGCACGCCGAGGTTCTTGCGCACGTCCAGACCGCCGAGGTAGAAGAGAAACCGCTCGGGCAGGTCATAGCGCCGCCGTACCGCTTTCACGTCCTCAGACCGCAGGCCCGGCGAAAAGCGCGCGTCCGCGGCCAGATGCACCACGCGCACATGCATTTCGTCCAGGCCAAGGTGCTCGACTATGTCGCGTTTGGAGGCGTGAGAATCCGTGATGACAGCATCGGCCTTGTGCGCCGCCGCCATAACAAGGCTCGTGTAGAGGCGCACAAGGAAGTTGCCCCGGTACTCGGGCAAGATCACGGGAATGAGGTCATGGATGGTGGTAACGAGCGGAAAGCCATGGTAGTGGGCAGGCGCGAAGTAAGGCACGTGGCCCACCACGTTCGGTCCTGACTTCCCGGCCAGGCGCGGCCACGTCATCTGCTCCCACCACAGCTTGCCGAGGCTGCCGCGCCCGAGCGCTCCCGCCAGCGGCGCCCGCGCCTGGATGCCGCCAACGGGGCGCAACGTATCGCGCATGAAGTACGGCACGTGCGCCGCAATCTGCAATCCGCCACCGAGTCTCTGCAGTGCCCGCAGCAACTGATAGGTATACTGCGCGCTGCCGGTGTGCGGCACGTTGAGGAAATACCCGTTGACGGCGATTTCCATGTGCCCGGACTATTTTTCCAGTGCTTGGAGGGCAAAGAACGCGGGACGCGGATTCAGGTGCTCATCGAGAATGCCGAACGCATAGGCGCTATCGGTCGGCTCGATGTGATTGGCGAAGTTCAAGTTGAAAACAACCAACCCCGTCACGTACGGGAAACGCGCCTTTACCAATCGATACGATTCAGCCAGAAACTGCCCCTGCTCTTCATCGGAAATCTCCGCCCCATAGGGGAATTCCGGATGCAAGTTGTGCGTCGTCCAGCCCATCTCCGTCAGCCAAATTTGCTTGTTCGTATCGCCGTACTTTTGCAGAACGTCCCAGTGGTTCTCGAAGCGCCGGAAATAGAACGACCAATGGTGTTTGTAGGTGGTGCCGGAGGTGGAATAGTTGTCAGGCGTATCGGCGGGCGCGTTATTGAAGCCGTATGAGTGCAAGCCGAGCACGTCGTAGTAGTTGCGAAAGACGCCGTCGCCGTACTGGTACATCGCTTCCAGATAGGCCACGTCATCCATGGCGACTCCCTCCAAGTTGACACCGGTTGGCGATAGGCCGCCGCTCACGACGATGGCATTCGGATTGCCGCGCTTCACGCCGCGATAGCCCACGCCCATGAGTTCCACGAATTCGCCGGGATTGACGGTGCCGTCCCAATTGCCGGCGAGATTTGGCTCATTCCACAGCTCATACGACTGCACCCTGTCGCCGTAGCGCGAGGCGATGATGGTCAGGAAGTTCTCGAAGTCGCCAAAATTCGCCGGTGGGCCGTTATGGAACGTTGCGAATTGCGCCCACCATTCCTCAGCGGACACCGTAGCCGTGCCTTGTGGTACGCCGGCCTGGTTACCCGTGGGGCGCACGCGGCGCATCCAATGCGGGGAGGCGTAGATGCCCAGCATGACTTCCAACCCGTGCCGGTTGGCGGCCTCGACGATGCGGTCCACCTGGTCCCACATGTACCCGCCGGGATGCAATTCCACGGCTTTCCACTCCACTTGCTGCTTGATGCCGGTAAAGCCCGCCAACTTGGCCAATTCGAGCACTCGTTCGATTTGCGGGTCGTAGAAGAGGGATACCTGTGCGATGAGCTTTAGTTCATTCGCGCGGGCCGGCGTATCCACCAGCGCTTGCGACTGTCCGCGCAGGGCGAGGAACTCGCGGCCGAGGGGGGCCAACTGCACTTCCTCGGGGGTGCCGGCCTTGGTCGGATCGTAGCGCAAGACCGCGCGCTCGAAGTACTGGACCGCGTGTTGCCAATCGTCGTCGGCCGGCAATTCACCCGAAATCGGCAGGCCGAAAACGCCGACACCGCCGTGCTCCTGGAAGAAATGCAAGAATGCGAAACGAACGGCATGACCCGTCTCAGGGAAATAGCGCTGGGCCGACGTTTCCGGCACCGGTTCCTCCGTAGCAAAGAAACGCCAGTGCGGGATTAGCATGCGTCCCAGCGGGCTCATTCGCACCTGGCCGCGCTCCGGCCACCATTCCAGCCGCGCGTTTTCGAAATACTGCACCATGTGGCCGTCTTCGCGCTGCTCATTGGTGAGCGGCTGACCCAAGACTAACTCGCCGCCCATCTGCTCGAAATATTCGAGCATAGCGCCGTGCACGACGGTATTCGTTTCAGGAAACTCCCGGGGCTCCGCCGCAAACGCTGGCGTCGGCAGCAGCAGTACGCACGCAAAGGTCAACAGAACGCGTATCAGCCAACGCCGATGTCTCTTGGCTAGCATAGTGTCTGGCTTCCCTCCTCGAGCGCCACAACTCAGACATTCGCGCACAAGCGCCGCACAGCCGCCGCAAGCGTAAGGCCTGCCGCAGGCCGCCGTGATTCACCAAAGAGCCGGCGCTCCCGCGCAGGCACATTTCGGACAGTATAGCAGATAGGCGGAGCCGCACATGCGCTCGCGCCGCAGTGCACCGTCCAGGCCTTAGGCGCATGCTCTACCAGCGCAGTGGTTAGAGTTGCGCAGCGCGGGCGAGTTGCTCTCGCACTTGCCCAGCCGCCTGCTCCCATGAGAATTGTGCGACGCGGTCGCGCCCGGCGGCGCTGAGCGCAGCGCGCGTCCGCTCATCCCCCGCCAGCCGCACCATTCCCTCGGCTATGGCCCCCACGTCGGCGGGATCGACGAGGATTGCCGCGTCTCCCGCCACTTCCGGCAAGGACGATACGTTCGCGGTCAGCACCGGCGTTCCGCACGCCATGGCCTCCAACACCGGCAACCCAAACCCTTCATAGAGGCTGGGGAAGACGAGCGCGCACGCACCGCTATACAGCGCGGCCAGGTCTTCATCGGTTTCTACGTCTGTCAGAAAGTGCACCCGGTCGGCAACGCCATGGGACTGCGGCGCGGCGAGGATAGGCCCGTGCAGCCAACCGGGGCGTCCCACGTGCACGAGGTGGTGCGGCAGCCCCGCCTGCGCAACCGCGGCCATGGCCGCGATGATGCGGGCGATGTTTTTACGGGGTTGAATGGTGCCCACCGAGAGAAAGTACGGGTACGAAATGCCGAATCTCTCGCGCAACGTAGCGCTCCCGCAACGTCGCTGAAAAACGGGTTCGACGCCGCAGTAGACGACCTCAACCTGCTCCGGTCGCGCCCCATAGGCGGCGAGCAAGTCTTGCTTGGTGGCAAGGGAGTCGGCGAGCGCGAGCCGGGCCCGCGCAAGGCTGCGGGGCACGATCCGGTGCAGGTGCGCCCGCAATGACGCCGGGTAGGATTCCGGTTCGTGCAGGTACGAGAGGTCGTGCACGGTGAAGACACCTGGCGCGCGCCACAGCGGCGGCAAAGCGAAGTCCGGCGCGTAGAAGACGTCCACGCCGCCCGCGACCAGGTCCGCGTAGAGCGGCAGCCGCAAGCGATGCCAGATGCGCGTCAGGGCGCGTTCTGTCAGCGGCAGAAGCCGGTACCGTACCTTTGGGGACAAGAGACGCTGCCCGCGCCGGTGTGCGGACCGAGGCATTACCAACGTGATCTCATCGGCGTGGGGCAGTGCGGCCAGGGCGCTGACCAACGCCCACGTATACCGGCCGATACCGGCCCGCTGGGACGACGAGGTGAAGTCGATGCCAATATTCATGGACTGTGGTCCCGCGTACTCTTACGCGCGGCTACCGGGATTTCCTCTAATTTGTGTGACCGCACAGCGCATTGTCATTTGCCTTGCGGTCGCCGGAAGCGACGCGCTGCCGGACACCGCCGCGCCCTTAGAGCCGCAAGCGCCGGTGGGTGAAGTAGTATGCCGCCCCCGGGATGAGCACGAGCCAGTAGCTAATGAGCCGGTCAAGTATTGCCACCGCGGCCGCCGTGTCTACGGAAACGCCCAACAACAGCATCACGCCGACCATGCCGCCTTCCACCGCGCCCAGGCCGCCAGGGGTCGGGGCCGCCAGGAGCAACGCCCCGGCCGCGAACACGAAGAGGAGCTGAGGAAAGGCCAGCGGCACACCCAAAGCGCTTGCCACCAAAAGGAATCGTCCGGCTTCCGCGGTCCAAGCCAGACCCGTCAGCAGCGCCATGAGCCAGAGCGGTTGCACGGAAGTAAAGATGCCCCGCTGAAAGCGCTCGAACCGCTCGCCCAGCCTGTGGGGCAACCACGTCAAGTCATTGCTGTCCATGCGCCAGAAGAGAAACAGGCCGCCGGCGATGAGCACGGCCAAGATGGCGCCGCTGAGCAGGATGCCGCGCATCTCACCCAGCAATTCGCCCCTCACGAAGAATAGCGCGGCAAGCACGGCCAGCACGAGCAGAGCGAGCATATCGATGACACGCTCCGCCAGTACACTCCCCGTGGTCAGAGCGAAAGAGATCTGCCGCCTGCGGCGGAGGATGAGCCCACGGTAGAGGTCGCCCATCTTGGCGGGTATGACGTGGTTGACGAACCACGAGAGAAAGATGACCTCGCCCAAGAAACGGGCCGGCGCCGTGTGGCCCAGGTTTTGCAGCATCCGGCGCCAGCGCACGGCGCGCGGCACGAGCGTTGTGTAGTACACCACCAACGCCAGCACATAGAGCCGCAGGTCCAGACCACTGATCTCGTCCCAGATGCCGCGCCAGTCCAGGCCCACCAGCCGCCACAGCGCCGCCAGGAGCGCCAGGGCAATGAGGAAAGACGCGAGCGTCTGGGGACTCAGCAAGCGCTGGCGAAACGATGGGGGCGCGGCTTCAGCGTCGTTGGCGTGACGTGCTGCGGAGGTCGAAACTCGCTTGATGATCCCGTCTCTCCATTGCGGTAATATGCACTACCCATGATACCCAATGCCCGGCGCCTGCCGCTAACCAGCCACCGGGCGGCATTGCCGCCAAGGGCGCGGCTGCCAGTCACACACAGATCTAGCGAATGTGCTAGTTCAGGGCCCGGCTCCCACGGACTGCCAGCCCGGACGCGACGGCAAACTGGCGACACTTTGCCGGACGTACCGTCGAAGTTTCCAACACCTAGCCGTTCGGGCAGAACATGGTTACACTACAGGGAGCACGAATTCTTCGTTTTCCACTACTGCCCAGAACCAAGGAGGCGGCCCATGGAGCTCTTGAAGCAACTCAGCGAAACACCGGGCATTCCCAGCCGGGAAGAGCCGATACGCAATGTCATTAGCGCGGAATTGGCGCCGCTTGTCACCGCCATGGAAGTGGACGCGCTGGGAAACCTGATTGCCTACCGCAAAGGCAACGGCGGCCCCAAGGTCATGATCGCCGCGCACATGGACCAAATCGGCTTCATGGCCCGGCACGTGGACGACAACGGCTTCATCCGCTTGCAGCCCGTGGGCGGGTTCGACCCGCGCACGCTGGTGGCGCAGCGGGTGCGCGTGCACGGCGAAGAGGAACTCTCGGGTGTGCTCATGCCCGCCACCAAGCCCACCCACTTGCTGGACGATGCAGAGCGGGGCAAGTCTCTCAAGTTGGATGACCTGTTTGTGGACGTTGGCATTGCAGGCGAACGGGTGAAAGAACTCGTGCCTCTGGGTACGCCAATTACGTTCGACCGCACGTGCAACGATTTGGGTGAGGTCATGGTAGGGCCGGCGATGGACGACCGGGTCAGCGTATACGTCATGATCGAGGCCGTGCGCGGTCTGACCGAGCACCAGGCCGAAGTCTACGCCGTCGCGTCCTCACAAGAGGAAGTGGGCCTGCGGGGCGCTACGGTGGCGGCATTCGGCGTTGAGCCCGACATTGGTCTTGCGCTGGATTCCACGCTGGCGGTGGACATTCCCGGCGGCACGGACGTTGACCGGGTCTCCAAACTTGGCGACGGCACAGCCATCAAAATCATGGATTCTTCCTTGATCTGCGATCCCCGCCTGGTGGCGCACTCTCGCAAGATCTGCGAGGCGGAGGACATCCCGTACCAGATGGAGATTCTTCCCAGAGGCGGCACCGACGGCGGCGCAATCCAGCGGACGCGAGACGGCGTGCCGTCAATTACGATTTCCACGCCGACGCGCTACGTGCACACGGTGAATGAAATGGTGAACAAGCAAGACGTGCAGGCAACGGTTGATCTGGTGCGCCGCTTCATCGAAACCGCACATGAGATCGATCTCTCCTGGTCGTGAGGGGGTGGGCAGCCTAAGCTCGTTCGCGCCTGCACCGCCCTGTCGGGAATTCTACCCCCTGGGGCAGGCATCGCAGGCCGCGGGGCATTAGCGCTTGTCCTATCGGGAGACTCAGAGAAAGGAGGCCTGCCGGACCTTGGTCCGGCAGGCCTCTCATTCGTGAACCGCGTTGGCCTGGGCGACGGAAACTACCGCCAATCCCGGGATGCTCGCGCTACTTCACGTCCGCGGTGAACAGGAAGTCGTTGTCCTGCACGTCGCTGTGGCACTCAGTGCAACCCGGGACCTGGCCCTCCGCCTCGATGACGCCGTCGGGCGCGTACTTCAAGAAGAACCAGCCGTTTGCCTGAGGATTCTCATAGCCGGCGGCCTTATACATGATCGTAATAGCAGCCAGCGTGCCGTCCGGCATGTAGTTTTCCTTGACGACCATGCCGCCTTCGGGAATGCTGCCGGACTTATCCTCGATTGCCTGCAGCGCTATCGCGTTGAAATACGTGCTCAGCAATGCGCCGTGGGGGTCCCCGCCGGTGTAGAGCGGCTCCACACCCGGCAGATGCTGCCACTCATTCTGATAGTCGGTGGCGCCAACATACTCGACGATTGCGGCGCCGTCCGCGGCCGGCGCCGACATTTCGTCGGACTCCCCTTCCGTGGCGCATCCTGCTAGTATCAGCATAGCGCCCATGAGTACGCCGCTGAACAAGACAAGAGTCGCTCGCAACGAAAATCTGCCGCGAGGCATTCTCCTCCCCTTTCTTTATGTCTACGACAATAGTTGCCGTTGGTTGGTTTGTTGCAGGATAGGGAATCTCATTCCCGCAAGTATGTCGGCTGCCAAACAACTTTAGGGCTAAGCACATGAAATCGCTACGGACGATGCTCCCGCCGCGGGAGGGGAACCCCATCCGCAGCAAGGAAGACCGGACAGCCTTTCTCATGCGCTATCTTGTGCATGTGGACCTGTTCCGCGATCTATCGAAGAGCGAATTGGAACAGCTCTTCGGCCATATGCCGATGCTCACGTACCCGAAGGGCACGCTGGTATTCTCTCCTGACGATCGCAGCGATCACCTCTATATCCTGAAATCCGGCGGCGTGGACATCTATCGCCTCAGTGAAGAGGGCAAGCGCCTCAGCATCCGGCGGGTGTTCACCGGCAGTGTCTTCGGCGAAATGGGACTGCTGGGACAGAGCATGCACGGCTGTTTTGCCGAAACGGCCGCGCCCAGCCTCGTCTGCGTGATCTCCCGGGCCGAAATGGAAGACCTCCTGCGCCGCCGGCCGGACGTCGGGTTGCGCTTCTTCAAGGTAATCGGCGAGCGCATGCGGTCTCTGGAAGACCACCTTGCCCGCCTGGCATTCAGCCCCGTCCGCGCGCGGGTGGCCGCCTTCCTGCTCGCGCACCTCGATCCTGCTTCCCGCGAGATCAAGGGCTTCACACATGAGGAAATCGGCGATAGCATTGGGGCATTGCGTTCCACGGTGACCCAGACCCTCGGTGACTTGGCCCGCACCGGCGTGCTGGAGATCAAATACAAGCGCATATTCGTGCACGATCTACGCGAACTCGCCAATCAAGTAAGGGAGTAGAAAGAACATGGCTCAGCCGGTCCGTGTCACGGTTTGGAACGAGTTCCGCCACGAGCGGAAGGACGAACAAATCCGCCGGGTGTACCCCGAAGGCATCCACCGCGCCATCGCCGAATATCTGGAGCAGCAACCGGGCTTCGCGGTGCAGACCGCGACGCTGGATGAGCCGGAACACGGCCTGACGGATGCGGCGCTGGCCGAGACTGACGTTCTCATCTGGTGGGGCCACCAGGCCCACGCGGCGGTGGCAGATGAAATCGTGGACCGCGTCCAAGCGCGGGTGCTGGACGGCATGGGCCTCATTTGCCTGCACTCCAGCCACTTCTCCAAGATCTTTAAGCGACTCATGGGCACGACCTGCAATCTGAAGTGGCGCGAAATCGGTGAGAACGAACGCCTGTGGGTAGTTGACCCCAGCCATCCTATCGCGGAGGGTGTGGGTCAATACATCGACATTCCCCATGAAGAGATGTACGGAGAGTTCTTCGACATTCCGCAGCCCGATAGGCTGGTATTCGTAAGCTGGTTCGCCGGCGGCGAGGTCTTCCGTAGCGGCTGCTGCTACCACCGCGGCCGCGGCAAAGTCTTCTACTTCCGCCCAGGCCATGAGACGTACCCCACCTTCTACCATGCCGAAGTGCGCCACGTGCTCGGCAACGCCGTGCGCTGGGCGGCGCCGTCGGCCGGCCCCGAGCCGGTATTCGGCAACGTGCAACCGTTGGAAGAGGTAACGGTTCAGGCTTAGCGGATTTGCGCCCGCACAGCGCCTCCGACCGCAGGACCCGAGGCTACTGTGTCTGCCAACGGCAGGTGTAATTGGGGGCGGCCGCAATGGCCGCCCCCGTTCTCTGCCCATATTCGGCGCGCGAGCGCGCCGCTGCCAGCCCGCGCCTGTCCCGGCCTGCGGTGAGTGCTACCTATTCCGGCGCGTCGTTCTGTTGGGCGCGGCGTTGCCGGTGTCGCTCTGCGCCGCCGCGAAGCCCGATGGTCGCTCCTCCCAGAGCCAGGCCAATCTGCAGTAACACGCCGGCAGCCAGCATGGGCGCCGGACCGACTTCGCCCCTGCCCACCTCCCACCAGCGTTCGGCAAGCGACATCGATTCCCACCGGTCGGTATAGCGGCCGTCCAGCGGCGCGGTGTCATAGTTTGCCGCCAGGTGTTGCCAGATGCCCACCACCGCCATGGCAATCGCCAACACGGCCAGCATGCGGGCCAGCCACACCGTTATGTTCGAGACCCGCACCAGCAGCGCCGCCAAGCCTATGCAGACGCCTCCCACGGCAACCCAAGGTAGCAACTGGATCCAGTCGTGCCAGTGGCGTTCCAGCGCCAACTCGCCGGCCGTGCCGGCAACACCGAGCACGACGAGAACCAGCAACACGACCCGCAGCACGTCGGCGCGCCCTCGCTGCCTAATGTGTTGAATCATGGTAGGTGCAATTGCGCGACTATGGCGTCCACGACACCGGGAGCCGGATTGTACTTAGCCAGTTCACGGCGCAGCTTCGCGTAGTCCGTGTCGTCAGTGTCATAGGGGCGGTATTCGTCGACCTCTCGCGCCCAGCGCTGGGCATTGCTGATGCCGGCCGCCTCGAAAGCGGCGGCAAGCTCAGCGATCGTTGCATTGTTAGCCGAGAGTGTTTGCGCGTCCTCGGTGGAACGAGCAGTGGGAGTCGCTGCGGGTTCGGCCGTGGCGGCAGCGGGTGTTGCGTCAGTTGCCGCGGCAGTGGCGGCGCCGTTCTGGGCCGCAGTTTCCGTATCGTCGCCTCCGCACGAGGCGCCCAGGGCAACTACGGCCACCAATGCGATTGCCAGCGTGAACCGCAGGAATGCAGGCGGCGGTCGCAGCCCGGTGCGCTTGCGTCTCCGATTCCTTGTCGTGGCTGGGGTTTTTGCATCGAGGCTGGCGGACTGCATGAGAGACTCTCCTTGCAAGTTGAACTCGGCGACACAGGACAATCCGAACAAGGCCGCAGGCAGAAGCTGGGGCGTACAGCACAGACGACCAGCGGGCAGCGGGCGCGAAATGCGGTTCAGACTGCTTTCGGCAGACCAAGATCTAACTCAGGGGCGCAACGTACGCCTGCCACCGCGTGCCACGATGTTTCAAGCCCATCGCCCCTTCCGTACCTCCCGCTTGGCGCGGAAGGGAAACGCAAGGGACACAAGACGCCGCCTACACGTGCACTACCCGAACAATCTGCCCCAATAGCCCCGCTTTACTGCCGCAGCATTTCCTGCATCGCGATCGAGACCTGTTGGGCCGCGTCGGCCACGCCGCTTTCGCCGCTCAAGATGGGAGTCATGAGGTGCTGTTGCAGCAGGCTCTGCAGCGAGGGCGCGAGCAGCGGAGGCACGCCTCGACTGTAGCCTAGGGCGTTGGCTATGACTGTGGCGTCCTCAATGGTCAGGCTCGGGCGCACTTGTCGGATGCGTTCGCCGGACACGTTGTAGACGGGATAGCCGAAGAAGGTGACCGGCAACTGGGAAAGCTCCCGCGCCAGCACCACGGCCGCCTGGGCCGCCAGCCCGGTGTCTTTGGCCTGCGCGCCTACGCCCAGTCCCGCGGCCGGCGCCACCCACGTGGCCTGGCGGCTATCAACCGGCAATGCCGCGGCGCGGATCTGGTCCGCGCCCAGTCCCTGTCCGCCGCCGGAGCGCACGGCAGTCGCCAGGCGCGCCGTTGCGCTCGGCTGGTTGCCGCCGCCCCCACCGCCGCCTCCGCCGCCCCGGCCGGCCTGCGGCAGTTCGTCGAAGGAAACAACCTGCATGCCGTCGCGGGTGGAGCGCATGAACGAGAAGGTGCCGGCGGGCGGGTTCGGCGCAATCTGGTGGAACGTGATGATGTCGCGCCAGAGTTCTATGCCCTTGATGGCTTCCGGCTCGGCCAGCCGCACGTCACCGCCTTCGGCCCCAAATACTTCACCGCCGTGGCTCCAGATCATGCTGAGCAGCAGCGGCACGGAGTTGTGGGCATACGTGCCCCATTGTCCGCCCGCTTCATCGGCATACGTCAGGCGTTTGCCCGCTTCGATCATCTCGGTCCAGGTCCACGATTCCGTGGGCGCGGGTACACCCGACAATTGAAACAGATCCTCATCATACGTGAGCGTGTTGATGGTACTGGAAAGCGGCAACAGGAGCACCTGCCCCTGCCAGGTGACTGCCTCGAGCGCGCCGGGCGCGAACGCGTCGAGGTCAACACTGCCGTCGACGCGGGTGGCCTGCTCGAACGGTTCGATGATGCCCTCTTCCAAGAGGAGCGGCAACTCGTTCATATTGCTAATCATCAGGAGATCGGGCAGGGGATCGCCGCTGGCCAATTGACCGCTTGCCTCCGCCTCATTGAGGGTCTCCGCGATGGGGCTGAACGGCGTCGGCGTCGGTTCCGCGTTGTTGTTCGCGCCGAAGAACGCGCCAAAGTTCGGGTTTGGCCCCGGCGGGACGACCGTGAGCGAGACGTCCATGGTGAAGCCCAGGCTCTGGTTGTTGATTTCGTTGGCGGCAGACTGGAGGTTGGCCAATATGTTCCCCGCCTGTGCGGCCTGAAAATTGCCGCCTTGGCCCTGGCCTTGGGGAATGAAGACCGCGACGTTGACCGTCTTGTCGCCGCCGTCGCCACCGACGAGATCGTCAAAGAAACCGCATCCCGACGCGAGGCTAGCCGCCAGCGGCACGCCCCCAAGCAAACCTAAGTACGATCGACGAGTCATCCCCATTGCCGGCTTCTCCTTGGCCTATGCCTTCACGTGCGACTAACTTTGTTGCGCGAACATTCGCGCCCGCCGCGTTGAATCTATCCCGCGTAGACTGGGCCTGCCGCACACGGCGCCTGCAAGGCGCCACGCCGCCGCTACACCCGCTGGCCAGCCTTCCCACTCGCGCCTGACGCCGGTTGCGCCTAGAGTCGCTTGCGCTATTGCCCACGCGTGCAGGGCAGAAACCCGGAACAGAACTCAGTAGGACGCACATCAACTCCTGCCTATGCTAACGGCGAACTGTCAAGAGAATATGAAGAAGCGGCGTCGCAGTCCGCAGAATCAACGTATTGGGAGTGCGCTCCCCTATGGGACGGGCAAAGCGCCGCGCCCGCGCTCGTACGGTTTTCCGCCATGGGTGGCACGTGGTTCTACACGCCGCGCTATGAACGTGCCGCGCGGCATGGTGCACCGCGCAAGGCCGCGCCCCAGCCGCCGGAGCGATCCTGGCCGCGCGCGGTCGCCCGGCACTTGGGCCTGGCAGCGCAGGGGGCCGCTGCAATCCACACCTAAGATCACCCACGCCAGACGTTTTGGGGCAGCCATGGGATCGGCGACGCGGCAAGCCAGTTTCGCCGCAGAGCCAGACGGGCTCGCCTGTTTCGCTCGTGTCAAGACCCATGAATCGCCAAAGCCGCCTATGGAGTCTGGGTCTCACCATATGACGGCTTTGGGAGTGCAAGCCGTTACTCTCTACGTGCTCGCCGGCGCTTGGCGTACGCTCTGCGTCCGGCAAATACCTCGCACTACACCTCCACCTCGCCAAGAGCGCTGGGGTGGGGATCCGAGCACTACAGTGGGAGTTGCACCACGGCGCCCTCTTCCGCCGACTGGAACGTGGCCAGGCAGACTTCCAACGCGCGGCGGCCGTCATGGCCGTCGGGCGACGGCGTGGCGCCGGTGCGCACACAGTCATAGAACGCCGCGAGTTGGCTGCGCATGCCCTCGCTCTGGCTCGGCGTCTCGACGGTCTCGCGCGTGCCGTCGTGGTTCGCGATACTCAGCCCGGAGTGCCGGTTCACGTGGATGGAGCCTTTCGTGCCGGCAATGCCGAAGTTCGAAGCCCCCGCGGGGTAGATCTGGCCGCTGTGCAGCGAGCCGATCGCTCCGTTCGCAAAATTCATCGTGGAGATGAACACGTCCTCGATGTCCGTATCGGCAAACGTGCCAAAGGTGGCGTTGCCGTTGACGGAAGACACCGCGCCGCCCATCCAGAGCACGAGGTCAAGCTCGTGGCAAGACGAAGACCAGGTTCCGCCCACCATGTCCCGGCGCAGCCGCCACTGGCCTACGCCCACCGGAGGCCGGCCGCTCAGGCGGGTTGCCCACACCATCTTGAGGTCGCCAATATCGCCATTCTCCAGGCGCTTGTGCAGGTCGATGTAGATCGGCCAGTAGCGCATGACGAAGCCGAGCATGAGCGGCACGCCGTTTTTCTCGGCGGCGGCGATCATGGCGTCGCAGTCGTCAAGCTGCAGGGCCATGGGTTTCTCGCAGAATACGGCTATGCCGGCATTCGCGGCGTCTACGCAGATTTCACGGTGGGTAAAGGTCGGTGTCACCACCAACACGGCATCCAGGCCTTCGGCGAGCAAATCACTGTGGTTGGAAAACGCCTTGACACCCAATTCGCCCGCCACCGCCTGGGCGGATTCCAGGTTGACGTCCGCCACGCCCACCAACTCAATGCCTTCTAATTCATGCGAGATCTTCGCCTCGCTCGGACCCAGTCCTCCGCAGCCTATGACGCCGGTGCGCAATGTGCTTGCCATAGCCGGACTCTCCTTGTTTATTCTGGTACTCAGGGCAGCATGCAACCCGCCTCAAGCGGATTTGGACACCATGATAGCAGGTAGATTCTTGCATGGGAACTTTGCCCTTTCTTCCCCTTGTCTTTCGCCGTTTGGCGCGTTCACGTTCGCAGGTCAATCTCGCTACAATAGAACCACTGTTATCACGCAAAATCCATGAGGAGACTATCCATGGCGGAAACGTATCGCGTCGGCATCATCGGGTGCGGGTGGATGGGCAAGGCGCACGCGCAGACGTATGCCGAACTGGACAACGTGCGGATGGTGGCCGCCGCGGACACGCATCCCAAGGCGCTGGCCGAGTTGCAGGGGGAGCATTCCATCGCGAACGGGTATGCCGACTACCACGACATGCTGGCCAAAGAAGATCTGGACATCGTGAGCGTTTGCTCGTGGCCAGGGCTGCACGCGCCCATGACCATCGCTGCCGCCGAGGCGAACGTGCCCGGCATCATCTGCGAAAAACCCATGGCGCGCACCCTCGCCGAGGCCGACGCCATGATCGCCGCCGCGGAAAGGCACGGCTCCAAGCTCGTCATCGGCCACCAAGGCCGGTTTCGCAAGCAGACCAACGCAATCCGGAGTCTCATCCAGGATGGCGCCATCGGTCGCGTGGAAATGCTCTATATCCAGCAGGCCGGCGGGCTTACCAACAGCTCCGTTCACAATGTTGACTACTCCCGCTTCATTTTGGGCGACCCCAAGGTGAACTGGGTGATGGGGTCGGTGGAACGCCGCACGGACCGCTACGAGCGCGCCCAACGCATCGAGGACCGCGCCCAGGCGCTGATCGGCTTTGCCGGCGGCGCGCGCGGCATCCTGGAGTCAGACATTGGCGACGACCGCCGCGTGCAGCCCTGCGTCATCTACGGCTCACACGGCAGCATCTTCCCGGTGAGCGGCGGCATTCGCGTCCTCAACGCCGACGGCATCCGGGAGATGTCGTTCACTGAGCCCAACGCCCAGGCGCTCCAGGCGCAAGAACTCATCGATTGGCTGGAGGGCCGGCGCGAACACCGCGGTCACGCCCAAAACGGCCGGCAGGCGCTGGAGGTGCTGCTGGCGATCTCGGCATCCACCTATACGCGGGGCATCGTGCACATGCCGCTGGAGATTGCGGACTACCCGCTGGACCTCGCCATCGACGAGGGCGTGTTGCCGGTGGAAGAGCCGGGAGCTTATGACATTCGCGGCTATCTGGTGCGCAAAGACTAGGCGGAGTACACTGTCACTGGGGAGCGAGAACATGGACGCGGCCGCGCGGACGCGGGCGCGCAGGCCGCCCAAGCCCACTGGTCGCTCGCAACGTAGGACCGCAGCCGGCAAGGCCCGAAAACGCAGGTCTGCGGCCCGCGCTACCTGACGGCTCACTGGCGAATCCCGCAATCCGATTACTCAGTCCTGCAACTCGACACCAAGGCGCACAGTTCCGCAACCGGCATCCCCGGTAGCGTGGGTTTGCGACCTGCGCCACCTGCCAGCCTAGATTCGGCAAACTGAACACAGAGGAGCGGAAAACCCTGGCCCGCATCCCCGGTAGCGCAGGTTTGCAACCTGCGCCGCCTGCCAGACAATACTCGCGACCCCGAAGCCCAGCGGCGGGCGACTAGATTTCTGCGTGCCCGCTAATCAAAAGACGGCAACCTGCTGCCGCGATGCACTGCTTTTCAACGTAGGAGTACATATCCGCCAGGGGTTGCCAGCGTACGAGAGCCCCAATACCGCCACCAAAGGAGCGATTGACATGGCCGTACAGAGCGCTAGCGTGCTGTCCCAGGACGAATTGGCCGCCATTTTGGCCCAGCAGCCCCGCGTTGACCTGGGCACGTTTCCTACGCCCCTGGACCCCTGCCCCCGGCTCTCCGAAGCCGTCGGCGGGCCGCCGATCTACATCAAGCGCGACGACCTCACCGGACTCGCCCTGGGCGGCAATAAGACGCGGAACCTCGAGTTTCAGATCGGTTCGGCCGTGGCGCAAGGCTGTGACAGTGTCGTTGCCGGCGCCGACACCCAGTCCAATCAGTGCCGTCAGACTGCTGCTGCCTGCGCCAAAGTGGGCCTGGACTGCTATCTGGTGCTCTCCGCCGGGTTGCACAGCGAGTTGCAGGGCAATCTCCTGCTCGACCACGTCTTCGGCGCCAACGTCACGGTGCTTGACGACGCCAACATCGACAACTTGCAGGCGCGGATCGATCCCATCGAGGCAGACCTGCGCGCCCAGGGCCGCAAGACCTATCGCATCACCAGCATGTATCCGGAACCGGCGTTGCGGGCCATGTGCGGCTATCTGAGCTGCGCTCTCGAACTCTCAACCCAGCTTGCCGCGCTACCCAAGCCGCCGAGCGCCATCTTCATCACGTCCGGTTCCGGCACCACCCACGCCGGGTTCGCCACCGGGGTCAAATTGCTGGGTCTCCCCACCAAGGTGATTGGCATTTCAATCAAAGAACCTGCGGACGAACAGCGGGAGAACGTGGCGAAACGGTCACAGACGCTCGCCGAGCAGCTTGGCCTGCCGTGCGCCCTCACTGTGGACGAGGTGCTCGTCTACGGAGAGTATATCGGCGAGAAGTACGGCGTCGTCACGGAGGCCGGCATGGAGGCGCTCCGGCTCACCGCGCAGACTGAGGGCATCCTGCTCGATCCGGTCTACACGGGCAAGACCATGTCCGGCCTCATCGACATGGCGCGAAAAGGCGACATCCCCGCCGACCAACCCGCCGTCATGGTGCATACAGGCGGCATTCCGGCGCTGTTCGCCTACCACGAAGAACTCATGGCCGCGCTGTAAGCGTCGCGGGGCACAGTCCGGCAACCGTTGGCCAAACTTTGGTGTGGCAAGCGACCGCACTTACGCAGTACGTAGTCGGTTGGGAGTCAGTCTAGCCTGCCGTCCCATCCTTGCGGCGGTGCAAGAGTATCAGGTTGCCGTCCGGGTCAGCAATGGCGGCCGCATGGCAGGTCGCCTGTTCGCCAGGCTCGAGGACCACGTTCACCCCTTGCCCGCGCAGTTCCTCAACTGCTTGCCGCACGTCATCTACCGCCAGCGCGACGGCGCCGCCCCGGTGGTCTGCATTCCCGGCGTCGTCCTCACGAGTGGCTCGCAGCGCAAGCACCGTGGGCGTGTCGCCGACTGAAAACTCCACCCAACCGGAGCCGATCCATCCAGAGAGCGTGAGGCCGAGGGTGTTTTCGTAGAAGTCCGCGCTCTTGCCAATGTCGCTCACCGTAAAGCAGAAGAAGTCGACGCCTCTTGGTTTCATCGGAAACTCCACAGTTGATACCCATCACGTTTTGATCTGCGGCGGCGCGGCTTAGGCATTCTCCATACTCTCTGGACCGCGACTGGTAGGTATTGACGGCTGCACAAGTATGAGTGTCAACGCAATCGGCTGCGGTTCGAAATGTCACTTTGAGAAGCGCAGCCAAATCGTCACTCTGAGGAGTGCACCCAAAACGTCATTCTGAGGAGCGCAGCCAAAATGTCATTCTGAAGAGTGCAGCCAAATCGTCATTCTGAGGAGTGCAGCGACAAAGAATCTAGAGTCGGAAGCATGCTAGATTCCGCGAACCCTGTTCGACGCTCCGCTCGGAATGACATGAGATCCAAAACAGCAAGGACTTCAAGCCCAAATCTGCTAAACCCCCTCTGGACAGGGCTTGCGCAACAGAGACCATCCGCACAACAGCAAGACAAGCGTGCGCGACCTGCAACTTGACACCATTCTAGTGCAGTAGCTGGGCAACGGCGCGGGTCAGCCTCAGTTCGCTCTGCCTCTATGCCCTGATTCTCAGCCACGCAACCCGCCCCGGCTGCGGCTCACCATTCTTGACGACCAGTTCGAATCTGTATAACACTAGGTGTGAGACCGGCGCATTGCTACCATAGAGGTGATCATCGTAGCAACTGTCGCTCCTCGGTCGTAGGCGTCAAGCAAATGGAGGAAATCCGAAGTGAGTATCGTGCATTCGAACAAGATTACGCGTCGCACCGCGCTCGCGGGCGTGGGGGCAGGCGCGCTGGGCGTGGTAATTGCCGCCGCGTGCGGGCAGGCGACAATGGCCACGGAAGAAGCGCCCAAGGCGGAGATGGCGGAAGAGGCGCCCAAGGCTGAACCGACGGCCATGCCGGAAATGGAAACGGTTACCATTTCCATGATCTCGGCGGAGAAGCCGACCACGCGGCCGGTGTTGGAGCCGGTGTTCGCCGACTTCAGCGATGAAATGCCGCATATCGCAATCGACCTGGTGCCGTCCGGCGGCTGGGGCGAGGTGAGAACGAAATTCTACGCGGCGCAAGCGGCCGGCGACCCCATCAACATCATGGAGAACGGCTGGAGCGCGGTGCTCACCACGTTCGAGACCGGTGTCACCATTGACCTCGCGCCGCTCTTCACGCGCGACAAGATCGATCCCGCCGCTACGTTTGCCGCTCCGGCCATCGATATGTGGACGGTGGAAGGCAGAATTCTCGGTATGCCCATCACCATGTCGGTGGACGCGATGGCGTACAACGTGGAACTCTTCGAGGCGAACGGGATCAACCCCCTGCCTGTCGACTTGAACGACACCGACTGGAATATGGAGACCTTCCTGGACCTGGCAACCCAGCTCACCAACGAGGACCGCACGCAGTTCGGTCACGGCGGCGGTATCACGTGCTCCAACGGCGGCGGCATCGGCACCGGCACGTATTGGGGCGTGGGACCGTGGGATTCGGAGGCAGGGCGGGCGACGATCGACTCGCCCGAATTCGTCGACGCGCTGAATTGGTGGCGCGACTTTGGCGACAAGCACCGCGTTTCGCCAAACGCTGACGAGCGTGAGGCGGCCATGGGCGGCCAGAGCGGCAACGTCTTCATGTCGGGCAAAGTGGCCATGCAGCTTACGTGCACGTCCTTCCGCGATGCCCCCTTTACGTGGGCCCTGGGCACGATGCCGTATTCCGGCGAAGGACCGAGCCAGTCGGGCCGCACGTGGACACATCCCCTGCAGATGGCAGACGACGGCCCCGATAACAACGATCTTGCTTGGGAGCTTTTCAAGTGGCTCCTGCGGCCGGAGAACGGCGGACGCTTCCCGCCATCTGCCGGTCACGTCGTTTCGCCGCTGCTGAATGACGACGCCTCCTCGCTGGCGCAGGCGGGCTACCTGGACGCGTTGGGCGTAGATCCCCGGGCGTTCCTCCTGCACTCGCGGACGACCAAACCGGCAGGTTGGGGCCTGTGGACGTTCACCGAATACGGCGACATTTCCGGCGACCTCAACGGTCAGTACCGTGAGTTCATCGCCGGCAACCTCACTGCCGCGGAGTACGCGCGCTGGGCGGCCGATCTCATCAACGAGACACTTGGCGGACGGTAGAGCCGTCTGCCGGTAGACTGACCCAGTCAGCGCCGTTTCACACAACGCACACGTCGGCCGGCGGCCAGCGCAGAGCTGCTCGCCGGCTTTCGGCGATAGTCCAGGGGCACGATGTGTCGCGCCCCTGGACTTACCATGCAATTAAGTTGCGCGCTTGCCCAAGACACCTACCGCGAACTGTCGCTGTCCCCCCGGAGTCTCTGCCGCGCACGCGGGAATCTATCTGCTAAATGCGTATGCGGATGGCGACCATGGCCGCACAGGCGGTAATCCATCCTAGGCTCTTCGAGTTCCCAATCCACGGAAAGAGGCGAGGAGAGACGCCCACAAGGGTTGAGCACTTCTGGAGATTCTCAGACGAACTCAGGTGATGGTAGTTTCCTGAATTCCGGCCAACCCTTGACATGCCCCGCAGCTGCGAGGAACGGCGGTGAAACGGAAAGAGCATAGTTGTGGCAACTCCCAAACACGGTGAACTAGAGGCCGGCGCCGGCGCCGTGCGCATCAATCCTCCGGTCGGCGTGCCGCTCCCCCTGGCCTACAGCGGGGGCGGCGATGACGTGGTGGTGGAGGGCCACCATGACGACTGCTGGGCGAGGGCCGTGGTGGTGGCGCAGGGCGAGACTCGCCTTGCCATCGTCGCGGTTGACATCTGCACCATGCGCGACGACCAATACCAGGAGATTGCGGCCCGCACTGCGGCGCGCTGTGGCATTCCCGCGGCACACGTTACGGTGGCGTGCACCCACAACCACTCCAATGCGCCCTTGCTGGAGCCCTTTGGCGCGCCGCCCGGCCCGTGGCAGGAGGTCCTCACCGATCTCATCGTTTCCGCCGTCTATCAGGCCGGCCAGCGCATGCAGCCGGTGTCCCGCATACGCCAGGCCGCCGCCCGCCATGACCAAGCGGCCTACAACCGCCGGGTGGACTTGCCGGACGTGGTCTGCATGCTCATCGGCGCAGAGCCGAGTTGGGACGGCTTGATCGAAAGTCTGGCAGAGCGGCTAGGGGCGACGCGTGCGCAACTGGGCGCGCCGCAGGAACCCATCACGCCCAACGGGGTCGTCGACGACCTCCTGCGACTCTTGGTTTTCGAGGACAGCGAGGGGCGAGCCATCGCCAGCATCGTCAGCGCCGCCTGCCATCCGGTCACCCACAGCTTTGCCGACCGCCGCACGTCGGCGGACTATCCCGGCTACCTGGTCGACCTGGCCGAACGCGAGTTGGGCGGCGTCGCGCTCTTCCTGCAAGGTTGCAGCGGCGACGTGCGCACCCGCTACCAATCGTCGGCCTACGCCGAGGTGTCCCGGCTGGGCCGGCAATTCGGCAGCGCGCTCCTGCGGGCCGTGAGCAGCCTGGCGGAAGTCCCCGGCCCCCACGCCATCGCGGCGGAGACGCGGGAAATCGACTTGCCGCTGAAGCCCTATCAGGCTCGCGACTGGCAACGTGCCCGGCTAGCCGAGGTGGAACAGAGCCTAGACCAACGCGCGCAATTGCCGCCCACTGGCGCCGCGGACATACGACAACGCTGGCAACTCTACCAGGAAAGCGCCTTCCTGCGTTACCAACTGCGGTGGGGCGATTTGGAAACTCCCGGCGAAGACCTGAAGCGAGAGCACACGAGGGTGACGCTGCAAGCGGTCAAACTGGGGCGGACGCTGCTCCTGACGTCGCCTGCAGAGGTCTTTGCCGCCACTGGCATTGAGCTCACCGCCTGGGCCAAAGCGCAGGGCTGGCAGAGCAGCATCGTCGCGTCTTGCACGAATGGTTACGTCAATTATATCCCGCCCCGCGCCGAGGCGGAACGGGGCGGCTTCGAGCCAAGCTGCACGATGCTGGCGCCGGGCTCTTGCGAACTGATGGTGGACGCCCTGCAGCAACTGGGACAGCGCGTCGCAACCTGATCCCGCCCACGGCAGGCCCCGACAGACCGCTCGTCGCGCGACGGTCTCCCTCGCCTGGTTGCTCGCGGCGAAACGCATGCGCCCTGCCCGCATCCAGCGCGCGCCGCCTCGCGCGAGCGCGGACCAAACGCAAAAGGAGCGCCCAATTGGGCGCTCCTCTGTCATTCCCTACCTATGCGGCCGAAAACGGGCACGCAGGCGCGCAGCCTCTTACGTTGCCATGCCCGGGTAGGGTCGAGTGCGGGGCTTCTTGGCGCTGTCTTCATGGTCTTGGTCTTGGGGCGAGGATGCTTGCTGGTCCTCTTCATCCACGAGCGTACTGGCCGCCTGGGTGTCCACGTCGTCAGACGGTTCAGGGTCCTCGAAGAAGGAACTGAAAGCCTTGCCGTCGAAGGTCTCCACCTCGAACAGGTTGTCGGCAATCTCCACCAGCTTGTCCTTATTCGCGGCGAGCAAGCTCGACGCCTTGTCGTGGGCTTCCTGGATCAAGCCTTCGACCTCGTTATCGATCTCCTGGGCCACCGCTTCACTATAGTTGCGCTGCTCTTGGATGTCCCTGCCCAGGAAGATGAGCTCTTCCTTGCGGCCGAAGGCCCGGGGGCCGAGCTTCTCGCTCATGCCGTATTCCATCACCATGCGCCGCGCCAGGCTGGTGGCCATCTCGATATCATTGGATGCGCCGGTGGTCATTTCGCCAAAGATGAGCACTTCCGCCGCGTACCCGCCCAGCGCAAACGCCATCTGTTGCCTGAATTGGGACCGCGTCCACAGGTGGCGGTCTTCCGGGGGGAGCACACGGGTATAGCCGCCGGCTCGACCGCGCGCAACGATAGAAATCTTATGCACCGGGTCAACGTCCGGCAGCAGGTGCGCTACCATAGCGTGTCCCACCTCATGGTAGGCGGTGACCTTCTTCTGGCGGTCGCTGATGATGCGGCTGCGCCGTTCCGGCCCGGCCAAGACACGTTCGACCGCTTCTTCCACTTCTTCCTGGCCGATGGCCTTCTTGTTGCGCCGGGCAGCGAGCAGCGCCGCCTCGTTGAGCAGGTTCTTGAGGTCCGCGCCGGAGAAACCGGGCGTCTGGCGCGCGATCGTCTCCAGGTCCATATCATCCGCCAGGGGCTTATCCTTGCCGTACAAGCTCAAGATGTGCTCACGGCCCTTGACGTCCGGGCGGTCCAGGACCACTTGCCGATCAAAGCGGCCGGGCCGCAAGAGGGCGGGGTCCAACACGTCGGGACGGTTCGTCGCCGCCAGCACGATCACGCTGGTATTGCTCTCGAAGCCGTCCATCTCCACCAGAATCTGGTTGAGGGTCTGCTCGCGCTCATCGTGGCTGCCGCCCAGTCCGGCGCCGCGCTGTCGGCCCACTGCGTCAATCTCGTCGATGAAGACGATGCAAGGCGAATTCCGTTTGGCCTGGTCGAACAAGTCGCGCACCCGCGACGCGCCGACGCCCACGAACATCTCCACGAATTCCGAGCCGCTGATGCTGAAGAACGGCACACCGGCTTCGCCGGCCACCGCCCGGGAGATGTGAGTCTTGCCGGTGCCTGGCGGGCCGACGAGCAGGACGCCCTTGGGGATTTGCGCACCCAACGCCTGGAAGCGTTCGGGGTATTTGAGGAAGGCAACCACTTCCTGTAGCTCTTCCTTGGCTTCCTCCACCCCGGCAACTTCCGCAAAGGTGATGGTGGGCTTGTTGCTCTTGAAGACGCGGGCCTTGCTCTTGCCAAACGACAGCGCCTGATTGTTCGTGCCCTGCGCTTGGCGCATCATGATGAGCAATATGCCGCCAAAGATGAGAATGGGAAGGAAGGTGCCAAGAATCGGCAGCAGGTTGCTGAACTGGCTTGGCTCTTGGACCGTGAGCTGAATCTTGTCGTCGGGAATGCCCCGGCTATACAGGGCATCGAGGATATCCATTTGATCGGTCATGCGCGTCGTGATGCGCTGGTCCTCGATTTCGGCCACAAGCCGGTCGTTGGACACCACAATGCTCGGATACCGATCGTCCCACGCCGCCTCATGGACGGTGTCGATGAATTCAGTCAGGGAGACCGTGGTGTTCTCTCGTGGTTCGGGAGCGAACAGGGTAAAGATGATGGCGAGGATCGCCACCGTGATTACGAGGTAGACGAATCCGTTCTTCAACCACTTACTATCCACAATGCTCTTCCTCAGGCAAATGCTCTACAGAACATTGTAAGCGCGAGGCTAACCACCACATTTGCCACGTTCATTATACCACACCACTGTGTGAACCAATGCACATGCCCGCCGTTAGCGGCTTGGGTGCGCGCCAGGACGCAAGACCGGCGTCCGGCCAGCGAGGCCCGGCGATAGGACCTCGCCGCAAGTTGCTGCCTCAAAGCCGCGCCATCGCCGCGGCTGCCTACTGGAGAAGAAAGAGAGAGTGTGCGCCGCGTGACGCCCTGAAACCGCCAAGGTGAGGAATGCAGCGACCGTTGGAACACACAGTAGAACAGCGGCGTGCCGCGGGAGCGCGTTGCGCACATGCGTTTCGCGACCACCCAAAGCGCACTCTTACCACGACCGCGCCTTGCCGCGCTGCCGGCGGCTCTAACGTGTCACCGCCCGCAAGCGGTTACCACATGCAATGCGGCGAGCCGGCGCCAACGCCGCACAACAAATGCATGTCCTATCCTACGTGGAGGGCACCGCGCTGGGCTGGCCGGCGGCCTTTGCGTCATCCAAGCCCGCGGTCACGCCGGTGGTGTACAGCTCGGCATAGAAGCCTTGTGCCGCCAGCAGATCGTCGTGTTTGCCCCGCTCGACAATCCTGCCGTCCCGCAGCACGTGGATAGCGTCCGCGTTCTTGATGGTGGACAGGCGATGAGCGATGACGAACGCCGTTCTGCCGCGCAGGAGCGTGGCGAGCGCGCGCTGGATCAGGATTTCGGTGTGTGCATCCACGCTGCTGGTAGCTTCGTCGAGTATCAGAATGCGCGGGTCGATCAAGAGCGCCCGGGCGAAGCAAATCAACTGGCGTTGACCGACGGAGAGCCTACCGCCGCGTTCCATGACCGGCGTCTGGTAGCCGTCCGGCAAACGCTTGATGAAACTATCGATGCCCACGGCCTGGGCGGCCGCCTCCACTTCCGCCATGCTGGCGGTGGGCTTCCCGTAGCGGATGTTCTCCAGAATGGTGCCGGAAAAGAGGAAGCTATCCTGCAGCACCATCCCGACTTGGCTGCGCAGCGACCGGATTTGCACGTCCCGCAGATCGTGGCCGTCAATCGTGATCTGGCCTTCCTGCACGTCATAGAACCGCATGAGCAGATTGACGATGGAGGTCTTGCCCGCGCCCGTCGGCCCAACCAGGGCTATGGTCTCCCCGGGTTTCGCTTCCAGATCGATATCCATGAGCACGGGCTGTTCCGGGTCGTAGCCAAACGTCACGTCCGCAAAGCGCACGTGCCCGTTCACCCCTGACAACACCGGCGCATCAGGCTTGTCTACGATTTCGGGATCGGTATCGAGGAGCTGGAAGATGCGCTCTCCACCGGCCATGGCTTGTTGCAGGTTGGTATACCACTGCGACATTTCGCGAATGGGCATGAAGAACTGCTGAACGTAGGAGAGAAAAGCCACGAGTATTCCCACCGTAATGGCGCCATCGATCACGCGGTAGCCGCCGTAGACGATGACGATGCCGATTGCCAGCGCAGTGATCAATTCCACTGCCGGGGGAAATGCCGCCATGACCCGGGCCGCGCGCAGCGACGCGTCCAGGTTTTCGCGGTTCGTGCCCTGAAACTGGCGGTAGTTCAAGTCTTCCCGCGTAAACGACTGGGCGACGCGGACCCCGCTGATGTTCTCTTGCAGGTTCGCATACACCATCCCAACACGATGCCGCACTTCCCGGAAGCGGCTGCGGGCCTGGGAACTAAACACTCGCGTAATGAGGTACATGAGCGGCATCACGACGAACGTGACCAGCGAGAGAGCGGGGTCTAAGAGCAACATCGCGCCCAAAATGAGCACGAGAACCAGAAAGTCGGCTATCAACGTCATGGTGCCCTGGGAAAACGCGTTGTTCAACGCGTTGACGTCGCTGGTCACCCGGGCAATGATGACGCCGATCTCATTGCTGTCGAGATAGCGAAATGAGAGCTTTTGCAGGTGGTCAACGACGCGCACGCGCAGTGAATGCAGCATGCGCTGGGAAATCGCCGCCATCATGGCGCCGTGCGTATACGACGACACGCCCATGACGACCAAGCTCAGGAGGTAGAGGACTGCCGCGAACGCCAGGACTCGCGTGTCCCCGGTGGCGATGCCGTCGTCGATTGCGATCTTGATCAAGAGCGGGCCGGCCATGGTGGCGCACGACGTAACGATGACGAGGAAGACGGCAACCACGATCTGCCCTACGTGGGGTTTCAGGAACGGCAACATGCGGCGCGCAATATTCTGGTCGAACGCTTTGGTGTCCGGATCGATCTGGACACTGTCGTCGCCGCCGCCGCGCCAACTGCTGCGGGAACCGAAGCCGCCGCGCGAACTGAAGCCGCCGCGGGAGCTGAAGCCCCCCATGTCAAAGCCGCCGCTTATCATCTGCCGTTCGTCTCCCCTGCGTTCCCACCTTCAACGGCGACCAGCGTATCCTGCGGGCCGTTGCCGGCCGCCTGGGCCGCTCGCTGCCGCGCCATGTGTTCTTCCTGTTCCTGCAATTGATACACGTACATGTCGCGGTAGAGGCCCGGCTGGGTTACGAGTTCGTCGTGCGTGCCGCGTTGCACGATGCGGCCTTCATCGAGCACGACGATTTCATTCGCTTCGCGCACGCTGGAGACCCGTTGGGCGATGATGAATGTCGTGCGCCCGCGCATCAGCGCTTTGAGCGCTATTTGCAGCGCCGCTTCCGTGCGCGTGTCCACGGCGGACGTTGACTCATCGAGGACGAGGACTTTGGGGTCGAGCAGCAGGGCCCGGGCAATTGCCACGCGCTGCTTCTGCCCGCCGGAAAGCGTCACTCCCCGTTCGCCGACGTGCGTGTCGTAGCCATCCGGCAATTGACTGATGAACTCGTGGGCCTGCGCCGCCTCAGCCGCCGCGACCACGCCCTCCTCAGTCGCATCCGGCCGGCCGTAGGAGATGTTCTCGCGGATAGACGCCGCAAAGAGGAAGGTCTCCTGCGCAACCAGGCCGATGTGCTGGCGGAGCGCGCGAAAGGTCAGATCGCGTATATCGTAGTCGTCTACGGTGATCTTGCCTGTCGACACATCGTAGAAACGGGGCAGCAAGTTGATGATAGTACTCTTTCCCGAACCCGTACTCCCCACGATGCCAATTACTTCTCCGGCCTTGGCATGGATATTGATGTCTTCCAACACGGGCAAGCCGCCGGCCCGGTAGGATACCTGCTCGAATGAGACGTTGCCGGCAACGGAAGCTACGTCGATTGCATCGGGTTTTTCCTCGATCTCCGATTGGGTGTCGAGGATTTCGAAGATGCGCTCCCCCGCCGCGACCGCCCGGGCATAGGTGTTGATAGTCATGCCCAACATTCGGATCGGGCGCTGTAAGAGCATCAGGTAGGCGCTGAACGCCACCAGGGTGCCCAAGCTCATGCCGCCGGCTATCACTTGCAGCCCGCCGTACCAGACCACGGCGGAGGTGCCGATGCCGGCGATGAATTGGAGCAACGGGTTGCGCATGGCGAAGAGTTCCATAGTGCGCGAGGTGGCCACCGCCAACCGGTCGCTGCGAAATAGGAACTTCTCCGTCTCCCGGCCTTCTTGGGCGAACGCCCGCACCACGCGCATGCCGGAAAGGTCTTCCTGCAACACGGTGCTGAGTTCCGCGGTCTCCTGCTGCACCAGGCTAAACATGGGTCGCAACTGACGGGCAAAGATCAAGGCGATGACGAACAACACCGGCATGGTCGCGAGGGAAAGCAACGCCAGTTGCCAATTCGTCAACAGGAGGACCGCCAAGACCGCGACAAACGTCAGCAGCATCAGCGCCCCATTGATAAGGCCCTGCGAAACGAAGAAGCGGATTTGTTCCACGTCGCTGGTAGCCCGTGACATGAGCTGACCGGTCTGCGAGCGATCATGATAGGCAAAGGAGAGGCGCTGGTACTGATTGAAGATGCGGTTGCGCAGGTCAAAGCACACGCGCTGGGAGAGATACTCGGCAAGAAAGACCTGGGAAAACGTGAAGATGCCCTTGATGAGCGTCGCGCCCAGGATGAAGCCGGCGAAGAGAAACAGGATTTCAATCGGTTCGAGCGAAAAGAGCGTCTCCGTGCCCGCTGCCGCAACGCCGCCTTGAACGGCTTGTTCTTGCTGGTCCCCCAGCGCCTGATCGACGACGTCGCCGATCAAACGCGGAATGAGCAAGCTGAGGAGCGTGGTTCCCAACAACGCGCCGTACGCCAGAAAGGCGAGTTTGCGATAGCGCCACGTATAGAGAAAGAGCCGCCGAAGCGTATCCATAGTTGGCTACCCCGCACCTCCTTCTCTTGCGACGCAGACTCTCAGGTCTCAAACCAAACCCTGGCAAGTGCCGCCGTCTTCCGACACGCGCACACCGGACCCATGGCAACCACGGGCGGATTCGGGAACAATTCATACTCGCACGTTTACGTTAATGTGCATGCTAGCACGCGGCGGCGGGCCGGTCAAACGATGGTTGCGTCAATGCTGGCCAGGTTCCGGGCTGCCTCCGCGCCGCGTTTGCCCAGGTGTAGGGCGCGATGCCCGGATCTGCCGTCTCTCGCGGATTTGCGGCAAGCCTAGCGGTAGTGGCCCGCGCGGCGCGACCTGTGCTTCGCGGGCCCTGTCGCCCAGCTATCCTAGCTCTGGCAGCGCGCGCAAAAGTGTGTGCCGCGTTGGGCGACCACGATGCGCTGGATTGGCGCGCCGCAGGTGAGGCAGGGCTCCTCCGCGCGGCCGTAGACCGACAGGTGGCTGCGGTAGCGGCCGGGTCTGCCTTCCGCATCGCGGTAAACGGCATCGAACGTCGTGCCCCCGTTGGCGATGGCCGCCTGCAGGATGCTGCGCGTGGCGTCGAGGAGCCTGGCGACTTCCGCCTCGGCCAGGGAGCCGGCCGGTCTGCGCGGATGCAGGTTGCTGGCAAAGAGGATCTCGTCCACGTATATGTTGCCCAAGCCAGCGATGATGCGCTGATCGAGCAGCAGCGACTTCAACGGCGCCGTACGCCGGGCCAGGCGATCTTGCAGGGCGGCAACGGTGAGCGCCGGATCAAACGGCTCCGGGCCCAGCGGCGCAAAGAGCGCCGCCAGACGGTCGTCGTCCACCAGCCAAATGCGTCCGAACCGGCGCACGTCGTAGAAGCACAGCACCCGGCCTGAAGCGAAGTTCCACTGAGCGCGCAGGTAGCGCATGTCCTCCACCGGCCGATCCAACCGCAACCGGCCGCTCATGCGCAGGTGCACGACCAGGTTGTGCGCCTCCAACGCGATGACGAGATACTTGGCGCGGCGGTGAATGCCCGTGACCCGTTTTCCCGGCGCTATGCCAACGATGGCTTCCGGGCTGGGTTCAGCCACGGCGTGGGGATCGAGCAGCGGCACGGCCGCAATCACGTCTTCGGGGAGGTGCGGCGCCAAGCTGCGGCGAATGGTTTCGACTTCCGGTAGCTCAGGCAAGGCAACCTCGTCAGCTCTGTGCTTTCGTTAGAGTTTGACCGTTTGCCGGCGCGTCGAACCGACACTTGCAACGTCAAGCGCCGCACAGGCGAGGCCCGGCAGCCCATTCCTTCCTGATTCTCAAATGGGGCGCGCCCATAGCCAAGCGCGGCCTGCGCTCAAACAGTTGCCGGGCTGCTCGAATAGCCCTAGTACACACTGAGCAATTCGCGGGGGTGCGCTCTGCGTCCGTCACAGGCCGGCGCCGCCTCCCGATTGAGGAACACGTGGGGGGGAATGTTCCGGTAAAATGCGCAAGCCCACGGTTTCTAACGGTAAGCAATTGGAGCACTGCGGCGCGGTGTCACGCTGCCGGTCGCCGCCTAGCGCAGCTTTTCGCCGGTAAGGTGCAGTTGGCCCGGGAGGATCGCGACGTGCGTTACCCGTATTCCGTACTCCGTCCTGAACCAGATATCGAGCTGCTCGTTGACCTCAGCGGATGCCTCCGCGATGTACCATGCGGGCACGGCGATGAAGCCAAATCTCCCCTTCACGCCCTCCACCTCTAACCTCCCATTGCGCACCACCAGGCTGCCGCTAACCTGGATCGTTGCGCGAAATGGACGTTCGAGGCGCCCCCGAATGGTGAAGACGTCGGGCTCGAATACAAGAACTACGCCCGAAACTTCTCCTTCATCATCGCTGGCAGCGATGGCGGCGGCGATTTTCGGCGTCAATTCGCGTTCTGAGATTGTCAACGTATACTGCCCGGGCGCAGGCGAAGGGCACAAGAGTAGCGGCATTGTTGGCGGCTCTTCTTGCGGCGGCAGACAGGACACCCACGTGTACGGCGCACTCGGCGCCGCGTCTGGCGTGCTCAGGGACGCGGGCGGAGCTTCGGCGGATCTCGGCGCCGCAATTTCACCGCCGCAGTGCGCGAGGAGCAGCACACTCGCCAGGACCGCCAGCAAACTGGATTGGACCCGCATCCGCCCCATGTGCCCAGCACCTCGGATTGCGTCAAACTGTCCCACATTCCCAGTGTGCATGAAGTAGCCAGCGACCGCACTGCCGCGCCTTTCCGGCGCCCGCCGCCTCTCCACCGCCTGTGGGCGGCCGCCCTCGAGGGAGGAAGTACTCGGCCGCCAGACATGCGCTGGCCGCTCCGGACGTTGTCCAAGGAGTTCGGCACGCCGTCCCTGGGCAGCAAGAGGCGATTGCCTGCAACCACAATGCCGCAAAAGCCATGCTGGCAAGCGTTCGAGCGCGCTTAGCTACTGGAGCCGCTCACCGGTAACAGTAATCGTGCCCGGGTCGATTTCGACGGAATCTATGCGCAAGCCCTCACCTACGCCAATGTTCTCGGCCAGGTACTGGTTTGCCTGCAAGGCAAACTGGTCCCGCAACGCTTCAGGCATGACCAGGGCGCCCAGTCGCGCTTCGCTAAACGCGACCTGCACGGATTCTTCACCTACAACGAAATGTCCCCGACCCGAAACGTCGGCCCGAAACGGCGTCGTAACCGTACCGCTGACCACGAACTCGTCCTCTTCGAACGTGATGACGAGATTGCTTACCGGCGGGTTGTCCAGCGCATTGATTACCTCTCCCAGCAGCGCGGTAAGGTCGGTGTCGGCGACTTCGATGGTGAATTCGCCAGGCTCGTCGGCCTGTTTAAGCGCGTCTTCGGCGCGCTGAATTGCCAGCGCTTCCGCTGAGAGCGCCGGCGGCGGCGGCGTGGACGCCAAAGGAGTTGCCGTGGCCGAGCTGTCTGCTGCCGGCGTCCCTGAGTCCTTGGCCTCTGGCACAGCCGTGGCCGCAGGAGTCGGTGTCGGTGCGGGACTCTGCCCCATGATGTCGCTGAGTATCGGCACGTCCACCCAGCCCAGTCCTGCCACTAATACGAGGCCGATGAGCACCAGCGCCAGGAACAGGGTGAAGAAGAGTACCGAAATCGCCTTATACAATTGCCACACGCATCCCATGGGACCAGTCCAGCGTTATTTGTGAACCTATGCACATGGTACAATACCGGCGACGCGTTCGAACAGGCGCATCGCCCTGAATGCCTGGTTCGCCGGGGCGTTAGCCCGCGCCACAGGCGCGCGAATCGATGCGCGACGGCCCGCGGGTCTGGCCCACCCCTCCGCGGGAGTGAGCATACGGCTGCCATCTTCCTGGGAGAATTCATGCTAGACACGGATGCCGCAGCGCCTCCCGGGCTGGAGTCGTCTGCCGCCGCGCCGCTCCACCGCTCTGGACGCAAGACTCTGGCGGCGCTGCACGCCCAACGAACGGCCCACCTCGGCAATCCGAACTTGAGTGAAGCTGAGAAGAACCTTCTCGCCGCCTGCGGTCTGGCAGATCTGCCCGCGGTGCGGCGGGAGTTGCGGGAGCGCGCTCTGCTGGCCGCATACGACGGCGCGCCCAACGCGCTCTACACAACGTGTCGGGAACAGGCGCTGGAGACGACACCGGCGGGATCCCAGTGCGCACCGACGCCAGAACCGGCCGCCCAGCGCGGCGTGACGCTGGAAACGGCGCTGCAATTCGAACCCGATACCGGCCGCGTGTGCGTGCGCTACTCGGTGGCCTGCCGACCGCAGGGCGTACATGCGGCACGCGCGCAATGCGATAGGGATGATGCGAGCGACTTCTACGCCGTGACGTTCAATGCGCTCACCGGCCGCGCGGCCTGGCGAGAATTCAGCATCAGCGAACAGCACGCCGGACACGGCGGCAAGCCCCGGAAAGTGGCGGTTGAGCCGGTCGCGCACAGCGGGAGATGAGCGACGAGGTGCGCTACGTCCGGGGCGCTCGTGCCCGCGTAGAGACTCCCAAACCGGTCCAGGCGTCACCGCGCGCCTCTCGAGGCTCGTCCCAAGTCTATGCGCATATCGCTTCACGAGCTTACCGCTATGCGCCTCGCGTCCGCCCTGCGCGGTTCGGCTCGCCCCGGCGCAACGCATGCGCGTGCCCAGCGACAGCGGCCCGCGCACTGGCAGATCTTGCGGTGTCGCGGCCGGCCCCACCTGAAATAGGTCATCTTCCGTGATTGGTCTCACCGAATTCCAAACGCTCTTGCTCATTGGCGGCATGGTTACGTTTCTTGCCGCCGCAATTGCCGGCATGGCGGGATTCGGATATGGGCTCACCAGTGTGCCGTTGCTCATTCTCTTACTGCCGCCCAAGGTCGTCGTGCCTGCCGTCACCACCCACATCTTTCTGCTCTCGCTGCTCATCATGCTCGACGTCCGCAAGAACGTAGACGTGCGGCGCATTTGGCCGTTGATGGTCGCCGGTCTCTTGGGCCTACCTCTGGGTCTCTACGTGCTGCTCGTCCTGAGCGAGAGTGTGCTCAGAACCATCGTCGGCTTGGTGACGGTGTCGTTCGCGTTGGCGTTATTGCTGGGGCTCAATCTAGCAATCAAGAACGAGAAGCTCGGCCTGGCGCCGGTGGGCGTTGCCAGCGGCTTGCTCGCCTCCGGGATCGCTATGGCCGGGCCGCCCGTCATACTCTTCTTCTCAAACCAAGGCATGCCGAAGCAGGTTTTCCGAGCCAACCTCGCTGCCTATTTCGTTTACCTCAACTCACTGACCATCCCCGCCCACATCGCCAGCGGGCTCTTCACCGGAGAGGTGCTGCGTTATGCGCTGCTCTTCCTGCCTACTCTGATCGCCGGCATGGTCGTGGGCAGCGTGCTCTCCCGCAAAGTCCCGGAGTCGCTCTTTCACCGCGTAGTGCTGGTGATCGTGCTCTGCACCGGGTTGCTCTCCATCACTTCCGGCCTGGGCGTGTTCTAAGCGGAGCCGCCGCGCAAGATGGCCATGAGCGCTTCCCAGCGTGCCGGGTAACTCTCATCGATCATTACCGGCTGAAAGCCAAGCTTCAAGTAGGTGTGAATTGCGGGCAGGCGTTCATCATCGGTCCGCAGGTGCACCGAACGGAATCCACGCTCCCGGAACCGGTGCAAGGTGGCAAGCGTGAGCCAATAGCCCAATCCGTGCCCGCGGTGGTCCGGATGGACGCACACCATATGCACCGTGCCGCGGTCTGGCGGGAGCTTTTCCTCGTAGAAGGCGCAAGCGGTCCCCACGACCTCATCTCCCTTGGCGGCAAAGAACAAGCCATCGGGATCGAAGCCCGGCGCGCCGATCAGATCCCGGCGGCAGTCCTCCACCGTCCACTGCGAGGACATGGCCACGACCACAAGTTCGGTCCACGGCACCTCGTCATTGGGCTGATACGTCCGGATAGTGTACGGCGGCGGGACGCGCACCGGGGGCAAATCGTCCAGGTTGGGGCGTTCCATACGCAATTGCGTCCTGGCTGGGCTCATAGTGCTACTCCTTGGCGGATTGCCCGTTCGGTTCATTGAAGATCGTGCCGCCCCAGGTATCCAGCGTGGGCCGGCTCCAGGGCGTGGGGATTTCGCGGTACGGATGTTTGCGTAACGCATCCTCGTCAAGCTCTATGCCTAGGCCCGGCGCATCCGGGATGCGCAACGTCCCGTCCGGCTGCAGGACTTCCAGCGAGTCGACCACAATATCCTGGCGCCAGGGACAGCCAAAGAGAAAAGACTCCAGGATTAGGATGTTGGGTATGCAGCCCACGGCCTGTAAGGTCGCGGCCATGGCGACCGGCCCATAGGGATTGTGGGGCGCCACTGGAATGTCGAAGGTCTCGGCCCACGCGGCAATCTTCTTTGCCTCCAAAATACCGCCGGTATGACTGATGTCGGGCTGCAAGACGTCGAGGAGTTGCTGCTCGATGTACTCACGAAAACCCCAGCGCGTGAAGAAGCGTTCACCCGCCGCGATGGGCATGCCAATCTGCGCCTGGGACAGCTTGGCATAGGCCGCCGGGTTATCCGGCCGTAGCGGCTCTTCATAGAATAACGGCCGGTACGGCCGCAACGCTTCCGCCGCCGCGATGGCGCTGGTGACGTTGAGTCGCCCATGCACCTCCACGCAGAGGTCCACGTCGTCGCCCACGGCTTCGCGCACGGCCGCGACGCTTGCCGCCGCTTCCTTGATCTCCCGGTCGGACGCGGTGATCCAGGCGGTGAATGGGTCCCACTTCATGGCCGTGTAGCCCTGGGCAACCACCGCTTGCGCCGCGACTGCAAACTCGTCCGGTGTGCTGGCTCCCTCGAACCAGCCATTGGCATACACCCGCACCCGGTCGCGGCAAGGCCCGCCCAACATGGCGTGCACCGGCAGGCCGGCATCCTTGCCCTTGATGTCCCAACACGCCTGTTCCAGGGCGCTGATGGCGGTGTTGTAGACCGGCCCCGTGCCGCCGAACTCGCCCCGGTGGAGCAACTGCAAGTTGGCCTCGATATGGCGCGGGTCTTCCCCGATGAGCACCGCGCCCAGTTCCGCTATCGCGGTGGCGGCGGTGTGCTCTTTCCACGCCAGCGGGGCTTCCCCCCAGCCATGGAGGCCGGAATCCGTGACGACTTTGGCAAATACCCAGTTCCACCACTGGCCGTCAACGATGTACGTCTTGATTTCCTGGATTTTCATGTGCTCTAGGAGATCGGCGTCTTATGGAATCGTCGCACGAACGCGGCAAGATTCTGGACCACCGCTTCCAGGATGGCCTTGCCTTTTTCTGCGCTTGCGTGGCTGGGGTCTCCGGCAACGCCGGTGGTGCCTGGGTCGAACACGGGCCAAAAGTACACGGGGCCGCCGGTAGGCAAACGGGTCGGCGGCACTTTCAGGTCTGTGACGGCAGTGTCCATATCGACCAGTTCTTGCCGCAGGTAGAGCATGAGCGAGGTCTCGACTTCGCAGGCATGGCCCACGCTCTTGCGCTCACCGTCCACCAGTGCGGCTATTTCGGCCGCTGCCAGGTCCCAATAGGTCACGGCGCCCACTTCGATGCCTTCGGCGCCGAGCTTGAGCGCCGTTGCTTTCATCGTTTGGTCGTTGCCGCCGTGGCCGTTGAGCAGGAGAATGTGGCGGAAGCCATGCTGCCACATGCACGTGACGATCTCTTTGAGCACTTGCGAGAACGTGTCCACACTCAGGGTGAGCGTGCCGGTGAAGTGCATATGGTGTGGGGAAACGCCCGACCAGACCGGCGGCGCGACAAGCACCGGAACTTCCCCAGCCAACGCCTGGGCCGCGCCCAGGGCGACCGTCTGCGCCATGTGGATGTCGGTGTCTACCGGCAGGTGGCGGCCATGCTGTTCGATTGACCCAACCGGCAGGATCACTACCGCGTCATGGTCGCGCATTTCCGCGATTTCGTCCCGCCGCATCTGTTGCCACACGTACTTTTCCATGCTCTTCTCCCTTTCGGCTCTGCCGACGCTCCGATTGTGCGCACCGCTGACTGACCTCGCTGGGACGCCGGGTTGCTTGCCCCTGGATTCCGCCAAACGACTGGGCCGGCAGTCCGGAGGCGCGCATACGTTCAGCGGCCAGCCGGGGACGAGTAGCATGCCGGCGCGCGCCAGCCGCCAATTGCCGTGATGCCGCGCTCCCGCTCCGGCCCCATGCCGTGCCGCCGCAAAGCTGTCGCCAACCTGTTGGGCGCCAGCCATCGATATTTGCGATTTCTATTCCCCCGCGGCCGCGGCGGCCAACTAACGGCTTTGACGTATGCCGTTCCGGTGGCAGCCCTAGTCTAGAGGTCCGCCTGCCCCGCAGCCGAATATGGCTGGGCCAACCGCGCGGTGCTGAGCGTCTCCAGAATACCCTCGCCCCGGTATTCGATCGTTCGCGGATCGATTTTTCTGCAAACAGCGCCATCGAAATACATGCGGTCAACGAAATCCGTGCTGTTGTACCGAATCCGCACCGTATTCGTGGCCGGCGCGCCCAGGGGAGACAGTTCGGCGACCCGCTCCACGGTCCGGCGCGCTTTCGTCCGCAGCAATTTCCGCGCCCGCCGGGGGGAGAGCATCCGCGCCGCGTGGCGGCCCAACGCCCGTTTCACCTGCGCCGTCTCGATATCGCCGAGCAAAGCGCGGGCCTCCCCGCACGCCTTGTCGTCGCCGGTGACAAGGCCAACCGGCACGCCGAGAGCGCCCGCGATGAGGGCGTCGATCATGATCTCTCCCGACGGCGCGCCGTTGATCCAAATGTCTTGGTACGACGCCGAACTCATGGTGTGATCGCGGACGGCGTTCGCCGTACCGGACATGGCATGGTAGCCCACGAGCATCATGACGTCGGCGTCTTCCAGAAACGGGAAGCGCTGCTGGTGCGCGCCGCCGGTGATGTACTCAGCATCGGGATGCAGTTCCTCGTAGATGAAATTGAAGCCGGAACTGTGCGCGTCTTCCACCAAGACCGAGTCCGCGCCGCCGGCCAGCGCGCCTTCAACGACGGCATTGGTGTCATTGACGAGCATCCGCCGGGCCTCCTGGTAGAACAGCCGCCCGTGCCCAAGCTGCTCCGGGATGACGACGCCGCTTATCCCTTCCATGTCAACGGCAATGAACACATTCATGGACTGCACGTCCTTTCAGGTGATGACTTCGCTCAACACCGGCAACGATCGTCCCGCCGCAACCCGTAAGGCGCAAGTCCGCCCATAGCGGGCGTGCCGTGTGGACGCCCAAGGGCATGGCGCACTTCGGCGCCGGTAGTCTCGCCGCGAGTTCGCGCCGGTTGCATGTATCTCGCGCCGGGGCCGCCGCAGCAAATCGCGGGCAGTGTTACTGACTGGGCCGACAATGATAGGATATTATAGACACTGGTATGGGATACAGTAAACGGCGGCGTGCCAAGCTGACACGCATCCCAAACTATGGTACTCTCAGGAAAGTGCGCAAACTTTGCCGCTTTCCCAGGCGCGTTTCCGTCTGAAGAGAATACGCGTCACTGGGGGCAGTTCGCGGGAATTCGCCCGGCGCGCCGGAGGGCCGGATAGTCCAAGCGCACACCGAGACCGCGCGCGTGCTCGCCGCGGCCCGGCCGCCGCCACACAATGCTAATCAATCAGAGTTGATCGCCGCGTCCACGCTGAGGAGGAGAACGACATCATCATGCGCAGGAAGTTTCGATTGCGCCATGCGCCAAAGGCGCTGGCGTTGCCAAGAGCGCTGGCGTTGCCCAAAGCGCTGGCTTTCTTGGTGCTATTCGTCGCTCTAGCGGCCCCGCCAATCAATGCGCAAGAGGTTACCACTTTCTCATCGGCCGTGGTCACGCGCAATTTCTACGATGAAACGCTGAAACACAACATCCCCAATTTGCAGGTGGTGCGCAACGGTCGTACCCACAGCGTCAATTTCCTCGATCACTACAATTCTACCGGCGGCATCACCCGCTGGGGCTTCCCCACGTCTGAGATCATCGAAGAGGAAACCGGCAATCTCGCCCAGTACTATCAGCGGGGCGTGGTGGACTGGCACTGGCGACCCGATCTGGGGCGCTATGAGCTGGAACGCCGCTTGGCGTGGGACTTCTTCGGCGGCGGAGCCGGCGGCAGTGTTGACCAAGGTGTGGAGCCGGGCCGCCTGAACCCCAATCCGGGCACGCTGCTCGGGCCGTGGGGACACAAGGTATCGGATTTCTCCATCGAGGGCATCTTCACCGGATTCAAAGGGTTCTACGACTCCCTCGGCGGCATCCAGGCGTTCGGCTTCCCCAAGACGGACGCCCGCATCGACACGAATGCGCCAGGCACGCTGCACATAGAATCGGCCACGCCCGGGTTCATCCGCCAGTACTTCCAGGCAGCCGTGTTGGAATACCACCAGAATGACCGCGAGCCGGTGAAACTCCGGTTACTTGGCGACGACCTGCGCAATGTGAACTACCCTCTGAATAGCTGGCGGACCTATCCGGCCTTCAACCAAGCTGCGCCATTGACAGCGGGGCAACTGTATTCGATACCACGCGTGGTGCGCGGCTACAATGCCAGCGGGCGGCCGGTAACGCCCTCGCCGCAGCCCGTGGCGCCGACCCCAACACCGAGACCGGTAGTGCCCACGCCAACGCCGTTCGTCCCGACGCCTACGCCCCTTGCCCCAACGGCCACGCCGACGCCGACGCCAACGCCGAGCGGGACTACCGTGTGGTTTGGCACGTACGGCGGCGGCGCCATCAGCTACGACGGCACGAATTGGCAGACGTATCGCGGCTTCCAGAGTCCGCTGCCCAACGATCGCGTGAACGACATTTTCATAGCGGATGACGGCACCAAGTGGTTCGCCACCGAGGGCGGCTTAGCCCGCCTGCGGGGCACGACGTGGACGACATTCGATACCAATACGGACGGATTCCCCGGCAATAATGTCACGTCCGTCCACGCGCTGGGCAACCTGCTGTGGATTGGCACGGCCGGGGACGGCGCGGGCATGTATGACATCCAGAAGAACACGTGGACGACGTTCGATGAGGACAACTCAGGCCTGCCGCACGACGCGGTGCGCGACGTGCACATCGTCAGTGAGCGGCTCAACCGCGTTTGGTTTGCTACGGCAGGCGGCGCCGCCCTCTACAACAACGGCCAGTGGCAAATCTTCAAAGTCCCTTCATTGCCGTCGAATGACGTCTTGAGTCTCGGCATCGACAGCCACGGCAATGTGTGGTTGGGCTTCAATGGGAGCGGGCTCAGCGTGTCTTCCGATGGCGCAACCTGGTCCGACTACGACGATGGCAGCCGTGTTCAAGACGCCAAGATTCACAGTATTACCCCCGATCCGAGTGGGCGCGTGTGGTTTTCAACCGATTCCGGGGTGATTGTCTACAATAACAACGGCGACTCGTGGGCCGCCTACGTGGAAGCTACGTCGGAGCTTGTCTACAACCAAGTTCACGACATTGCCGTCGAATCCAACGGTCGCGTGTGGATTGCGACGAACAACGGCGCTTCCGTGCTGCACAATGGCAGGTGGGAAAGCCACCAGACGAACACGAGTAGCGGCATTACCTATGACGCCTTGCGCGCCGTGGCAGTGGAGTAGAGCGCAGTCCTCCTAGGCGTTGACGCGATCGCGGACAAGACGACTGTGCGGGACCGCACCGGCGTGATGGCGCGCGGGTGCGGTCGCTTCACGCCTTAGTCGGTATTGTCCCGCCGCCTACGCAACGCGCGGCGATAGTTCCGGCGGAAAGCCCTGCAAACACTCTGGCCGGGCCGCAATCGTCATTGCGCTGCCGCCTCGGGTCAGCGCCCGACACGAAAACTTCCAGTCCGGGCGACGGCGCCGCGCCCCGTCACACGCACCGCACACACGAGACCATGCGCGATCCCATTCGACATCTCAAAGCCCTGGCGTTCGCGCTAACGGTCTTCCTCATCGGCGCGATCGCGCTGGCGCAAGTCTTTCCCCAGGCCTTGCCGTTCATGCCTTATGTCTGGCCGTATGTCTCCGGCGGGACGCTGACTTACACAGGCACCGACATCGATCTGGGCCCCGCGCCGCCGATCGCGCTTCACGACCACCGGGGCGCGGCGGTCTCGCTCGCCGATCAACAGGGCAAGCTCGTGCTCCTCACCTTCCTCGATCCCCTGTGCACCGACGACTGCCTGCTCATGGCGCAGCAGATTAGCTTTGCCCTTTCGCGGTTGGAGTCCGACGCGCAAGACGTGGTCGTGCTGGCCGTCAACGTGAATGAGAACGAGCAATCCACCCCGGCAATGGTGGAATTCCTGGCAAGCCAGGGGCTGGACGAGGACCCAGCCTGGCACTTTCTGGGAGGAGATTGGTCGCGCATTGCCGAAGTCATCGAGGAGTACCACGTCTCGGCGGGCGGAGCGAAACCGGAGAAGCCCGACGAAATCGCGCATCAAGACGTGGTGTTCGTCATAGACCGCCAGGGCGATTTGCGGGTGCTCATCACCTACCCCACCCCGGCAGGCGTCACCTTGCAGGACGTCATCGTAACGCGGGCGCGACAACTACTGTAGCTTGTCCACGCGCTCCACCACGAACTGCGGTTGGGGCTCGACCTCTTTTCCGCAGGAACTGGGGAAGTGGAGCAGGCGCTCCGGCGCTTCACGCACAACCACCCGATAGGTCCCGCTGCGCGCCGAAGCGGGGTCCGTGTAGTCAAGCTGCACGGTCACCGCTCCGTCCGCCTCGCCGCCCGGCGTGACCGCGCTTGCCACCTCATAGGTCGTCCACCGCCAGCCTTCGGCGAGCCAGACCGCGTGTTCGGCGGTCTGTTCCAGGGGCGAAAGTCTGCTCCAGCCGCGATAGCGGCGGTCGAGCGCTCCGGCGGCCCCGTCCTGTTGAATCAGATTTGGCAGATCTGCCGACGATACGTAGGCGTAATAGCGGCCCGTGGGAAAATCCAGCAGAGTCGGCGACATCCGGTGGCCGCCCAGATGACTGCATCGCCAAACGCGCACGGACTCCGGCTGCCGGCGGGCGTACGTTTCGCGCAGTTCGCGGTAGATCTGAAAGCCAAAGGTAGCGCAGCAACGGTCGCGGCTGCCGTGATTGCACACCAGCACTTCGCGAATCCCCGCCGTATGCTGCTCGAGTGCCGCGTAGCGCTGCGATTCGCCCGGCGCAAACAGCAGGGCTTCCACCAATCCCGGCAATTCCGCCGGGGGCACGCTGAACTCGCGCTTTGCGTACATAGGGGAACGGCTGTCCGTATGCGTGTAATAGAATAGGCGCGTCAGGCCCGGCTGCGAGTACTCCGGGTCCGGCATGATGCCCGTAATCCGCGGCTCGTCGCCTTCCTGCCCAGCGCGCGCGGCGAGGGCCGCCACCTCCGCCGGGAATGTTTCGGACTCCGCCACTTCCCGCTCCCATGGCAACGGGCATTCCACCACCAAATGCGACATGTACGTTGGCGCCGTGCCGACTGGGTGGAAGCCCGCAGCTTGTGCCACCTGCGAGCAGAATGCCATGCGTGCTGTATCCGCCACCGGAATTCCCCTTTTGCTTCACTCGTGCGCGTCGGCGGGCCGGGAGGTCCTCGTCGCGCCGATAGCGCCGCCTGTGTTCCTGCTTCCCGCCTGAGCAAGCGCAGGAGGTTCCCGCTCTGCCCGTTCTCGAGTACAGGTGGCTGCCGGCCAGCCTCGCGGCCGCAGAATGTCGGCCCGCGCACACCTCCTGCCGGTCTACCATGCTACACTAACGAAACGGAGAGCATGGGGCAACGCGGTGGAGAGGTGCGCCTCCCGGGTGATCACGTTAGACATTTTGCGTGTGGCATTGCGCTGGGTGCATTTGGGAGCGGCAGTAGTCTGGATCGGCGGCACGTTCTTCTATCTGCTGGCAGTCCGGCCAGCGATCCTTTCACCAGAGGCAGCCGCCGGTTGGCGGAAGCTGCGGGACGGTGTGGAGCGCCAGTTCCATGAGATCGTCCGCTTGTGCGTATGGACGTTCTTCATTTCCGGCGCCATCCTGACCTATGACCGGCTGACATCCGTCAATCCCAGCTTGGACTACATAGTTGTGCTCGTGATTAAGGTAATATTGGTAGGGTGGATGGTGTTCATTGCCGGCGGCCTGCGGCGTTCGGCTCCACCCGCACCGGCAGCGGCGCGGCCCAAGAGCGACCGTGGACGGCCCGGGCTCTTGCGGCGCTGGAGCTCTCCCGCGGTCAGGATCGCCATTGTCGGCAGCATTGTGCTTTTGCTGGCCGGCATTCTGAATGTAGTCGCGGAGAACGCCATACGTACCCAGTAGCGCAGGAAGACCGGAGCAAATGTCAGAAGACGCAGCGGTGGCTCGCCTTGGCAACGGCAGCCGCCGGAAATTCGATCTCAAGATCATCGTGGGAGGCGTTGTCATCCTCCTGGCGGTGGTGTATCTGATAGTCGCCGCTCTGCCCTCGGGCACGGCGTACTACATTACAGTCAGCGAGTTGGCGGAGTTAGGTGAACGAGCGCAAACGCAGCAGACCCGCGTGACGGGCAACGTGGTAGCCGGTACAATCGTGCAGTCGGCGGAAAGCCAGGTCATCCGGTTCGAGGTCGAAGACGAAAGCGGTCGGCTGACGGTCTCGTACAGCGGCCTCGTGCCCGACATCTTTGGCGACCACGCGCAGGTGGTGGTGGAAGGCACGCAGGACGCGGACGGCGTCTATCATGCCGAGGTCCTCTTAGCGAAGTGCCCATCGCGCTTCGAAGAGGCTGCGCCTGCCGACGGCGGCTACGCGGAGCCAAGGTAGCGGTTTCGAACGCGCGGCCTCCCAAGTGCGGCGACCGCACGTGTCCCCGCCCATGGCTGCCGTCCATTCCCGCGCGACGGCGCATGACGCGCCAGGCGGCGCCTACACGCTCACAAATGGCGACCGCGGGGCCTTGCAGACAAGTGGAACGCCCGTGGTTGCCGCATAGGGTTAGCCGCGCACCGGCCAAAGCCCAGTGCGGAGGTGTGCGCCGCTCACTAGCCGTGCGGCGCGGCGATACCGAGCGAAAGGCGAACATGAACATGCTGCTTTCAGCGACGGAAAGCCTGCCCGGCAAGCGGGCCCCCGCGGTCAAGGTTCCGGCCCAGAGCACCACAGTTCGTACCCGGCACGTAGGCCGCGACACTATCGCCACATTGCGCACGCTTGTCGGCGGGGAAGTTACCGAATACATGCTACTGCTGCCGGAATCTCGCAACGCCAATGTACCGGACTGACCGCTCCAAGCAGAACTGCAGGACCGCAAACGGGACGCGATGACGGCAAACATCGGCACAGCCCTTCTGTTCATCGCCTTCTTGGCAGCGCTCTACGGTGCGGTAGCGTCCGTGCTGGGCGCGCGCCTGCGCATACCGGAACTGGTTGTGAGCGCCCGCAACGCGGTGGTCGCGGTGGCGGCGCTGGTGACGCTGACCGCCCTCACCCTCCTCTATGCGTTCGTCACCCACGACTTCAGCTTGAAGTACGTTGTCGCCCAGACCACGCGCTCGCAGCCGTGGCCGTATCTCTTCAGCGGCTTCTATGGCGGGCAAGCCGGTTCGCTGCTCTATTGGTCGCTCACTCTGGCGCTGCTTTCGTCGGCAGTGGTGCTCATCCATTTCCGCACCGACCGGCAGCTCATACCCTATGTGATTACCGTGCTGCTGGTGATCGAGTCCTTCATCCTCCTGGTGCTCAACTTCATTTCGTCGCCGTTCGAGACCGTATCGCCGGTGCCGCCCGATGGCCGCGGCCTCAACCCTCTGCTGCAAGACCCGGGCATGCTCGTGCATCCGCCCATGTTGCTCGCCGGCTACATGAGCGTCTCGATTCCGTTCGCGTTCGCCATTGCCGCCCTGATTACGGGCCAGGTGGACAACCGCTGGCTCAAGGCAACCCGGCACTGGGCGCTGCTGTCCTGGCTCTTTCTCTCCCTCGGCAACCTGCTCGGCGCGTGGTGGGCCTATCACGTGTTGGGTTGGGGCGGATACTGGGGCTGGGATCCTGTGGAAAACGTGGCGATTCTGCCCTGGTTTGCCATGTCGGCATACGTCCACTCGGTGCTCGTGCAGGAGCGCCGCGGCATGCTCAAAGTCTGGAACATGGTGCTCATCATCATCGCGTTCAACCTAGCAATCTTCGGCACGTTCGTGGTGCGCAGCGGCATTCTGGCCTCCGTGCATTCCTTTGCCGTATCGGAAATCGGGCCGTATTTCTTCGGCTTCCTGGCGGCAAGTCTCATCGTTTCTCTCACGCTCCTCATTCTTCGTCTGCCGCACCTGAAGGACGAGCACGACTTTGATTCCCTGCTCTCGCGGGAAGCCACATTCCTCTTCAATAATCTACTCTTGGTGGCCGTCATCGTGGTCACGTTCCTCGGCGTGATCTTTCCGCTCCTTTCGGAAGCGCTGCAAGGTCGGCGCATCAACGTGGGCCCGCCCTTCTACCAGCAGGTCAACGGGCCGCTTCTGCTAGCCATGGTGGCGCTCATGGGCTTCGGCATGCTCGTGCCTTGGCGGAGAGGCGGAGCGCGCGCGTTGGTGCGCGGCCTGCGCGTCACCCTCGGCCTCACCGCTCTCTTCACCATTGGCGCCGTCGTGCTTGGCGCGCGCTCGCCGTGGACGATACTCGCCGTCGCCGCCTGTGCCTTTGCCCTCGTTGTGGCCGTACGTGAGTTCCACCGCACCGCGCTGGCGTTGATGCGCGCGCGGCAGGCACTCTATCCTGCCGCCCTGCTTGCGGTCTTTCGCTACAATCGCCGTCGCTACGGCGGCTACCTGGTGCACGTGGGCGTAGCCCTCATGGGCCTCGCCATCGTTGGCTCCAGCTTCTTTCAGACTGAGCGCTCCGTGAGCATGCGGCCCGGCCAGAGCGTAAACGTGGGCCAGTACACCGTGGCCTACCAGGGACTGACGAGTTGGGAAGAGCCCGGGCGGCAACGCACCGTCGCCTCACTGCTGGTGCGCAGCGGCGATCGCTCCTTCGAGGTAAAGCCCCAGAAAGTCGTCTACGAGAACTGGGAAGACCAGCCCATCAGCGAGGTCGTCATCAAGACGGTCTACCCGCAATTGGATGACGTATACGTCGTGATGGCGGCTTTCGGCGAAGACGGCGCCGCGAGCTTTCACATCTTCGTGAACCCGCTCGTCGCCTTTCTCTGGTTGGGCGGCGCGATCCTCGTGATAGGCGGGATAATATCGTGGTGGCCGGAGACGGCCCACGCGCCCGCGGCCGTCCGCGCCGGACGTTTGGCGCCGGGAACCGTACCTTCGTAAGACTGGACTCCTGTCGTGAAGCGCACCTCTCTGGCCGCACACCCCGCCTTGCCGCCGACGCAAATTACCACTGACGCGCCTATGGCGGCGGCAATGCCGCCTAAGCGGCGGTGGGCCGGGCCGAGGCGGCGCGCCCGGCTGGTCTCGACTGCGCTCGCACTCGCACTCCTCGCCCTCTGGCTGGGCGTGGGCGGGGCAGCGGCAGCCGATAGCGACGATCAGATCGTGAACATTGCCAAGCAGCTTAAGTGTCCAGTGTGCCAGAACGTGCCCGTGGCGTATTCGCAATCGCAACTGGCGGGAGAGATGCGGCAGGTAATCCAGGACAAGCTGGCCCAAGGCGAGAATGAAGAAGCCATCATCCAGTATTTCGTCGACCGCTACGGCGAGGACGTCTTGCTGGAGCCGCGCCGGGAGGGCTTCGGCCTGCTGCTCTGGGTTACGTCCCTGGGTGTGATACTCTTTGGCGCGCTGGTAGTCGGCATAGTGTTGTGGAATTGGAGCCAGACCCGGGGGGCTGTAACCCAGTCTACACCGGCCGGTCCGACTTCCCCCAAACTGGAAGAGCTCTTCGAGGAAGAATTCGCCCGCTACAAGCAGGGCAGGCGCACATGACCATTGTGGCAGTCGGGGGCGTCTTTGGCGCGGCAACGCTGCTCTGGATCCTATGGCCGCTGGTGCGCCGCGGCGGCGCTGCCGCCGCTCCGCCCACGCGCGGCGTCCACGACGACCTGGCCGAACGCACCATGCTGCTCTACCAGGAACTCGAAGAGATTGACCTGGAGCGCGAGCGCGGCGACCTCTCGGCGGCCGAGCACGCCGCCCTGCGTGAAGGCCAGAAGCAACGCGTGCTGGCTATCCTGTCGCAACGGCGCCGCCAAGGCGGCGCGCTGGACGAGGCAGCCGCGCGCGGCGACACTGAAACGCTCAGCGACGCAATCGAGGAGGAAGTCCTGCGCATCCGCGCCCGCCGCCGCGGTCAAGCGCCTGCCGCAGGCAGCAGTGAGGCCGTAGCCCAGCCACCGGATCGAGGCATCCACTGGCTGTGGCTTGGCGTGCCTGCGGTCCTGGTGCTCCTCGCTTTTGGCGCCATCTTCCAACTCTACCGAGCATCGGCCCGCACGCTTACCGAACAGACACCCATCGCGCAGGTGAACGCGGCGTCGCTGGTGGGCTTTGCCCACGTTGCTCCCGGTCACGTGCTCCTGGCGACGAGCAGCGGCTTGCAGGCCAGCCGCGACGGCGGCCGCACATGGCGCGCCGTCGAGCAGGCCGCGGCCCCGGCGGCCGTTGCGGTCTCGCCGGCCGGCGACGGCCATGCCTACGTCTTCACCGCGGACGCGCTGCTCGCCACCGCCGATGCCGGGCAATCCTGGCAAGACGTCCCAACCGAGTTGCCCGGCGTGGAAGTGCTGGGCGCTGCGGTTGACCCCTTTGCGCCAACCACGCTCTACGCAAGCTTTCGCGACACCGGACTGTACCGTTCTCAGGACGGAGGCAAGACGTGGACGCCGGTTGCGACCCCGCAGGACGACCCTATTGAAGCCGTATTCGTTGCCGGACTGCCGCCGCTGCTCTTCATAGCGACAGCGTCAGGCGCCGTGCAGGTGAGCGCCGACGACGGACGAACGTGGTCTGCGGCCAGCGGCGCCGTTACCATGGCGTTGCGAGCACCGGCCCGGGCGCTCAGCGGCGCGCCCGACGCGAGCATTATGTTCGCGGCCGCCCACACCGGCTTGTTTATGTCCACTACCGCAGGGCAGACTTGGGTGGACTTGCCCCTGCGTAAACGGCTGGTCGCTGTCTCTGTCGATCCCGCAGACGCCCGCACCGTGCTTGCGGTAACGGAAACGGGTGAGGTCTACCGCAGCGCCGACGGCGGCATCGCCTGGAGGGACGAGTGATGGCGATTTTAAGCTGCAAGCCCGCGCGGCTAGCGGCGCGGTCCGGGGTTATGATCGGGATTGCCGGCGCTCACAAGGTACTGCCCGGTTTCGCCAAGCGGCGACCTTGGTGCGCTAATCTAAAGGCTTGGTTTGCCAAGGAGGAAGATAGGCCGATTTCCCGTGCGCCCGGACCGATGCCGCGCGCGGCGGCCGCTTACCATCCGGCGCCCCCGTCGCGTAGCTCATTCTCCTTCAGCCCTGTCGCGGCTCTGTTGCTCGCGGCGGCGCTCTGGCTGGCGCTTCCCGGGGCGGCCGCGGCAGACGGCGGCGTCATCAGCGGCGTCGTCACCAACGGCACAGCCAACGGCAGCGTACCCGCGGACATTGCCGTGACCCTCTACTTCCTGCGCGACGGCCAGATCGTCGAACAGCGCACCGACGTGACCGGCGCGGACGGCTCGTACCGCTTCAGCGAGTTGCCCACCGATCCGGACGTGCGCTTCGTTGCCGTAGCCGCGTTTGCCCAAGTGCCGTACAACACGGCGGAAATGCAGTTTAGCGATACGAGCGAAATCGAGGCCGCCCCGCTGGTGGTGTACGAATCCGGCCAGGACGTGAGTGTCGTGCGCGTGGTCACCAACGTGCTGATTATCGCGCCGGGAGAAGAACGGAGCGGCATGCTCAGCGTGATCGAGGTGGTGCGCCTAGCGAATGACAGCGACCGCACGTTCCTTGCCACCGGCGTCGGCGATAGCGGCGCGCCCATGGACCGGGTGTTGCGCTTCCAACTACCCGCCAACGCCCAAGACCTTACGATGTTGAGCGGCTTGAACTCCCAAAACGTGGTGCAGATCGACCGCGGTTTTGGCGTCTTCATGCCGCTCTTTCCCGGCGAGCGTGAGGTGGCGTTCGGCTACCAACTGCCGTATTCCGGCAACACGCTGGCCATTGCAAAGCGTACGGTGTACCCTACCGAACAGTTTGCGATCCTGGCGCAGGAAGAGTATGGCCTGCGCTTTTCCGCCCCGCAGCTCGAAGTGGAACCCACGACTATCGGCGAGCGCCGCTACGTGGTAGGCACCACCGCTGACCTGGCGTCCCGCGCCGACGTGACGGTGCGCATCGAGGGGCTGCCTGCGCCGGCGTTGCGGGTCCGGCTTGAGCGTATCCTCACCAGCGTCCGCGACGCCCGGACCACGCTCTATGCTGCGCTGGCAGTGGTATTCGTGCTGCCCGTTCTCTATGCGGCCTACCGCCTGCACGGCAGCCGGCGCCGGCGCGCCGCCGCGCCGCTGGCCGAGTCGGCAGCACCGCCTGCGCGGCAGGCGATGTCCGATTCGACTGCCGCGCGCGAAGCCCTGCTAACAGAAATTGCCCAATTGGACGACGACTACGCCGCGGGCAGTGTTGTCGCGGACGAGTACCGACGCCTGCGGGACAACTTGAAGGAACGACTGATGGCCCTGCACCGCGCGCCGGATGTAGAGATTCAGGATGGCTGACGCCCCGCATGACCGGTCCGGGCTCGCCGTTGACGCCCAGGGGTTGAGCAAACGCTACGGCGCCCAGACCGCCCTGGACAGCGTGGACGTGGCGGTGCGTCCCCACGAGCGGCTGGCGATACTTGGGCCCAACGGCGCCGGAAAGTCCACCCTCATCGCGGTTCTGAGCACGGCTCTGCGCGGGAACGCGGGCACGCTGCGCATCATGGGTTGGGACACCGCCGCAGCGCCCAACGAGGCGCGCCGCCGCATCGGCGTGGTAGCCCACCGTACGTATCTCTATGAGGAACTTACCGCCCACGAGAACCTGCTCTTCTACGGTCGCCTCTACAGCGTGCCCAATCTTACCGAACACGTCGAGCGCCTCTTGAAGCTGGTGGACATGTTCCCCCGCCGCCACGATCGGGTCGGTGATTTGTCGCGCGGCATGCAACAGCGGGTCGCGCTGGCGCGGGCGTTGGTGCATGATCCGCCGGTGCTGCTCCTGGACGAACCGGACACCGGCCTGGATCAACTGCACCTGGACCTGTTGGCAGCGCTGGTGCAAGGCCGCGCCCTCCCTGCCCGCACCGTCATACTCACCACCCACAACCTGGACCGCGCCCTGGCGCTGTGCACCCGCGTTGCCATCCTGGCGCGGGGACGGCTGGTCTTTAGCTGCGACACGGCATCCCTCGACCCCACGAGATTGCGCGAAACCTACAGCCGCCTCGCGGGAGCGCCGCAATGATGCCGGCGGCGCGGCAAGTCCTTACGGTGGTGCGCAAAGACCTCCTGGTGGAGACTCGCGCCCGCGACCTGCTCAACGTAATGCTGACGTTCGCCGTCCTCTCGCTCGTGATCTTCAACCTGGCCTTGGACCTGCGGGGGCCTGTGGTGCGGGAGGTGGGGCCCGGCCTGCTGTGGCTGACAATCGCGTTCGCCGCCATTCTCGGCATGGGTCGCACCTTCGTCCGCGAGCATGAACGGGGCACGCTTACGGGCCTGCTAATCGCACCCATGGACCGCGGCGTGCTCTTCGTCGGCAAGCTCCTGGCAAACCTCATATTTCTGTTCGTCATGGAGGCCGTCACGCTGCCAATGTTCGCCGTGCTCTTCGGTCTGCCTGTGCTGCAGCCGGCGGTGTTGCTCATCACCGCCTTGGGCACACTGGGGTTCGCCACGCTCGGCACACTCTTTTCCGCCATGGCGGCGCAGAGCCGGGCCCGGGAAGCGCTGCTGCCGCTCCTGCTTCTGCCGACAACCGTGCCCGTGCTCATCGGCTCGGTGCAAGCTACAAGCCACGTGCTCGACGATACTGTGGGCGGTCCGCCTTGGATAGGCTTGCTGCTCGCCTTCAACGTCATCTTCTTGACGTTGGCATTCTTGCTCTTCGAGCACGTGGTCGATGGCTGAGGCGAATAGCCCATGGGGGACGTGAAAGGCAGCGCACTGGCGCTCGAGAATGGCATACTAGACTGCGGATTCAGGCAGTCTCAGCCGCAGTGTGAGTCCGCCAGCGGTCGGTGCACCGCACGCCAAGGCGCTCCGGGAAATCAAGCCTCCCGCGAGGCCCGGCGCACGGCGAGCTCATTGGCGTGAAGGGCGCGCGGTGGTGCACCATAGAGACGCAACCTTGAGCCGGAGTTCCCGCTCAAAGAACTGACCAGCCATTTGGGGAAAGGACGACGATGTTGCGGTCCAAACACGCAAGCAGCCCTCGGCGCTGGGTAGACGATCTCCTGGGCGTCGGCGCGCTCGTAGGCATGGTGGGGGCGCTGTGGCTCATCTTCGTCTACACACCGTTGGAGCTGGTGCAAGGCGCGGTGCAGAAGGTGTTCTACATACACCTCGCCTCGATCTGGAACGCGTACGCGAGCTTCCTGCTTGTCTTCGTGGCGAGTATCCTCTACTTGCGGCGGCCCAGCGCCGCCACGGACCGCTTTGCCCGGGCCTGGGCCGAAATCGGCGTCGTCTTTACCACCATCACCCTCATCAGCGGCGCGATCTGGGGCAAACCCATCTGGGGCACGTATTGGAGTTGGGACGCGCGGCTCACCACCACGCTCTTGCTGTGGCTCATCTATGTGGTCTACCTCATGCTGCCCAGCTTCATGGACGATCCTGAACGCGGCAGGCGCTACGCCGCCGTGGTCGGCGTCATCGGTTTCGTGGACGTGCCCATCGTGCACATGTCCGTGCGCTGGTGGCGCACGCTTCACCCCGATCCCATCGTTGCCAACCTGGAGGGTCCGGATTTACCGGCGAGCATGTGGTATACGGTGCTCTATTGCATCGTCGTCTTCACGGTGCTCGCCGTCTACTTGGTGCGGCAACGCATGCAAATCGACGAACTGCGGGCGACGCTCGCTCGCCTGCGCTCAACCGCCGTTTGAGCACAACAAGGATTGCTAACAGTGGACACACTACAGAATCTTGACTATCTCTTCGCGGCCTACGCCATACTCTGGGTGATCATATTCGGCTACTTCTTCTACCTCACCCGCCAGATCGGGGACGTGCGGCGCGAAGTTGACGCGCTCCAACGGGAACGCGCCGAAACAACTGTCGCGCGGAACGACGAGACGACTTCATAGACCTGCGACCCAACCAACACCGGCGACGCCCTGCCGGTGTCGTAGCCACGCGCGCGCAACAGACCGGCCAAACAGTGCGGCGCGAGGTCTCGCACGACGTCGTAGCCACGCGCGCAACAGACCGCTTCTGTTGGCACTCGCACAGGTGCATGGTATCCTATAAATAATGAAGTAATGGAGCCAGAGAAGGATTTAAGCGAGCGGTGATGACGGAAGACGTGCCATGTCCAACCACGGGCGCCGGCGGCAAGGCCCCGGCAGCCGCAAGCAATGGCAGCCGGGCGGATAGCCCCAAGAGCGGCAAGGCCGCGGTCGGCGTCCTCACGGACACCGATGCCCGGGAACGCAGCCTCGCCCTCAACGAACGCGTTCCCGCCAGCGGCCTATTTGGCGAGGCGGACCGACCACTGGTAGAAGGGTCCCGCGCGTCCTGGCGCATTTCGCCGGAGCCGTTTCTCATCAGCCCCGCAAGCCTCGCGCGCCTCCAGCAGTTGGGCAACCACCTGCTCGCCTTCTACAGCGCCGCGAACCGCCTCTACCGCCGCAGCGTGCGCGGCACCATGCCCGCCTTCTTCCACGAATACTTAGACATTGGCAAGAGCGAGACCGTCATCGACTATGGGCGGATGAATCGCGTCCGGCGCGACCTGCCCGGTGTCATCCGGCCCGACCTTCTCCTGACGGCAGACGGGGTCAAGGCCGCCGAGTTGGACTCCGTTCCCGGCGGTATCGGCCTCACCGGCAGCATGCAGCAGCACTACGCCGGCCTCGGGTTCGCTATGGTGGGCGGCGCTAACGGTATGGTGGCAAGTTTCGCGGACATGATTCGCGACCGCGCCGCCCACGACGATCCCCGGCTTGCTATCGCGGTCTCGGATGAATCCACTGACTACCGACCGGAAATGCAGTGGGTATCCCAGCAGTTGTGCGAGCTCGGCATGGCGAGCGTGTGCGTGAAGCCGGGAGACGTCGAATTGCACGGCAACGAACTTACCGTAAACGGGCAGCCCATCGATACCCTCTACCGTTTCTTCGAGCTTTTCGACCTGAAGAACATCCCCAACTACGACGTGCTGCTCTACGCCCTGCGCAAGCAACTCGTCACCATGACGCCGCCGGTGAAGGCGTATCTGGAGGAAAAGCTGCTCTTTGCGCTCTTCCACCATCCGGCCCTGGCGGAATACTGGCGGCAGGAGCTGGGCGCCAAGACAGTCAACGCCCTGCGGCAGGTCATACCGGAAACGTGGATACTCGACCCGCGCCCCTTGCCGCCGCAGGCAGTAGTGCCGGGTCTGGAAATCGCCAAGCGGCCGGTGACCGGCTGGGACCAACTCCTGGGTCTGGGGCAAGCGGATCGCCGGCTTGTCATCAAGCCGTCCGGCTACGCGGCGACGGCATGGGGCAGCCGCGGCGTCACCATCGGCCACGACCACCCCGAAGAGGCATGGAATGAAGCCGTGCAGGCCGCGCTGGACGCCTTCACCACCACGCCCCACGTGCTGCAGAAGTTCCACCACGGCAAGCGCTACGGCATCCGCTACTACGACTTTGCGCAAGACGCGGTCCGCAAGATGAACGGCCGGGCGCGCATGAGCCCGTACTACTTTGTGACGGGTGAAGAAGCAACTCTAGCCGGCATCCTCGTCACGATCGTGCCGGCTGATAAGAAACTCATTCACGGCATGATGGATGCCGTGATGACGCCTGCCGGCGTCAGTTCAGACGGCGTAAACTTGGATATCTAGGTCGCCGCGCGACAGGAAGAGGGTGGAGAAACCACAATGGCTATAGCACAATCCCAAGCAAAGCGACAGAGAGACGAGTGGCAGGAACTCCTCGCAGCCGGCATCAACCGGCCGGAGAAGCTCATCGCCGAGTTGGGCGAACGCCTCGGCTTGGATGACGAGACCGCCGCGAGCCTGCACCAGAATTTTCCCGTCCGCATCAATCCCTACTACCTCGGTCTCATCGAAGAGGTAAACGACCCCATCTGGCGGCAGGCCATTCCCGATGCCATGGAGCTCGACCACAGCGACACCATGACGACCATGGACCCGTTGGCCGAGGACATGGACGCGCCGGTGCCGTATCTCACGCACCGCTACCCGGACCGGGTGCTTATGGTGGTGCAGTTGCAGTGCGCCATGTATTGCCGGTTTTGCACCCGCCGCCGCGAGGTGGGCAGCCGCAACGCCGTGACCAAGGACGATTGGGACAGGCAGATCGAGTACATCGCCACCCATCCCGAGGTGCGCGACGTCATCATCTCCGGCGGCGACCCGTTCATGCTGCATGACGAGCAAATCGACTACATCCTCAAGAACCTGCGGGCCATACCGCACATGGAGATCATTCGCCTGGATTCCCGCATGCCGGTCACGCTCCCCCACCGGGTGACGGAAAAGCTCTGCGGCATTATTCAGCAATACCATCCCGTCTATTTGAATACGCACTTCAACCACCCCCGCGAGATTACGCCGGAGTCCAGCCGGGCGTGTGAACTCATGAACGACCACGGCATTCCGGTCGGCAACCAGAGCGTATTGCTGCGGGGCGTGAATGACGATACCGAAATCATGAAGGAACTGGTGCAGAAGCTCCTCATGATTCGGGTCAAGCCCTACTATCTCTACCAAGCCGACCTGGTCACCGGCACGAGCCACTTCCGCACTGCCGTGGAGAAGGGCCTGGAGATCATCAAGGCCATCCAGGGCCACACCAGCGGCATGGCCGTGCCGCACTACGTGATCGATGCGCCCCAGGGCGGCGGCAAGATTCCGGTTTCGCCCGACTTCATCCAAGAAATTACCGACGATGAGATCGTGCTGCGGAACTACGAAGGCAAAGTCTACCGCTACCCCATCGATGCCGAGGTGCCCAACGCGCGGGAGTCCGAGCTTGCCCAAGTGAAGAGCAATGGCGATGGCAACGGCGCCGCCCCGGCAACCGACAACCGCTAGGGCTGGCAGGCCGCGTTCTACGTTTCTCGCGCCCCTGCCTCACGCGGGCCGCCAGACGGTGCGTGCGCCGTGAACTCTCCCCTTCGCTTTGCCGCCGTCGGTCTTGAACACGATGAAATCTACCGTGTGCTCGACCGGCTACGCCAGCATGAATCCGCCGAATTGGCCGCAATCGCCGAACGCAGCGGCAGGCTGCGCATGGCCGCGGCGGGCCGCTACCAAACGCCGGTCTTTGCGCGTCTGACGCGGCTCTTGGCGGAGGTTGACTGCGACGCCGTCCTCGTTGCTACGACAAATGGTGAAAAGGCGGCCGCCATCGCAGAGGCCATGCGGGCCGGCAAGCACGTAGTTGCTCACGCGCCGCTGGCCGTGAGCCCGGAGCAACTGGACGCCGTGGCTGCGGCCCAAGCGGCTGCCGGCGTCGGGCTGATTCTGCTCCTCCCTATGCGGTTCACACCCGCCTACAGGGACCTGCACGCGGCTGTCGCCCAGGGAAAACTCGGTGCGTTGAGCCAAGCCGTCATCATCGACTCGCAGAAGATTGCGGCAACGCCCCGCACCCATGCCTTCTACGATTCGCCCAACCAGGGCGGCGTGCTGTCCACACTTGCCGTGCACGACCTGGACGTGCTGCGGTGGCTGGGCGGTGAACTCACCGTGATGTCAGCGGCAGTCTGCCGCCACGGTCTCACAGACCATGCCGAATTCGAGGAAGCGGGCATCGTTCACTGCGCCTTCGCCAACGGCGGCACAGCCGTCGTTGCCTGCAATTGGCTGGCGCCGGACGCCGGGGCGGCGTTTCACGAGCTGACCGTCATCGGCGCCGCCGGTTCCGCCTGGATCAGCGGCGGCAAGGAACTCGCCTTCGCCCCAGCAGGCGACGGCCCTGCTCCGGGTGCGCACAGCCACCGTGCCTATGCGGCTACCTGCGACCGGCCAGGACATGCGCTGCCATCGGACGCCGACCGGGGCGCAGAAGACGTCGACGCCGCCATGGTTGACGCGGCGCTCCGTGCTCTCACCGAACCGGAACTGCGCCATGCCGCCACGTCTGATGCCCTCCGCACGTCGCGCCTGGCGGTAACAGCCCAGCACATAGCCCGGCAGAACGGCGCGAGACATGACGGCGGTGCTTGACACCACGCCGACGTTCCTGTGTGTCGGCCCAGTCGCCCGGGACGTTGTTCCCGGCGGCTGGCGGTGGGGCGGCACGGTGACGTACGCCGCGCTGCTTGCCCGCGCGTGGGGAATCTCCACAGCGGTGCTTACGGCCATGGCGGAAGACGACGTTGCCCCCTACCGAACGCTCCTCGGCAATGAAGTCCTGCTACACGCACTCCCCTCGATGCATACGACATCCATGGCCAACGAGTACAACGCCGCGGGCCGCCGCCAGCGGTTCGTCTCCAAAGCCGCGCGCATCGAGCCCCGCCACGTGCCCCCGGCCTGGCGGCAAGCGCCCATCGTGCTCGTCGGTCCGCTGGTGGGTGAGGTCTCAACCCGGCTCGGCAGCCACTTTCCTACGGAATCCCTTCGCGCCATGACAATTCAGGGCCGCCTGCGCACGCATCGCAAGGGGCGCATGTACACCCGCCGCTGGCCTCGCGCCGCGCAGGAGTTTGGGGCCTACGACGTGCTCGTCTTTTCGGAAGAAGACGTGCGCGGCGACCGTGGGCAGGCAGAGCTCTACGCGGGCCTCGTTCCCCTGGCGGTGATGACCCATGGCAGCGCCGGCGCGACGGTCTTCGCGCAGGGCAAGGCCACGCACCACGCCGCTTTCGCTGCTGAATCAGTGGACGAAACGGGGGCAGGCGACGTGTTCGCGGCGGCGTTTCTGCTCACCTACGCCACAACCCGCGATCCGGCAGCCGCCTGCCGCTACGCCAACGCAGCCGCCGCGTGCAGCATCGAGCGCGTCGGCATTGCCGGCATTCCCACCCGGCGGCAGGTAGCCGCGCGTATGCGCTCCGCCGGAAGTCGCTGACTCACCGGCGCGGCAGTGCGCGGGAACAATTCCCAAGACCAAGCCGCCAACGGAGACCCCAAGACCCGCGTTCGCACGCTGTGCGGGTCCGGGCGCACTACGCCGGAGCGCCCACACATGCGTGGCGCCGCATCTGAAGGCTTTCCATTCCCTGATCCATCAGACTGCCCGCCCGCACACGTGTAGTTTCGCGGATAGCGGTAGAATGAGGAGGTGGAATGACGCCTTCAGAAGGATCCAAGTCGTGAACATCGACGTTGCCACCCTCACCGCGCTCCGCCGCGAATGTGAAGACACCATCGTCGGCGGGCGGATACAGCGGGTGCTCCATCCGGACCACCTGGCGGTGGCCCTGGAAATCTACGCCCGGGGCGAGACGTGGTGGCTCATCATCAACGCCGCGCCGCAAGCGCCCCACCTCTATCTGACCCATGCGCGCCCGGCGCGGGCCGACGACAACGTGACCCCCTTGCTGCTCCTGCTGCGCAAGTTCGTGCGCAACGGACGCCTAATCGCGGTCAGTCAACCGCCGTGGGAGCGCGTGCTGCAATTCACCGTGCAGGCGCGGGTAGACGCGGACATCCTCGAAACCACGCTCACGGCTGAAATCATGGGCCGCACGAGCAACCTGGTGCTGTCGGATGCGGACGGGATCATCCTGGACTGCCTGAAGCGCGTGGACTCCTCCATCAACCGCTACCGGCAAGTGCTCCCGAAACTGCCGTACCTTCCGCCGCCGCCCCTCAGCCGTCCCGACCCCTTCGCGCTACAGGCTGCGGCGCTTGAGGCCGCCGGCGGGGAAGCCCCACGGCAGCCTGCCTGGCGGGTCCTCATGGGACAGACCAGCGGCTGCGGACCCCTGCTCGCGCGAGAAGCAGTCCATCGGGCCGCGGGCGACGCCCAAACTCCGGCAAGCGACGCGCCGTGGCCGGAGGTGCTGGCGGCGGCGCGGGAGCTATTCACGCAGGCAGCCGAAGGTGAACCGGCGCCGACCTTGGCCCGGGACGAGGCTGGCGCGCTGGCCGCCTATGCCCCCTATGCGCTGACTATGTACCCGCAGCATGAAACGGCGGCGTCCATGAGCGCCGCCGTGGAGCAGTTCTACCGTGAGCAGGGCCGCGCGCCCCAACGGCCGTCGGCAAACCGCGATCTGGGCCAGAAGCCGCTGCTGGCCGCGCTGGAAGAGCGCATGGACCACCTGCGCCAGCGGCGTCGCGCTCTGGAACGCCAGAAGACTGAATCGCTCGATGCCGACGACTGGCGGCGCAAAGGCGACCTGGTGCTGGCCTACGGCTACGGCCTGCCGCCGGGCAGTAAGACCATCGAGATCGACGGCGAAACCATCAAGTTCAATCCCGACGAGTCGGTTGCCGCCAATGCTGACGCCTACTTTGCCACGTACAAGCGCAAGAAACGCGCTCAGGAAGAGGTGCCGGGGCTCTTGCGCAAGGTCGAGAACGAGTACGCCTACTGCGAGCAAGCGGAGGCCCTGCTGGATGCGGCGGAAACCCCCACCGACGTGCGGGCGGTGCGCGCCGACTTGCGCGAACAGGGCATAGCCGGCGGCGGCAAGCCGGTCAAGCGCCAGAGCCGCGCGGGCAAACGCGGCCGGCGCGTGGAACAGGGGGCGCAGCCGGTCTCGTTCTGGCTGGACGGCGTGCAGGTGCTGGTGGGCCGCAGCGGCGGGCAGAACGACGCCGCCCTGCGCCTGGCCGACGCCGACGACGTGTGGCTGCACGCCCGCAACGTGCCCGGCGCGCATACCGTGCTGCGCTCCGGCGGCCGCGAGGTGCCCGACGAGATCATCAGCCAAGCGGCGCAAGTCGCCGCCTACTACAGCAAGCTGCGGGAGTCTACCAGCGCCGAGGTGGACGTGACCAAACGCCGCTACGTCCGCCGCATCCCCGGCGCACCCCCCGGACTGGTCACCTACCGCAACGAATACACCATCCGCGTGAAGCCCGCACCGTTGCCGCAACCGGAACGGTGACACCGAGACCGGCCTAGTGAAGCCCTGTCTGTTCGCCTGAGGCCTCGATGGGACATATAGCGAGGGCAAACGCAGCAAACCGATCGCCCAACTAGAGAAACTCCCTGTTCGCCCTGCGCGCAGTCGTTCGTTCACTCTACACGCATTCGCCCGTTCGCCCCACACGCACTCGCCCGTTCGCCCTGCGCGCACTCGCCCGTTCGCCCTGAGCATAGTCGATGGGTGAACGGGCGGGCGACATAACCAGATCGACACCCCCACAACATGGTCACCCAAGCGCAGCAGCCCGTCCGTTCGCCCTGAGCATAGTCGAAGGGTGAACGGACGGGCGGAGTAGCACAGCACCAAGACTCGACCCCCATCGACTGCAAGAGACTCGGAGGAATGAACACGCGCCGGTCCTGCCCGCCCAACCCTTCATGCTTCGACTATGCTCAGCACGAACGGTTGGGCTACATTCCGTTCCCCCTGAGCTTAGTCGAAGTGCTCAGCACTCATGGTTGGGCTTCATGTCCGTGAGGGAAACGTCGGAGAGTGAAAGGGCGGACAATACTCACCAGCGGGCGGACACCCCCACAACGTGGTCACCCAAGCGCAGCAGCCCGTCCGTTCGGCCTGAGCACAGTCGAAGGGTGAACGGACGGGCGACGTAAGCAGATGGACGCGCCCACAACTTGAGTCGGCCGAGCACAGCAGCCCGTCCGTTCGCCCTGAGCACAGTCGAAGGGTAAATGGGCGGGCGGAGTAGCACAGCACCAAGACTCGTCCCCCATCGACTGCAAGAGTCTCGGAGGAATGAACACGCGCCCGTCCTGCCCGCCCAACCGTCCATGCTTCGACTGTGCTCAGCACGAACGGTTGGGCTACATGTCCGTGGGGGAAACGCCGAAAGGTGAACGGGCGGACAATACTCACTAGCGGTCGGACGCGCCCACAACATGGTCGGCCGAGTTCAGAAGCCCGCCCGTTCGCCCTGAGCACAGTCGAAGGGTGAACGGACGGGCGACATAACCAGATCGACACCCCCACAACATGGTCACCCAAGCACCGCAACCCGCCCGTTCGCCCTGAGCACAGTCGAAGGGTGAACGGGCGGGCGACGCAAGCAGATGGACACTCCCACAACCTGGTCACCCAAGCACAGTAGCCCGGCCATTCGCCCTGAGCCGGTCGATGGGCGTGCTCAAGCAGTGGTGCACTTACCCGCGCTCAGTCTAGACCGCCGCCATGAGCTTAGCCAAGGTTCGGGCACGGCCCACCTTAGGCCAATTGCCATCCTCCCACTCCGTAGACCATTGGGCAGCACTAGCATCACCTCAGAAGTCGCTACCGCGGCGTCCAATTCAGATGCCTATCCAAGAACGGAAACGTCCCCGTGCCTTCGATCATGTGGCCGCCGTCGAAGTAGTAGATTTCGGCGCGGTCGGGAATCTTGAGGTCGGCGTAGCGGCGTTGGACTCTCGCGTATTCGTGGGCGCACCATTCGTCAGACGCCACGGCGTCGCGGTGGCCGCGCTCGACCATGAAGGGGCGCGGCGCCATCAAGTAGGCCATCTCGGCGTAGTTGAAGGTCCGGCCCAGGTCGAACTCAGGTATCTCCCATTCATGATTGAACAGATAACCTGAGAAGTAGTCGGTGCTGGCGCACTTGCGCAGCCACTCGTTGAAATCGCCGGAGCAAATCGAGAGCGCATATTGGGTTAACACCGTCGGGATGCGCATGGCCGCCTTGCCGCCGTAGGAGAGTCCGTAGAAGCCGATGCGGTCCGCGTCGACGAACGGCAGCGCGGCAAGCCAGCGGAGCAGTTGCTCGTGCTGCGCGATGGCGAACGAGAAGAGGGTCCAGCCCAGCGGATTCGCCTTGCGCTGGAGGGTGCGAAACTCGTGAAAGCCGATATAGGGGTTTTGCGGCGCGTAGGTGATGTAGCCCCGTTCGGCCAGCCGCGCGGCAAAGGCGCTATACGCGTCCTTGTCTTCCGTGATGACGTCCTCAGGCCGGCCCTCCAGCCCGTGCTGGCACACCACCACCGGCCGCCGCTCGCCGGGCGCAATGTCCTTCGGGATGAGCAAGATGCCGTGGGTGAAAACGTCCGCCAGCACGTCCAACGTAACCTCGTGTCCCCACCAGGCATCGCTGTCGCCGTAGGGGCGGCTGCGCAGGTTGAACGGCAGGCTGGGGTCCGGGCAACGCCCAATGAGGTCCTCCCAAAAGCGCTGGCGGTAGGCGGCTGTCGATTCTTCCCACTCTTCGAGTGATGACGTGTCAGCGTCGTTCCAGAATGCTTCCCGCACCCGCCACGCTTGGTCGATGCTGCCCTGCACGTGGGCTACGAGTTGCTTGAACTGCTGTTTCGTTCGCTCAGCGGGGTCAAAATCACTTCTGGCGTCACGCGGTTGCGTGTTTGCAGCTTCATCGCGGGCTTTCACCCCCAGACCTGCCAACAATGCCGCCAAGGCTGCATCGGAGCCGGGGCCGTCGGCGGCGGCAGGCGGCTCGACGAGGACCAGCCGGTCCGCAGCGCCCGCCGCGGCAAAGCGCGCGCGGGCGCGGTCCACTTCCGCGGCGACCTCGTCTAGCGGCGCGGGCTCGATCTTGCCGGGAGCCGTCGTTTGGCCGCGGGCGTGCTCCTGGTGCCGGATCGGCGGCGCGCCGGGCACTGCGGGCGCGGGTGTCGCCTCCACGACCAGACTACGGGGCGCGACCATGGCGGCGAGTTCGGCGTCACTGTAGCCCCGCAGCAACCGCCAGACGTTGCGGTAGAGCGGTTCCTGCCACAGATCGCGCCGGTTGCGGAAGTAGCCGCTCACCCCCACTCCGCTAATGCGCTCGTCCAGCGCGCCGCTGTACAACGCCAGCAGGCCGCCCTCGCCGTAGCCAAAGACCGCCACCGGCGCGTCTTCGGGCGCTTGCTGGGGGGATGTGAAGAAGTCGACCAACGCCAGGAGCTTTTGCACCTCGTAGCCGATGACGTGACGCCCCATCTCGAAGGCCATGCGGTAGATGAATTCGCGGTGGGGCTGGTCGGTCATGCGAATCGCCGGGTTGCCCGACAGGGAGTGGTCCCGGTCGATGAGTGCGGGAACCACAACCTGGCAGCCGCGCTCAACCAAGCGCCGGGCGAACTGCTGCGCCGGCGCTAAGCCGGGGGCGAGGCCGGCGAGCATCTCCGGCGTCCAATCGGCGTCCGGCACGGCGATGACGTGGGCGCTGGGCGGACGCTTGGGCCGTAAGAGCAAGCCTTCGCCATCGACACCATCCAGTACGGGCCACCGGACCGCGTGCACGTCATAGGTGGGCGTGGCCGCAACCCGGAACGGGTCCGTTGTGGAACACACGAACTCCAGTGACGGCGCCGGTTTTCGATCATCGGCCATGCCAATGATGTGCGCGAATTCCTGTCGCCGCTCTTGTACGGCCGTTTCCGAAAGCTCGTTGGCGGCCGGTTCCGACTGGAGCCTGGCGGCGGCCGTTTGGTCGGCGGCGCGCAGCTCGCGGTCCAGGTAGCGGTGGATGCCCGCAATCATCTGGGCGGCGATGTCGCCCGCCTCGTCAAGCGGCGCGGCGTCAGGCAGATGGGAGGCGTCGAAGTGCGATTGGCCCATGGTATTGAGTGTCCTTCTCCTGCAATTGCATGCACATGGGAACAGTACCGCGTGAGCGCAACCGGCGCAAGACGCAAGAACGGCGCTTGCGGTGAGCCCACAGCTACAAAATAGCCGTGGGCACATCCGGTAAGCGCCGCCTACTCTAATCCCGCGTGCGAAGTGCGGATGCTACGCTACGTCCTCAACAGACCGCGCCGACAAGCTGCGTCGCCAGCGCCGCGCGGTCTCCCAAGGGACTTAGCGGCTACTTCCATTCGTCCGGCCGCTGGGAGAACAGCTCGTTGAGCCTTGCCGCCGACTCCTGCATCGCCTCCGTGGTGTCGATTTCACCCGCAAGCGCGCGGCCCATCGGCTCGTTCATGGTGCTCCAGGCCTCTGAACCTTCCGGCAGCACCAGCAAGTCGTGACCGCCGCTCTGCCACACGCTCTGCACGTCGTTGATGTGCGTACCCTCGAACAGCCGCAGCCAGTTCTCGGACGTCGCCGCCCAGAACAACGGCGGCCAGGAGATCACCTCGATCTGCGGGGTGTTTTCCAGGATTTCGCGGGTATGCGAGACACGCAGCACTTCCCAGGCGTCATCCAACTGCTCGGAGAGCGACAGGATGGACCACGAGTTGCCGCCGGTGCTCACCCGCTGGATGCCGGTGGGACCCACGGGCGGCGGGGCGAAGTCCAGATTCTCCGCGCCGATGCCGTTGCGAATGGCGTTGTGGCGGAAGTTTCCGTTGAACTCGAACGCGACCATCTGCGCGTCCATCGGGCGGATGCCGCTTCCCAGACTTTCCCGGGCTTCCGGCGGCGGCGTGGCCTTGTGGACCGTATGCAGATCGACGTCGAACGCCGCGCCCCGGATCGAGTTCTGGTCTTCGCCGTACAGCGCCCGGTCGCGCACGTCATTCAGAATCTCGCCGCCAAAGTTGTAGACGAACGTGCCCATCATGTAGTGCAGGCCGTTCTGACCGATCTCCAGCGCCCAGCGGTTGTTCTCCGGGTCGTTGAGCTTATTCACCGCGGAGAGCAGATCGTCGTAGGTCCAGTCCTTGTGGGGATGGGACACGCCCTTCTCGTCGAACAATTGCTTGTTGAAGAAAACCACCTCGCCGCCGTGCTGGAACGGTTGCGCCCACAATTGGCCTTTCCAGGCCCAACTCGAGAGCGCCGTCGGGAAGTACTGGTCAAGATCGACGTTGTCCCGGCGCATGAATTCGTAGAGGTCTGGGAACATGCCGGTCAGGCCGCCGGGGATGACCCAATTCAATTGGTTCACCATCAGGTCAACCGGCGCGGTGCCGGCGGCGAACTCGGCCCGGCGGCGATCCCAATAGCCGGAGCCATCCTGCCAAGAAGGCTCGATACCGATACCGGTTGATTCGGCGATGGCCTCGAACGTTGCGTCCCAGCCCTCCATGCGGCCGCTCAAGCGGTAGCACGACCACACAACCTGGCGGGCTTCGGCCTCAGGCATGGACTCTTCGGCCTGCGGCGCTTCTTCCGTCGTCTCCTCGGCCATCTCTTCCGTTGTGGCTACAGCGCCGCAGGCAGCCAAGGCAAACACCGCCGCGCTGCTGCCCGCCCCGGCCATAAATCGTCGTCGCGTCACCAAATGTCGGAAAGCCATTGCTGACCCTCTCCCTTGTTTACTTGTAGATCGCCGCTTCGCGCATGTGCGCAGAGCGCACGTCGCGACAAAATGGGGAACCGCCTCGCCTCCTTTCACCCCTGCGCCGTACCGACATCCGAGTCTTGAAAGCACACTTGTTCCGTGTATTGGATGCTAGCACGATACAGGTGAGCGGTCAATACTGTGCGTTGGAGCACTTGGAAGATCTCCGCCTGCGTCTACTTTGTGCGCATGGCATTGGTGCGGCGAGCTACGCGGTGGTGCGCAAAGCGAATCCGGATTAGGTCACGGAGCGTCGGCAGAACTACGCCCGCCAAGTTGACTTTCGTATCCGGTGAATCCGTCCATCCCACGGGAATCTCCGCAACGCTGTACCCCAGCCGCACCGCGAGAAACAGGATTTCCACGTCGAACGCCCAACCCCGCACGACTTGGCGGCCAAAGAGCGGCTTTACCGCTTCCTTGCGAAAGAGCTTAAAGCCGCAGGTTGTGTCTTCGATATCCGGGACAGCGATCACGCGTGAAATGAAGCTGAAGGCCTTGCCCATGGTCTCTCGCACGATGGGCTGGCGCTGCCGGATTTCGGAACCCGAGACGTCACGCGACCCAATGGCGATGTCCGCACCGGCCTCAAGCGCCTCGGCCAGCTTCTCTAGCTCGCCTATGTCCGTCGAACCGTCGGCGTCCATGAACAGGACGTACGCGCCTGTTGCCGCCAACATGCCGGTGCGCACCGCCCAACCCTTGCCCTGATTTGTTTCGTGACCCAAGAGGCGCACGCACAGGGAGCCTCGCTGCCACTTGGCAACCAATTCGGCGGTGCCGTCGGTTGAGCCGTCGTCGACTACCAGCACGTCCACGCGCCACTGGGGACGCCCGGCAAAATACGCCGCGGTCCGCTCCAGCGTGGCGCCGAGACGATTTTCTTCGTTGTAGGCGGGGATAACGATTGTAAGAGTTGTAGCCACGCCGGCTGGGTCCTCGATAACCTTTCACGCGGCAGCGATGAGATGGCCGTCGGCAAAAAGGGCGCTGGCGGCACGAACCGCGCCGGACTCGCATTTGGCACAGTTGCCCGGGGCCCATATGAGGGTCAGCCGCCAGCATCAGCGGAGCTCTAGTTGACTCCGGCGGGCGCACACCCTCCCAGCTTGTAGACTGGTGACTATTGCTTGGAGCCAGTGCGAAACTGAGCGATTATTCCGGGCGAGCTTTCCTCTGGCACACCCAACGGGAATGGCGTTCGCGCCGACGCACGGACTCTCGGAGCCGCGCGTCTCTTTGCGAATTGACTGCACGACAATTAGACTGACGCTTAAGGCAAATTGGGTCCGTTCCGCGAGCAGTGGATCGCTCCCCCAAGCAACGGCGCCCTGTGGCGAACCTTGAATGCCAGGCTCCAGCGTATCACGCAGTACGCCGGCAGTAAAAGACACCTGCGGCCATGGGCTAGAGCTGGACGTTCGACACGTCCGGGCGACCAAGACCGCAACGGTCTTGCGCAAAACTCGCCGCAAGCATCCAGTGTAGGTGGGTGCATGTGGTCTGCGCGGCTGCTATGTGGCAGCGTCCGGGCAAAACCGTAACCTCGGTCCGCAGATGCGTACGCTCCAGCCTCTGTGCATTGCGCCGAAATGTCCGCCTGGACGCCTGCGGTAGCTAGCAAGGTGTCATACGATTGGGTATGCTAAGCATCACGCCGCCCAACGGCCCGGCAGACATGCGGCTACGTAACCGCTGGCGCGATCACGGCGCTTGAGCGCCGCGGCATGCGAAATTGCCGGCCAACTCAAGCGCAGTTTGATAGAGAAGGAATTGCAGCAATGTCTGACTCCATCGAGCCGCGCCTCGACCCAGCGCAGGTAACTGAAGCAGATTTCGCATACCAGCGCCGCCACAAGAACAAACGAAACCGGTTTTGGTACTTCATTCTGGGCGGCTTGATTTTGCTGCCCTTGTTCCACCTATATCTGAGGCTAAACGTCGCCGGGCCCGTGCCCCGAGGGCCGGGGCCGTTGCTCATCATCTGCAACCACCGCAGCAACCTGGACCCGTTTGCGATTGGCGTTGCGTGTCCCAACCGCATGCTGACCTTCATGGCGAAAGTGGAGTTGTTTCGCAACGCAGTCTTGCGCTTTCTCTTGCCGCGCTGGGGCACGTATCCCGTAATCCGTCAGACGAACGACGTCCGCAGTGTGCGGGTGCTGATGCAGCTACTAAAGCAGGGCGAATCCGTGGTGCTCTTTCCGGAAGGCACGCGCAGCCGGACCGGCGAGATCGGGCCGTTCAACTCCGGTTTCGTGCGCATAGCCGTCAGGCAACGCGTGCCCATCGTGCTGGCCGCGCTCCAGGACACGGAAACGGCCCTCCCCCGGAGCAGTAAGTTCCCCGTCCTGCGTGCCAGAATTACTGTTCGTTTTGCCGAGCCGCTGGAATTAACCGAGCACTACGGCAAGAAACTCTCCGGCACGGAAGCGGACGCCATTTCGGAATCCTTGCGGCAGCGGCTGATCGATTTGCTCGACGAGAACACTGCTGCCGCGTAGAGACGCTGCCAACCTTGCCGCCATCGCGGCAACCGGTCCGATTGAGCGCCCCAGGCAGCGCGCACTTCTGCGATTTTCTACTCCCTACACGTTGGGCACGCCTGGCTCCCACATGCCTCTATGCACAAATTCCCGTCCGCGGCGCGACTAGTAGGTATTGACTTAGGCTGCACAGGCATGGGTGTCAACGTGAACGGCTGCTCCCCGAAATGTCATTCTGAGGAGTGCAGCGACGAAGAATCTAGTGTCGGGAGCACACTATATTCCGCGTCTTTGACGAAGTCAGCGAACCCTGTTCGACGCTGCGCTCGGAATGACATAGGGGGTGCAGCGTTCGGTTTGGCGTGGGCGCGTGCTGCGTTCGGCGTGGCATGGATGTGCGTTCCCTGTCTTTTGTCATTCCGAGCACTGCGAGGAATCTAGCCCCCGCGCAATGTGCCGCCCGCTTGGCGCGGCTCCTTAGATTCCTCTCTGCGCTGCGCTCCGTTCGGAATGACATTGGATTAGTCGCTCCGTTCGGAATGACATTCGATACACCCTTCGCGCTACCTCTTCACTCTCCCCCGTCTCCCCGCCTTCTACAACATACAAATGACATGAGACCTAGCCCAACAAGGTGATCAAGTCAAAAGATACTGATTCCCTTCCGCAGCCCGGTTGTTGCCGCAGACTCCCGTCGGTTACAATGGGGATGATTATGCCGAGAGCAAAAGGAGTGCGATGAACATCATCCTGGCGCAGGAAATGGGCTTCTGCTATGGCGTGAAACGCGCCATCGAGATGGCGCACGCCGTGGCTGAAGAGCGGGGTGAAATACACACGCTTGGGCAGCTTGTTCACAATCCTTCCGTGATCGAGCGCCTGGAGCAGGACGGCATTGGCGTGGTCTCCGACATGGAGACCGTACCCGCAGACGGCATCGCCACCATCACGGCCCACGGCGCGGGCAAAGCGGTGACGGAGCAGATTGCCGCGCGCGACCTGGAGCTCTTGGACGCAACTTGCCCGATTGTGTCGAAAGTGCACCGCATCGTGCAGGAGCATGCCGAGCGCGGTTACCAGATCCTCATCTTCGGCGATCCTCAACACAAGGAAGTGCGCGGCATTCTGGGTTGGGCGGACGGCCGCGGCATGGCCGTGGAAAGTCCTGAAGAGCTTGACTCCGTGCCGCTGCGGCGGAAGATCTGCCTCGTTTCCCAAACCACCCAAACGGTAGAGCGTTTTCAGGCTGTAGCCCGTCGGCTGATGGATTTGGCGTTAGAGGACGCCCTGGAAGTCCACGTGGTCAACACGCTGTGCTTTGCTACCACCAAGCAACAAGCGGCTGCCCGCGATATTCTGCCGCAGGTTGACGTCATGATCGTCGTTGGGGGGCGCAATAGCGCAAACACTACCCATCTCGCCGAGATTGCCCGCGAGTCCAACACACGGACGTACCACATCGAGACCGCCGTTGAACTCGATCCCGCCTGGTTCGTGCGTACCGACAGCGTCGGCATCACCGCAGGCGCATCGACTCCCGACTGGTCGGTGCATGAAGTCGTTGACTGGCTCAAGGGATTTGACGCCGCCTCACCATAGGCAGGCGCGCTGCATGGCTTGGGCCTACGCAGTCCGCCGAACGACGCAGCAGCGCTGAATTGCGGCTGGTCCCGCGATGCGTGCTCCCACTGGCACAGCGGCAGGATCGGCCCGGCGCGGGGAACAACGTTCACAGTATCCGTCGGCTGCCGGACTGACGCAGGCGGCCCAACTGCAGCTCGGCTCCCGGGGACACCGTTCGCATTTCCTTGCCGTGACAGCTCCAGCAAATGGGTTTACCATCCCGTCCAGAGCACGTTCACTATCATTGCCGTCTACAATTGGAGAAATACTATAGCCCGGCCCCGGAACCGCGAACCACGCACATGAACGCGACTTCAAAACACCCAGACTTCGAGGACGTGACGGCCGGCGCGCCGGCCGCCCCGCGTGGCATCGTCGCCCTGGTGGGACGCCCGAATGTGGGCAAGTCCAGCCTCTTCAACCGGTTGCTCGGCCAGCGCCAAGCCGTGGTGGAAGACGTCCCCGGCACCACCCGCGACCGGGTCTACGGCGTTGTGGAGTGGCAGGACTTTGCGTTTTCTATCGCGGACACCGGCGGCATCGCGGAAGAGCGCGACGAACTTGCGGAATCCGTCTTCGAGCAAGTGCAGGCTGCCATCGCCGAGGCAACCGTCATCGTCTTCGTGGTGGACGCCGCCGCGGGCATAGCGCCTCACGATGAGGAAATCGCCGGGCTGCTGCGCAACACGCGCAAGCCCGTGGTGGTGGCCGGAAATAAGGCCGACAACCAGCACACGCACCTCCAATCGTACGAATTCTATGCGCTCGGCGTGGGTGAAGTAGTGTCCGTTTCGGCCCTCCACGGCCTGGGCACGGGCGACCTGCTGGACGCCATCTGTACGCACCTGCCGAAGGCCGACGACGGGGCTGCGGCGCAGGAACTCCCGCAATTCGCGATTGTGGGCCGCCCGAACGTGGGCAAGTCAGCCCTGCTCAATTCGTTGCTTGGCCACGAGCGCACCATCGTCAGCGATTTGCCCGGCACCACGCGGGACGCCATCGACACCGTCGTAACCTACGACGAAAATACCGCGGTCCTCATCGACACGGCCGGCATCCGCCGCCGCGGCAGAGTCCAGCACGGGGTCGAATCCCACAGCGTCTTGCGCACGCTGCGCGCCCTGGAGCGCTGCAACGTGGCGCTGCTCGTAGTGGACGCCGCCGAGGGACTGACCGCCCAAGACGTGCATATCGCCGGTTATGTCAATGATGCCTATAAGGGCCTGGTTGTGGTGCTCAATAAGTGGGACCTGGTGGACGAGGACGCCGGCGAGTTCAAGCTGGCCGTACAAAGCCGGCTGCGCTGGATGCCTCATGCCCCGTGCATCGTCATTTCCGCCCAGACCGGTTACCATCTGGCCCACGTGCTGCCCGCCGCGCTGCAGGTCTATGCTGAACGCAGCCGGCGGATTGCCACGGGCGAACTCAATCGCGCCCTGCGCGCATGGCTGGCAAATCGCACGCTTTCATCCAAGCGGCGGCGGCTCAACGTCTACTATGCTTCGCAGGTGGATATACACCCCCCTACCTTCGTCTTCTCCGTAAACGACCCCAGCCTCGTCCACTTCTCTCACTATCGCTTCTTGGAGAACAGCATCCGGCGTCAATTTGGGTTTGACGGCACGCCGCTGCGGCTCCTCTTCAAAGATCACCATGGCTGAACCCGCTTGGCTCGCGCTCTTTGGGGCAATTGGGTATCTGGCCGGCTCCATACCCAGCGGCTGGCTGGTGGGCCGCATCTGGCACCACACGGAGATCCGCGAGCACGGCAGCGGACGCACCGGCTCTACCAACGTATGGCGCATCTTCGGGCCTGTGCCCGGCATCGTGGCGTACACCGGCGACATGCTGAAAGTCGTCCTGCCGCTCCTCGTGCTGCGACTCACACTGCCTGAAAATGACGCGGGCGAAGCCGTTTTGGCGTTCGCAGCCATTCTCGGTCACAACTGGCCGGTATACATTGGCTTTCGCGGCGGCAGGGGCATTGTGCCCGGCGCCGCGGGGCTGCTCGTCATGGTGCCGCCGATTTTCGCCGTGCTCTGGGCCGTCTTTCTGCCGGTTATGTTCATCAGCCGCTATGTTTCGCTTGCCTCACTTAGCACTGTTGCCGCGGCGCCGGTCTTGATTGCCGTCGCCATGTTCTGGGTCAACATTCCAACCGCCTATCTCGTCTTTGCCATTGTTGGCGGGATGCTCATCTTCGTGCAACATCGGGACAATATCGCCCGCCTCTTGGCCGGCACGGAACGCCGCATTTAGCTAAGGCGGTCAGAGTATCGCGGCGTCGGCAACCCATCGCGTGGAGCTATGCTGCCATGGATCAAGATCCCCCACCGGATAGGACAGCCGCCGACAGGGGACCGTCGATTTCCTCGAGTGCCTCGCACGACAGCGTTTCGATTGCGGCCATTCGCCCACGCGGCGCGCGGGGGCGCACGTTCTCCGTCGAATTAAGCAGCGGACAGCGGCTGGAATTGTCTGCCGAGACGGTCTCGACCTTCGGCCTGGGCGTCGGCGACGCGGTGGACACTGCCGCCGTGCTTTCGTGGCAGCGGGACGACAGTGAGCGGCGCGCCCTAGAGGTTGGGCTAAACTACGTTTCCTATCGTCTCCGCAGCACGCAGGAAGTGAGCGAACACCTGCGCCGCAAGTCCTTGCCCGCCAGCGCCATCGACCACGCCATCCGCCGCCTGCGCGAGCTTGGCTACCTGGATGACGCGGCGTTCGCGCGCTTTTGGGTGCAGAGCCGCAACACACACCGGCCGCGCGGCACGCGGGCGCTCGCCTGGGAGTTGCGGCAAAAGGGTGTTCCCGACGCCATCGTGGAAGACACGCTGGAACAGTTCGCGGCTGACGAGACGCCGTTGGCCCTTGCGGCCGCGCGCAAACGCGCCGGCACGCTCAAGACTGATGACCCCGCGAGGTTCCGCCGGCAGCTTGGCGCCTTTCTTGCCCGCCGTGGCTTTTCCTACGATGTGGTGGAGCAGGTCGTTGGCGCCATCTGGGAAGAAGTGCAAGCCGAAGAGTAGCGAGCCGCACGTATGGTTGCCGGGTGGCTGCGCAACCGCCTATGATGAACGTGCAAGGGGCTGTACGTAAGGAGAGCACTCATGGCAAGCTCTGCGCCCGCCGTCAAGTTCACCTATGCGGATTACCGTAACGCGCCGGATGATAGGCGCTATGAGCTGTTGGACGGAGACTTAGTCGTGTCCCCAGGCCCTAGCACAGTACACCAGAGAGCCTCCATCAACCTCGTCCTCCTGCTAGGGCAAGCGACAATAGTCTCCGGCATTGGCGAGGTCTTTGCCGCGCCTCTAGACGTAGTACTCTCTGAAACCGACGTGGTCCAACCGGACCTGCTTTTCATCACCAATGATCGCGCCCATATCATCACCGACGAAAACGTCCGCGGTGCGCCGGACCTGGTCGTGGAGATTCTCTCGCCGTCCACTGCGGAACGGGACCGGACCTACAAACGCGCTCTCTACGCCAAGTTCGGCGTCAAGGAGTACTGGCTAGTCGACCCGGAAGCCCATTCGGTGACGATTCTCCTGCTCGGGCCGCAGGGATTTGAGGAACTGGGCGTGTGCGGCCCCGGCGAAACTCTAGACTCGCCTACGCTGCAGGGCTTTGCCGTCAGTCCTGACGCGATCTTCACACGCTAGCAGGCTGCTTCGGGAACGCGCTCAATCGAGCACGTGCTCTCCATGCGCGATGGGGAATTGCCGGAGGACGCTCAGGATAGGGGCGGAGCGAATGTGTGCTTCAGTGCGGGATACAGAGTCCTGAACGCGGCGTACGCCTCCCCATAGCGTTCCGCATCGGATTCTTCCGGCGCATGTGTTACCTGCACACGGGGCCGCGACGCGGCGAGCCGGTCCATTGCCATTCTTTCGGCAGCCACGCTCGCCAAGAGTGCCGCCCCCTGCGCCGCGGCGTCGCCGCCCTCGATAGCGTTGAGCGGCCGGGCCAGCACACTAGCCAAGATGCGCAAGAAGATGGGCTGTGCAGCGCCGCCAGTGACAGAGAGTGGGGCAATTCTGGCCCCGAGCCTGTCCTCAAGTAGTGCCAGCACATCGCGCACGGCAAAGGCGATCCCTTCCAAGACTGCCCGGGCAATATCGGCACGCTCGGCCCCCACATGCAGACCCACAAACGCGCCACGGGCGTTTCGGTCCCACAGCGGCGCCCGTTCGCCCAGCAGGTAGGGCAGGAAGAGCGCGCCCCCCGCGCCGGGCGTACTCGTGGCAGCCAGCGCCATGAGCGCCTCCACAGATTTCAGGCCCAATAGAGCCGCAGCCCATTGCAACGTAGCGCCGCCCAGCAATGTAGGCGCCACGTGCAGGTAGCGCCCTGGGAAGACATGGCGGCGGGTGTAGAAGCGCGCATCGGTGACGCGGCGCGCCGAACTCACGGTGAATACACAGGTAGTGCCCAGCGACAGCAGACCGGCGCCGGGAGCGACCAGACCCGCACCCACCGCGGCTGTTTGAGCATCCGCGCCGCCCATGGCGACAGGAATGCCCGGCGGCAAACCCAGCGCTTTCGCGGTCTCGTTCGATAGGCAACCTACGCAGGCCTGCGACGGCAGCGGCGGCGGCAGCTTAGCCGTCGGAATGCCAAGTTCGGCGCACCAGTCCTCCAGCCAACGGGGTGGATCATCCAACGCAAAGAGACCGGAGAGCTGGGCATTGGACCAGTCAATGCCAACATTGCCGGTGAGACGCTGCGCCAGATACGTGGTGAGCGAACCAAGTGTGGCGCACGCGCCGACAAGCTCCGGCCGCTGCTCCATCAGCCAGAGCATGCTGCTGAGCGTTGTGCTGCCGCTCTCGATGCGAATGCCTGTGCGCGCGACCGCGTCGTCCTGCCGCGTCCGTGCCAGCAGACGCTCAACGTGCGCGGTGCTGCGCTTGTCCTCATAGATAATCCCCGGGTGCAACGGCGTCCCGTCCGCCGCCAGAGGCGCGACCGACGGCGCGAGCGATGACAGGCCGATGCCAATGACACGACCGGGCGCACCGTTCTCCGGCAGCGAACTAAGCGCCGCGCGGCACGCCGCTGTCGCGCTCTGCCAGCATGCCGCATAGTCGATTTCCGCCCAGCCCGGTTGCGGCCGGTCGATGCGGGTCGGCGCGCTGCCCCGGCCAACAGTATTCCCCGCCACATCGCAGACCACCGCTTTGGTGGCTGTGCTGCCGACATCGATTCCGAGCGCAAACCCAGTGGACATGGCCGCCTCATGCAGAGCCTGATCGGGCTAACTGCTAGCTCTCACGCGTCGCGTTCGCGCCTGCGTGCCGCAATCCGTGGCAAGCGTGCGTGAATCTAGCCGCGTTTCGCCCTGCCTCACCGCACGCGCTCACACCAGTTCCAGCCCACGCTAGCGCCGGATGCGGGCCGAGCCGCCGGCCGCGAACGCGCGCACGTCGTCTACGGTCGCCATGGTAGTGTCGCCGGGGAACGTGGTGATTAACGCGCCGTGGGCCCAGCCCAGCTTGACGGCGTCGGCCGGTTCTTCACCCGTCATTATGCCGTAGAACAGACCGGACGCGAAGCCGTCGCCGCCACCCACACGGTCATAGACGTCGAGCTCAGCCGTGGGCGCGACGTGCGTCTCGCCGTCGATCCAGGCAACGGCGCTCCAACTGTGGCGGTTAGTCGAGTGCACCTCGCGCAGCGTCGTCGCGACGACCTTGACCTGCGGAAACTGCCCCACAACCCGGTCGATCATTCCGGTGAAGGCGCTAGGGTCAAGTTTGGACTTCGCTTCCACCTCCGGACCGGGTATGCCCAGACCGGTCTGCAGGTCTTCCTCATTGCCCACGAGCACGTCAACGTTCTCGACGATGCGCCGGTTTACGGCGCTTGCGCGGTCTTCACCGCCCCAGATTTCCCAGAGCTTGGCGCGAAAGTTGAGGTCGTAGGACACCACCGCGCCGGCGGCTTTGGCGGCTTGCATGCCCTCGATGATGACTTCCGACGTGGTCTCCGAGAGCGCGGCGAAGATGCCGCCGCTGTGGAACCACCGCACGCCGCCCGCAAAGATGGCATCCCAATCGAAATCGCCCGGTTTGAGCTGCGCCGCCGCCTCGTTGCAACGGTTGTAGAAGACCACCGGCGCGCGCACGCCCTGGCCGCGGTCGCTGTACACCGTCGCCATATTGGGTCCGTTCACGCCATTGTGGGCAAAGTGCTTGTAGAATGGCGTCACGCCCATGGCGCGCACGCGTTCGGCAATCAAGTGGCCGATGGGATAGTCCACCATGGCCGAGACAATTCCGGTATTGAGACCAAAGCAGTTGGCGAGGTTTGCCGCCGTATTGAATTCGCCGCCGCTGACGTGGATCTCACACGTATGCGCCTTGCGAAAGGGAATGATGCCGGGATCCAGGCGATGCACCAGCGCCCCCAGCGAGATCGAATCACGTTCCGCGTTGGCATTCACCGTCAGGCCGTAGCCCATGAGGCTCTCCTCTCACGTTCTCGGTTGATTTGCCGATTGGGTACTTTCCGGCTGTATCGACGCCTGCCACGACGTTACCCTCAGATCGCCGCAACACGCGCCGTCCAGCGCTCAATTCGCTATCGGAATTATATACTCGTTAGCCGCCCAAGAGGTAGGCATGCTAGCCCATGGAGATCGCCTGGGATCCGGCGGCGCGGTCTAGGCCGGCGCGGGTACACACACGCGAACCACAGTACAACAGTCTTGAGTACTCGTCCGATGGTTTGCCCACCTGAGTTTACCAGTGCTACTATGAGCACATACTGTTCGTGGTCGTAAGGGACTGAGTTAGGTACGGCATGCAGTCAGCCTCCCGTGGTGTCCCCACTGCGGGCGGCCTTTTTGCTTAAAGGGGGCAGCCGGAGCGTATGGGCAAGCGACGAACGTGGCTGCGGTCACTCGGAACAATCGGTTTAGTCGCGGCGTTGTCCGGGTGCGCGCCAATCGAACGGGCTCGGTCGTTATTCGATGCAGACGACCGCGACCGCCTCATCGTGTTTGCTGATGCCAGCCTTGCTCCCATCGTGCCGATGGTTACAAGCGACTTCGAGGGGGCTAATCCCCATGCGCGTCTCGATATCTCGTTACGTTCCTCCGGTGAAATCATGGAAACACTTCTGGGAGGCACGCACTTCGACGCAGTCTTGCTAGGCGGTGACACGTTTGGCGTGCCGCTGGTTGAGGCCGGTCTCATCAAGATCGGCACGATGCGGCCCATCGCGTCGAACTGGCTCGTCATCGCCACCCCGCGCGGGAGCGCGTTGGAGGTCCAATCCCCGCAAGACCTGCTGCGCGCTGAAGTCGAGCGTATCGGAATTGCCGATTGGGAACGTTCGGCCCTGGGCAGGTACGCGTTTCAGTCCCTGGACAACCTTGAGTTGTGGGAGCCCCTCGCCGATAAGCGAGTGAAGACCAAGGACGAGCGCGAGTTGGTGAAGAAGGTGCGCGACGGCGACGTAGACGCGGCCATTCTCTACTCATCGTCCGCGGCGGGGGACGGTCCGGTCATGGGCCAAGCGCCCTTGCCGGAACAGAGCCACCGACCCATCATCTACTATGTCGGCATATCCCAGAAGACCAAGTATTCCATCATGCGCTCGCAGTTCTCGGCATACTTGATAAGCCAGCGGGGACAACGCCATTTCGAGTCAGCAGGCTTTCGCATGCTCAATTTGCGCTAGCCGAGAGAGCAGGACTTACTACCATGTCGTTCAACTCGCGTCTTGCCCAGGTCTGCGCCGACAGGGATAGCGCGCTTTGCATCGGTCTTGACGTCGATCTTGCGCGCTTGCCTGCGGGGCTACCGGCAACCCGCGAGGGCGTGATTGAGTTCTGCCGCGCTGTGATCGAGGCTACTCACCGGTATGCCGCGGCCTACAAGCCCAACGTGGCGTTCTTCGAGAGCATGGGCGCGTGGGGGCTGGACGCGCTGGCCGCGGTCCGCGAGCACATACCGGCGGACGCTATCAGCATTGCCGACGCGAAACGGGGTGACATCGACTCGACCAACGACCATTACGCCAGGGCAATCTTCGACGCGCTCGGCTTCGACGCCATTACCGTGCACCCGTATCTTGGCGCGGAATCTCTTTCGCCCTTTCTGGCGCGCCGGCGCAATGGCGTCTTCGTGCTCTGCCGCACGTCCAATCCCGGCGCGCGGGACTTCCAGGATGTGCGCACGGCAGCGGGCGACCCGCTCTATTTGGCCGTCGCTAAAGCCGTACAGACCTGGAATTCTAACGGCAATTGCGGCCTGGTCACGGGGGCGACGTATCCTGACGAACTCGCGCAGGTGCGGCGCGCGGCGCCGGACCTACCGCTGCTCATACCGGGCATTGGCGCCCAGGGCGGAGATCTTACGTCAACCGTGCGGGCAGCCTGCGCGGCGCCCATGCTCATCAATGCTTCGCGCAGCATCCTCTACGCCGGCAGCGGGAAGGACTTTGCTACAGCCGCGGCGCAAGCGGCTGCACAACTGCATGCGGAAATCAACGCGGCGCGCGCGGCCCTCGCCTAGGGCCGCGGTCTGCCGCACTATCGCTCACGCGAACAAGCAGGCGCAATGCCCATTTTCCGCTCGCGCTGAGCTTGTCGAAGTGCCACCATTTCCGTTCGCACTGAGCCTGTCGAAGCCCCACCAACCACCATTCCCACTGAGCCTGTCGAAGCCCCACCAATCCGTTCGCGCTGAGCCCGTCGAAGCGCCACCAACCCGTTCGCGCTGAGCTTGTCGAAGCGCCCCCAATCCCGTTCGCGCTGAGCCTGTCGAAGCGCCCCCAATCCGTTCGCGCTGAGCCTGTCGAAGCGCCCCCAAACCGTTCGCACTGAGCTTGTCGAAGCGCCCCCAATCCGTTCGCGCTGAGCCTGTCGAAGCGCTACCAACCCGTTCGCGCTGAGCCTGTCGAAGCGCCCCCAATCCGTTCGCGCTGAGCTT
>JAJEAH010000040.1 GCA_022824225.1 Chloroflexota bacterium
ACGTGCCGCCCGCTTGGCGCGGCTCCTTAGATTCCTCTCTGCGCTGCGCTCCGTTCGGAATGACACTCGATACGCCCTTCGCGCTACCTTTTCACTCCACCCGTCTCACCGCTTTTTGCGGCATACAGGTGACATTTGGGCGACGAACACCTCAGCCCCGCGCCAACCGAGCGTATTGCTCCCGGCCCGCGCCGAAGATCTCCAACATGCGCTGGCGTTGGTCGTCGTGGTCGAAGCGGCCCTTCGTCGCAATCCACTCCAGCGCGCGCTCGATCTCGTTTACAAAGTAACCGGCGGACTCCCTGGTCGCCGGATTTGGCCCGCTGGCTTCGATGTAGACCGGGCTCGTGTGCGCCCACTGCGCGTGGCCGTAGCTATCACGCTGCCGTCCCCAGCAGCGCGCCGCGATCCAACTATCGTTGGGCACGGTCAGGCGGGCGCGGATGACGCCCTCGCGCAGACCCTCGCTGTGCTCCTCGCCGGCCACCACCTCGCCGTTGCAAATAAGCTCGATGCGCTGCACCGGCCGCAAGGACTGCCACCGCACGAACGTATTCACCTGCTTGCGCCGACTCGCGCGCAGGTCCAGCACGCTCCCGGGCGGCTGACCGGCTACGCGCAGCGTCAGCGCCGGACCGTTGGTGATGAAGGTCGCGCCGCTTTTCAAGCCGTTCAGCCAGGTGTCGTACGAAAAGTCTTCCTCAAGCTGCACGTACACCCGGTTCGCCGAGCACACGAACCAGTCCGACCCGGTGCTCACAGGCAACCGGAAGCCGCAATTGAGCAAGTGGTACCACAGATCGTATTCGGGGTCGGCCCAATAGGGGTCGAAGAGGTTGAGCGCGTCCAGGCGGCCCAGGCCGGCGGCGATGGGCGCTTCCATGCCCTTGCCGTTGTGGCACCAGATCGTCACGCCGCCCTGCTCCTGGGCGGCGGCGCAGGCATCGATCAACGGAGGGTAGTCCGGCGCCGATTCATCCACCAGCACGCCGCGGCTCAGCGGCGCCACCTCTTCTTGCAGCCGCACCAGCATCACGTGGCCATAGCCGATCTCCCACGGCAGGCTGTTGTGCCGGCTCTCCTCACCCACGTCCAGCACGTGGTCCGGCGACGTCGGGTGCTCCATCCGGCCCACGGGGAAGCGATTGGTGGCGTACTCCAGCTCCTGACGCTGCAGGACGCTGACAATCGTCACGGTCAGGTCTTCAACCGTGGAATCAAAGCGCAGACGCTCTTCGGGACGTGTCTCGAATTCTCGGTAGTGAATATGGGTATTGCCGGGATAGAGCCCCTGCTTGGGCAGGCTAATCCAGCGCTGGAGCGGCAGTTCCAAATTGACTGTGCCGTGGGCCGGCAGATCGACGGTCACGTGGAGCGGCGCGTATTCCGTGCCGCGCTCCACGCGCACGTCCACTTGCCCGCGCGGGCCTTCCAGCGTAAACGCGCCGTCGCAATAGAAGAACGGATTCGTGGTGCCGACGGTCTCCAGACTGTCTGCCGGAGCAAGGAAAGCGCCGTGACTGCCCTGCACGGAGACCTTTGCCGCCAGACGGCTGCCCGTGGCCGCGTCATGAATCGTGCCGGTTAGGGTTGCCATATGTCACGTTCCTCCTTGACTCAGCAACTGATCCACCCACTCGCACGAGCTTCGCGCGCTGCGCCTGCCCCCATCGCGCATCGGCTAGGGCCCGGCTGCGGCCCGCTACCTCCACCTGCAACATGAGGCGGCGGCGCAAACGGTCAATTCGCGCTATGTCCGCTCAAAAGGATACCTGCGGCGCGCGGCTTCCAGGTCGATATCCACGCCGAAACCCGGCCCGGAGGGGACTGTCACGCACCCCTCATCGTCGATTGCGGGCGGGGGCGCAATCAACTCATCGAATAGTGGATTCGCGCCCTGGCGAAACTCGATGATGGGACAATTCGGCAGTGCCGCCGCCAACTGCAAGCTGGCGTAGAAGAGGAGGGCCGAGCCCCATATGTGGGGCGCCACCTGCAGGTTGGCCGCGTGGGCCAGCACGCCGACCCGGCGCGCCGCCGTAAAGCCCCCGACCACTGCCAGATCGGGCTGCAGGATGTCCGCCGCCTGGTGGGCGATGATGTCGCGAAAGTCGAAGTGGGTAAAGTCGTTCTCGCCGGTGGAGATGGGAATCGCCGTCGCCTCACGCACCCGCCGCATACCGTTCCAGTTGTCGCTGCTCACCGGCTCTTCGAACCAATCGATGTCATACTCCTCCGCGGCGCGCGCCAGGCGAATGGCCTGGGCCTCGTTGAGCGACCCGTGGGCATCCAGCATTAGTCCGGCATCCCGACCGATTGCCTCCCGCACCGCCCGGATGCGGGCAACGCCCTCCTCGACCACGCGCGGCGCATCCATGGCGCCGACGCGCATCTTCACGGCGCGGAATCCCTTGGCCACGTAGGCCAGCGCTTCCTCGCCGGCCTCGTCGGCGGCCGCGTGACCGCCGCTGGCGTAGGTCGGCAAGCGTGTCCGATAGCCGCCGCCCAGCAGTTTGTAGATTGGCACGCCCAGGGAGCGAGCGAAGATGTCCCACAGCGCCATGTCTATGCCGCCCAGGGCGCACACGGTCACACCCCGGCGGCCCATGCGCGGCGCGCTCTGGCCGTAGGCCAGGGCAATGTCCAAGCGCGGGCCGTTGTACATCTTCTCCCATATGTATTCCGGCCGGGAAGCGTCTTGGCCGATGATCTCCGGGCCAAGCTCTCGTTCGACGATCGCCTTGACGGACCAACACGCGCCGCGCGTGTAGCCGTAGCCGGGATGCACTTCGCCAAAGCCCACCAGCCCGTCATCCGTCTCTATCCGAACGATGATGGCAACGGACTCATCGTGCCGGCCGTAGTCAGACGGACGCCCATGCCCGCCGCTGGGCACCGGCCAGCATAGAGGGACCGCCTCAACCGTGCGAATCTTCATGCGTCAATCCCTTCCCGTCCTACCTTGGCCGTGTCCCGGCCCGGCCTACCTGCAGCCGCGGCCGCCGGCGCCTCGTCCGGCTCTATCCTTGAGCCCAACGCGCAGCACTCTCGCAGCGAGGGCCGCGACACCCATGCGGCGAGTGGGCTCGCCACAGTCTGCCCCTTACGTGCGCCCCCATTGTAGCACTGCGTTCCGGCACGGTCTGCCAGCGGGCACGGCGACTTCGCGTACGGTCTGTCCGAACAGCCTGGACACCCGGTCAGGACCTTGGCTGACTACCCTCGCGTTTCGTCCGAGAAATGGGCTAGCCGCAACGGCAAATGCGGCGCTGGGCGGCGCAATGCGGCTCCCCTCCAACGACGCCACGTTGACTCCGGCAGCAACGAGATCAGACTCTTGCGGACCGCCTGGAATTCTCCACTAACAGGCCAAAACCCGTATAATGGGGAAACTGAAACCACCAGCCGGGAGTGTTGCAGCCCCGTTCAGGCGTGCGGTATGGGCAGTAGATGTTCGCGCCGGGATACGCGCCGCGGCGGGCCGAACGCCCGGTCGAATTTGTTCACAGTGACGTGAACGACGCGGCTCCGGCGAAATGAGAGCATACGCACCGGGGATAGGAAGGGCGCACATGGACGCACAACAGGCCACAGATCACTCTTTCGAGCCATTTGCTCGACACGACTTCTATAGTGAAACGAATACAGCCCTCGTCGAGTCCGCGCTTGGCTTCCTCGACCGGCTCGATCCCGATGTTCAACGACGGATCGTCGACCTTGGTTGCGGCACCGGGGCCATCACGCGCCTGGTCCTGGCTAAAGTGCAGAGTCTCGGCCTAAAGGCGCAGATTTTCGGCATCGACCCTTCGCCGCTGGCCCTGGAAAAAGCCCGCCAAAGCGTTGCCAATGCCATGGTGAGGTTCTTGCAGGGCAGCGCCGAAAACGTCTCTCACCTGGTTTCGTCGGCAGACGCGCTCTTCTTCTGCAACGCTATTCACCTGATCGATGACAAGCACGCTGTTTTCAAGGAAATCGGCAAGACGCTCAAGCCAGGCGGGGTGGTGGCCTTCAACACGACCTTCTTCGACGGCGCCTACTTGCCGATCACCGAAAAGGCCAACCGCCTGTGGGTGGTGCGCGCAGTACAGAAGATGCGGCGCGAGTATCCCAGCGTGAAGATCGTCAAAGACGCCAAGACCACGGCCATGCGTTGGATTTCTCCCGACCAATACGTGGCGCTGCTGGGCAAGCACGGCTTCACCGTTACGCACATGGAGTGCCGTCAGGTGGAAATGACCCAGGAAAGCCTGGAGGACATTAGCGATTACTCGCTGTTCATCGAGGGAGTCCTGCCCGGCGTGCCGTTGGACGTGGGCGCGGATGTGCTGAAGCACGGCGTTCGGGAAGCCATCAAGGAACTGAAACTGAAGACGGTGCCGCGGTACTGGCTGCAGGTGGTGGCGGAGAAGGTGTAGCGGGCGAACATCCCGGGCAATTCGCCCCGCCCTGCGGCCGGCGCGGCGAGAGGCCAACCGCTGTTGCCATCGCGGCCGTTCTTGTTCCGCCCCAACTCAGCGCGGAAGGCAGGCCTTGGCCACAGGGACCATGGACCAACACCTAACGAGCAAGACCGCCCTCGTGACCGGCGCTTCGCGCGGGATCGGCCGCACCATTGCGCTGCACCTTGCCGCCGCCGGCGCCCACGTGGCCATCAACTATCAGGTCAATGAAGAAGCCGCCCTGGAAACGGTCGCCCAGATAGAGAATTCTGGCGGCAAGGCGCTGGCGGTAAGCGGTGACGTGCGCGACACGGCCGCCGTGAAGTCCGTGGTGGACCGCACCCTCGCGCACTTCGGCAGCTTGCACGTCCTGGTCAACAACGCCGGCATCACCAAAGACACTTTGGTGCTGAAGATGAGCGACGACGACTGGGACCTGGTGCTGGACACCAACCTGCGCGGCGCCTTTCTCTGCACCCGCGCCGCCTTGCGCCCCATGCTGGCGCAACGTTGGGGGCGCATCATCAACATCACCTCCGTCGGCTGGCTGGTCGGCAATCCGGGCCAGGCCAACTACACCGCCGCGAAAGCCGGCGTGGTCGCCTTCACCCGGTCCACCGCCGTGGAGATGGGCAGCCGGGGGATTACGGTCAACGCCATTGCGCCAGGCTACATCCCCACCGATCTCACCCACGACATTCCGCCGCACCTGATGGACCGGCTCATGCAGAAGCTGCCCATCAAGCGCGCGGGCACGCCGGAGGAAATCGCCGCCATGGTCAACTTCCTCGCGAGCGACGCCGCCGCGTACATTACCGGTCAGGCTATCCACGTCGACGGCGGCCTAACCGCAGGCTTGCTCTAGCTGCCGTATCGCAGGGCGAGTGAGCCGTTCTTGGCATACCGCGCTTACTCCGATAGTTCACTGTCCCTCGATACTCACTACACTTGAGCTACTCGGCGCGATTAGTAGGTATTGACTTAGTCTGCAAAGGTATGGGTGTCAACGTGAACGGCTGCCTCCCGAAATGTCATTCTGAGGAGCGCAGCCGAAATGTCATTCTGAGGAGCGCAGCGACGAAGAATCTAGTGTCGGGAGCACACTAGATTCCGCGTCTTTGACGAAGTCAGCGAACCCTGTTCGACGCTGCGCTCGGAACATACAAATGACATGAGATTTAGCCCAACAAGGTGATCAAGTCAAGAGCTACTGATTCCCCTACTCGGCTCCATTGCGTAATGCGATTGTGCTAGAATATCCCCAATCGCCCTTCGACCCATTTTCTTTCTCTCTTTTTCCCTTCGCTTGCCTACTATCTTTCCGCCTTTGCGGTTCTCCTTTGGGAATCGGATAATCTTGTCCTCATGGCATAGAGGCGTCCCTCTCCAGAGCCACCGCGCCCACACACTATCCTGCCCCAGATTCTCTCCCCTCTAGGCGATTGCGCCGGGCGGCATAGTGGTGTAGGGCGTTAGGACGCGACCCAGCGCCTTGGGCCCTGCCTCGCGACTCCTCGCTGAGCAGTTTCCCACGTTCGCAGGTATACTGGCGGCGGGAGAACGCTTAGTTCGGCACCATGGGCCGAAACGCCAAAGACCGTGAAAGGCAACAAATTCCATCATGTCCGCCTCGGTGACGGAACGCATCCGAGAATTGTTGCAAGACCGGGCCGTTTCCTTTACGCTCAAAGAACACGCGCCGGTGAAAACCAGCCAGGAAGCGGCGGATGTCCGGGGCACGCCCCTCCACGAGGGCGCGAAAGCCCTGGTGTTCGCTGCCGATGACGCGGTGGTTTTGGCGGTGGTGCCTGCCCACAAACGAGTCGGCACACGGGCCTTCAAGCGCGCGTTCGGGGTCAAGAACCTGCGCATGGTCAATCCGGACGAACTGCGCGAACTCACCGGCCTGCCGGTGGGTGCCGTGCCGCCGTTCGGCAGCGTGCTCGACCTCCCCACGTACGTGGACCGCGGCCTGCTGGCGAACGAGCGCATCTCGTTCAACGCCGGCAGCCGCTCGGCCTCCATCGTCATGGCCTGCCGGGACTACATCGCCGTCGAGCAACCCACCCTCGGCGATTTCGCCGCGGATTGAGCACGCGCTGCGTAATAGCGGTTGCGCGCCAGCGGTATGCGCAGTTTCTACCGTAGAGTGCGGTCCGCTAGGTCAGCGATCACATCTTCTACTCCGGCACTCGCCCCCGTAAAGGGCAAGAAAGCGGCGAGACTCTCAGGCGCGTCGCCGCCGACCGGGGCTGATAGGAGCCCGCGTAGGGCGCGCGCGATAGGAGCGCTCTCGACCCGGCGCATCTCCGCGCCCCGGCTCCCCACCCCCAGCGGCGGGAACGTACAGTCCCATGCCAGCCGGTCGTCAACGATCACAAGGTTTGCCGCCAGCGCACCGCGTTCTTCTACTCGTACACCCATCTGCTCGCACACGAGGCGCGCCTCCGCCGCCTGCGTGTTCGGTCCGCCGCGTTGCCCGCTTGGGAGCGTGACAAGCCGCACGGCGCCGCGCTCCAAAAGCGCGGACGGCAGCCAGCTCAAGCAGCGCTCCACTGTCGCTAGGTTGAGGTGGGGACTCCATACGGTCACGTGGCGCTCCGCCGCTTGCAGGTCCTCCGCGAACAGCCGCCAGCCGGCGCTGCGGGTTGCGCTCGTTGTTCCCATTCCGTCCGCCGCCGCTGCAAGCGTGCGGGGCAACGCGCCCGCTCGTTGACTGGGCACGAGCTTTGCCGCCGACACCGCCCACCGCTCGGCCACGGCGTCGCCCAACATGCGCCGCAAGCAGGCGCGAGACCCGAAGGTGTCCCGTACGTGCTTCCAGTGCGCAACCACGAACACGCGTTGGCGGGCCTGGGTGCAGACGTCGCGCAGAAACGCCGCGGCCTGCGAGTCCGGTCTGGTATCGTCCAGCGGGGACCAGGCAAACGTGCCCGGCGTCTCCACCGTATCCAGAATCACCACGTCCGCCCCGCGCGTCGGCAGGCACGGCGGCGCGAACACGTCCACGTTGATCGTGGCCTCCTGGGCCCGCGCCACGCGCAGGAGCAATCGCGCCTGGGCAGCATAGGGCGAGACCAGCGCGATTGAGGTGGCCGGCGCGCGCTCCAAGAGTCGCGCCGCCAGCGCCACGGCGGCGCGGGCGCTCGCCAGGTTCAGGCGTCCTTCCTGCGGGATAACCTCGCACCATGACTTGAGTGGCGCGGTGTCGACCAGCGCCAGCGGGCTCTCACCGGCCAGGGCCCGGTCGAGCGCCACGGTGTGCCCGCGCGCCGGCAAGCTCCGCCGCAGCGTGCGGCGCTTGCCCAGGATGTGGCGCCCGCCAGCGGGCGGGCGTGCGCCTGCGGACGGACGCGCGCCGTCGACCCGGGCCATGCCGCCAAACCAGTCCGCAACGGCCGCGGTCAATCCCGTGTGCAAGCCGTGGCGCTCCGTGAGATTCACCAGCCAGCCGTCCGCTAGTCCGCCGGCGCTTGCCACATGTTCCACCACCGAACGACCCAGCCAACGCAGCGCCACCGCTTCTTGGGCGCAGTGCCACGGGGGGAGCGCCCCGGTTTCCGCGGCGATTACCAGCCGCGCGCTGGCCAGTCCCGCCGCCCACGAGCAATGGGGCATGGGCAGGCGGTGCGCGTCATCGATGAGAACGATGTCATATGAAGCCGCCTCAAACTCGCCTACCAGCAGAGCGTGCTGCGTCGTGCTCGCTACGACTTGCGCCTGGGCGCGGACTACGCGGCCCACGTCCCGCAATGCGCGGGCGCACGCCGTCCGCTTTTCATCCACCGCGCTCAGGCGCGCCGCGGTCTCCGCGCACGCCGCCGTTACCTCGCTTTCCGCCAATCCGTAGGCCGTTAGCTGCCGCTCGAGGCTGCTCCGCAGGCGGCCCGCGGCCGCCATCTTGTCCGCCAGCCGCCGTTGGGCCTCGGCCCGCCGTTGCGCGCGCCCATAGGCATCCTGCCGTCGCCGTTCCGCATCGTCGCGGTAGAGGCTGCGGCCGCCGGGAGCCGACCGCTGGGCCAAGCGCCTGGCCCGCTGCCACATGCCCCGCAGCCCATCCCGCAGCCGCTCGGCCCCGGAGACTTCCCCGGCGGGGCTCTCCGGGGCTGGTTCCGGCGGCTGCAGCGCGTCCACCTCGGCCTGGACCGCATCCCGCTCGCCGGCCGCTTGGCGGGCCAGGTCTACCGCCTTCCGCAGGACGCGCAACTCCTGGTCTCGCGCCGCCTCCGTTGCGTGCTCGGCGGCAAGACCGGCCAGTTCTGCCTCCAGGTCGGCTTGCAGGCGCTCCGCGACAACGCGGGGCGTGAGTTGGGGATACGCTTGCCACCTGCCGGGCGCGGCGCTGCATCCGAGCCGCAGCGCCTGGCCGGCCTCACACGCGGCCCTACCGCCGGACTCGATGTAGGCCGCTAGCATGTCGTCTACCGCGTCATTCGAGGGGGCCAGCATGAGCACGCGCAGCCCCGCCGCCGCGCAGGCCGCGGCAGCCATGCCTAAGAGCCGTGTCTTACCGGCGCTCGCCGGACCGGCGATGACGGCCACCGAGCGGCCGAGGGCTGCCGCCAGAGCCTCTTGCTGGGACTCGCTGAGCGTGTATTGCGAGAGTTCAGGCGTTGGCGGCGCGGGCGTGTGCGAGGCGGCATTCGCACCGGCGGGGGGAGTCCGGCCAGCGCTTTGTTCCGCGGCGTTCGCCTGCAGGGCAGCCGGTAGGTCGATCTGCCCGCTCGCGGTGGATTCGCCGGCAAGAAGCGCCGCGCTCAGGCCCGGCCCGCTCCCCCGGCTCGCGCCGAAGTCCTCCAACGCGCCGCGCAACCGCTCAAGCGCAATCCACGGCTGCGTGACCAGCACCGCTCGTTCGATCACCGGCGCAGGGGCAGTGTCCAACAAAACGGAAACGCGCAGGCCGGCCAGCGCAACCACGCGGCACGTGTACACCTGGCCGCCGATGTGGAGTTCGCCTGGGACGTCGTCTGCGACGGGCAGCACCGTCTGGAGCTGAAACGAGTAGACGTGCCCGTCACCGGTACCCGGCAACAACCTGCCGGACACAACCTCGGACCGGAACGCCGCCGCACGCGCCTTCGTCGCGGCGGCCTCGTCCGCTGCCGCCTGTTGCAGCTCGGCAAGCGCGCGGTCTCGTCCCGCCGGCGTTGCAGCGTTTTGGGGAGAGCGCACATTCATGGCAAAAACTCCGTCGCAACCAGTCCCAATAGGCGCTCAACGCGGGCCGACGGCGCGCCATGGCCTAGCCGCCGCCTCGCGCAGCGCGTGGGTCCCGTCAAGGGTCCACGGTGGGTGCAAGTTGGCATTTGCCCGGAAGATAAGTAGCATTGAAGGGAATCAGCGAGGGCAGCGCATTCACGTGCACAGGCGATTGGCTGTCCGGGCCGGCAAACAACGATCGGCGTGCCAGAGCTTCTCGCCGCCGCAGCCGTTTCCCGGGGATTCACGACCCGCTGGGCCCGCGCTACGGTGCGGTGGATGAGCGCTCCCGCGTGAACACGCTAGAGCGCGTGCGCGCTAGAGCGTAATTACGTTACTGTGGACGCACGCAAGAAACCTGGAATCCGAAAACGTTAGCAAAGCAAGGGGAATGACCATGGCAGACGCAGGCCCAAAACGCGTACTACTGGACAACCACTTTGGGCCCTATGGCGCGCAAACCCTGTCGCAGGTAGATCCGGCCGGACAGATGGCAGCGCTGGCCGACATTGGCACAGATTCTGTCTTGCTGCAAGCGAAATGCCATTGGGGTCATGCCTACTATACCACGACCGTAGGCACACGGCACCCGGCGCTCGATTTTGACCTAATCGAAGCCCAAGTCAATGCCGCGCACGCCCACGGCGTCGTGCCCGCGCTCTACTACTCGGTGCGCTGGGATGAACACGCCTACCGCGCCGAACCGGCGTGGCGCAGCCACGATGCGGACGGCCGGCCGCAGCCCGGTCCCCACACGCGCTGGCGCTGGCTCTGCCTCAACTCCCCCTACCGCGACTATACGTACGCCATGCTCGACGAGTTGCTTGCCAATTATGACGTGTCGCGGCTCTTCTTGGACATCGTGCACTACCGCATGCTCTGCTACTGCGCGCACTGCCGGGCCGCGTGGCAGGAGTATTTTGGCGAGCCCCTGCCCGAGGCGCCGGACCCACCCGCCGGGGCGCGGTTCCGGCGCGGCAGGAGGCGAGACCTGAACGAATCGCGCCGCCGCCAATTGGCTGAGCACCGCGCGCGGCTGGTTGAATTCGGGAATCACGTGGTCGACACCTATCTTGCCGGCGCCAAAGAGCGCATCCGGGCCAGCGGCAAAGACGTCAAACTCGTTCACAACGCCTTCTGGCCCTATACCCATGACGACATCCTCTTTGGCGAATCCGATGCCACCGGTACGAATTTCTTTCAACCGGCCCAGCAGACGTACCGCCTGCGGGCGTTGGCCCAAGGCCGGCCGGTGGTGATCGCCTTTTGCTGGGACCGGGTGATGTACGCGGGCGTCAGCGAAAGCCAGCTCACGTTTCAGGCCGCGAGCGCCCTGGCTGCCGGGGCGGACGCCACACTGATCTGGGGCGCGCCGGACACCCGCACGGGCTTCTTTGGCGCGCCGGTGCTGGACAAGGTCGGCGCCACGTTCGAGAAGATCGGCCCGCTCGCTGAGCAACGGGCCAAAGCCACAGCCTACGCGGAAGTCGGCCTGCTCTTTTCCGAGCGCCAGGTAGCCCTGGGCAGTGTGCCGGTGGAATCCGGCTTTAGCCGCGACACGGCCGGCGCGTACAAATTCCTGGCCGAGCGCCACCTACCGTTCAAGCTCGTCTGCGACGACGTGTTGACAGCCGCTGACCTCGACGGCCTGAAAGCGCTCATCATTGCCCATCTCGGCGACATTCGTCCTGAATCCATCGACATCGTGCGGGAGTTCGCGGAGCAGGGCGGCCGCGTGCTGCTCACCGGCGCGAACAACCTGCAACACGACCTGGGCATTATCCTCGCCGGCCGCAAGAACCACCGGGGCGCCCGGCAAGACGGCTGGTTCATCCACGCGCCGGAGGATTGGGGGATACCCGATTGGGAATTAGCCTGCTCCCTCGGCCACTGGCCGCTGCGGAATCTCCCCGGCTTTGGCGAACTTGCCTACTCGCTGAAACCGGTTGTCGAGCCACATGGCGAGGTGTGGGACAGCCACGGCACCCGCTGGAGCACGGAGACCGGCATGCCGGCGGTGGTCTTTGGGCGCATGGGCGCGGGCCAGATCGCTTACTGCAACCACGAGCCGTTTGCCGAATACCTGGTGCGGGGCGCGCGGGCGTTCGGCGACTTTGCCGCGCGCATTCTGGAGTTCATCGGCTACACACCCGCAATCCGCGTGCGGGGCGCGCCCAACGTCGAGGCGGCGTACACCCGTGACGGCGGCGCGCTGCAAGTCTATCTGGTGAACTGTCCCGTGAGCCGTCCGCTGGGCGGCGGCATGGGGCGCGGCCCGCGCGCCGGGGCTTGGGTGGACGTGCCGGAAGCCGTCACCCTCGCCGACATAACCATCGAGACCACGCTCCCGGTGCGGGGCGCAACCGCCGCCAGCGGCGAGAGGATGCAAATCGAGCGAAACGGGGCGCACACGCTCGTCACGCTGCCGCGCCTGACGGAGACCGACGTGGTTACTATCGAGGTTGCTGAGTAGCGAACGTCTTGGCGAGCGGCTCTTGCCGGCTGCATCCGTGCCCCATCAATTGAGTGGACCTCACGCGTCTACGACGTGGCGCCCAATTCTCCGCCCCGTTCCAGGTGTTGGCCGGGTGTCCGGCAGCGCAGGTGTGCAACCAGCGCGGGCGCGTTACCTGCGACTGCTGCGATAGGCCAACGCAATCTGATTCTCTATCTCCGGCAAGGTTGTCCCTGCCCAAAGCGTTTGGTCCGGCGCTAGCGGCAATACACGGGCCGAATCCTGCTTCTGGTCAACGGCAGCTACTGTCTGCTGCGGGCATGTCACCTGCCAAGGCCAAGGGTCGCTGTGGAGCACGAGCAGGTATTCGGCTCCCTCGGCACGTGGTGACTCCCGGGCAGTGTCTTGCAGGAGCGTTAGCATCCTACCCACGCTCGCGTGTTCCCGATACCACGAATAGGGATAGAGATTTCGTGTCACACGCACGCTCTGCCACGCCCATCTACCGCTCGCATCCACGGTGTTGCTCTCGACACGACCGGTGACGACAAGTCTGTCCAGCCGCACGACTTCGCCGATGTTCTCACACGACGAAGCGCCCCCGGAATCGGGCCGTTGCGGCACAAAGAAGACGAACCGCAACAGGCTGTCTTTGGCCCTGGCCTCGATTTCCCAGCATCCGGCCGATGGGATGATCACTCTACTCGATTGAAAGTCACCGACAGACCTTTCAGAAATGTCGGCCCACAGCGGCGCGGCGTCGCCATCCAGGCGGCGTCCCAGCACGGTCAACGTCGAACCTTCCGGCTTGATCCACCCTACCTTTCGGCTCCCCAGCCCCCACGCAGCCACGGCCGTCCAGATTCCTCGATCGGCGCTAACAAAATACGCTCCGGTAGGCAGCGGGGAACGGAATTGTGAGTCCGGCGGGGTGGCGGTGACGGGAGTCGTCACCGGGCAGTCCGCGCCCGGGTTTGCGGCCGCAGCGGCGGACCCGGCAGTCTCGCCGCCGGTTTCCGCCGAACTTGGCTGCGGACCGCCTGGCTCGGCGGCACAGCCCGCTAGTGCAAGCGCCACAACGAACAGGGCAACGAGCCGCCAAACTCCACGTAAGCAATCCACAATTCAACTCCGCCGGGAGCCTCGTCCAGCGCCTCGCCGACTAACACGCCGCAAGCCTAGCAGGGCGAGGCAACACCTTTGGGAGGGGGATTCCGCTGCCAACGCGCGAATTCGCGCGTTGAGTACGCAGACTTCGCGCGGCAGGCGCGCAGATTTCGCGCAGCACGCGCACACACGTCGCGCGGCACGCGCGCAGACTTCGCGCGGCACGCGCGCAGACTTCGCGCAGCACTAGCACACACGTCGCGCGGCACGCGCGCATACCTCACATCAATCACTTCCCATTCTACACAACTCCGAACGGAGTACGGTACCATATGAGGACAAGAATCTGGCGCGTTTCGCACTAGACAGGAGCCTGAAGTACATGATTGACGTTGCAGACCAGGTGCTGCCGGTTTCGGCGGAAGTTTCGGACGCCGGCGTCCTGGCCGTTGGCGGCGTGGCCGTGACGGAGTTGGCCCGAGAGTTCGGCACGCCGCTTTATATCTATGACGAAGCCACGCTGCGCACGAACATGCGCCGCTATGTGAACGCCCTCAACGCCGGGTACCCCGACGCATTGCCCCTCTACGCCAGCAAGGCGTATTCGGACCCCCACGTGGTCCGGATCGCGGCTGAAGAGGGCATGGGATTGGACGTGGTATCGGCAGGTGAAATCGCCGTTGCCCGCGCGGCCGGCTTCCCGCTGGACCGCATCTACTTTCACGGTAACAACAAGCTGCCAGAAGAGCTTGCCTATGCCCTGGAAACCGGCGTGGGGCGCATCGTGGTGGACAACTTCCACGAAATCGAACTGCTCAACTCGATCGCGGGCGAAATGGGCACGCGCGCGCAGATTCTCCTGCGCATCGGCCCCGGCGTGGAAGCCCACACCCACGATTACATCAAGACCGGCGCGCTCGACTCCAAGTTCGGCTTTGCGCTGCCCATCGGCCAGGCCGAGGAAGCCGTAAAGCAAGCGCAGGCCGCGCCCAACCTGGACCTCATCGGCCTGCACGCCCACATCGGCAGCCAGATCTTCGACATAGAGCCCTACGTGGACACCCTGGACCTACTCATACAATTCGCGCAGGACATGACCGACAAATACGGCCTGCAGATGACGGAACTCTCTCCCGGCGGCGGCTGGGGCATTCGCTACACCGGCGCCGACGATCCGCCGCCCATCGAAGACCTGGCGAATACGGTGACGTCCACGGTGAAAGACCGCATGGCCGCGCTGGGCTGGGACCTGCCGCGCCTGGTGGTGGAGCCGGGACGCTCCATCGTGGGGCAGGCGGGTGTCGGTCTCTACGCCGTGGGGGCGAGCAAGACCATACCCGGTGTGCGCAAGTACGTGGCCGTGGACGGTGGCATGGCCGACAACATCCGCCCGGCGCTCTACGACGCCGCATACACGGTGCTGGTTGGCAACCGCATGCGCGACGCCGCGGAGGAGACGGTGACCATCGCCGGCCGCTACTGCGAGAGCGGCGACGTGCTCTTCCGCGACGTGGCGCTGCCTGCGCTCAATCCCGGCGATCTGATCGCCGTGCCCAGTTCCGGGGCGTACTGCCTGGCCATGTCCAGCAACTACAACCTGGTGCCGCGTCCGGCGGTGGTGCTTGTCAACGGCGGCGACGCCCGCCTCATTCGCCGCCGCGAGACCCTGGACGATCTCATCCGGCCGCACCTGGAGGTCTAGCGGCGGCCCCGGCGCCGGACCCGCCGGCGCTGCAATTGACGAAATCGTGCAACCGGGCGCCGCCGCTAGGCGCGGGGCTTGCCGGCCTCTGTCGCGGCGGGCACCGGCTCCAAGCGGCCGGTGCTCACGTCGTAGACCAAGCCGTGGATGGCAATCCAACCGGGCACCAGGGGGTGCTCCCGGATGCGCTTAACGTCGTCGGCAACGCTCTGTTCGACGCTCTCGAACGTGAGCCAGTCGATGTCGGCGGCGGCGCCGGCGGCGGAGTCGCTTCCGCCCTCGCGCAGCAGTTCGCGCATGGTCTCGTTCGTAAACGTCTCCATGCCGCAACCGGTGTGGTGGATGACAAACCACTCTTTGGTGCCCAGCAGCTTGTAGGAAATGACCAGCGACCGGATGGCGTCGTCGCTGGCCCGCCCCCCGGCGTTGCGGATGACGTGGGCGTCGCCCTCAGCCAGGCCCGCAAACTGCGCCGGGTCCATGCGCGCATCCATGCAGGTCAAGACCGCAAACTGGCGGGCCGGTGGACTGGGCAAATCGCCCTTTTCGCCAAATTCTGCCACATAGGCGTCATTGGCGGCCTTGACTTCCTTTAGTACCGACATAGCAGTATCTCTCTCCCGGCGGCATGCGCCGCCGTTCTGGTGAGGTAGCGGACCGTATCGTCAATTCATTGTAAACTATTCCCATCTGCTAAGTCAACTATCGGCTCTCACGGCCTGAAGAGCTAGGGAACCGCCCCCTCCGGTAGCGCAGGTTCTCAACCTGCGTCTTCTGCCTCCGGCTGCCCAGATCCGCAACCTGCGTCTCCCCCTCCTGCTCGCGACCCACCGTGCATCCGGCTCCCCTCGTCCCCGCGCGCACGGGTGTTGACACTGCGCACGCGCGGCGGCTATAGTGAATGCGACATTGGCACAAGTTCAGTGTTCATGTTTTTGCGCTACAACAGCGTTCAAGGAGGATGGAAGATGGCCGAAAAACTCGTACCCCTGATTGGTTCCAGCGAAGCCGGACCCCTCGGCGCAGTCCACTTGCCGCGCCTGTGGCTCAAAGTAACGCTGGCGACGGCCGGCAGACTGCCCGACGACTACGATGAGTGCGGCGCGGGCTTCGACCAGATGGTGCTCGACGGCCTGGGCGTAGACCGCGACGCCGCCCTGGGCTACCTGCGCGCCAACAAGCCCAGCTACCTGGAGTTCGAGCAGTGGGTGGTGGACCAGAACGGCGGCAGCATCGCCGCCGAGACCATCGAGGCGAGCAACGCCGCCATTCTCGGCTACAACCATGCCGACGACACCATCGCCGGTATCTGCGATGCCACCGGCCTGGCCAATGACGGCGGCGTCACCGATGCCGCTTCGCTCAACGCCCTCGAGGACTGGCAGGAACTGCACAGCTCGCTCTAGGACTACCCGTCTGCAGCAATGAACGACCGTAAGCGCCGTTCGGCCTGACCACTGTGAGGGCCGAACGGCTCTTTCTTCACACAAAGGAGACCGAAATGGGAAACGACTTTGGCAGTGTAGGCGTGGTCGGCGTGGGCCGCATGGGCGCGAATATCGCCCGCCACCTGCATGACGAGGGTTACAGCGTCACCGCCGTCACCGACGTGAACGCCGCCGCCGCCCAGGAACTTGCCGCTGAAATCGGCGCGCAGGCCTGCGACTCGCTGGCGCAGGTGACCAGCCTCGCCGACACCATCATCACCGTCGTCACCGACGACGCCGCCATGTATGCGGTCTTCGCCGAGGAAGGCGACAGCCTGCTGCAAGGCGCCAACGGCAAACTCTTCGTGAACTGCGCCACCCTCACGCCCCAGGTCCACGTGGACGTGGAGCAGCGCGCGGCAGCCGCCGGCGCCCAGAGCCTGGAGGCCTGCATGGCGAGCAGCATCACCCAGGCCCGCGACGGCACGCTCTACCTCATGTGCGGCGGCAGCGAGGACGCGTTCAACCGCGCCCGGCCGCTGCTTGAAACCATGAGCATTTCGCTGCGCTACATCGGCCCGGCCGGCACGGCCGCCCAGGTCAAGGCGCTGGTGAACATGGTGATGAATATCAATACGGCGGGCCTGGCCGAAGGGCTCGGCCTGGGCGAGGCGCTGGGGCTGGATAGCGCCCTGCTGCGCGAGGTGTTTGCCCAGACCGGCGCGAATTCGCGGGTGCTGGAAACCGACGGCGAAGACATGGAAGCCCGCGACCACGAGTGCTATTTCTCCGCCGCCCACGCCTCCAAGGACTCCGGCATTGCGCTGGACCTGGCAGACGGCGCGGGACTCGCCCTGCCGCTGGCGCAGGCGACCAAGGCCCAGTACGACAAGATGATCGACATGGGCCTGGGCGAGTTGGACAAGTCCGGCGTGGCCGAACTCACGTATCCGGGCCGGGGCGGCGCGTAGCAGGCGGTCAACACGCGAATCGGTTTCTCTACGCTAAGCTCAGGTTTAACCGGGCAAGATGAATCTAGCGGCAACACTGTATCCGTTCATGCTTCGACATCCTCAGCACGAACGGATACAGTGTTCTATCGCCCTTCTCGATCCTACCAATTTCCGCCTATGAACGGGATGTGGGCGGTAGGAGACCCCCTACGTAAATACCCTACTCAACCTGGGATTCGTGACGCTTTAGCCAATGGTCTCGCAACTGAAAGCCAACCTTCTCCTTGTTTTGGCAGCCGTAGTCCTCCTGTGGGCGGTGGAAGCCGCAAATCTCCTCACGGGACATCAACTCAACACGTGGGGCATTCTGCCGCGCACGCTGACGGGTCTGCGCGGCATTCCCTTCAGCCCGTTTCTGCACGGCGGCCTTGGCCACCTGGCGGTGAACACGGCGCCGTTCCTCGTGCTGGGAGGGCTGGTCGCCTTGCAGGGCCGGCGGGTGTTTCTGAGCGTCTCGCTCGTAGTCGTCGTCTGCGGCGGCAGCGCCGTCTGGCTCTTTGGGCGCGCGGCCTACCACATCGGCGCGAGCGGTCTCATCTTCGGGTACTTTGGTTACCTGGTGGCGCGCGCCTGGTACAACCGCAGCATCGGCTCGATCCTCATCGCCCTGGTGACCCTGTTCTTCTACGGCGGCCTCGTGTGGGGTGTGCTGCCGACCGATGCCTTCATCTCGTGGGAAGGCCACCTGTTCGGCCTGCTCGCCGGCATTCTCGCCGCCCGTATCCAAGGCGCGCGCAAAGAAGAGAAGCCGGCGTCAACACCATCGCCCTAAGCGCCACCACCCCAATACCGTAGGGGCGGCCCTCGTGGCCGCCCTCTTCGCCTGTGGCCGCCCCGACTCGTTCCCCATCGTAGGGGCGCGGCCCTCGTGGCCGCCCCCTTCGCCTGTGGCCGCCCTCTTCAACCTTAGGCAACCACAAGGGTTGCCCCTACGCGGGGCGCGCTGGGTGCGGAATGACAAGCGTGTTGTTTTCTGGCGTTGGTGGGTTTGTCCTCCTGGAAGTGTTGGCGTTGTTTTGTCTGTCATTCCGAGCGGCGTTGACTTTCGTTTTCTGTCATTCCGAGCGGCGTTGACTTTCGTTTTCTGTCATTCCGAGCGGCTGCGAGGAATCTAGGGGCCGTGGGGCGGGCTGTCCGGTTGGCTCGGCACTCTGGATTCCTCGCCGGGCTCGGAATGACATGTGAGGCGGGCCGTTGGAATGACATGTGAGGCGGGCTCGGAATGACATGTGCAGTGTCGTTCGGAATGACATGTGCGGCGGGCTCGGAATGACATGTGCAGTGTCGGTCGGAATGACATGTGAGGCGGGCTCGGAATGACATGTGCAGTGTCGCTCGGAATGACATGTGGGGCGGGCTCGGAATGACATGTGCAGTGTCGTTCGGAATGACATGTGGGGCGTTCCCTTCGGAGAGACAGGCATGTAAACGGCGCGTCATTCGGAATGACTGGTACACGGGCGGCGCTCACTGCCGAACGTCAGGCGCTGTGAACGCCTAGTGACAGGTGTCTCCCACGTGCAAACGTGACAGGAACCAAGCACGCCTAGTGACAGGCGCGGTGTATGCCCAAACTAGACCCACCCCGGCTCCCACACTTGTCAACGAGTCTGGCAGCATCCTCAATCCCAAACGCAGTCTCGTCACACCGACCGCAGCGTCGAACAGGGCTCGTAGCGCCTACCCTGTTGGCCCCGCCTCGCAATACCATTCCATCGCCAAGTCTCTCCAATTGGGATTGGCAGTCTCTATGAGAGCGATCTTCTTGCTTCTCCGCCAACCCTTGATTTGCTTTTCGCGCGCGATCGCCGAATGAACATCGGCGGTCTCTTCGTAGTAGGCCAACCAGGTTAGGTTGTATTTCTTCGTGAAACCCGGCACGAGTTTTCGCCTGTGTTCGTACACCCGCCGCCTCAGGTCATTCGTCATGCCTACGTACAGCGTTCTGGACCTGTTGGTGAGGATGTAGACGTAATACTGTCTACTCTGGTTCATTGGGGTCGGTCTCCTGGCGTTGGTGGGTTTGGGTTTCTGGCGCCATCGGGTTTGGCTTTCGGGCGTCGTTAGGTCCGACTGTCTGTCATTCCGAGCGGTGTTGGTTTTGATTTCCTGGCGCCGTTTGTCTGTCATTCCGAGCGGCTGCGAGGAATCTAGGGGCCGTGGGGCGGGCTGTCCGGTTGGCTCGGCACTCTGGATTCCTCGCCGGGCTCGGAATGACATGTGTGGCGGGCTCGGTATGACACATGTGGCGTCGTTGGGCCTGACTGTCTGTCATTCCGACCGATAGGGAGGAATCTAGGGGCCGTGCGGCGGGCTGTCCGGTTGGCTCGGCACTCTGGATTCCTCGCCGGGCTCGGAATGACATGTGTGGCGGGCCGTTGGAATGACATGTGTGGCGGGCCGTTGGAATGACATGTGTGGCGGGCTCGGAATGACATGTGTGGCGGGCCGTTGGAATGACAGGTGTGGCGGGCCGTTGGAATGACAGGGGTAGTGGCGTTCGGTATGACACGGATGGCGCTCCGTACGGTATGACACGTGTAACACTCCGTTCGGTATGACACGTATGGCGCTCCGTTCGGTATGACACGTGTAACACTCCGTTCGGTATGACACGTGTAACGCTCCGTTCGGTATGACACATGTAACACTCCGTTCGGTATGACACATGTGGCGTCGTTGGGCCTGACTGTCTGTCATTCCGACCGATAGGGAGGAATCTAGGGGCCGTGGGGCGGGCTGTCCGGTTGGCTCGGCACTCTGGATTCCTCGCCGGGCTCGGAATGACATGTGAGGCGGGCCGTTGGAATGACATGTGTGGCGGGCCGTTGGAATGACATGTGTGGCGGGCCGTTGGAATGACATGTGTGGCGGGCCGTTGGAATGACATGTGTGGCGGGCTCGGAATGACATGTGTGGCGGGCTCGGAATGACATGTGTGTGGTCCGTTGTGCTGTCTGGTGTCGTCCACGGCGTTGGTGGGTTTGGTGTTTTGTTATTGCGGGAGGTGGGGGGGGGGTGAATCACAACGCCCCTGCCTTTTTCTGGCAGGGGCGTTGTGGCTTTGGTCAACTTACCGGCAACAACTTGCAAACGCTAGGACCGCTTAGCCACCGGAACTGGGCAGCGCTGGTCCTTCGTTGATGCGGTTGAAGAAGTCGGAGTCGGCTGCCGTCACGTTCCTCCAGAGGAAGCCTCTGGCGATGAACGTGTTGTAGTCGGGAATGTGCGACCACACGCCGTTGCCAACGTGCACGAAGATGCGGTCATCGCCGCCGTCGAAGCGCCGGGCCAGCATGAGCTGAGCCGGATGCCGCTCGTCCAGCGGAATAGTGATGATCACGTCCGTGGGCACGGTGTAGTTGGCGTTCACGTCGGCCCAAGGCACCAAGTATACGTCGGCGCTATCGGGCTCGATCCAGCGGCGCACAACCATTCCGTCGTCTTCACGCCGCACGACTGCGTAGGTCTGGCCCAGTCCGGCATCCCGGATGAAGCCAACCAGGACTTGAGAACTATCATCGGTGGCCGTCCAGCCGATGCCGATTCTCAGGTCGGCGCCGCCGTCCGTGCGGTCAATCAGCAACACGTCACCCGCGAGCACCGTCGCTATAGCGGAACTGGAGCGTCCAATCTCGCCCAGCGGGGCTGGCGGACCAGCCATGGCCGGAGCAGAAACCGGAGCCGGTGCCGGTGCAGGCGCCGGGGATGAAGCAGGAGCCGAGGCCGGAGCCGCAGGCATGGTGCTAGTCTCACCGGACTTTACCGAAACCCCACGGTCTGTGTACCGAGCCATATTACCGGAACCGGGTGTAGCATCCGTGAAGCCAAACGTGGCGTCCATTAATGTCGTGTTGAACTCGAATTCGAGCCGATCGACATCGTCAGCGACGTCAGCAGCAACCAATGTATATGGGCCAGGCACAAAGGTCACTTGCCCATTACTGGGGACTCTAGGCAAGTTGCTGCCGGTGTTAGCCGTAGCTTCGCTTATGACAAAGTCACCGCGGTAGCGTCTCACTGTGATCGTGTAGGGAGTGGTATTTACTGCAATCCCGTAATCTGACGTGGTGATCGTTACCGAAAAGGTGACCGTACCATCTACCGCCAGATCGTCCCCTTCGGGAATATCGGCCATGAACGATACTTCGACACCGTCCATGATCGGCTCGCCCATGCGAGCGACAAACACATCGTATGTGGGATTGGTCGCCGCGTTTTCGCCGTTCTCAGCCTTGACAGTGATCCTGATTTGGTTTACACCCACATCCAGGGACACCGCGCCGTCGATGGGGTCGCCAAACGTCGGATCAGCCTCAGTCCCACTGGTACGCTTTTGAACCTCGTACGTACCACCCATGTCAACCGTGGCGGTAATCGTCGTCTCCGTGACGTCGTTGCCAACGGTGAATTCGTTCGTAGCCGGATAGCGATTGGTGGTCACGTCAAACGCCGGATCAAGTGTTATGTCCGACAGACTCAACGCAGTCAGACCGGCATCCGTTCTAAGCGCTGGAAGCACCGTGAACGTAATACTGTTACTCGTGATTGTCCGCGCCGGGTGGGGCTGAACGTTTTCCAGAGTAGAATCTGCATCGTCGGCCGGGTCCGGCGTATGCTCGTACTCAAGGTAGAGCGTAACCGTTCGGCTGGTCCCGCCATCTAGATCCTCTTCCGGAACTGGATACTCAAACGTACGTCCAGCGTTGGCGGGGTTTACGGTAATTGCAGTGGGGTTCAGCGAACCCATCAGGGCTATGGAGGTAACCTCGGAACCGGTAGCCGGTCGATGGTCCGCCACATCGGTGTACGTCCAACCGAACTGCAGCGTTTGGCCTACGTGCACCGTAGCGCCGAGCCCATCTTGGCGCGTAAGCGTCAAGGTGGCGTAGTCGGCGGCGGTGTGGTCGCCGCCGTCCGCAATTGAGTGCGCTGAGGCGACGCCAGCCAGCGATCCGATCAAGAACACCAGTGCTATGAGCACTGCCAGGAAGCGAGAAATTGATTGCACAGCAAGTTCTCCAATGTGCTAATGCGGTTTATCCGGAAAACGCGGGTCCGGTTCCTTATGATACATGCCCTCCTTCCATCGAATCAAACCCGCGGTGTATTGGCTGAATACATACTAACGCAATGTGTGGTATACTGCAATGGCATGGCAGGTTCCAAATGAGAAACTCCCCATCGGGTGCGGGATGGGGAGTTTCCCCATTTAAGGGACCCCGCTCCCGGCTGCGCATGCCATAGCCGCGCGGCCCGACCGCCCGCCGGCAGACTCCCGCCGTTCGCGCTGAGCTTGGCGCAGCGCCGTTCCGCCCGACCGCGCGCCGGCAGGCCCCCGCCGTTCGCGCTGAGCTTGTCGAAGCGCAGGGCCGCCCGTCCGCGCGACGGCCGTCCCCGTCCGTTCGCGCTGAGCTT
>JAJEAH010000037.1 GCA_022824225.1 Chloroflexota bacterium
GTCGCCGTGACCGCTGCCGCGGGCGGCGGCCGGCGCGTCGGTGCGGGCGTGGCCCCAGTCCATTTGCGCCAGATCGTGCATCTGGCCGTCGGCCAGCCACATGAGGGGTTTGCCGCTGCCGCTGCGCTTCCATTCCAGCACGCCGTTCGTGCCGCTGATGTGGAACCAGTGGTGTCCCATGCCGTGGGAGACCGGCTGGGTGAAGCCGCAGACCAGCCGCAGGATGGCGTCTTTCTCCGTCTTCATGAGCGCCGCTTGGATGTCCGGCTGGCCGATTTCGGGATGCGAGTAGCTGGGCGTGCCGGTGCTCATGGCAGTCACGGAAACCACCCGGTCGTCGAGCACTTTCAGCAGCGGGCTGAGCTCGTGAGGCAGGTAGTGAATGGGCGGCATGGTGTGCAGCCAGGTGGGTTGCGCGTCCGGGTTGTCCGGCAGGTCCTCCACCGCCGCAAACTCACCTGAATTGGGATTCTGGAAAAACTGGCGCGTGCCGTAGTAGCCGATGTACTGCCCCTCGCAGAACGTCACGCGGCCCAGCTTGCCGGACTGCACCAGGTCGCGCCAGGCATCGATGTAGCCCCAGAAGCGCGTCTGCTCGCCGAGTTGGTAGACGAGCCCCGACCGCTCCTGCGCGAGCACGATGCGCCAGCACTCCTCCAGGGTATGCGCCGCCGGCACCTCAGTATTCACGTGCTTGCCGGCCTCCAGCGCCATGGCTGCCAGCGCGCCCTGCTCCTGGCAGCGCACGGTCACCGCTACCGCGTCCACCTGCGGATCGCCCAGCATGTCCGCATAGCTGGCGTAGACTTTCACGCCGTCACGACTTTCCAAGGCGTCCAGCGCCCGCGCGTGCAGCGCCTCGATTGGATCGCACAGCGCCGTAATGCGGTAGCCGTCAATCCGCTCCAAGATGCGCAGCCAGTGCAGGCCGCGATGCCCAAGTCCCACCAGACCGATGCGTATCTCGTCCATGCGCAATCACTTTCGTTTGCCAGACGATTTGCCGCGCGCCGTTCCCACCGTGGACCGCAAGAGCGGCCTCCTGCGGAGAGGATAGCACACTCTCCGACACCGCCGACGAGTAGTGTGCGATGCCGCAAAGCGCGACCGTCGGCAGTTTGCGGTTTTCCAGCTCCCGGACCGGCTGGCACGGCTCTGCAGAATCCCAAGCCGACATTGGCAAGGGGGCGTGGCAGGCCGGGTAGGGGAAATTCGACCACGTTCCTCGGATGTGGAGCGCGAGCAGCAAATCTACAGGCGCTGACCCCGGCCGAGCCGCGCGGCGTGGGACGCCATGGCGCGACGGGCCAGAGACCGAAGCGAAGCGCGGTCACTCGGCAACCACCAGATTGCGAATCTGCTCGATGACGCTGAGACGCACACCGGCGCGCTGCAGGTCATCGACGCTGCCAAACGGGCCGTCGGCTTCCCTGGACGCCAGAATGCGGCGGGCGGTGACCTCGCCGATGCCGGGCAGGGCCTCCAGGTCCGATTGAGAGGCCGTATTGAGATTGAGCGGCGCCAGCGGCGAGGGCGCGGCGCCGGAACCCGCGGCCGGCCGGGCCTCGCCTTTGGCCGGCACGTGGATGTGCATTTCGTCACGGGTGCGCCGCGCCAGATTGATGGCCACGGGATCGGCCTCTGCCGTCAGGCCGCCGGCGCGCGCCACCACGTCACCCACGCGCTCGCCCGTATTCGCCGCGTACACGCCCGGCTGCGCCACGGCGCCGGTGACGTACACGCGGATGTCCCGCAACTCGGTCTGCACCGGCGTGATCTCAATCGGCGCGGTATTGCGCAACTGCAATGCGTAGAGGCCCAGCGCAACCGCGGTGAGCACCAGCAACACCAGCACGACGCCCGAGCGATTGCGCTCGAGCCACTCCAACGAACCGCCGGTGTCGCCGGATTCTCGTCCTGCTGGAGACTGTTGCTCTTCCTCGATCACCGTCGCCCTCTCCGCTTGTCCGGGCCAACACATGCGGACCGCGACAACTGCCCGCGGCGCGCGTCCTCCGCCGGCACAAGTGGACCGCCGCAGAGTTCATGCAGCAGTCGGCAAACCCTTGCCCTTGCCGACCAAGGGACGCGCCCCTGCCCGCGTCCCTGCGCCGCTCAGCCTCATCTACCGCGGCTCGGGGTGTAGAACTTCGCCCCGCAGTACCCTTGTCCCGGCCAGAAGCCGGCCCATGCCGTCCTGGCTTGCACTGGCCGCCGCATAGTCCATACTAGCCGACACTATTGTATCAATAGTGGCCCGATGGCGTCCGCCCCGTCCGCACGCAATTGGGGCGTACCGAGGCTAGCTCTAATGCCGAGTAGGAAGACGCGCTACGTCCGCACGTAATTGGTGCGTACCCGTGGGCGTGTGTGCAGGATGCGCGGGCTAGGGAATTTGCCCGCCCGCCCCGGGCGCAGCCGGCGACGTGCGCAGGGAGTCCTGGAATCTGCCCAAGGCCGGCGGCTCCGCGAGAGTCTACTGCAAACAGCGGGGAAGCGCGCCCTTCCCCGCGTTCGCGGGCGTCGCTGTAGGAGCGGTTCGCGAACCAATGCTTTCGCTCAAAATCTGTGAGCATTGTTCTCCCCGTTCGTGCTGAGCCTGTCGAAGTATGAACGGGGAGAACAATGCGCCACAACCAACCCGACGCCAAGGCCAACCCGGCGCCAAGGCCGACCCGATGCCACAACCAAACCGCCGTTCCGGGCAAAGGCCCGCCGGCGCTCTGCGCGCGTTCGTTGCCACTGTGTTGACGCGCGTGCTAATCTTGAATTCACTATTATGGACAACCTGCCCGAACCACGCGTCATCCGCATTACGCCCATGAGCTTTCTGCTCGGCGCGGGCGTGGTCTTGCTTACGGTCTCCATCGCAATCATTGCCACGCGCATCGTGAGCGTGCTGGTGCTCCTCTTCCTGGGGATTCTGCTGGCGGAGTCGATCCGTCCCATTGCCGACAAGCTGCACACGTGGCGGATTCCCCGGGGCGTCGCGGTTCTCGTCGTCTACTTGCTCCTGGCCCTCGTGCTCACGGGAGTAGGGTTCATTCTCATTCCACCGCTCATCGTGCAGGTGCGGGCCGTGGAAAGCCTGACGCCGCAGCTTGTGGACTGGGTACGCGACGAGGTGCCGGTCCGCTACCAGCAACTGATCGACCAAGGCTTCAATCAAGCGGTGTTCGACGAACAGGTGCGCGACCTGGGCACGAATCTCACCACCGCCGTGACTCAGCTCATTGGCGGGCTGCTGTTCGTGCCGTTTCAGGTGCTGGGGTTCCTCTTCGGCGCGGTCTCGGTGTTCGTTATCGGCTTCTTCTGGATGAGCGCCACCGACCGGTTCAATGCTTCCGTCGTTTCCCTCCTGCCGCCCAAGCGGGCGCAGGCGGTGCGCGGCCTGGCGGCTGAACTCTCGCTGCGGGCCGGGGGGTGGCTGCGCGGACAGGTCATCCTGATGGCCTTCGTCGGCACGGTGACGTTCATTGGCCTCTTTGCGCTGGGCATGCCGTATCCCGTGGCCCTGGCCACGTGGGCCAGCCTTATGGAGATCATTCCCATCCTCGGGCCGTTCCTGGCCGCCATCCCGGCGATCCTGGTAGCGCTGGCCTTCAAGTCTCCCTGGATCGCCCTCGCCACCGCGATTCTGTACCTCATCATCCAACAGCTTGAAAACAACATTCTGGTGCCCAAGGTGATGGAACGCGCCGTGGGGTTGCATCCCATACTCGTCATGGTAGGCGTGCTGGCGGGCGGCGTGCTGTACGGCATTCTGGGCATCGTGATCGCCGTGCCGCTCATGGCGGCGATGCAGGTGCTGGTGATGCGCCTCTTCGTGCCCTGGCTCATCGCCCACCTGGATCCAGACGCCGCGCCGGAGCATGACCCGCCGGCTGAACCGCTGTCCCAGCGCGACGGCTCTGCCGAGATCCAAAATGCGCCCGCGGAGAGCACACCCGACCCTGAGCGAGAAGCCCCGCGTTCGTAGTGGTAGCCGCTATGGACCCTTCGCAGATCCCGCAGCGCCCGGCAGTCTCACCCACGTGTCTGCCGCCGCCGCGTGTTCCACAGCGGCAATCACCCGTTGGGCCGCCAGGCCGTCGGCAAAGTCGGCTACGAAGTCCGTGCCCAAGATGGTATCCACCAGCCGACCGGCGCAATAGGCCGGAAATGCCTCGTAGGCCACGTCGAATTCGGCCGGAATCGGCAGCGGCGTAAACCCGATCTCACCGGGACTGGAGATCTGCACCGTGGGTTCCGCGCCGCGCTCCGTAGTGAAGACCAGGCTTGCCTGCTCGCCATAGACCTCCACGCGCAGGGAGTTGGAGCGCCCGGCGGCTGCCTGGCTAATATGAAGCGTGACCGGCAGGCCGGACGTGAGCCGGGCGAGCAAGACGGCGGTATCGTCGTTGGTGACCGCGCCGCCGCGCCGTTGCGCCACGTGGGTAAACGTGTGGCCCGTGACGGCGGCAAAGTCACCGCACCACCACCGCACCAGGTCGATGGCGTGGCTGCCCACGTCGCCCAAGGCCCCGGCCCCCGCAATCTCGCCATCCATGCGCCACACTTTCGGGCCTTCGCCGCCGTGGCGGATGTCCTGCAAGTAGAGCAACGCCACGTGGGAGACCCGGCCTACACGGCCCGTCTCCAGCAGGTGCTTGGCGTAGCGGGCCGCGCCGATAGAGCGGAAGGTAAAGTTGACGGCGGTGCGGATGCCGGCCTCAATGGCGGCCGCCGCCATGGCTTCCGCGCCTCGCAAGGTCGGCGCCAGGGGTTTTTCGCAGATTACGTGAATGCCGCGCCGCGCCGCTTCCAACGTCATAGGCACGTGCGCTGCGTTGGGCGTGCCCACCAGGACGATCTCCGGCGCCGCTTCGTCGAGCAATCGCACGTAATCGGTGTGAACCGTCAGGTCCGGGTAGTGGGACTGCATCTCCGCCGCCCGCTCGGCGCTGCGCGTGAACGCCCCCACCACGCGCACACGGTCGCAGGCCAGGAGGCCGGGCAGCAAGACGCGTTGCGTAAAGGAACCGAGGCCGGCTACGGCGAGGCTAAGTGTGTTCATGGCGAGCGCACTCCGGAAGTGGTGTGGATAATTGTGCCACGTTGCGCCATGGGCTGCCAAACCGCATTTCCTATAGTGCGCTGCCGACGCCGACAGACGCTTCCCGTGGCCGGGTCACCCGGCGCCTGGGGCACGCCAAACCGCCTGCAGATGCTTAAGTGCGATTAGTATGTACTTACTTAGGCTCCACAGGTATGGGTGTCAACGTGAACGGCTGCTCCCCGAAATGTCATTCTGAGGAGTGCAGCCGAGACGTCATTCTGCGGGTGCAGCCAAAGTGTCATTCTGAGGAGCGCAGCGACGAAGAATCTAGTGACCGGGGAACGCTAGATTCCTCGCTCCGCTCGGAATGACATTGATTGCCGTTCGGAATGACCTAGGGGGTGCAGCATTCGGTTTGGCGTGGGCGCGTGCAGCGTTCGGTTTGACGTGGGCGCGTGCAGCGTTCGGCGTGGCATGGCTGTGCGTTCCCTATCTTTTGTCATTCCGATCCCTGCGAGGAATCTAGCGCCCGCGCAACGTGCCGCCCGCTTGGCGCGGCTGCTTAGATTCCTCACTGCGCTGCGCTACGTTCGGAATGACATTGGATTAGTCGCTACGCTCGGAATGACATTGATTGCCGTTCCAAATGA
>JAJEAH010000061.1 GCA_022824225.1 Chloroflexota bacterium
GGTAATCTCTGTTGCTAAGGCGATTGAAACTCAGTTTCGCTGTCGTAGGGGCACGACATGTCGTGCCCCTACGACAGCTTGACAAACCAAGTGGCGACTGTCTATCGCTCGCTTTCGACTTTAATGCGACACCATTGGGGACAAGCCCCCGCGCTACGAAGAGACGTCTTGTACAGGGTGTCGGCGGCTACGGCCACACTGGACAAGCCCCCGCGCTACGATGAGGCGTCCCAACCAGGCCGGAATTCTTGACGCCTGATACAGACAAGCTCCGCCACTGGAGGCGAATGGCGCATACCTTCCCCGGCCGAGGCGCCTAGACCACGTACGCCGCAATGCGTTCCAGGTACCGGCGGGCGCTGGCGGCGTCCGCCGGCACGGCCGCCAGCATGTCGCGCACCGCCTGCGCGCCGTCATATGCCACGTGGCGAAACGCGACTTTCCAGCCGCCGGGCGTGTGCGTCAGTAGAGCGTACGAGGCGCGAGAATCGTGTTTCCGCTCGTAGGTGTGGCCCACCGCGCCGGGGTTGACCACCAGTACTCCATTATAGCGGCGTTCCACCCGCCGGTGGGTGTGGGCGCAGAGGACCAGCCGCGCGCCGACGCCGTCCAACGCGGCGCGGAAGTCGTCCTCCGAAGTGCGCGGCTGGTCGGGGCCGGCCGGACCGGCGCCCGGCGCGGGATAGAGCGCTTGGGTCAGGTGGCCGGGCGAGCCGTGGCAGAGCAGCGTGTCGTCGCGCGCCGCCAGCGACAGGCTGCGCTCCGAGGGCAGCTCCCGAAAGCGCGCCACCCGCGCTTCGCCTAACTCGGACAGGGCCTGCCGCTTCAGGATCAACGCCCCCTCGCCGGGGTCGTACGCCGTAAGGTCGGGGCACGCATCGCCCAGCAGCGTCTGCATACCGCGCTCCATGTTGCCGGCAATGCCCACGTGGGGCACGGCGTCCAACGCGTCCAGCACGGCGCGGTTGTGGGCAAACTTCACCACGCTGTCGCCGAGCACCGCAATCCGGTCGGGCGCGTGTTCTTTCACATCCGCCAGCACCGCTTCCAGCGCGTGGATGTTACCGTGAATGTCGGCCAGGACAGCAAGACGCATGGCTCTGATCCAATGTAGAGTATCCGGGGCAAGCGCCGTCGGGCGTGAGCCGAACGATAGGTGCGCGGGCCGGAGCGACAAACATTGGGAACAGCGACGCCTGCTCGGCCAGTTCAGTCAACTACGCCGTTGCGCACCGGCTGGGCGATTGGGACGACCGCCGTGACCTCATTTCATGTAAACACCATGGCTGCCCGGACGCAAGTGCGGCAGCGACTTCGCGCGGGCCGCCGGATGGGCGATCCTGACACAGGAGCAAGGCAGAACCGGTGTTGCGCCCGGCAGATGGGCCAAACTGCGGGTCTCGCCATGGCGAACGCAGTGTCCGCCTGGGGCAGCGGCCCCCAGGACGCCAGGCGAGGGCGGCGCCGGGCGAGGGCGGCGCGGCATTGCACAACATGCACAGGAAGGGCGACAATAGGGCCAGACCCGCCGCACGCCATAGGCGCAAAGGGGGACGAAGCCAGCGGCGTCCTCTGCTCTGCGCCTAGCGTGACGGGCCGCTCATTTGTGCACTGCGGCAGCAGCCCGGCGGCAGGACGCATGCGTTGCGCAGAGCCAAACGCGCCGCACCGAGCGTTGCGAACCCCTGCCCGTAGCCGAGCAGTTGCCCAAGCCGGGAACTGCGCCGGAACGTATGATTGCGGCGAACGGCTTCAGCCTAGGAAAGACCGGAAGATGCCTGCAACGAACTATGCAGTGAAATACGGCCCGGACAGTCTTGAATTCGCTGTGCCCGCCGGGGCGGACGTGACCGTCATCGAACCCCGGGCGGTTGCCGGTGCGGCCGATCCGGCGCTGGCGGTCGCGCAGGCCCTGGACGACGCGCCGGCGCACGGGCGGCTGGCGCAGCCGGGCACGACGGCCATTGCCATCAGCGACGCCACGCGCCCGGTGCCGAACGACGTCATCCTGCCGCCGCTCCTCGCCCGGCTTCGCGCCGGAGGCGTACGCCAAGCGGACGTGACCATCATCGTAGGCACCGGCAACCACCGGCCGGCCGCACCGGCGGAGTTTCCGGGTCTCGTCGGCGCGGACGTCGCCCGCCGCTACCGCGTCGTCTCCCACGTATACGACGATCCGGCGCAGCTCGTGCGCCTGGGCGTAACCACTCGCGGCACGCCGGTCGAGATCAACCGCGCGTTCGCGGCGGCAGACACGCGCATCATCGTCGGCATGATCGACCCTCACCAGTTCGTGGGGTACACCGGCGGCTGCAAGGGCGCGTTCATCGGGCTCGCGGGCGGCGCGACCATCACGGCAAACCACTCCATGCTCAGCGAGCCCGGGGCGCGGCTGGGCGTCTGGGCGGGCAATCCGGTGCGGGCCGACATCGACGAGTTGACCGACTTATTGCCGATTGACCTCGTCGTCAACGTGGTGCTGAATACGGAAAACGAGATGGTGCGCGTGTTCGCGGGCGATCCCCATGAGGTGCTGGCGGCAGCCGTGCCGCTGGTGCGGGACGTGTGCGAGACGGCAGTCCCCCGGCCCATGGACGTCGTCATCGCGTCACCGGGCGGCTACCCCAAAGACCTGAATCTGTACCAGGCGCAGAAGGCTCTCGCCCATGCCTGCGAACTGGTGCGGCCCGGCGGCAGTGTCATCCTGGCGGCGGAGTGCCGCGAGGGCGCCGGCGACGACCTGTACGAGTCCTATATGGCGGCTGCCGCGTCGCCGCAGGACGTGGTTGAGCGGTTTCGGCGGGAGGGTTTCCGCATGGGCGCGCACAAGGCGTACCTGTTCGCCCGCAGCTTGCTCCAGGCGCGCACGTACCTCGTGGCCGGCGGCATCGCACCGGAGCAGGCCCGCACACTGCACCTCATTCCCGCGCCGTGCGTAGAAGACGCACTGGCGGCGGCGTTGGCGGGCGGCCCCGACCGGCCCCGCATCGGTATCATGCCCCGCGCTTCCTCCACCATCCCGCGCATCTTGACGCCGGCGCGAGTATAATTGCGGCAAGCCGGGAATCACTGCGCGCACGGCGGTCATGGCCGTGTGGCCGTAATCTGAATCCACGGGACTGGGCACCCGGGCGCGCCGGACGGATGGGCGCTTGGGAGCACAGTGAGAGAAGCGCGGCGCTCTAACGGTGAAGCGGCGTGTGCGTGCCGCCAGCGGAGTTGCGCTAGTCGTTCAACGATTTTGCAGTGATGCGGAGAGACCGCGGTAGCGCAGGTTCGCACGGGACGCGCGCGCAGCCTGCGCCTGCTTCCCGCGTTGCCGGGCAGGAAGGCGAGGGGCAATCGCTCATCGTTGCCGTGTTGTTGAACTACTCGGATACGCCGCTCACGAGCAGGTGACTTCCGTCCGAACCTTCATGAAATCGCAAGGAGAATCCCCATGGCAGGAACCAACGGCGCTACCCCTGAGAGCCTGAAGCAGTCGGCGAGCAAGCACATCGACGGGCAATTCGACGCGATCACGGGCATCGCCGAGCGCATCCTGGGGCACCCGGAAACCGGCTTCAACGAGCATGAGACCGCCGGTGTGGTGGACGAGTGGCTGACGAAGCTGGACCTTCCTCACGAAACCGGCATCGCCCTCACCGGCGCGAAAGCGGTGCTGGATACGGGCAGGCCGGGGCCGACGGTGGCGATCATGGGCGAGTTGGACGCGCTGCCGGTGCCCGATCATCCCCATGCCCATCCGGTCACCGGCGCCGCCCACGCCTGCGGCCACAACAACCAGATTGCGTCCATGCTCGGCGCGGCGATGGGTCTCACCCAGTCCGGCGTGGTCGACCACCTGTGCGGCAAGCTCGTCTTCATCGCCGTGCCGGCGGAGGAATATGTGGAGATCGGTTTCCGGCAGTCCCTGCGCGACCAGGGCAAGATCGAGTTCCTTGGCGGCAAGCCGGAGTTCATCCGGTTGGGCGCGTTCGATGACGTGGACTTTGCCATGATGGTGCACACCAGCAGCAGCGCCGAGGACGGCGTGGTCTGCATGACCGGGACGAGCAACGGCACGGTGGCCAAGCACGTGACGTATCACGGCCGCGCGGCCCACGCGGCGGGCGCGCCCCACAAGGGCATAAACGCCCTGAACGCGGCGACGTTGGCCTTCACCGCGCTGCAGTTTCAGCGGGAGACGTTCCGGGAAGAGGACACGGTGCGCGCGCACTTCATCATCAAGCGCGGCGGCGACGTGAATAACGTGATTCCCGCGCTGGTGCAGATGGAAGGCAAGGTGCGCGGCAAGACCATGGAAGCCATGCTGGAAGCCAACGAGAAGGTGGAGCGCGCGCTCAAGGCCGGCGCGCTGGCTACCGGCGCGACCGTGCACATCGAGACGTTCCCCGGCTACTTCCCCATGATCCGGCATACGCCGCTGGCAGACCTCTACCGCGAAAACGCCGTGGCGTTGGTGGGCGAGGAGCAGATCTCATCCCGCCCCCACGGCACCGGCTCCACCGACATGGGCGACGTGATGCACGTGGTGCGGGGGATCCATCCCGCGGCGGGCGGCGCGACCGGCACCGGCCACGGCAACGACTTCCTGTTGTCCGACGCCGACCACGCCATCATCACCCCGGCTAAGCTCATGGCGCATACGACGATAGACCTGCTGGCCAACGGCGCGGATACCGCCCACCGCGTGATGGAGGAAACGAAACCGCCCCTGACCAAGGACGAGTACCTCACGCAGTTGCGCAGCCTGGCGCGGACAGTGGAATATGACGGCGTTGAGGAGTAGTCCGGCGTCGCAGTAGATACACGCTAGGCCGAGGTGAAGTTGAGTCCATGGTGAATCCGGGGCCGTGGGCTTTGCTTGGTTCGATGCACCCGTGGTTCCCGTAACGAACGACGCTGAAAACTGCATCAGTCCTTCAGCACGAAGTAGACCAACACGGTGCAGTTGCGGCCGGGCGGGAGTTTGCCCGCGATGCGAAGCCAGTTGCCGAAGTGGGACACTCGCGCCATGGTCAGCCCGTCCGGGTGCCTTGGCAGCATGATGCGTGTGCCTTCATCCAGCCACCGGATGCCGTCCGGCGAGATCTGCACGGCTGCGCTATGTCCCGGGACGTCACCCTTGAGGACACGAATGAATATGAGCGCCTCCGCCGCCCAGCCGGCCTCATAGGGCTCGGTGGCGAATTCGCCTTCCCACGTAACGTTCCGCTCCACAACGGCGGTATAGACTTGGCGCGGCATCGTCCCGCTGGCACCGTCCTTTCAACTGCGCCGCTCGTTTGCGCGCGTTAACGGCGGCCCACGTCGCGCAATGGCTGGTCTCACCCGCCGCATGCAAACGGCTCCGGTAGCGCAGGTTTGCTACCTGCGTCTTGCGATCAAGCACAAACCACACGCCCCCGCCGGTAGCGCAGGTTTGCAGCCTGCGTCTTACTGCCAACGGTGTCCGCCTCTCACCGGAACGCTGTCTCTCCCGCGCGTCCTCGCTCTCGCTCACCTACCCCGCAGACGCCTGACGACAATACCTACGTACATAGCCGCTATGCTTCCAGCGAAAGCACCACCGAATCGACGTAGAGAAACGCCCGCCGGTCCGTGGCGGTTTCCACGAAGAACGCCGTATTCAGCATGCACCACAAATCGGCATCGTTTGGCGCCCGGATCGGCGCGAGGTCGCTCAGCGTGAAGACCCGGTCGTTGCACTGCAACTCAGCGTACCCCATGGTGTGCAGGTCGCACGTAAAGCGCAGGTAGTGCCAGTTGATCTTGGTGGGCAATTCATTGTAGCAGAGGCGTTGGCCGGCATTGGGTATGTCTTTCCAGCCGCGCGGGTCCAGGTGGTAGAACGAGCGGATTTCGCCGCTAGCGCCGACCACGTGCCGTTCCGGCAATTCGTCCCGATACTGCCACTGGTAGCGCGGCGCGCCGTCCGCTACGTTGCAGTAGCGCAGGTGCGGCATGGCGCGCTGTTCGTCGTCTTGCAGGTCGAACAGCACGCCAAAGCCGCCCACGTCGCGGTCACCCAGGGCGAGGGCGCTCGGCTCCGGTTTGAGGGCGAAGTAACACTCCATCTGAATGAGCCCGCGGGCGCGCCACGTGGCCCGTTTGATGGCTACCGCCATGTGGCCGGCGCGGGCGCGGGTGGCGAGCTTCAGCGAATACGTGCCGGAGAGCGCCCCCGCCGTGCCCGTATCCCACATGGTGGCGCTGCTCAGCATGGGCGGCCGGTGATCGCGAAACGGCGGCAAGATGGTATCCAGACTGCCCTCGTAATTGCCGATAAGCTCGCTCCAGCCGCACATACCCCTATCGAAGTCGTCGGCAAAGAGGATGCGGTCAAGCGGGGTGAACTTACTGAGGAACGTATCCATTTGCGGCCTTGGCATGGTTGGCAGAGCCATAGTCGTTCACAAAGTATTCTTGCCGCCCCATTGAGGACGTCAACCCATTGAGGACCGCGGCTTTGGCAAAGCTGCCCTGCAACCGCGTTCCGCAGGCCCACGGCAGGCAAGCAACGCGCCCCAGCGACCGGGATCTGCTGCCGGTTGTGAAGGAAACGCCCCCACCCATCTATCCTGCTGTTGGACCCGGCGCGCGTAATTCTGTTCACGCTAGGCCAAGTATACCACGCCGAAACGTAGTGTCCGTGTGCGGCGTGCGTTGGCCCGTTCGCGCTGAGCCTGTCGAAGCGCCACAAAGTAGCGACCGTGTGCGGCGTGCGTTGGCCCGTTCGCGCTGAGCCTGTCGAAGCGCCGCAAAGCAGCGACCGTGCGCGGTGGGTGTTGACCCGTTCGCGCTGAGCTTGTCGAAGCGCCACAAAGTAGCGTCCGTGCGCGGGAGTTGGCCCGTTCGAGCTGAGCCTGTCGAAGCGCCGCAAAGCAGCGACCGTGCGCGGGAGTTGGCCCGTTCGCGCTGAGCCTGTCGAAGCGCCGCAAAGCAGCGACCGTGTGCGGGAGTTGGCCCGTTCGCGCTGAGCCTGTCGAAGCGCCGCAAAGCAGCGAGCGTGCGCGGTGGGTGTTGAACCGTTCGCGCTGAGCCTGTCGAAGCGCCGCAAAGTAGCGTCTGTGCGCGGGAGTTGGCGCTCCCCGGAGCATCAAGCCGTCTGGCGCGCATGGTAAGATACGAGCGTAAATCTGGTGCCGGAGCAAAGCGCCGCTAAGCCCTGTTTGGGGGCCTCCGGTCGGGCGGCGGCGGTACGGCGGCAATGAAGTCCTCTGCAGGCGCGCAACGAGGCAAGGCGATGACCAAGGCGAAAATGGGCGTAATCGGCGCTGGCTGGTGGGCGACGCAACACCACATCCCCAGCCTGAAAACGTACGACAAAGCCGACCTCGTCGGCGTGGCTGACGTCAAACCGGAAAAAGCCAAGGCCGCCGCCGACTACTACGACATACCCCACACGTACCCCGACCACCGCGAGTTGCTGGCGGCGGGGGTAGACGGCGTCGTCATTGCCGTGCAGCACGCCTATCACTATCAGGCCGCCCGGGACGCGTTGGACGCCGGTGTCCACGTGTTGGTGGAAAAACCCATGACCCTCACCGCCGCCGATGCCTGGGACCTGGTAGCCCGTGCCGAGCGCAATAGGCTGCACCTCATGGTCGGCTACACGTACCAGTTCACCCGCCACGCCCAGGCGGCCCGCGAGATCATCCAGTCCGGCAAGATCGGCGACCTGCAAATGGTGTCCGGCATCTTCACCTCGTGGGTGGAGTCCTATCTGCGCGGCCGGCCCCAGGACTACGCAAAAGCGTTCGGCTTCCCCGTCACCGGTCCCGAGGCCGACAGCTACTCCGACCCCAAACTGGCGGGAGGCGGCCAGGGCCACCTGCAGGTGACGCACCCCATGGGCATGGCGCTGTGGGTGACCGGACGGCGGGCGGCGGCAGTCTTTGCCTTCATGGAGAACCATGACTTGCCCGTAGACCTGGTCGATGCGTTCAGCTTCAGATTGGACAACGGCGCAGCGGGGACCATGGCCTCCACCGGCGCCATGCGGCCTCACCAGCGGCTCGACCAGGGCTTCGTGTACACCGGCAGCGCGGGTGTGCTGCGGCAAGACCTGGCGGGAGGCCGCTTGCAGGCGCAGTACCACGACGGCACGTCGGAAGAGCTGCCGGACTTGACGGCAGCGGAGCAGTATCCCGCGCATCTGCCGTCACGAGGACTCACGGACCTCATTCTGGGCGCGGGCGAAAACCGCGCTCCCGGCGAGGCGGGCGCGCGGGTGGTGGAATTCTTGGAAGCCGGCTATCGCTCGGCGGCGACGGGACAGGCGGTAAGGGTGGATTCCCTGGGCTAGAGACTCGACTTTGGTGACGGCGTGGGTATGCAACGTGCGCGTGTGGATTCCTCGCGTTAGAGTCTCGACTTGTGTCGTGTGGGAGCATGTGCACTGCCGTACGTGGATTCCTTGCGATAGCGGCTCGACTGCTCTTGATCGATGGGGAGAACGGTAGTCGTTCTCGTTGATCATTGACATGAAAGCGGACGCCCCGCCTCCGTCATTCCGGCGAAAGCCGGAATCCAGAGCGCTCGGCCAAGATGGATTCCGGCCTTCGCCGGAATGACGGATGTAAAGCCGGAAAGACGGATGAAAAGCCGTAACGACGAAGAACGTGCGTACTTTACCCAGAAGCCCCGGGAGGTAGGAGGTCTTGCCTATGGACAAGCTGCCGTTCGTCGATGCGCACGTCCACTTCTACGACATGCGGCACCCGGAGCTTGTCTACGGCCACTGGCAGCCCGGCGTGCCCCATCCCACGTTGGGCGAGCAAATCCAGCGATTGGCGGAGCGCAACTACCTGGCGGAAGACTACATCGCCGAGACCCGCAACGCCAACGTGACCAAGGCCGTACACGTACAGGCCGCTATCGGCAGTCCGGACCCGGTCACGGAGACGGCCTGGCTCCAGGCGGCGGCCGACCGCACCGGCTTTCCCCACGCCATCGTCGCCCACGCCGATCTGCGCGATCCGGGGGTTGCAGCCGTCCTGGCGCGCCACTGCCGGTTTCCCAATATGCGCGGCATCCGTGACTTTTCCTACGGCGACTATCTGGCGGCGCCGGACTTTCACCGGGGCTTTGCCTTGCTGGAGAAGTACAACCTGGTAGCCAGCATGGCCGTAACGTGGCAGGATATGGCAAAGCTCCGCGACCTGGCCGACGCGTTTCCCAACGTTTCCATCGTTGTCGACCACACGGGATCGCCAGCGGAGCGCACCGACGACTACTTTACGCAGTGGCGCGCCGGCATGGCAACCGCGGCCGCTTGCGCGAACATTCGCTGGAAGATCTCAGGCTTGGGCATGGGCGACCAGAACTGGACGGTGGACAGCATACGGCCCTGGGTGTTGGCGTCCATCGAGACCTTTGGCGTCGACCGCTGTTTCTTTGCCACCAACTGGCCGGTGGACTGGCTGTGGAGCTCGTACGACCGGCTCGTGGACGCCTACAGGGCGATCGTCGCCGACTTCAGCCGGGACGAACAGATTGCGCTGTTTTCAAAGAACGCCGAGAATTTGTACCGCATCTAGCGCCCGGACATGGCGAGGCAGTGTTAAAAACTCATGTCATTCCGAGCGCAAGCGAGGAATCTAAACGCAGCGCAAGGCCCAATCGCCTGCCTCTCCGCAGTAGCGCGGGGGCTCGTCCCCCGCCACTTGGCAAGAATGGCGGGAGGTTGTTGCCCGGCCCTCCACCGTAGCGCGGGGGCTTGTCCCCCGCCACTTGGCAAGAATGGCGGGAGGTTGTTGCCCGGCCCTCCACCGTAGCGCGGGGGCTTGTCCCCCGCCTCTTGGCAGGAAG
>JAJEAH010000048.1 GCA_022824225.1 Chloroflexota bacterium
GCCGTCATCGTCGATTGCGCCCATGCTCACGGCACCGAGTGGGCCGGCAAGAAAGTGGGCGGCTGGGGCGATCTGAACTCCTACAGCTTCAACCAGGCCAAGAACATGACCTGCGGCGAGGGCGGACTGGCGACGACTGACAACGAGGCTCTTTGGGAACGTTGCTTCTACACGCTGGCCTGCTTTGGGCGTAAAAACGGCCGCCCCTGGTATGAGCACCACGAGCTTGGGCAGGCCTACCCCATGAACGAATTCCAAGCCGCCGTCTGCCTGCCGCAACTCGAGCGGCTGGACGAACACACGAAGCGCCGCAACCGCAACGCGGCGCACCTATCCAACTTATTGGCTGACATACCTGGCATCACCGTGCAGGAGCTTGCGCCGGAGGTAACCCAGCACGGGTATCACATCTATCCCATGCGCCTGGACGCCGCGGAGTTCGGCACGGACCGCGAGACGTTCTTGGAGGCCGTGCGGGCCGAGGGCGTGAGCATGTCCAGCGGCTATCCCTGGCCGCTCTACGACAATCCCATGTTCGACAAGTCCGACGGTTCTGTGAAAGGCTCTATCGGCGGTTTTCGCGCCGAGCCGTGCCCGGTCACCGAACGGCTCTGCCAAGCAGAATCCGTTTGGGTCGGCCAAAATTCACTGCTGGGCGAGCAACGGCAGATGGACGACATCGCGGCAGCGATCGCGAAAGTGCAGCGCAACGTGGACCAGTTGCAGGCGGTGTTGGCAGAACGGTAAGGGAATGCGCTGCCTGCGGGCGCAATTCTGCTCAGCAGACTCGCCCAGGCCAGCGGCGCTGGCAGGCTGCTCTGGACGCTGGGCGCCGCTTGTGGTGTAAAGCTCGGCCAGGCGCGCGCCATGAAACGACCCATGGCCGCCAGCAGGTCATGGAAGACCCGCTACGACCGGGAGGGAAAGCCGTGAGGTTTCGGCCTATCGAAAAAGGTACACGAGCAAGCACTTAGGTGAATCACACAACGCTTTCCACCAAGAATCCGGAAGACTCTGGAATTCGCGCAGAAAACTAGAGAGGCTGTGAACGTGAGCATCGCCACACACCTACCCACCGAGAAACGCGTACTGCGCGACGAGCGCACCGGCGCGGTTATCTGGCAGTTGACGAACGCGTCCTGCGTGAATCACGCGCCGTATTTTCTCAACCCCGCCTGGGCAGGCGCCAATCACGACATGCTCATCATCACGTCGTACCGCGCGGGCGCGCCCAACCTTTACGGCATCCAGTTGCCGGACGGGGAATTGACCCAACTCACCACGAGCGGCGACGTGTCGCCCTGGTCGGCGTGCGTTGCGCCCGACGGCGGCCACGTGTACTACGCCGCCGCCACCCAGTTGCGCGCCGTAGACATTGCCACGCGGGAGGAAACGGTGCTCACGAACCTGCCGCCGTCGTCCTGGCTCGGCAACTGCTCCATCAGTCCCGACGGCTCGGAGATCCTGCTGGCGGCGCAAAAGGATGGCAAGAAAGTCATCCTGGCGGTGCGCACCGACGGCGGCGGCGAACGCGTGGTGTACGCCACCGATGACTTCGTGGCGCACGCGCAGTGGAGTCCCGACGGGCGCACGGTGCTCTTTTCGTCCGACCTGCCGCGCATGTGGCTGGTGGAGGCCGACGGCACGAATCCGCGTCCGCTGCGGGCGCAGACCCGGGAGGAGTGGATCACCCACGAGGCCTGGCTCTCCGACGACGAGATCATCTTCACCTACTGGCCCCACGCGCTGAAAGCCATCCGCCGCGACGGCAGCGGCGAACGCAACGTGGCGGAGTTCAACTGCTGGCACCCCGCGCCCCGGCGCGACAGCGGGCAGATCGTGTGCGATACCACGCTGCCCGACGTGGGACTGCAACTCATCGATCCGGCGACCGGCGCACGCGAGGCGCTCTGCTACCCGCAGGCGTCGTCGCAGGGCTTCCAGTGGGCGGAGCCGGAACCGTACATGGGTGAAACCGCGCCGGACGACGCCTACGGCCCCCAGTGGACGCACCCTCACCCGTCATACGCCCCCGACAGCCGCGCCGTGGTTTACACGTCCGACGTATCGGGACACCCGCAGGTGTATCTGGCGTTCGTCGATGCATAGCGCCTGGGAATACCAAGGTGCGAATAGCTGTGTGACACGTGCGCAGGCGAAACCATAGAATTGACAGGGCTCTAGTGGGTCTTTAGCTGTCCACGCATAGACTCCGCGTGCTGGGAAATTGCCAGCGGCGCTTCAGGCGCTCACCCCATCACTGCTCGGTAAGGCGAGGAGGCTCTTCCAGCACGTTCAGGATTGCCTCAGCGCAGTAAACTCGATTACGCCGCCTCTGCCCTACCTGGGTGACGATGCCAACCGCCTCCAGCCGGGTGATGGCGCGCTGAGCCGTGGTAAAAGCTACGGCAAGTCGGCTGGCTACACCGCTCACAGTCCAGAATGGGTTTTCTGCAAAGAGGTCAAGCGTCTTTTCCGGCAAGTGGGACCGGCCGCGGGAAAGCGCTGGTCGCCACTGCGCGAAGAGGTCGTCGATACGCTGAATTCGCTCCACGGCGTCGAGAGACTGGAGAGCAACCCCTCGTAGGAAGTAGACCAGCCATTCTTCCCATTCGCCGCGCTCGGTCACGCCGAGGAGGCGCGCGTAATATTCCTCCCGCGTGGCCTCGAAGAAGGCGCTCAGATAGAGGAGCGGACTAGGCAGCACGCCCCATTGCACGAGCAGCAGCGTGATGAGCAAGCGCCCTACCCGTCCATTGCCATCGAGGAATGGGTGAATCGCCTCGAACTGGGCATGAACCAGAGCCAAGTGCGCCAACGGCGGCAAGGCGTCGTCGTGCAGGAATCGTTCCCAGTCGCCGAGACACGCCAAAAGCTCAGTAGGCGGAGGCGGAACATACGTTGCATCGTCTAGCGAGCAGCCCGGCGGACCGATCCAATTCTGGCTGCGGCGGAACTCTCCGGGCGTTGCCGCCTCCCCTCGGACTCCGCTCATGAGCGCTTCGTGTAGCTCGCGTACGAGACGCAGCGACAGCGGCAACGTGTCAAGTCTTCCCAGCCCATACTCCAGGGCAGCAACGTAATTGCTTACTTCATGCAAGTCGGTGGCATTCCGGGGCGCGGTCCCGCCGGCCTCGGCAGCCAACAGTTCGCCAAGTGTCGCTTGGGTTCCCTCGATGCGGCTGGAAAGAACGGCCTCCTTACGCACAAATGGCCGGATCAAGAGATGAGGGTTGGCTAACCGTCTGCCTTCGCCGGCAAGCTGACCGATGGCACGGTCGGCGGCGGACAGGCTGAGGCTAAGCCCCTGTTCCCAAACCAGAGGCGGCGGCAGCGCGGCCGGCACGTAGGCGCGGTAGCCTCCCGGACACCTGACTACGCGACCATGCGGTACGCGCGCGGGAAAGGCAGTGGGCGACACAGCTTCCCTTATTTGCGGTTGCGAGAATACCAAACACTCTTATTATCACTCTAGAGGGTTTGCGCAAATAAGACAAGCTGGCTTTTCCGCTGGGGGTGCATAGCGGCCATGGCACTGGATCGATGACACGCAACCGTGTCTGCCTTCAAACGTGCTGGTCTACCAGGATGGGATTGCCGTCGGGATCCACCACCACGAAGCTCTCCGGCCCGGTGGTGTCCTCATCGGCCTCGTTCACGAGTTCCACGCCCTGCGCCTTGAGCTGCCGCTGCAACTCGCGCACGTCGGTGAAGCTCTCCACCGGCTGCGCCTGCCAATCCCACCCCGGATTAAAGGTGAGAATGTTCTGCTCGAACATCCCCTGAAAGAGTCCAATCGTGGTCGTGCCGTTCCGCAGAATCAACCAGTTCTGCGCCGCGTCACCCCCCACCACCTCAAACCCAAACTTCGCATAGAAGTCCCGCGAAGCCGCGATGTCCTTCACCGCCAAGCTAACCGAAAACGCCCCGAGTTCCATGAAATGCTCCTGTCGCATGCTAGTCTATGTGCCTTGCATTGTACCCCACAGCGAGCAGCCATTGACGGATAGGAGTCGCCCGCGGCGGCTACTCGTCACTGCTATGGATGTAGGCTAGCAAGCCGTTCGCCCTGAGCATCGTCGAAGGGTGAACGGCGGCGGAAGCGATTCGCGGCCTTAGACACGCTTCTCTCCGTTCACACTTCTACAGGCCTGCTATGCGCTTGTCGAAGTGCCCCGCACAAACAGAGAGATCGGCGTTCACTCTCAGTGCCTTGTGGGGCTTGACAGAGCCAGGGTGAATCCCATGAAAACCCTGTCCCTTCCTCGATGCTAAGGCGAACGGGCCCGTGAACCCCTCTGGCAAACCAAGTGAGGCCTAGCCTTCCGCGCTTTTGTTGGGGGCACGACATGTCGTGCCCCTACCATGAACTAGCGTCGGCAAGAACCGTCATGCCCGCGAACGCGGGAATCCATCTTCTCTTTGACCGGCCTTACACTATGAAAGGCAAACCAACGCATATGTGACTGATCACTCACTACCGCTCGTTCATCTCATCCCGCGAAAACCGGCGCCCACCGGTGCCTATGGTCTCCCGCAACTCGCGTATCGCCGCCATCGCCTTATCAGCCTGCCGCCCGCGCTCCACGTAGTCCGTAAGCCACTGCCGAAAGAGCACCCCCAGAGTCGTCCCCTCCGCCGCAGCCCGCCGCCGCGCCGCTTCATTTAAGCCCTCGTCGGCGCTCAGGGTGATGTTCTTCATGCCGTCAGCCTCATCAACATGCTTGTTGTGTGCATTATACTTCTGTGAAAACAGCCTTGCGGCTGTGCGCTACTCTCGGACACGCGCAGCATAGCTTGGGATCGGCGTGATTGAGCAGCAAACGTTGGGCGTATTAGAGAGCGCTGCATTGCTACAGTGGACAAGGTATATAATAGACCCTGTAGAGTAGGAATGGTTCGCTACGAGACTGGACGAGCGATCAGGGGTGCGCCATGAAAACGCAAGAGAGACCTGCCGAGGAAATCAGCGCGCAAGACGAATCCGCTTTGCTGCGGCACTTTGTCTTTGTCGCTATTTTTCGCAACTTTGTGAAGTCGTCGCACCGGTACCTCACCCAATCCTACGATGACTTTGGCAAGGGCTGGGAGGAGGATTTCTATGCCTGGCCAGGAAGCGCCTGGAAACGAAACGGATCGGCCATTGGCGGAATCTTCCGCAGATGAAGCCTCCGATTCCAGCTAGCAATCTATGCAACCCCTACACACATAAATCAACTGGGAGCCGCTGACAGGACTTAAAGAGGATTCCCCAATGGAAAAGGACAGCACAGATCAAGAACCAAGGCAGATCAACTTGACACGAATAATTGCGTATTCGGGAGAACCTCGTGAGCCAGGCTATACGAAAGCACTCCTTGCCAACATTCGAGAGATAAACCATTTTGGCTATCGTATAGCTGGGATTTATATGCTTCCAGGGAAAGCCCTGATTATCGGGGAACGCGTCCCGCTAGAAAGCGAATAAGAGAGTCCTAGCCTTCTCTAGCCTCAGGATGGTACCGCTATTCGCCCCTCGGCAACGTATTCCTGCAAAGACGCGAGGCTACTTTGCTTTTGCCTGCAACTCGTCGTGACGTGCAATCACCGCCGTAGCGCATTCTCTAGGTTGCAGCTAATACTTCCACGTGCCTCCACAGAGGATGACAAGAGCCTAACTCTGTCTCTCGGTCTCCTCAGACTGCGCTGTTTGTTTTCCAAATGGCACCTGCAAAGAACCTTTGCCTAGACATACGGTCGCGCCTCGAGTCTCAGAACGCGCGAATTCAGGCTTTCGGGTTGTCATTGTCAAGCAAAAGGAATGATAGTAAAGTGGAGTTATGGTGAGATTCTTTAACTATTATGGAGGATCTGTCATGGAACACGACGCCAGAAGCGTCGCTAACGAGTTCATCCGACGTGGTAAAGACGTTGGCAAACCCCTCACGCCTTTGCAGGTTCAGAAGCTAGTGTATTTTGCTCATGCTTGGATGCTAGGTATCTACCGCCGTCCGTTGATCAATGAGCCCTTTGAAGTTTGGAAGTACGGCCCGGTTGTGCCAGTAGTATATTACTGCCTTCGGCACTACGGCGGCGACCCAGTGACCGAAACCCTCCCAAATCACCCCGAGGACTTTGAGGACGAGTATGATTCTGCCGAGAATGACATCATCGACCAAGTCTTTCAAATATACGGGGGCCTTAGTGGAGGGCAGCTAATCACTCTAACCCACATGAAAGGCACGCCTTGGCATCAAGCAAAGAAGAAAGGGAATTGGTATATCCCTGACGACATGATTCGACGATTCTTCGCTGCTAAGGCGGAAGAGGCACGCCGTGAGTGACCGCACGAAGAAGGTGCCGCCTGTTGACAGCAAAGTTGAACTTGATGACGTAAGTACGGAAGAGGCTTCCGAGTACAAGGAGCCAGCCTATGCGCAGCTTTCAAGAGAGAGCCAGTTTGAAAGAGACGAGGAGTGGCTTAATGAGTGGGCAAGGATTAAGAAGTGGTCTGTTCGCGCCGTGATTTGGGGTGGTGGTTCACTCCTCGCGATCCTGGTATTAGTTGTCTTCGCCACCGCTGTAGCTCACTTATTCATACCCCAGATCGGATGGCTTGATGAGAAGCAGCAACTTAGGCTCGTTGCATGGTACTCATCCGTTGCGCAGGTGCTATTTCCTGTGCTCATTGTCACTAACCCTTGGTTGCTGCGTTTGCTACCGCGCCGAAAAAAGAACGGAGATTAGCCCTCAGCTCCCGAAAGTCGCCGCAAGACATTCAAGACGGAGTTCCGTACCTTCTGGCGCTCTACACTAAGAACGCCTCGTCAATATCGATAAGGCGTTCTTTGCTTTGTAGTGACGGTAAGGACTGGAAAGGTCACCTAAGCTCATGCCGGGTTCACGGTAGTCGCCGCTACAGCCGCCGGTTGGAGATGACGGGTTCGGAGGCGAGGAGGTGGCGGAGGGTGCTGAGGTTGGGGAGATCAAGGATGTGGGTGAGGCCGTCGTCGAGGGCTTGACGGGCGGGGCAGTGGGCCATGCCGGGGAGCCGCTCGAATTCGGCGGTGGCGAGTGTGTCGAAGAGGCGGGAGAGGGATTGAAGCTGGGAGGCGGGGAGACGGCGGGGGTCGAGGACGGGCAGGTTTGCGAGGTCAGCCTTTTTCAGTGCAACCCAGCCTCCTCTTGTGCTAGTCCGCTGGGCCAGTATTGTCAGCAAGCCCAAGCTGGAGTTCATCCAAGCAACCAGCGCCTTCTCCATGGCCTCGGCTTCAACGGTGACGGGCCACCACACGTTTGATAGAACTCGCACTTCCGACTGCATGGCAACAATCCTGGTCGTCTCTAGCCAAAGCCTCTCCGATATAAGGAGCCGACTAGATTGTTGCCAAAGGTGTTCACCATACCCTGGCCGCTGTCCGCCTCTTGGCTTTACTAGTGGCGAAAGATAGGCGTCAGGCGAACACGTCATGGTCTTTCTTTGCTCCGTGTCGTGACCTTCAACCATAGGATAGGCTGTAACCGAACTCGTCCTATCGAACCCATCAACCAGTCTCCGTCTGTCAGGGCCGATTTCACCAAGTTCCCGCAGTTTGCACAGCGGAATGCTGGCGGTTGACGGCTCGCCGGGGACCCAGACTTCTCCATCATCCAACAGGCGCGCGGCGCTCCTTAACACGTCGGCGCGGGCGAATTGGACGCCGAACCACTGCTTGCCGGCCAGGTCTGGTTCCGGGATGGAGACCACTTCGCCTACGTCCTGGCCGTCCACTCTCAGTAGCGCTGTGCCGGATTCTTCCAGTTCTGCCGGGGGCGTTTCGCTGACGGCCTGCGCGGCGCGGTGGGCGTCCACGATGCCGTCCGGGTTGTGCCAGAGGTTGACGAAGGTGGTGCGGGGTGAAGATGGGTGCTCGCCCCGTATCGCGTACGGGGCAGGCTTTTCGTGTGACTCGTCACTCCGGCGGAGGCCGGAGTCCAGGGCACGCGGAGAGGATGGATTCCCGCTTGCGCGGGAATGACGGTCACTTTCTGGTGCGCGGGAATGACGGTCTGCTCCTGGATTCCGGTTTTCACCGGAATGACGGACTGCCTCTGGATTCCGGCTTTCGCCGGAATGACGGAACGAGGCGCCGGTATGACGGGTTGATGCGCTGGCGCGGCGCGTGGCGATGAGCAGGGCTTCCGAGAGGTCGGTGCTGTCCGAGAAGTTCCAGCGTTGGGGATCGTGGGACGCAATCACCATATCGAGGGTGAAGTCCTGCTCGATCAAGGCACGGGTCTGCGCCCAGGAGGGGCCGGTGCAGACGGTGAGCGGCAGCACCAAAGCCAGCCGTCCCTCGCCGGGGAGCAGGTTAGGCGAAACGGCCGCCACGAACGCCGCGCCGAGACCGGCGGTGGCGGAGGCCTGCCGCGACTTCAGGCGGCGCGCCAGTTCGTCCTGGAGCTTGCGCCGTTCTCCCGCCGGCAGACTGCCGAACAACAGATTGCCGCCCACGGAGCGCGTAAACGGCGGATTCATGATCGCCAGGTCGAGCTTGGGCAGCGTGGCTTTCGCGCCTTCCGCCGTGCCGCGCGCGCCGCTGCCCGCCACCTGCGCCACGTCGCCGCTGGTCACGCCGGTTTCCTGCGGGGAGAGCGCGTGCTGCACCGGCGCTTCAGTCGTTCCCAGGAAGTCCAGCGAGCCGAGCGACACGCGCTCACTCTCCACGCCCAGGGGCATGACGTAGAGGTTCATGCGGTCGAACTGGATGTGCGGGTTGAGCATCGCGAGGCTGGTGGCGGCGAAGTGAATGGCGGAAAGCTGCACGTCGTAGCCGTGCAGGGCTTGTTCCACCATGGCCTTGTGCAGCGCGGCGGCGCGCTTGCCCCCAGCGGCTTTGTGGCGGCGTTCCGCTTCCGCAGCCACCGCCATGAGCAGCGTCCCGGTGCCGCAGGCCAAATCGGCTACGCTGAGGGAGCCAGGAAACGTGTGGTCGCGCCAGTCAACGCCCGCCGGCCAGTTGTGAAAGACCAGCCGTGTCAGCAACGTGGCCGCGGGCACTGAGGTGTAGTACGCGCCAGTAAACTTGGCGTCGGACAAGAGGGTGTGGAAGAGCCGCCCCGAGAGGTCGTGGCCTTCCACGTTGCGCGTCTCCGCTACTGCCTTGACCAGGGGCAGGATGACGGGCGTGCGCACGTCGGCCGGCCCGTCCTCGAGCACCGCGAGAATCTCGGCCGCCAAGGCAAAGACCGGCACGTAGTCGATGGTGTCGCAGATGAAGCGCCAGGTTTGCCGCAGGCTGGGAATGCCCTGCCGTGAGGCTTCGCGCACCGTTTTCACGTCATCGTTGACGGCGGCCAGGCGGTCCTGGAACGCCAGCGCGTTGAAAAGCGCCAGGCAACCGATGCGCAGCGCGGCGGCGCGGTTCTTCTCCTGGTCGGTTTCGGCTATGAGGTCGGCAATGCGGCGGGTGATGCGCTCGTGTTTATCAAGCCGGTACACCGCTTGCTCCAGCGCGTAGCTGATGGATTGCGCGGCGGCTTCCACCTGGTCCGTGACCTGCAACTCCAGGGGCAAGGTGCGCAGGTGGTCGGCGAGATCGGCGACGGAACCGGTCCGTATCTGGCGCGGCGCTTGCGGCGAAGCCTTGGCCATCTCGAGCAGCGTCGGCAACGTCGCCAGCCACCACTGGAGGTCAGCGGCTTTCTCCAGTTCCGCTTGGGTATCCTCCGCATGACGCAGCCGTTCGGGGTAGAGCACGCCGAGCACGGCGAGCGCCTCGGGAAAAGCGGCGCGGCGTTCCTGGAGTTGGGCCTCCAGAGAACTCTCCGAACCCTCCCACTTGCACTCCAAGAGGATCAGGCCGCTGCGCAAGTTTATGCGCACGTCGGGCGCGCCTCGCCGGCTGCGGCGCTCCGCCTTGGCCGGAACGCCGCGCTGCGAAAGCAGAAGGGCCAGGTGGACGTTTACTTCCTCTTCGCGCGTAGTCTCTGTTTCTTTTGCTCTGCTTGCCATTGTTGGTGGTTTCCCTATTGCGCGGGGCTAAGGGTGCACGGCCTTGGTTTTTGGATTACGCAGATGTTTGCGCGTTGTGGCGCCAAGAGCGGGGGACAAGCCCCTGCGCTACTTCAAGGCACAGATGGATTCCCGCGTGCGCGGGAAAGACGGACAGGATTGGCGCCCCTGGGGGGTTTAGTAGACTTGCGATTGCGCTTGTCACAAGACCGCAATTCGCCCTCTCGCCCTAGCACTTCGTCTTGAACAACCGCGCCAGGTTCTCGCCGAGGATTAGTTTCTTTTCCGCTTCGGTGATTGGGGACAGGAGCACGCGGCCGAGTTGGTAGGTGGCGCAGGTCCAGGGCATATCGGAGCCGTAGAGGATCTTGTTCGCGCCGGCGAGGCGCACCATTTCGGTGAAGTCGCCGCGGTAGCCCACTGAAGCCGCGGTATCCAGGTAGACGTTCGGTTCTTCCGCCGCCACCTGCACCAGATCCAGGCTGCTCTTGGGACTGCCGCCGGCGGCGTGGGCCACGATGAAGTGGGCGCCGGGATATTCGCGGGCGATGCGGCGCAGCGTCGCGGGCGTGCCGGTGCCGTGGCTGATGAGGGGCAGGCGGTGGCGGTGGGCCAGCTCGAACGCGGGCACGTAGCCGGGGCCGTCGAAGGGATAATTGGCCGTGCCGGTATGCAGCTTGATGCCCACCGCGCCGGCATCCAAGCAGCGCTGCAACTCGTCCCGCACCAGGTCCGCCTCGTGGGGATCGGGCACGGCGTAGGCCAGCAAGCGGCCGGGGAACTGCCGCGCCGCCGCCAGCGAGATGTCGTTGCCTTCCCGCATGTCCAGCAAGATTGCCATAGAAGAAAAGACACACGCCTGGTCCATGCCCACGCGGTCCATGGTGCGCACCATGCCCGCGGCGTCGTTGAAGGTCTGGTAGAAGAGCGCGGTGGGGCCCACGTGACAGTGGTTGTCGATGACCAGCGTGCCGTGGAGCGGCGTGCCGTCCAGGGCCTGTTCGCGAAGTGACGAGGTGGGTGCGGTGGGAGCGCCTGCTGCCATGGGTGCCTGCCTCACGTTCGTGGTGTGTGTTGGCTCGTCGCGGGGTTGCTGGCTATGATTATACCCCGCGGCGCGGCCAAACCGTCTGGGGTGGCGGCCCCCTGCGCGGGGAACGGCCTGGCTGAAGTCAACGTCGGCATACGCGCCAAAGGTGGCGGCCCCCTGCGCGGGGAACGGACGTCCGCTGCCGCCTCTGCGCCCGCCGCGTCGGCGCGGCAGTCCCATTCGCGCCGGACGACGCCCATTCCGTCATTCCGGCGAAAGCCGGAATCCAGGGCAGCCCCATGCACGCGAGGCGGCGACAAGATCAAGGTGCTGCACGGCCTGCGCGCGCAAAGCAGCCCCATGCACGCGAGGCAGTGACGCACTGCCGCCAGTGGGTCTTTGCCCCACCCCTGGCAGCCCCATGCACGCGAGGCGGCGACCTTGCTGCTCGTGCTGCTGAGCAAACGCTCAACGGCGGCCCCATGCACGAGACGCGCCGCCAATCCGGCTGCGCCGCCCTCTTCCCCAGCGGCACGGAGCGCACCGGCGGCGCGCGCCAAGCGGTTTGTCTGCCGCCCTCCCGCTGTGCGCCGCATTCCCGCACGGGCCAAACTATGCGTCCGGCCCGCTCCGCCATCCGGCAGTTTCCACAGCGCTGATTACCCTTCGTGGTACGATACACCGGTAAGTTCAATGCGCAGCGCATCCGCGAGTATAGCGCCAGTGGTCCCGCTGGCCGCCGCTCCCAAGAGGGATTCTATGGAACGCACGAAAGACCCCTCGGAACACGCCAGAGAACCGACGACGCCGACACCAACGCCGCCACCGACGCGCGCCGAGAACCTGCAGGAGCGCACGCTCGACGCCGGCGAGTACGTGGCATCCCTGCCGGAACGCCTGGTGCGCAGCGCTGCCGCCGGGGCCGGCGGCCTGGTGCACGAGACCTCCGAGGTCGTGCTGCCGCCGCCGATACGCCACTCGCAACTCTATCAGTCCACCATCGGGCGCATGGTGCGCATAGTGGTGGAATTCGTAGGCGGCGTGTCAGGGCCGGAAGCGGCTGACGCGATGGCGATACAGGACCTCGCCGTGCGCAAGCTGGCCGGCAACGCGGTAGAGGTGGCGAGCGTGGTGGCCGTGGGGTGGTCGCCGCTCTGGATGCTGGCGGCGGCGGCTGACGTCACCGGCGGCACACGGGCGTATTTGGACGCTTTCGTGAAAGAACTCGAAGACTCTCACGTGCTGCCGCCGGACGCCAACGTTTCCTCCGTGGACGAACTGCTCGCCGCGCTGGGGAACACCTCCGGCCAAATGGCCGATACAATTGACATCCCGCCGCTGGCGCTCAATGACATGCGCACGAGTTTGCAGGAATTTCGCAGCCACGCCGGGCAACTCCCCGACCCGCGCGACCTCACCCAGATATTCACGGAAATGAACCGCGCCGCGGCGGAACAGAACCGCTCGCTGTTCACGGTTTCGTCGCTCGTCGCCGCCGGAGCGGTGCAGGCGGGCATCCAGCTTGGCAACGTGCATGTCTTTTCGTTTTATCGGGGCTCGCTGAGCACAATTCGCGCGGAAGGCGTGCCGGCATATCTGCAACGCATCAGCCAACCGTACCTGGAAGCCGCCGCGCTGCACCTGCGCCCCAGCAGCAGCACCCACACCCAACGGCTCCTCCGGCGCTTTCTCACCCGGCGCTGGCGCAAACGCTCTGCCAACGAGGGCTCTCCCCCCGCAATAGAGGCGACAAAGACGGACAGGCCGGAGGAATCCCGCGCCGGCGACCCCGAGGACGATACCACGCGCCAATCGCAAAGGCCATGAGCGAAAATACCCCCACGCCCCGACCGCCGCCGGACACGATCGTGCCATACCGGCGGCGTATCTGAGACAGGCAGGCGATGTTTGGGCATAGAAAATCTACCCTTTACTGCCTCCCTTTTGCGATTCCGCCTTCTCTGCTGAGTGTTTCCCTGCGCGCAGGCAGCGGTAAAGGACATCCGGTCCGCCGCAGAGCGGGCGCGGCGGCAAGAACGAGCAAGCGGTCGCACCGATCGACAGGACACTAAGCAATGCTTCTCGTACTGGACATCGGCAACACGAATATCGCCGTGGGCGCTTTCGAAGCGAGCGCGCTGAAGGGGTCCTGGCGGCTGAATACGGAAATCGGCAAGACGAGCGACGAATACGGCGTGCAAATCGTTGCGTTTATACGGCATGCCGGACTGGACGCACACCGCTGCGAAGCCGTCATCGTATCCAGCGTGGTGCCGCCGCTGGCGCGCGCCGTCAACGATCTCTGCGTCAAGTATCTGGGGCATACGCCCGTGCTCATCGATCCCCGCGCCGTGCCCGGCGTGGCGGTGGAGATCGACCGGCCGGAGGAAGTCGGCGCCGACCGGGTGGTGAACGCGGCAGCGGCCTTCGAGCGCCACGGCGGCCCGTGCATCGTCATCGACTTCGGCACGGCTACCACCTTCGACGTAGTCTCGGCGGCGGGCAACTACACAGGCGGCGCCATCGCGCCGGGGCTGGGTCTGGCCACGGAAGCCCTGGTCGCCCATGCCTCCCGCCTCTACCGCGTTGAGTTCGTGCCGCCAAAAACGGTGGTGGGCAAGAGCACCATCCACGCCATGCAGTCCGGCATCATGCTCGGCTATCTTTCCTTGGTGGAAGGCATGATCCGCCGCTTTCACGACGAGATTGGCGTCTGCACGGTGGTGGCAACCGGCGGTTTTGCCGGCCTCTTTGCTAAGCACACGTCGGTGATCGACGCGGTAGACGCGAACCTGACGCTGGAAGGCCTGCGGATAGTGTACGACCGCCTGCAACGGGGCACGTAGGTCGGCTCGTTTCAGTCGCTCTTGGCCCAGTACCACCGTCGCGCGCGGGGCCTTTCGCCTGCGCCGTGCCAAGCTCTGCCTTGCCCGCGGTTGCCAACCTTTGCCACGCAGAGACGGAGGTTACCCGCCCTGCGCTCTTTCTCCGCAGATTCCGCCAAGCCGTGCCGCGCCGGGACGGAAGTCTACCTGAGTGAAAGCAACGCTGCGCGCATCGATTTGGTGGGGAGTCTTGGGCCCGGCGCTCAAGTCCGCGATGCTATTCCCCGCCCGTATACTGGTGTACAGTGAGACCGGTGCCCTGAGGGAGTTGAGGGGAGCGAGCGCATGAGCGTCTTGGGCGGAAAGAACATCCTGCTTGGCGTGTGCGGCAGCATTGCCGCCTTCAAGGCGGTGGCGTTGGCCAGCCAGCTCAACCAGGCCGGGGCGGCGGTCACTACTATTCTCACCAAAGACGCCGCGCGCTTCGTTACGCCGCTTTCGTTCACGAGCGTCACGCAGCGTCCGGCCTACATCGACCTCTACACGCCCGATCCCGGCCGCATCTTGCACATTGCCCTGGCCGAGGAGGCCGACCTGCTGGCCGTCGTGCCCGCCACCGCACACACCCTGGGCCGCATGGCGCAGGGACTGGCCGACGATCTCCTGACCTGCACCGTTCTCAGCACACAAGCGCCGGTGCTCGTTGCTCCCGCCATGGACGGCGGCATGTTCACCAATCCCGCCACACAGCAGAATCTGGCGACTCTGCGGGAGCGGGGCGTGCACGTGGTGGAGCCGTTGGCCGGCAGGCTGGCGTCGGGTCTCGTGGCCCAGGGGCGGCTGCCGGAAGTGGATGCGCTCATCGCCGAAATGCGCGCCGTGCTCGGCAGCGGCGGCCCACTGGCGGGCAAGACGGTGGTCGTTACCGCGGGCGGCACGCAGGAGCCGCTGGACCCCGTGCGCTACATCGGCAACCGCTCCAGCGGCAAGATGGGATTCGCCCTGGCGGAGGCGGCCAGAGACTACGGGGCGCGGGTGATACTCATCACAGGCGCCACCACCGCGCCGCCGCCCCACGGCATGGAAACAGTTTCCGCAACCACGGCCGCCGCCATGCAGGCCGCGGTCAACGAACACACCGCCCAGGCGGATGCGCTGATCATGGCCGCGGCAGTCGCCGACTACCGGCCCCAGACTGCCCAGGGCCAAAAGACGAAACGCACCGGCGATTCGCTTGCCCTTACCCTGGTTGAGAACGAGGACATTCTGGCCCAAGTCCCGCACACCCTCGTGAAAGTCGGCTTCGCCGCCGAGACCGAGCACATGATAGAGCATGCGGAGAGCAAACTCACGCGCAAGAGCGCGGACCTCATCGTCGCCAATGATGTGTCTCGAGCCGACAGCGGCTTTGGCACGGACACGAACCAGGTGGTGATCCTGAGCAGAGATAGACCCCCGGAGTCGCTGCCGGTGCTCGCCAAGACCGAGGTCGCCGAGACCATCCTGCAACGTGTGGCAGCCCTCCTCCGGCACGGGGCCGGCCGTTCGTGCTGAGCGTGTCGTAGCACGTCCGACGGCGAGTTGCTTCTGGGACTGTTCAAGGTTGGTTGCGGCGGTGGGGCAAACAAGACACGGCTCTCGGCTTACGCGAGTTCCCGATCGAAGTGCGGCGCGCACTGCTCATCGCGCTGCCGGGCAAACGCATCGGGCACGCGCAGGTCGGCGCCGCGTGACAGCGGCGGCAGCGCGTCTGCGGAAAAATAGCCCACGTCCAGCGCTTCGCTCGTCGGGTGCGGCGTGCCGGAGACGTGGGCGCACATGAAGCCGATGCTAAAGAGTTGATACGGCGCTCGGCCGCGATACGTCCGGTTGTCGTAGATGCCGATGAGGCGCTCGGCGCGCACGCGCACGCCGGTCTCCTCCCAGAACTCGCGCTCCGCCGCGTCCGCGGCCGTCTCGCCCACTTCCACCATGCCGCCCGGCAGCGCCCACAGCCGGTTGTCGGACCGCTGCATGAGCAGCACCCGGCCTTGCGCGTCGAAGAGCGCGCCGTAGGCTGCCACTTTCGGTGTCTGCACGCCCACGTCGCCGCGATACACCGCCTCGATCTCCGCAGCCGAACGCGTATCCGTCAGCGCGAAGAGCCGCGCCGCCAACCCCAGCACCTGTTCGTAGCGCGCAACGTCATACTCGTTGTCGTCGCGCCGCGCATAGTGAAGCCCGTTCTGCCCCAGCGCCCGCAACTGGTCGGCAACGTCCAACAAGACGCTGCCAACGTCTTCTCTGGTCTCGTTCGCCATGCTGCGCCTATCCCAGCATTACTTGCTTGAACTTCTCCAACGTAAACGCCGGATCGGCCAGAGCTTCCAGTAGCTTGCCCTCGTCCCGGCGGACCTCAGCGGCTTTGTCGGCAACCTGGGCGGCGATTTCGGCGGGAATCTGCACCACGCCGTTGCGGTCGGCATGCAGTAAGTCGCCAGGACTAACCGCAAGCCCCGCTACTGTCACCGGCGCGGCAAACGACTCGATGGTTATTTGACCGTGGGACACGATCACGCCGGAGGCGAAGTACTGCAGGCCCAGGGCGCGAACCTCGTTGATGTCGCGCACGGCCCCGTCGGTGATTACGCCCACGAAATCCAGGCGCGCAAGCATAGTGCACATGATTTCGCCAAAGATGGCTGCCGGCACGTCCGGCGAGGCGTCGTGGGCCACCAGGATGCGGGGCGCCGGTAGCCCCGCCGCCTGCTCCAGCGCCTCGATCCACGCCTGGCGCATGGGCGGATCACCCGCTTCGCGGTCTTTGAACGTGACGGTGTAGGCGTAGCCGACGATTTCGCCAAGTTCGGGATAGAGACACCGGATCGAACCATCCATGTACCCGGCGCGGCGGTCGCGCGCGTCGAATTCCTCGATGGCGTTGGCGATGGTGGGGCTGTCGATAGCGCGGAGCGCGGCAAGTTGCTCCGGCGTCAGTTCTGCTACTGATGACACGAAATGCACTCTCTTTCTGCGCAATATGCATGAGTTTTGCTGGCGCGGATTCCTGCCCAAGGCCCAGTAGCGGCAGGCTTCGCGGCGTGGCCGCCGCAGCGACGGAGCGAGCCGCGACGTCCCGTTAGACCAGGCAGCCGTCTAGCAAGCGCTGCAAGCTCCCGCCGGCGATGCCCGCCCGGGCTGCGGGGTCGAGTCCCCCGTAGGATAGCGTGGTGATGGGCAGGGCGGGCTCGAAGATGGGCAGTCCAGTGCCAAATATAAACCGCTCGGCTCCCCAGCGTCCCACGAGTTCCAGGAGCGCGCTGTGGCCGCCCAGATACGAGGTCTCTACATAAAGATTCGGCGCGCGGTCCAGCAGCGGGTAGAGCACGCGGAAGTCGGCGTGGGACTGGCGCAGAAGAACTACCGGCAGGTCGGGAAACGCCTCCAGAAGCCAGGCGATGAAGTCCCAGTGGCGGGGTTCGCTGTAGTGGGCGTTATCGAAGTCGAGCAGCATGGGCACGCGCTTGGCCGCCAGCGCCGCGGCCAATGGTTCGATCACCCACGGCTCCAACACCAGCGTATGCGCCTTGGGGCATAGCCGCGCGGCACGGGCGCCGGCGTCCAGCAGGCGCGCCACCTGTGCGGTTTCGGGCGGCGTTTCGCCCGTGGCGGCAGGCATCACCACCCAGCAGGCGTCAAGACGCGGCTCGCCGGCAATGGCCTGCAGCAAGCGTTCGTTGCCGCCGGTGGGATCGTGCCACTTGGCGACGGTGTGGGTCACCAGCGCCCGGCGAATGTCATACGCGTGCAGCAATGCGAGCAGGCTCGCGACGTCCTGGGGCGCCCCCGGCGGGCGATGGGGCAGTGGGCCCAGCAGCACGTTGACGTCGAAGAGGTCGGGCCGCCCGTTACCTTCGGCCATGAAGAGATTCTCCTCTGCTGCCGCGTACCGGCAGGCCGCCAGGGCGCGGACATGGTGTTGCGGCATTCTCGCGGGTTCACGCCCAACGGCACATTTGCCAATTGGCTACTGTTCTGGCGCGCGACCGTCCGGTGCGCGCCCGTGTGTTTGCGCCGTCCGGTTTGGCTAGGAGCCGCGCACGCGGCGGCAATTTCGCGTCGCCGCCAATGCGATAGAGCACGTTACATCTTACCGCTGTCGGGGGCGGTTTGCCTAGGGGAGCGCCTCCGGATCGGCAATCGCCCCGCGTGCCAGAGCGTGCCGAGGAGCAGCGACAGAAGCCCCGCTGCGGTGAGCCGCAGGCCAAGAGCGAAGCCCGGGGGTGAGTACTGAAAGACTACGCGCTGCGTCTCCGCCGTGACCGGCACGGCCATGCCCAGGCCGTTGGCCGCAATGATCTCCTCCGGTTGGCCGTCCACCGTAGCCGTCCACCCGCTGAGCGGCGTTTGCAGCCAGACCAGCAGGCCCGCGCCATCCGACCGGACGGCGAATTCCGCGCGGTGCGGGTCTTGGGCGGCAACGTCCACGCTGGAACCGGCTGCGCTCAGGCGCGGCCCCGCCGCCAGCACCGGTTCGCGCGCAAGCACGGGACGGTCCCGCGCCAGGAGCGCCAACGCGGTCTCTACGTCCGCGGCGAGCGCATATTCACCGGCGAGGAAGAACGCCGGCGCGGGGTCGGCCAGCGCATAGGTGTATACGGTGATCCGGCCGCCCGTGAGCGAAATGTGCTCCTGTGCGGCAAGGGTGAGCTGCGGGTCTGCCAACGGCTCCAGGGTCGTGACATGGCGGACGCCCAGAGCCGCGAGCGCCGGCAGGCGGCTCAGGAAGACTTCGCGCTTGGCGGCGGCATCCAACCCGGCGTCGCCGGCAAACCCGGGTGTGATGGCGCGTTCGCTGCCCACGTAACCCAGCACGGCGTCCTGCGCCGCCGTCATCAGGTTTTCATAGCCGTCCAGGCTGGGTATGCCGTGAACCACGCCGCGATTGGGCGCCAGCGCCGCGATGGGGATGCGGTACTCCAAGGCGACGCGGTCGGCGCTCGCGGGACGCCGGTCCTGCGTCTGCGCGAATTCATGGCGCAATCCGCCCAAGCGCCAGCCAAAGCTGCGCCCGGGCGTGTCGTCTGCCTGCGCGGCGGTCACCGCCGCGGGCCGGGTGGCGACCACGCTTGCGGGCGCGCTCGGCGTCAGGCCGCGATTGCCCACCAGCAGCGTGCCGGCCACGACGGCGAGGAGGAAGAGCAAGGAGAGGCTGCCGCGCTCGCCGCGGCGCAGCCAGAGCAGCGCCAGGCCCGCTCCGAGGAGCGAAAGCGCGTAGAACGGTACCAGAGGTTCATCTATGCGCAGGGAGCGGCCCGCCGCCGCGATCTCGTCCGCCATGGCATTGTAGTAGAACGCCGGGGTCTGGAGCTTGGTAGGGTCGGTCAGGATGAAGCGGTCGACATAGGCCCGGCCCGTGTCGGCAATGCGGTCAGTCAGCAATCTGAAGGCGAGCGCCGCCAGTGTGCCCCCGGCTGCCAGCAGCGCGGCGAGCGCGATGAGGGCTCTTTGCGCGTACCGCATGCCGCGCTCCACTGCCGCGCTCCCGCCCGCAAGCACGGCGTGCAAGCCGTAGGCCGCGAGGAGCGCGATGCAGGCGTTTACGGCCACAGCCGCCCGGTGGGGGTCACGGAAGAACGCGAAGCCCGGTATGAGTTGCAGCAGGCCGTAGACCGGCGTATAGCGCCCCAGCGCAAAGACTGCGGCCGCGGCAAGGGCTATGGCGAACGCGCGCACGGCGACGCCGGTCCGCCAACGGGTAAGCCCGACCACGGCCAGAACCACCGGCAGCGCGCCGACGAACAGCAGACCTTGCGCGCTGAGCACGCGGGGAATGTGAAAGTCCAGAAAGACAAATCCAAGCAGGAACGACCACGGCGGGACGGAGACGCCGCCCGCCTGAACGCCGCCCCGGGCCGACTCCGCCACCAGCGCGAGGGTGGTCAGCCAGCGCATGAGACTGATCGCCGCGCCGGTTGCCGCCGCCGTGCCCAGCGCAAGGGCGAGCGCGAGGCCGCGATAGAGGTCTTGGCGCATAACCGCCACGACGTGGGCGAGGGCGTAGACCGCCGGCAGGAGGAAGAGATAGCCAAACACCTGGGGATGGGCTGCCAATAGGGCGAGGGCAACAATCGCGCTCATCAGCGGCCACGCCCACCAGCGCCGTTGGGTGAGCCCGTGTACGCCGAGCAGTGCGTACGGCGTGCACGCAAACAGCGGGGAGAAATTGTTGAAGTGCAGCGTACCGAGCATGAACGTGTTGAGGGCATAGACGCTTCCCGCCAGCAGAGCCGCTGCGGGGCGCAAGCCCAGGACGCGCACGAAGGCGTAGAGACCCACGGCGGCGGCGCAGAGGTGGACCGCCATGGCGGCGGCGTAGCCCATGGGCGGCGGCAGCGCGAGCAGGAACGGCCAGTGCAGCGGATAGAACCACGGATACTCGCTGAACGCGATGGGAAAGCCGCCGAGAATCTCCGAGGTCCAGAGCGGGAAGACGCCGCCGCGCAGTTGCGCCGCCTGCCACTCGGCCCATACCTGGTTGGCCAGGATCAGGTCGCCGTTTAGCCAGTGCTCCCCCAGCACCAACAAGCGCCGGAACGGCCACAGACACAGGAGCGCCAGCACGGCTACCGCGTAGCGGTCCGACTTGCCCCGGTCGGCAAGCCGCTGCAGGAGCGCGTCCCAGTGGCGCAGGCTGCGGGTAAGTGTAGCCGGCTGTCGCATACCAGTAATTATGACACGCTGGATGCGCGGAGACCGCGTGGGAGCCCGCGCGGGTATCCCAGGTGGCGCCGCCCAGTCCGACGGACCGCGTGAGGCTCCCGCGCATCTGTGCGGGTTGCCGGACCGGCTGGGCGGGATCTCCCGCCGAAGTCCTGCCGGCTGCGCGGCCGGAGGGCCGGCGAATACGGTCAGACCGCTGTCAAGCCCGCCGCGCCGGAGCGGCTTGGCACGTTGAGGAGCGGGACGATAATGGCTTATAGTAGGATTCGGTTCCGCAAACCAGCACAGTGAATCGAGGACCCATCGCGATGGGAGTGAAAGTTTACATTCCGACGCCGTATCGGCGCTTTACCGGCAATCAATCGAGGGTCGAAGTGGAAGCGGCAACGGTCGGCCAGCTTCTGCAGGAACTCGAAAGGCAATTCCCCGGCATCGGCGCGCAGATCGCCGATGAGTCTGGCGACATTCCCGGCTATCTGAACGTCTACGTGAACTCAGAGGAAGTCCGCACCCTCCAGGGCAAAGACACGGCGCTCGCCGACGGCGATGAAATCTCGGTGATTCCCGCCATGGCCGGCGGCTGAGCAGAGGCCTGTAGCTTGGGATGCGCAAGACCTGAAGCACAGCGGCTTTTTCTTCATATTCTTGTTAGCCGGCTACAGTTACCCAAAGCCGCGTGGGTTTGCCGTACGTATCCGCGCGGCATATACCAAAACGCGCAAACCGGCGGACTATTCTGACGTTCCGTCTCTTGCCAGTTTCGGCGCAGTTCTCTCGCATTGTCTCAGTCTTGGGCAGACCACTCCCACGTTGAGTTGGCGCTTCGCGCCACTTAATCTTGTCCTCGAGGTCGCCCTCGCGTGTCAGGGTCTTGGGTTCCGAGAGTAGTCGAGTGGGTTTGGGAGGTCATGGGCACATGATTGCACGGAGGGAGGGACTTGCCACTGTCCGGCTTGCCCTGCAGAAGCTGTCGCTGCGCTGGTATGCCGGAATCCGGCCCAAGCTACATGATGAAAGCCTGAGATGGGCCTTCGCCGTTGGTTGCGGGGCATTCCTGCTTGCGGCAGGTTTTGTCTTGCTCGTCGCGCAGCCAACCGTCAACTCTGTTGACGGCCCAATGTATCACAGAATTGGCTATGGCTTAGCGCAAGATTTCCGCTACAACGGGGGCGCTTATCCCTATCCGCTCTATCCCGTCTTCTTGGCGGTTGTCTATGTGCTTGGTGGAGCATACGGAGCAGTATTCCTCGCCCACGGGGTGCTGTTCGCGATTACGGTCGGCTTAGGCTACTGGCTCGCGCGCCGGTTGGCAGGACACGCAACGGGCCTATTCGCGGCACTGCTCATTGCCCTCGATGCGACGCTGTTGGGGAATGTTGGCCTGGTCGCAACCGAGAATCTCCAGACTCCGCTGTTGTTGCTGGCGGTAGTCGTCTCGCTCTATGCGTTGCGACGCCGGGAATACCGATACCACGTTGGCATGGGTGTGCTGTGGGGGCTTCTCACCCTGGTAAAGCCCGCGACGATACTTTGGCCGCCGTTTCTCCTGCCCGTTTACTTGCTTGGCAGCGGCCGTCTGGGCGGACGGCTTTGGCTCGCGATGGCGCTTGCCTTCGTCTTGACACTCTCGCCATGGGTTGTACGAAACCAGCTAGACACACAGGCAGCGGCTACGGGGCAATTCGAACTGCCCTTTGCGCAGGGCTATCCAACACTCCTCATCCATGTAGTGGATGAAGGGGAAACGCGCCACAACATGGCCCATCTGGAGCCGAAGCTCCTGGCGGCCGCTTCTGCTGCTGCCGCAGAGGGGATCGAGCGAGAATCCATACAGTTCGAGTTCTATACGTTGCGCTTGCTGTGGGAACGAATAGAGCGTTCACCCATCGCGTACTTCGGTCATATTTGGGGCAACTTCACGTACTTTTGGCTTGAGCCGCCGGTGGTTTGGACTGATTCAGCCTACAATCACGTGTCCAACTTTCCCGGCGGATACCGGGATGCGCCCGGCTTCACCTACCATGCCCGGCTGCATGCCGCTTTGGCGGTCTTGGCGTTCCTCTCCCTGATCTTGCTCTGCCGGCAGTCACTGCTCATCGCATCGTTCGTCGCACTCCTGATGTTCTACTATGCGGCTTTCCATACCATGTATGTTGTGCTCCCTCGTTTTAGCGTGCCGGTCATGCCGTTAGTCCTCATCGGGGCAGCGGCGTTTCCCATGCTTGCCACATCCGCAATTAGGGAGATAATCCTCAAGCGAAGAGTCATCGGCAATGCGCTCCTGACGATTCCTGTGGCCGCACTCTTGGCCGCGGTTGCGGTCAATTCCTTACCCCCGCAGGCTAACGGCATCCAACAGGGCTCATTCGAGTCTGCAGACCAGGTGGACACGGTATGGTACTACGAAGATGCGGCGGATCAGAGGGATGTGCCTCCCGTAATCGCCCCATATCGGGCACGCGATGGATTCCGCTCAGCCGTTCTCAGGATTGCCGCGGATGAGCAAGGCGTTGAGAAGCGGCTGATCCAGATCGTCCCCGTGTGGTTTGACGCAACGTATCGGCTGAAATTCGTATACCGCTTTGCCGAAGAGGCGGTGAGAAGCGCCCCCTTCTACGTTGAAGTGAGTGAGTGGGATGAGTCCAATGAAGTGTGGGAAACGAGGGTAAAAGACCTTCTGCCGGTTGTAGGTAGCAGGTGGGAAGAACAAGAGTACGAGTTCAGCGTGAGCGCAAGTGCTCACACAGTCTTGGTTGCTTTCGGGACTAGAATCGAGCCGAGCGAAGTGTTGCTCGATAACGTACGGCTAGAATTGGCAGTATCCCCGTTGGCGCTCATTCAGAGGCCATACTTGCTAGATGATCCAGCGGAAGTCAATACAAGCAACTACTTGCCGCTGGAGAAATGGGTGGAAACACAGCCTCAAGAAAACCGATCATTCCTGCTGACGAATCCGGGAGTGGCACGGGCAAATGGCTGGCGAGGTGACGAGGGCACGTTGCAATCAACCGCATACGGGATTGGCCTCGGAATGGTTGCCCTTTGGGTTTTGATCGGCGTCCTGTTCATTCGGCTGAGGTTGCTCGAGCGGATGGCGAGGGCGAGACTGTTGGAGGTCGGGTCAGGGGCCGCCATGTTGTTTTTGGCAGTGGGCCAGGCAGCGACCTGCTATCTACTGCTGTTTAGCAATCCAATCTAGACGCCTGGTCTGTCAGGCACATCGCTTTCACCGGTGTATTCCCTGGCATACTGATTCTGGGCTGCCCCTTCCCATTTCCCACGGCCTACGTGTATTGATTGGATGCGTCCCGCTGGTAACGCCGAGAAATCCCGTTGGACAGTCTCTGGGCCTTCTCCTAGAATTGCTAGTGGTAGTGTAGTCTCCTCGTTGCTCGCCATTGAAATTGCCGGAATTGAATAGCATCCTGATGATTCCCCGCTACACACGTCCCGTCATGGGCAAGATCTGGTCGGAAGAGCACAAATTCGCCACCTGGCTGCAGGTGGAGATCGCGGTGTGCGAGGCTTGGACGGAGCAGGGAAAGGTTCCCGCGGCCGACATGGCGAAATTGCGGCAGGCGCCGCAGCCCTCACTCGCGCGCATAGCCGCCATCGAAAAGGAGATCGACCACGACCTGAACGCGTTTCTCATGGCCGTGGCGGAACAACTGGGCCCGGAGAGCCGCTTTCTGCACCTGGGGCTGACCTCATATGACGTGGAAGACACCGCCACCGGCTTGCGGCTGCGGGATGCCGCCGATGTGCTGCTAGCGGAAATCGACGCCTTGAGCGAGGTGCTGGAAGAGGCCGCGGTAACATACAAAGACGTGCCGCAGATTGGGCGCACCCACGGCGTGCAGGCCGAACCGATTTCATTCGGCTACAAGCTGCTGGTGTGGGTGGATGAGATGCGCCGGAACCGAGCGCGCCTGGAGGCGGCGCGGGCCCAGGTAGCGGTCGGCAAAGTGTCCGGCGCGGTGGGCACCCACGCCAACGTGCCGCCCGTTATCGAGGACCGCGTCTGCGCCATGCTCGGCCTCGCCGTCGCGCCCACGTCCACCCAAATCGTCCAGCGGGACCGCCACGCCGATTTCGTCACCACGCTCGCGGTGATTGGCGCCTCGCTTGAGAAATTCTCGACGGAAATCCGCAATCTCCAGCGCACGGAAGTCCTGGAGGTGGAAGAGCCGTTCGAGCCCGGGCGGGTGGGCTCGTCCGCCATGCCGCACAAGCGCAACCCCGCGCGCTGTGAGCGCATCTCCGGTCTGGCGCGCTTGCTGCGGTCCTATGCGCTGACGGCGCTGGAAAACGTGGCGCTCTGGCACGAGCGGGACATCACGAATTCCGCCCCCGAACGCGTTATTTTTCCCGACTCCTGCATTGTTCTGGATTACATGCTCAGTCTCTTTACCCGCGTGATGGCCGATCTGCGCGTGTATCCGGATAACATGGCGCGCAACCTCGGCCAAACGGGCGGGCTCGTCTTCAGCGAGGCAGTGCTCTTGGCTCTGATCGACTGCGGTCTGACGCGCCAGCACGCCTACGCCATCGTGCAGGAACACGCTACGGCGGCATGGGAGACCGGCGGCGACTTTGGCGCGCTGCTCAAGGGCGACCCGCGAGTGCGCGAGCACCTGGACGAGGCCGCAATCGACGCCCTCTTCGACGTGCGCCACCACCTGCGCCACGTCGACGCGTCCTACAGGCGCATGGGTCTGGCCGAGAAGTAGCCGTCCTGCCAAAGCCGCAGTTCTCCAGTAGCGCAGATTTGCAACCTGCGTTTTCGGCAGCAATTGGGTTTGGGCGGTCACGCGCTAACGCCAAACCGCCGGGTACCCACCCGCGCTGCCCTCCGCGCCAAGAGGCGAGGGACAAGCCCTAATGCTGTCGCATTAAAGAGTCACGTACGTTTGTTGGTCTCCCAAATCCTCACAAATGGATAAAAGTACACACAGCCGTTCGCCTTGAACCTGTCGAAAGGTGAACGGCGGGGTAGTTGTGGCGCACTGTACTACCCGTCCATACTTCGACAGGCTCAGCACGAACGGGTAGTACAGCGATCATCAGTTTTAAGCGACAGCATTGGGGACAAGCCCCCGCGCTACATCTATAGGGACGGCACGAAGACAGCGCCGCGCCTATGCGTCGTGGGTCGCCATCTCAATGAGCGTGCAGAAGGCGCCCTGCGGATCGCACACGAACGCAAATCTGCCCACGCCCTCCACCGCCATGACGGGTGAAATTTGCTGTCCGCCCAGGCTCTGCAATTGCGCCAGCGAGTCGTCCAGGTTGGCGACGGCGAGGTAGATCGACCAATGCGGCGGCATCGGTTCCCATTCCGGCCTGATCGCCATCATGCCGGCTGCCGGTCTTTCATCGAGGCTGAACAGGTTATACTCGCCGCCGTCGCCGCTGGGCGTCATCTCCGCCGACCAGCCGAAGAGGCCCACGTAGAATTCCTGGGCCGCGGCGGTATCGTGGGTGTAGAGTTCGCACCATGCCAGTGCGCCCGGTTCGCCAAAGACCTCGGCCCCGATTTCCGTGCCCGGCTGCCACACCGAAAACGCCGCGCCGGTGGGGTCTTGCGCCACCGCCATGCGGCCGGCGTCCATGACTGCCAGCGGCTCCTGCGCCAGCGTGCCGCCCAGCTCCGTGACGCGCGCCGCCGTGGCGTCGATGTCGGCTACCGTGAAGTAGCTCTGCCACACCGGCCGGCCGCCCGTCAACTGCTTGAGCTCCTCAGGCATGTCGTACATGGCAAACACGTTGCGCTCCCGCTTTTGCAGCAGGGCATAGGTCGAGCCTTCGGGTGAGGGCGCGTCCAAGGCCTTCAGTCCGAGGAGCGTGGTGTAGAACTGCTTGGAACCGTCCAGGTCCGGCGTGCCCAGATCGGCCCAACTGAACATGCCCGGTTGATGTTGCGTTACGTCCATGGTTTCCTCTGGTGCGTGCTTACGCGTTACGTCGTGTCAGCTATAGCGGCCCACACCGTCTATAGTAGAACGTGTAGGCGGAGACAGGCAATGAGACCGGAGAAGGGGGCGCAACGATGGACGACGTAATCCTGGAGACGGCGCTGCCCCTGCCCCGCTATGCCCGGGGCAAGGTGCGCGACATGTACGACGTGGGCGAGCAGTTGCTCATCGTCACCACTGATCGCATTTCGGCCTTCGACGTGGTGCTGCCCATGGGCATACCCGGCAAGGGCCGGGTGCTCAATACGCTGTCGGCGTTTTGGTTCCGGCGGTCGCGCCGCCTGATGCCCAATCACCTCATCACCACCGACGTTGCGGACTACCCGGCGGCGCTCCAGCCCCACGGCGAGATGCTGGCGGGCCGCAGCATGCTGGTGCGGAAGGCGGAACGGATCGACGCTGAGTGCGTGGTGCGGGGCTATCTGGCCGGTTCCGGCTGGCGCGACTATGTGCGCACCGGTGCGGTTTGCGGGCACGCGCTGCCGCCGGGCCTGCTGGAAAGCCAGGAGTTGCCCGAACCCATCTTCACGCCCGCCACCAAGGCCGATTCCGGCCACGATGAGAACATCTCGCGGGAGGAGTTGGCGTCGCGCATCGGCCCGGAGCTCGCGTCCCGCCTGGAAGCGGCCTCCCTCGCCATCTACGCGTTTGGACGCGCGGAAGCCCAGCAGGCCGGCTTGATCGTGGCCGATACGAAGTTCGAATTCGGGCTCTACCAAGGTGAACTCATCCTCATCGATGAAGCGTTCACGCCGGACTCCTCGCGCTATTGGGACATAGACATCTACGAGCCCGGCCACCCCCAGCCGAGCTACGATAAGGAATTCGTGCGCGAATGGCTGCGCGAAAGCGGCTGGGACATGGAGCCGCCGGCGCCCATGCTGCCGGACGACATCGTCCGGAAGACCGCCGCAAAATATACGGAAGCCCTGCGCCGCATCACGGCTTTACCGCGGTCGCAGTGACAGTTGGCCTAGAGATGCAGGAACGGCTGCGCGGCTACGACGCGGGGGCGGGACGCTCAGTGCGCCGGCAGGCCGCCGTATACACCGCCAGGTTGTGTTCGGCGATGCGCGGCCACGAAAAGCCCAGGGCAAAGCGCCGGGCGGCGTTGCCGAGACTCGCGCCCAGGGCGCGGTCGTCGTAGAGGCGGCGGAGCGCCTGGCTCAGCGCGGCGGCGTCTTCGGGCGGCGTCAGCAGCAGCGCATCGCTCTCCTGCAATTCCGGCGCGGGCTGCTTGGGATACGTGCTCACCAGCGGCAGGCTGTGGGCCATGGTTGTCAGTAAGCTCGTCCGGCGCAGCGACGCCCCGTCGGCAAACGGCAGGGCCATGGCGTCGCACGTCTGGATGGCGCGCGAGGCGTCGGTCGTTTCCAGGTAGCCGGTGCTCAGCAGGATGTCCTCAGTATCCAGCCGCAGCCGGTAGATGAGGCGCTCCAGGTGCTCCTTGTAGACCGCGTTGTACGGATCGCTCTCGCCCAAGCTGCCGCCAATGATGAGCACCTGTACGGGGATGTCCTGGTCGCGCAGGATGCGCACCGCTTCGAAGAGGGTGTCCACGCCCTTGGTGAGATTGATGAAGCCGAAGAAGCCTACCAGGAATGCGTTTTCCGCCACGCCGCATTCGGCCCGGAGCGCCCGCCGCCGCTCTGCGGAAATAGGCGCCACGGGCACCGCCGGGCCGACGCCGATCCGGTGTGTGGGCACGTCCGCATCCACCGTTGCCTCCCACTGCGCGCGGTCTTCGCGAGTGGTGAAGATGCACGCGTCGCTGTAGCGGCCCAGCATGTGGGTCACCCAACGGCGCACGGGACCGGCCTTGGGAAAGAGATAGGGCGTGCGCAGGTCGTGGAACGTGGTGACGAGCGCCGGGCGGGGCGTATGGCGGCGGAGGTACCAGGGTAGGAGGTTGACGGCGGGTTTGAGATCGAAGGCGGCGGTCTGGAATTGGATGTGGACCACGTCGATTTCCCGTTCGGCAATGATCTGCCGCGCGACTGACCAGAAGGGAAAGCCCCACGTGCCGACGACGGGATGCACGGTGGGCTCCACGCTGGCGCAATTCGAGCCGGTCAGCACTTCGCTGGCCACGTCCAGCGCGCGGAGTTCGGAGCGCAACGCCGCAGTGTAGTCGGCGATCCCGCCCTGGTTGGGCGGGTATTCCCCGGTGACGAAGAGTACGCGCATGTCTAGATTTGGGAAGTCCTTCCCACTGCGCGCCGCCGGGCAGCCTGGCGGATCGCGGCGCATGGAGATTGAGCGTTTCGCGGCGCGGGCATGCCGCCGCAATGGCTGACGTTAGCGCGCACACGTAGATTATACGAGACGACGGCCCCTGCCCGGAAAGCCGGTGAGGTACCACGCGGTCACGTGAGCGAAGATATTGGCTTTCTGGCGCGTGTGTTGGTCGCCTCGCTGCACGAGGGCGCGCACGCCCTGCTGCGCCGTGTAGGCGGCGAACAACAAGCCGATGACGATCCGCAGGAGCAGCGCCGGCCAGCGGCCGCGCTCCTTGGCCAGGAACTTGTGACGGCTGTGGTGAAAGTTGAGTGCGCGGCCTATCAGGTCCTGGTCGGCGCTCCGGCTGCGCTGGTGCCGAATTCGCGCCGTCGGCACGTATGCGACCTCCCAGCCGGCTTCCCTAATCCGGCGGCACCAGTCGGTTTCTTCGAAATACATGAAGAACCGGGGATCGAAGCCGCCCACCGCCCGCAGCGCGGTTCGCCGCGCAACAAGGCAGGCGCCCACCACCCAGTCAACACGCGCGGGTTGCGTTTCGTCAAGGTCGCGGCAATAGAATCGCCGCAGGTCGGCGGTCTCGCCCAACCACCACTGCAGCGGCGTGCTCTCCAGCAGCGTGGTGGCAAACGTGTATGCGCGGCGACAGGTGGACTGTGTGCCCCAGCCGCCGTCCGGACCGTCCGGCGCGGCGACGTGGGGCCCCAGCAGCCCGACGTGGGGTTCTTGGTCGAGGCAGTCCCGAACGGCGGCAAAGAACCCGGCCTCCACAGTCGCATCGGGATTCAAGACCACCACCGTCTCCCCGCGCGCCGCCGCCATGCCTTGGTTGGCCGCGTTCCCAAAGCCTGCGTTGGCGGCGTTGGCAATGAGGCGCACGCGGGGAAAACGCGCTCGCACCAGCGCTGCGCTGTCGTCTGCAGAAGCATTGTCCACGACGATTACTTCACCGTCGATCCCGGCGTCTTCCAGGTCTGCGAGCACCGATGCGATGGCGTCTGCGAGCAGCCCGGCCACGTTGTAGGCAACGATGACGACTGAGACGGCGCACGCCGCGGGCGGTAGTTGGCGAAATTCCCGCCAGACCCGGGTGGTGGGGTCTTTGGTCAGCGCGGCGAGATGCCGATGCATGCGCCAATCGAAATAAGCCATGGCAGCGCTGATGGCAAGGCCTGCCCCGCCTCCGGCATAGCCCTGCCACGTGAAGAAATGTCGGTTGAAGGCCCGCAGCGGCTGCAGCACGTAATTGTGGGGCCGCACCCGGCGCCCCAGCAGCCACTGGCGGCGGGCCTCCAATTCGGCATAGCGCTCGTGCTTGGCCAGAAACTGCCGCACCGAGGCGTAGCTATAGTGAGTCAGGGTCTCCGTGAGCCGCCGGTCGGGGCCGTCCAGGGTCACGAGTTCGTGCACGAGGCGGGTGGGGTCATAGCGGCCCTTCGCGGCCTGGAACAAGCGGAGTTGGTAGTCCGGACTCCAGCCCGCGTAACGCAGCCAGCGATCTTTCAAAAGGTTCTTGCGGGGTATCCAGTAGCCCGCGACGGATTCATCGCGGGCGGCGGTCCGAATCTCCTGGGCCAGCGCGGGCGTGACGATCTCATCGGCGTCGATGAAGAGCACCCAGGGCGTCCGCACGTGGCCGAGGGCGAAGTTGCGCTGGGCGGCGAAACTCTCGAGCTTGCGTTCCAATACGCGAGCGCCGTGCCGCCGGCAGCGCTCGCGGGTCGCGTCCGTGCTGAAGTCATCCACCACCAGAATAGCGTCGGCCCAGGCGAGGGGCGTGAGGCAGGCAGCGATGGTGTCCGCCACGTTGCGAGTGAGCACGACCGCCGTAATGCCGGTAGCGGGCGCCACAGCGGCAGGAGACGCGCAACCCGCGTTGGGCGAAGTGTGGGCGGGAGAACCAGGACGTGGCGCACTCATGGGCGTCTCTGCGGCCAGCTCACGAGCGCTGCTCGCCCCGGAGCGCCAGCGCGATCACGCGCTTCCGGCTCTGCCAGCGGTCGCGGAGCAGGGCGTGAGGGTCCGGCCCCTCGGCGGCAGCAGGAGACTCGGGGGGCCGGAAGCCCGCGCGCATCCGTCTGGGGAGCATGGTAAGCAACTGCCACAGCGCGCCGAAAGCCACGATGCCGCGGGCCGCCCACTGGTAGCCGGGGCTGCAGTGCTTGGCAAACAACCGGAAGCGGCTGCGGTGCAACTCCACGAACATGCGGCCGGCCGCTTGGCCGGTGCTTTGGCCTTCATGGTGCACCACGCGGGCGTCGGGCACGTGCATGATCTGCCAGCCCGCCTGCCGCATGCGGCGGCACCAGTCCACCTCCTCGCAGTACATGAAGAACCGTTCATCCAGCAGCCCCACCCCGTCGCAGGCGGCGCGCCGTACCATCATGCACGCGCCCAGGGGGTAGTCCATGGCAAACGGCTTTTCATGCAGGCGGAACGGGTAGCGGCCGTAGAGCCGCGAATTCAGCAGGCGGTGGTTCAGGGGAAAGAAGTCGATGAGAGCCATGGCGAGGGTGGGAAAGCGAAACGCCGCGTGTTGATACCGGCCGTCGGGGTAGAGCAGCGTGGGGCCCGCCACGCCCACCTCGGGATGCGCTTCGAGGAAGACCGCCAGCGCATCGAGAGCGCCGGGAAAGATCTCCGTATCCGGGTTGAGCAGGCAGAGCAACTCGCCGGTGGCGGCCCGCAGCCCCTGGTTGGTGGCCGCGGCAAAGCCGCGGTTTTCCGTGTTGGCAATCACCTGGGCTCGAGGAAATTGCCCGCGCACGAGCGCCGCGCTGTCGTCGGCGGAGGCGTTGTCCACGACGATCACTTCCTCCGGCGGGCGCGGCTCCGCGTAGACGGATGCCAGGCAGCGCGCCAGGAGCGGCCGCACGTTGTACGAAACGATGATGACCGAAAGGCTGCTGCGGCGTGCTTGCATACCGCCTGTCGCTTCTCCTAATCGGGCCGTGGGGGCGCGCGGGCCGGAAGGGCGGATGTCGCGGTGCGCGTGGGCCGCGCCGCGGAGGGAGATTCCGGTTTGCGGGACGCTCGTTCCTGCCCGGGTTGCCGCCCCAGTTCCGTCTCTCGCCCAGGCGCGCGTCCTGTCCGGCTGCGTGGGACCTGCTGATTCAATAAAACCGTCTCAGGCCCCAATCGTCAACACCGTTCCACATAGATTACGCTCGCCGGGGAGAGCCGTGGCCATAGCCGCGCGGCCCTCTCGCTCAGGCGGGAGCCGCCGCCGGACTCGCCGCCGGCGTGAACGTGTATTCCTTGAATTCGTTCTCGCAAGGCTGGCCGTACGCGATGAGCATGCGGCGTTCAGCGGGGATCATGATGTAGCCGATGACGCTGTGCATGGTGGGACCGTGCTGGCAGATGGAAATGGGATCGGCGTGGGCCCGGGCGATCGCCATCGCTTGTTCCAACGAGTGAGGGCGGACCGCCGTGAGTTCCTGCAGCAGGTCGTAACGGCCGCGGCTATTGGCCATGAACGCCTCGTTATCCGTGCGCAGGTAGGGCCGCACCCGGTCCACCAGGCAGTGGTTGCTGGCCCACAGGGCGTGGTCGTCAAGAGAGCGCACCCCGGCGACGGTGGCTGTGCGTTCCATCACCGCCGCGTTGCCGGCGGCGTCGGTGAAAACCAGGTTGTGGCCGTGGCACATGATGGGCGTGCGCTCGGCCAGCGCCAAAGCGCCCGCCACGTCGTCGGGATACTGCAGGAAGTAGCGCAGAGCGATGTTGGCGGGTATGCCGCGCTCCCAGTCATCGTCACTGTTGGGCAGGCTGCCGCCGCCGTACGTGAGGCCGGCAGCGTTGACGCCCGCGTTCATCCAGACCGTACCGGCCCACGTGACGCCGATGAAGTCATGGCCGGAGTCGGGACGGCCTTCCAGATAGACGTGAAACCGGAGGGCATCGGGGTTCACGTCGTTGGACTTGTAGTGCACTACGCCGTGGTCAGGGGTGACCAGAACGAAATTCGTGCAGTTGGGCGGTGTGCGCCCGAGTTCTTGGCAGGAGTTGTAGGCGAGCACGTCGGCGAACGGGACGCCGGCGCCGTCGGCGATGCCGTGCAGTTCCGCCAGCGCCTCCGGAAACACCGCGTCCAGATTGCGTTCCACCTGTGTTAGCACGCGCGTGCGGTGCGGCTCCGGATATCGTTCCGTTGGCACAACCATTTGCACGGCCGCCGCGACCAGGTCGGCAAAGGCCTCGCCTTGCTGCCGGCCCATCGCGTACGGCGTTCCACTAAGCGCCACCTTGCGCATCATGCCATCTCCTCTACGGCTACAGCCCTACTACCCCGGACCCAGGCTAGCTTACCGGACACTTGTAGTGTACCCGATAGCACGGCAGGCCGGGGATTGACTTTGCGGAGGGACCGTTCCCGCTGAATTCGAACATGCCTACAACGCTAACCGTTCGCGCTGAGCTTGCCGAATAGCAGAACAACCGTTCGCGCTGAGCTTGTCGAAGCGCCTGACCGCGCTGGAAGCAAATGGAGTCCGGTATTTCGCCTAGCCCGCAGCCGTGGCGCCTGGTTGGTGGCTGGCCTGCCGCCTGCTGCCGTTCATACTTCGACGCGCTCAGCACGAACGGCAGCAGGCTGCGCACGCGGAGGCTAGGGCTCCGGGGGTGTCAGGGGCAATCCCAGCAAGCGGCCTGGCACGAAGTACTCGGTTGTAAGGCTCTGGAGGCGTTAGGGGCAATCATCTCATTCCCAGCAGGCTGCGTATGGGGTGGCTATGGAATGCGCCTGCCACGGGTCGTGTGTTCACTGATGTAACGTCTGCGGTAGGGCGAAAGCGGAGATGGTGTGGGTCGTTGCGCGTTGGCGGTGGGAGCGCCAAGAAGGCGTTCGCACTGAACTCGGACACGCAGGTACCGCAGACCGTTCGCGCTGAGCTTGTCGAATAGCAGAACAAGCGTTCGCGCTGAGCTTGTCGAATAGCAAAACAACCGTTCGCGCTGAGCTTGTCGAAGCGCCTGACCGCGCTGGAAGCAAATGGAGTCCGGTATTTTGCCTAGCCCGCAGCCGTGGCGCCTGGTTGGTGGCTGGCCTCTGCCTGCTGCCGTTCATACTTCGACGCGCTCAGCACGAACGGAAGCAGGCTGCGCGTGCGGAGTCCAAGGAATGCGCGAGCGGAGCCCAAGGAATGCGCATACGGAGACATAGGAATGCGCTTGCCGAGATTGGCGTGTTTTCTCTGGGGTAGCCGCCTGTGGTAAGGGAAAAGCGGACGGTGCGCGCATGGTCACGCGTTAGTGGTGGAAGCGCCAAAAGGCCGTTCGCGCTCAGCTCGAACACGCGGGCGCCACTCACCGTTCGCGCTGAGCAACAAAACGCAGACACCGCTCAACCGTTCGCGTTGAACAACGAAATGCAAACACCACTCACCGTTCGCGTTGAGCAACAAAATGCGAACACCGCTCAACCGTTCGCGCTGAGCAACAAAATGCAGACACCGCTCAACCGTTCGCGCTGAGCAACAAAATGCGAACACCGCTGACCGTTCGCGCTGAGCAACGAAATGCAAACACCGCTTACCGTTCGCGCTGAGCTTGTCGAAGCGCCTGGCCGCGCGGGAGGGAGGCGGATCCCGGTGTGTTGCCTAGCCCGCAGCCGTGGCGCCTGGTTGGTGGCTGGGCTCCGCCTGCTTCCGTTCATACTTCGACAAGCTCAGCACGAACGGAAGCAGGCTGCGCGTGCGGAGTCCAAGGAATGCGCATACGGAGACATGGGGCTGCGCGTACGGAGAAATGGGGCAGATTCTTGACGAAGCCAACGAGCGCGCCTCCATGGGGCTGCGCGTACGGAGACATGGGTCTTAGCGTACGGAGCCCAAGGAATGCGCGTGCCGCGATTTGCGTGTACTAGGATGGCGCGCCTGACCTTTCTGAAGAGTTGGTCGCTGGCGCTGGCACGGCAGGATGCGGGCAATGCCCCGTCGTCGGGGAGGGTTCGCGCGCCCTCGGCGGCTCAACCATTTTGAGGTGATGAGAATAGATAGAAGCCATGAGCAGAGACAACGGTAGCGTAGGTTCGCATCGGGCGTGCGCGCAACCTGCGCCGTTTTCCCCCACCGCCGGTTACGCTTACCCATCGCTGCAACATTGTTGGACTACTAGGCCCAAGGATTCGCCCAGAATAGCAAGACCGGCGCTGCCGGCAGCTTAGCTCAGCGCTTCGGGTGTGCGGTGGGTGCGGATGTACTCCAGGCTGCGGCGGTATTGGTCTTCCGTGATGAATTGCTTGGACATATAGAGATTGAGCATCACTTCCAGGCGGAGGATGGGATAGAGGTTGTAGCCGTGGCTCTTCAAGCGCGCCTCACCGCCCTGGTCGCGGTCCACGAGCACGATGGCGTCACGCACCACCAAGCCGGCTTCCTGCAGGATCGCTGCCGTTTCCAGGATGCTGCCGCCGGTGGTCATCAAGTCGTCTATGACCAGCACGGTCTCGCCCGGCTTGTAGCGTCCCTCGATGCGGTGCTCGCCGCCCTGGCTGCGGGCGTAGATCATGGGGACGTTGGTTGCCAGCGAAAATGCCGTGGCGAGGTGGAGACCCCCAAAGGGCACACCCGCGACCAACGTGAAGGGGTGAATCTTGGGATGCCGCATCGCTTGACCCGAGCTCGTCTCCTGGGCGATGAGTTGCGCGGCGGCGCGCAGCGAATGGGGGTTGCTGACCAGCACGCGCGGGTCGATGTAGATGGGGGAATGCACCGTGGTGCGGCCCAAGGTATAGTCGCCGAAACGTACGCCGCCCAGTTTGAAGATGTCCTCCGCCAGCCAGAGATTCGAGACAGGCTGCTCCACGTCATGCCCTTTCCACGCGGACCGGATCGTTTCCAGACACACCATTATCCTTTACGGGCGTGGCGAGTGTCAATTGTCCCGCTGCCGTTCACCGGCAGGGGCGTACCGGGGGCTTCGGCGATGGCGAGATAGGAGAGGCCGCAGGGCAGATTGCGGCGTGCCAGCCACCAGGCCTCGGCGCGGTGCACGGCCACGGCCAGCGCATTGACAGCGCCTGGCGCCGGCGGAAAGTCGCTGCGGGCGTCGCTCGATGCGGGGCGCGGCGACAGGAGCTTGCGCAGGCCCCGCGCGACGAGGGCGGGCAGGAGAATGGACGCATAGGTCGGCGAAATGCGCACCACCCGCATGCCGGCGCCCTCGATCGTCTGCCGCAAGGCGCGTCGGGAGTAGCGCCGGTAGTGGTGGAGGGCCACGTCGTGTTCGCCAAAGAGCGCCGGATGGGCGGGCACCGTACACAGCAAGATGCCTCCGGGCCGCAGCACGCGGGCACACTGCCGGACTGCCGGCGCGTCCTCACGCAAGTGCTCGAGCATGTCGGCAACGACGATGACGTCGAAGGAGCCATCGGCATAGGGGAGCGCCGTCGCGCTGGCCTGCGCCAAGTTGCCCAGCCGGCGTTCCGCGCAGAACGAAAGCGCTTCACGTTCCACGTCCACACCGTGGACCTCACCCAGGGGCGCGAGCATTTCCATGACCGCGCCGGTGCCGCAGCCCACGTCCAGGACGCGCGGCGCGGCAGGCAAACGGTCGCGCATGGTCCGCACCGCCGCCTGCAGGAACAACCGCTTGGACCGGAACCACCAGTAGCGGTCTTCCATGGCGAACATCTTGGCGTATTCGTCGCGGTTCACGTTTGGGTCTACCTCAGCGCGGAAGCGGGCGGCGGCCTGGAGCACATGGGAAAAGGGCCGGACAATACCACCTCGCCCTATGGTGTGGTACGGCGGCCCGGCGTGCACGGGAAGAGGGCCACTGCTAGACATTGTACGGCAATGTACTCGTCCGGCGCGCCGGGGCCCCTCTTGCGCGTGATTGGGACAGTCACGCTAAGATAGATACGAACGCACAACCGGCATCCCATCGGCATCCCATCCACCGCGCCCCGCGCTAACCCGCCGGCGTCCGGCGCAACGACATCGAACTGAAGCGACGACACATGAAGCACCCTTCGACACCCGTCGGTCTCTTGGGCATCGGGGCGAGCGCCGCGTCCTCCGCGGTCTTGCTGACGCTGGCCTTTCCGCCCTTCGATCTGTGGTATCTCGCGTGGATTGCGCTGGCGCCGATGTTCGTGCCCATGGCGCTGCCCACACTGCGGCCCCGGGCGGCGCGGGCGGCGGCGTCCCTGACCTACGTGCTCTTCATGGGCGCGTTGCTCTGGCAAGCCTTTCCGCCGGGACTCACCAGCCGCGCCTGGCGGGGCAGCGACTTTCCGCCCATTCTCTTCCTGGATTCACCGGCGTTGTTCGTCAGCGTCATCCTGCTGCCGGCGCTCTTCGTCGTCTTCTACTTCGCGCGAATCCCGGCGGGCGCGCCGCAGGCGCTGGGGCAGGCGCGTCCGTACCTCTGGCTGCTGCCGCCGGCCGTCTGGACGCTGACCGAGTACGTGCGGTACCGGCTGCAACTCGGCCACATATGGGGCAACCTCTTCACGACCCAGCATACGTTCCCGTCCGCCTTGGCCGTTACGCGCCTGGGTGGGCCGTGGTTGCTCACCTTCTGTATCGTGCTGGTCAACGTGCTCATCGCGGTAGGACTCGCCCGCGTGCTCGCCCGGCGGCCCCTGCAAGCGGCGGGCGTTGGCGCGCTGGCGTTGCCGGTGCTGGCTTGCGGTCTGCTGCTCGTCACCGCTGCGCGGACGGAGGCCGCGGCCCGGCTGCAAGCCGGCCCCGCTACCATAGAGGTCGCGTTGGTACAGACGGGACTCGACATGTCCGACTATTTTGACACCGCTCTGTCGCAGGGCGTGCGCGATTACTACGGCCTGGCCTGGAGCGACGTGGAAACCCTCACTCGCGAGCAAGCCCAAGGCGCCGATCTGATCGTCTGGCCGGAGGCGACGGTCTGGCGCGACGTACAGGCCGACGAGGCAGCGCGGGAGCGGCTGGCGGCGTTCGCCCGCGAGATGGACGCCTATCTCTTCGCCCCGTATTTTGTGGACACCGACCCGCGCGGGTTCCGCAATGAAGCGGTGTTGATTTCGCCGCAGGGCGACTTCCTTGGCATGTACGCCAAGAACTATCCCATCATCTACGTCGGCGAACAGAGCGTCACCGGCGGGGAGCATCCCGTCTTTGACACGCCGCTCGGCACGTTTGCCACCATGATGGCATATGACTCCGATTTTCCCGATGTGGCGCGGACGCTGACGGCCAATGGCGCGCAACTCATCGCCGTGACCAGCCACGACTGGGTGGAAATGAGCCCGTTCCAGGTGGCGGCAAGCGTGCAGCGCGCCGCCGAGAACAACGTGACCGTGGTCAAAGCGGACTGGCGCTACGGCAGCGCGGTGATTACGCCCGGCGGCGAAGTCATTGCCAGCACCTCGGCGTTGGCACCGGCCCGCACAGTGCTGCGCGCCGCGGTACCAGTCCCGGAGAGCGCCGGCACGCCGTACACGCGCACTGGCGATTGGGCGCCGGCGCTGTGCGGCATTTTCGTCGTCGGCGCGCTGGCCGTGTCGCTGTGGCAGCCGCGGGCACGCGCAAGCTAGACGGGAGACCGGCATGGGCAACACCGCGCTCACCGGCAAGCAGAGCGACTTTCTCAAGATCGTAGCGGCGGCCGCGGGACGAGGCGACCTGGCCGCCGTGCGGCAATTCGTGGCCGACGACTCCCGTTGGGTGCGTACTGTCGGCTCCCACGGCCGCACCATGCTGTGGGAAGCCGCGTATTGGGGCAAGCTGGAGGTGGCGGAGTTTCTCGTGGCCGCGGGCGCTGACGTGCACGCGGCGGCTTGCCACTATAGCGAGCACTATGTGGAGATTACCTGCTACTGCGTGGCCCGCGCCAAGGGACGCCACGCCGTGGCCGAATTCCTGCTGGCCCAGGAGGCGCGGGTGGACGTGCACACGGCGGCGTATTTGGGCGAGACCGGTACCGTCCGGGCGTTGCTCGCCGCCGAGCCAACGCTATTGGAAAGCACGCTGGCACAGCACGATTCTCAGCGTTCGGCGGGCCGGCGGCTCATCTTCGACCACCGGCCCAACACCTGGGCCACGCCATTGGCCTATGGGGTCAGCGGCGGCTGCGCGGAAACGGTGGCGTTCCTGTTGGCGCGGGGCGCGGCAGTGGCTCCGCTGAGCGAGCGTCTGTTGGGCATCGCGGTGGGGCGGGGCCGCCTGGACCTGGTGGAGATGCTCCTGGCCAACGGCGCCGACGCGAAGAAGCTGCCCCTGGCAGACCCCTCGCAGAATCGAGAACTAGCGGAACTGGCCGTGGCCCACGGCTACGATGTCAATACGGGCCGTCCCGGCTGGCCGCCGCTCATCGTCGCCAGCCGGGGCGACAAAGGCGAGCATCCGGAGAAGATCCAAGCCCTGCTCGATCTTGGCGCGAACGTGAACGTGCGCGATTACAAGGGCAAGACCGCGCTCCACCGGGCCGCTACTGCCGGTTTCTTGGAAAGCATGGCGGTCTTGCTGGAGAGTGGCGCCGAAGTCGACGCGTCCGACGCAAAAGGCGAAACGCCGCTCTTCGACGCGGTCCGCGCCGGCCGTGTCGCGGCGGTGGCGCTGCTGTTGGAACGCGGCGCGGATTCGACGATGGAGAACGAAAAGGGCGACTCTGCCGCCTCACTTGCGCGGAGACTGCGCAAGCAAGAGGCACTTGAACTGGTTAGCTTGCTGGACAATTCTGTCTAGCCATAGGGATGCCCTATATGGCAAGAATGTCTGGAGGTCTCTATGAGTCGTCTTCCTGATTGCTTTGCAGGCTCTTCCAGAAGACGTCTACAACACGATTCGCAATAGACTCTGCATCACTCTCTTGTTCATCGGACGGTCTATTGTGGCTGGGCTGTTCCCTAGGTTTATTCCGCTCTTCGGCGTGAGGATCTTCCACCTTGACCTCCTTTGAATCGCTGAAAGAACTGCGGGTTAATCTCAGGATCGAAGTAGTGCTTGCGTTTGATCCAGATGAAACCGTCCCCTTTTGAAATCAGAGCAACATCAATCGGCCCGCCCACCGTTTCATGTTCCTCAGACACTTTCCTCTTCAGCGACTGTAAACCAACCATTGCCTCCGCTACAGCGGGCAATTCACTTTTTGGCATCTCAGCAATAGTGCGAAGTACGGGTTGCGCATATTCTTCCCACTCAATTCGGTCCAGTTCCCTATATAGACTGCCCATAGCATCTCTTAGAGCCCGGGACACATCTTCGTCCGACTCCTTAAGAGTACCAGTCAAGAGCCTAGTAAGGATATGCTCAACTATTCTCAGCAGCTTTCTACTGTACGAAGGCTCTGCCCCATTCATGAATCCCTGGACAACTTCCTTTTGAGCGTATGGGAGGATTAAAGCCTCAATTCCTTGAATTGCTATACTCGGTTTTTCTAAACGATACATGAGTTGCCCGCGAAAGCCCAGAACTTCCAAGGATACAATTGCAGGATAGATCTCTCTTTTCCCAAATCCGGCAACGACAATGCCAGAACGCGGCCACTTTACCTCCTCTTGGTCTATCCGAAGCTTGCTGGCCTGGACATTAATGAAGCGAATGAAATCCGATGTGTAGTCTTCGATAGTTCCCTTTTCCTCTATCCCCAGATGGTCTCTATACAACTTGATCACAGTTTCCCAGGGCACTTCTCCAAGGCGAGCGTTACCGTAAATCATTATGCCCACCGGTTGATGCTGGGAGAGTGCGAATAGCTTGTTTGCTGACGTAAAGATCTTCGCAACTTCCCCATATTCGCTATCGGCAAGAGTAACAGCGCTATCAGCAGCAAGAGCTACTGCTTGCTGGTTCATCACTGCAATCTCAGCGGTCACCAAACTCTCCTTCAAGTGCAACTTTCGTACAACCTCGTTGCCTGGTATTGGCGCCCTTCCTCATTTGCGAACCATGGCCTAGGTTTCGTAGTACACCCAGCGGATGCCTCTCAAAGTGCGGTAGGAAATCAGGGATCGAGCGAATGTCCAGCTTTCCTTGTCATTCAGATTGAGCACATTGAAGTTTAGCCTAGATTCGCATCATACCGCTCCAACGCCGCCAGAATGCCGTTGTCAGCGACATCCGGCGCGATCCAGTCGGCGATCGCCTTGAGATCGGGATGGGCGTTGCCCATGGCGATGCGCAGGCCGCATTCTTGCAGGAATTCCACGTCGTTCGGGCCGTCGCCGATGCCGATGATCTCAGCGGGGCTGATGCCGAGCAGGCGGGCGTAGCGGTGGACGGCGCTGGCCTTGGTTCCGGTCCTATGCGTGATGTCCACGCCCCATGTCTTGCCGGGCTCATACGGAAACTGCGTCACGTGCACGGGCCGGTCCGGCGCGAACAGCGCGTGAAAGCGCGGCAAATCGGCGGTCCGCACCGGCAGGACCGTTATGCGCGTGACGCTCCAGTGGCGAATGTCGGCGGCAGAATCGATGACGGTCGTGTCGTCCACGGCGGAAAAGCCATACTCGCTACCGGCAATGGCATCTACCACCGTGCGGGCGTCCGTAGGCTCCAAATAGACACAGTCGAGGGTCTCCAGAGTATCGGGACGGAAGATGCGGGCGCCGCCTTCGGCAACTTGCGGTTCTTTCAGGTCGAAACGAGCCGCCATATCAGCGACGTAGCGGTAGTTGCGGCTGGAGATCAGGCCCACGGGGACGCGCCGGGCCAGCGCGGCCAGACCGGACACCACGGCGTCCGGCGGCGCCACGCCATACGGCGCAACCGTGCCATCGATGTCGCTCAGCAGGGCGCGATAGCGTGTGTCTCCGGCCTGCATTAAAAGTCCTTCCGGTAGCTGCGCCGCAAATGCTGGAGTCCCGTTGCCCACTGCCCACCGCACAACGGCCCTGTCGGTCGCAATCCGTCAGGAGCGGGATACCGTCTGCGCCGCCTGCGCCGCCGCCTTCGCCGCCTGCGCCGCCGCGGCCACGAACCGATCGATCTCCCTCTGGCCCATGGGCGTGGAGAGCGCGCCCAGCCCCTCTTTGGAGACGATGACACCGGCGTCCATCAGGCCGCGATGCAGTCCCCGCATGCGCGCCGCTGCCGCCGGATCTTTAGGAATGCTACGGTAATTGACGATGGGCACATCCGTCGGCGCCACCAGGATCAACGAACCCGCGCCGCTGATTTGCGCGGCCACACCTGCGTCGGCAAACGCGGCGTTGGCCCGGGCGCGCAGGTCGTCGCCCAGCGCTTCCAAGCGGTCGAATTCCTCCGGCGGCAATTGGGTCAGGGCGGCGCAGCCCGCGGTTGCCGAGAGCGGATTGCCGCTGTACGTCCCTCCTGAGGCCAGCGCCGGGGGGCCTTCCGTCGGGTCCAGCAGCGCCATGATTGCGGCGCTGCCGCCCACCGCGCCGATGGGCAGTCCGCCGCCGATGATCTTGCCGAATACGGTCAGATCGGGATCGCCGCCGTAGCGGGCCGCGCCGCCGTGATAGCTTACGCGAAAGCTGATCACCTCGTCGGAAATGAGGACGATGCCATAGTCGCGGGTGATTTCGCGCAGGAACGCAAGAAAGTCATCCTGCGGCAGTGGAAAGCCCGAGCGGTTGCAGAGCGGATCGTAGAGCAGCGCCGCTAACTCGTGCCCGTGCCGCTCCAGCAGGCGGGTTACAGCTTCGCGGTCGTTGTACGGCAGCGTCAGCACGTCCGACTCCACCGAGTCCGCCAGCCCGCCGCTACTGGCTACGCTGTGGGGCGCGTGCGCCGGTCCCCAGGCATCCGGCTGCGACGCATAGCTCACCTGCACGTAGTCGTAGTAGCCGTGGTAGAAGCCCTCGAACTTGGCGATGCGGCTGCGGCCCGTGTACGCCCGCGCCAGCTTCACCGCCAGCATGACCGCCTCAGTCCCGGAGTTGGCAAAGCGGATTTTCTCCAGAGACGGTACCCGCTCCACCAGCAGGCGCGCGAGTTTGAGCTCAGGCTCCGCGGGCTCCGAAAAGGCCGTGCCGCGCTGCAATTGGTCTACAATCGCCTCGTTGATGAGCGGGTTGGCGTGGCCGTGAATGAGCGCAGTCATGTTGTTGAGATAGTCGATGCGCTCGACGCCTTCCACGTCGGTCAGGTAGCAGCCGCGCCCGGACTGGGCGTAGATGGGATACGGTTGATAGTAGTAGTGCAGCCGCGACGTGCCGCCCGGCATGTACTTGGCGGATTCCGCAAAGAGCTTGGCGGTCTCACTGGCAGGGGGGTGCGCCTCCTGGTCGGGCGCAACCGCAACTGTTTCGAGACTCTGCCGTTGTGCCATAGCTACCTCCTCGCACATACGCGGCTACATGGCGATAGTATACTGGATGGGCCGGACTCACACCGGCGGCGCAGCGGCGTCTGGCCGCGATTGGGCGACTGAAACTGACCATCGCAGACCATGCGCAAGACCTGCAAGAGCTAGCCGCGACTAGCCGAGCCAAGGATTGAACAAGTCAATGCGCACCTCTCCTGAGAATATCCCAACGTATGCAGATGCCGTTGTCATTGGCGGCGGCACGGGCGGCGCGGCGGTGGCGGGTCTGCTGGCGGAGCGCGGCGACCGGTCGGTGCTGCTGCTGGAGGCAGGGCCCGATTACGGCCCGCGCGCCGGAAACCGCTGGCCGCCGGAGTTGCTCCAGGGGCGGGTGGTTGCCCGCACCCACGATTGGTCGTATACCAGCGCCGCGGCCAACGGCCAACCGGATCATGTGCTCCAGCGGGCCAAGGTGGTGGGCGGCTGCTCGGCGCACAACGGCTGCATCGCGATCTGGGGCAGCCGCGCGGACTACGACGGCTGGGCGGCGGCGGGCAACACGGGTTGGTCTGCCGCCGATGTGCTGCCGGCATTTCGGCGCGCTATGTCGCGCCTGCGCGTGCGTGAGTTCACGGCGGAGGAGACGACTCCCTTCCATGGCGCGTGCCTGGCGGCCATGATTGCATGCGGTATTCCGCTTACGGCGGACCTGAACGACCTGGAGGAAGACACGGGCGCGGCGCTGGCGCCGGTCAACATTCAGGACGACATTCGCTGGAGCACCGCCTTTGCCTACCTGGACCCGGTGCGGGAGCGAGGCGCGCTGACCGTACTGGGCGAAGCCCTCGTCGACAAGATCATCCTACGCGGCGGGCGGGCAGTCGCTGTGGACGTGATCCACCGGGGCGCACGGCGAACCATAGAGGCGGGACAAATCGTGCTCTGCGCCGGCGCGTACGGCTCGCCCGCCGTGCTGCTGCGCTCCGGCATCGGCCCGGCGGCGGAGCTTGCCCGGCTCAACATATCCGTGGCTTTGGACCTGCCGGGCGTTGGCCGCAACCTGCACGACCACTCCGGCGTGACCATGCTGCACCACGGCACGCCGCTGTTCGACGCTCAGATGGCCGACTTCATGGCCGCGGGCAAGACCGTCTTCACCGAACAAAGCCTCGCCAAGGCGCGCAGCCGCCACTGCCGGGAGGCGTTCGACCTGCACGTCGCGCCGGTTACTGCCGCCGCGCCGGACGCGGACGGCCGCTGGGAGATTTCGATGTATGCGGCGCACATGGCGCCGCAGTCCCGGGGCCGCCTGACGCTGCGGGACGCCAATCCCCACAGCAGTCCCGTCATCGATACCGGCTACTTCACCGATCCCGGCGGCAATGATCTGGCGTCGCTGCTGGACGGAGTCGCGCTAACCAGGGAAATTGCCCGGACGCAGCCGCTCGCCGCGTTGATCGGTGAAGAGCGTGCGGCAACCGCCGGCATGGTGTCCGTCGAGGATCTGCGCCGCCACAGCCTCCACTACTTCCATCCGGTCGGCACGTGCAAGATGGGCCCCGCCTCAGATCCCACGGCGGTGGTGGACGCCGCTGGGAAAGTCCACGGCTTGGAGGCGCTCCACGTGATAGACGCCGCCGTCATGCCCACCGTGCCCCGCGCCAACACCAACCTGCCGACGCTGATGCTCGCGGAGCGCATCGTCGCGGGACTCAGCTAGGAACACGCAGGTTGGGAATGGCGCCGTTTGGCGTTCCCGTCCACTTGCCGGCTGGACTTTGCGCACGGCGTGCCCGGAGACGGTCCAGTGCCGCGCTAGCGGCCTTGGGGGCGAAGCCAAGCGCGCGGTTTCCCCGTGCGGCACTGCTATGACGCGGCATTGCTACGGCGCAGTACTGCCATGGCGAAGTACTGCCATGGCGAAGTACTTCCATGGAAGTAGGCGCTCATACGTTCGCCCTGAGCATCGTCGAAGGGTGAACGCCAGCGGCATTGGGAAACGCTCGTATCCGCCGCCTGCACGCGCCGACATCCGCGTGAACGCCGCCTTGGCCGTGAACGCTGCCTTGGCAGTGACCGCTGCCTTGGCAGTGAGCGCCGCCGCGGCAATGGGAACTACCCAAAGCAGCAGCGCTAGCGCCCGCACCAGAGGTGAACGCCCGATATTGCGGGCTATACAGCTATCAGCACACGTCTCTCCGTATACTGTTTCGACAAGGGCTGCGCGAATTCCGCTCAGCGCGAACGGAGAGATGAAAGTCACTTTCATGCCCTAGTGCGGACCTGGCAAGGCCGTGGTGAGTCCCGTGGTGTGCTGCCCCGCGCCGGGCTGACCTAGTCTCACTGTGCGGAACCACGTTCTACCCAGATTTTTCTGCATGCCATACCTCCACACCGCCACGGCCGCAAGCTGAGACCGTCTATTGGATGTCGCCAACTTGCGCCACTAGATCTTTCTTTCTCCGCCGCCAAGAAAATCTGAGAAAAGTACTGACAAATCTCCTTAGCTTGTTGTAGTGTGAAGCTAGGAGGACGGTCACTATTGCAGTATTTTCGGGCCATTGCAAGCTTCCGATTGCACAGCGGTATTCCCCATGTTCGTCCAACGGCAGACCACGAGTGAAACGACGCTACCCGGGCCTTTGATGGCCGGCTTGGGCGAGGTCCGGATACTCCATCCCCCTGGAACTTTCGCCCTGTCGCCGGCAAGCCTCATCTCTATCGAGGCGATCGTGAGGAACCAAGACCTGCTCAAGGGCATCGGGCTGGACTGGGGCACCGGCACCGGGTGTCTAGCGATCGCAGCCGCAAGAGTCGCCAGCGTTCATCACGTAACCGGCCTGGACATCAGCGAGGCGAGCGTGGCGATCGCGCGCGAGAACGCGTCGCTGAACGCGGTTGCCGACAAGACGTCGTTCTTCGTCTCTGACTCATACGCGCCTGTGGACCGGCGCGAGCGGCAAACGCTCGCATCTCTGACCGGGTGCGTGAACTTCGTAGTCTCGAATCCCCCTGCCAGCGAACACGACGACGGCTTCGGCTTCCGACGAGAAGTGCTCAGAGGCGCGCGAACGTATCTGGCGGACGGTGGCGTTGTATTTCTCGGCGGATCGTCTCGCTACGGCCAGAGAGCGAAGCGCATATGCGACGAGATGCCTGAGTATAGCTACGGCGGAATCCTCTCCAGCACCGGTTGGATCCCCTTCGACCTTACCCGGCCCGACTACCTGCGCTATATGCGCCAGTACGCTGCCGAGGAGGATCGCGGCGGTCTGACCTACCGCTTCCAATGCAACGCCGTACATGCGGGAGAGCCTATCGACGCGCGGCGCGCCCTTTCGCTCTTCTTTGCGGCCGGGCTCATGCCGTACATGGACTGGGAAATGCACCTGTTCACGTACGGCGGAAAGTAGGCGGGCCCGCATTCCGGCAGCGCGGTTTCCGGTTACGGCGGGTTGGGCCCGGCTAAGCAGCCCGCGCTTGATCCCCTGGATAGGGTCTTAAGGAAGCCTGTGGCCGCCAAGCGGTTGCACGCCCCGTAACGGCCGGACGACAGCGTTTGCTTTAGAGCAGGCCATGGGTTAGATTAGCCACGACGTGCGAGGGTCTTCTGCGGGTTTGGGGTGGATGTGGCTATGCCCTTGAGGAGAGCACCGTGAGAGTAGACCGCGGCCAGTTCATGGATCAGGGGTTTCTGGTCTTACGCAATCTCATTCCGCCGGACAGACTCGCTGCCATGCGCGCCAGTTGCGAGACCATGCTGGAGCGGCAGAAGCTGAATTGGGCGCGGGAGCGCGGGCCGGACGACCCGCCGGGCGGCGAGTACGAGACGTCTCGCCAACCCCGCGTCACGTTGGCGCGTCCGGGCCTCATCGACGCCAAGACCGCCAATGTCGTGGAGGGGTTCTGGGTCGCCGACGAGACCCTGGAGATCGCCAGCCAACTCCTCTGCGAACCGGAGCCGTGCATTAGCGAAATGATGATGATGTGCAATCCCGTCCGCGACCGGCCCGGCGGCACAGGCTGGCACCGGGACGTTCATCCGGCGGACATGGCCCCGCTGGACGCGCTCACGGCGGAGGCCATGAAAAACGGCCCGCGCTACACGCAGTGGAACGTGCCGCTCTACGACGATAGCGTGCTGTGGGTCCTACCCGGCAGCCACCGCCGCAGCACCGACTAGGAACGCGCCGAATTGTTGCAAGACCGCGCCGGGGCCGTCACCGGCGGCATTGAACGCCGGTGATGGCGTGATATAACAACTACCTGAACCACACCGGCAGCAACTATACCGCCAAGACGCGGCGCGCCCTGCTCGGCGGCCATGCCATTTACGGCGCCTACCCGGAGCTTGGCTTTGCCGAACATTTGGCGCCGTGGGCGCGTGCGGCGCGCGGCTTCATAGAGCAATGGCAGCGCTCCAGTAATCGCGAGCCGGCTGCCCGTTCGCCGCCGGTTGCTTGAACAATCGGAAACCTTGCCCTGTATCTCCTTCTTGTATTACCCTCTTGTGGCATTCGCAAGCAGATTCGCAACAGACAGCGAAACCGAGGCCGATTTCGGTGGGTGGGTAGGTTATACGGGTGGGCAGGTATAATTGAAGCAGTAAGTCGGATGAAGAAACGAGAACAAAGTGATGAATGCAGCATCTCAATGAGGAGGTCTTCTGTGATTGGCCGGATACGACGTAGTATTACGGTAGCCTTAGCCCTTGCGGCGCTCATGGTCGCCGTTTCCTGTAGTGTGCGCGTGATCGAGCCGCCGCCGGATCCGGCGGAGGATTCCGCCGCATTTACGCAGTATTTCGTGGAACAGGCGATTGCGTTCTACGAGGCGAACGGACTGCAAGCGACCATCGACTTCTACAACACGATGGAGAGCGTGAATGGCGCGTGGTACGTTTTCATCTCGGACGAGAACGACATCATGCGCGCCCATGCCGCCGTGCCGGCCAACGTGGGGTTGCATGCCGATCAGATTTTGGGGCCGGGCGGATACCCCGCGGGAACACAGGTAGCCGCGGCGGCCACTGCAGAGGGCGCCTGGACTACCTACACCTATATAAATCCGGCAACGGAGGCATTTCAGACGAAGCACTCGTGGGTGGTGCGGCATGACGGTCTGGTCTTTGGCTCCGGTTGGTATGAGGATGGACCGTCGAAAGATGACCCGGCGGCCTATACACAGGAGTTCGTGGCCCAGGCGGTCCGGCTGTATGAGGCTGTTGGGTTAGCAGACACGGTAGCGTACTACAACACGCCGGACAGCATTGACGGTCAATGGTACGTCTTCGTCTTCGATGAAAACGACACCATGCTCGCCCATGCCGCCGTGCCGGCGAACGTGGGACTCCACGCCGACCAGATTTTGGGGCCGGGCGGCTATCCCGCGGGCGCGCAGGTAGTGGCGGCGGCGGCTGACGAAGGCGCGTGGACGGACTACGCGTACGTCAACCCATCAACCGGCGCATTCGAATCTAAGCACTCGTGGGTGGTGCGGCACGAAGGGCTCGTCTTCGGCTCGGGCTGGTATGAAGACGGCGCGTCGAAGTCCGATCCGGCGGCGTACACCCAGGCATTCGTGGCGCAGGCTATGCGGCTCTACGACGCCGTTGGGCGCGAAGACGCATTTGCCTATTACAACTCGCCGGAAAGCGTAGACGAGGACTGGTACGTCTTCATCGTGGATGAAGACGAAAACACCATCGTGCACCCCACCCGTCCTGAATTGAGAGGCACTTCCCCGAAGACACGCGTTGACGTGCGCGGCAAGGCGTATGGCGAGGAGCTCGTTCTCGCGACGGCGGACGGCATCTGGGTAGACTACTATTTCCTCAATCCCGCAACCGGCTATGAGGAGCAGAAACACGCTTGGGCGGTCAAGCACGATGGCCTGATCTTCGTCTCCGGTTGGTACGTGCGTGCCGAGGCGGAGGACGATGCAACGTATACCCAGTCCTTCGTGCACCGCGCCATCCAGCGGTACGACGCGCAAGGTCGCGAAGCCGCCCTCGAGTTCTTTAGCTCAGAGCAGAGCGTGCAGGGCCAGTGGTACGTGTTCGTGCTCGACGAGAACCAAGTCACTATCGCCCACCCCAATCCGGAGCACATCGGCCGCACCCGTGAGCAACGCATCGACACGCGCGGCTACGACTACGGCGCGGAGTTCCTGACCGCGACCGCGGAAGGCAAGTGGGTTGACTACGAGTTCCAGGACCCGGAGGCCGACCAAGAACGCCTGAAGCACACGTGGATCATCCAGCACGACGGGCTTTACTTTGGCTCGGGCTGGTATGAAGACGTAGGCGAATAAGGGGGGAGACGCGGCGCAAGGAACCGCCTGTGTACAAAAAGGGCCACGTGAAACGCGCGGCGGGCGCAGCAAGCGCCTGCCGCGCGTCCTCTTGCTGCCGCCTCAACGGACGCGAGTGGCGGCTATGCGCTTGCTGTTGTTTCCATCGGACGGTGCGAAATTCTATTCTTGGCGCATATCTGGGAAAAGTCTGGGGGCGCTGCAGGAGCGGAGTCCTGAGGGAGCGGCGCGACCTTGCAGCGCCGGGCTGCGCGGCAGTCCGCGCCGGCCGCGGCCGCCACCCGCCAAACTCTCGTGTGCAGCGTAGAGGGGGATTAGTAGATTTGGGCTCAGGCTATAGAGATGCGAGTGTCAACATGTAAAGCCACTTCCCGACATGTCATTTTTGTGTTGTAGAAGGCGGTGAGACGGGGAGGGGGTGAAGAGGTAGCGCGAAGGGTGTATCGAATGTCATTCCGAACGGAGCACAGCGCAGTGAGGAGTCTAAGGAGCCGCGCCAAGCGGGCGGCACGTTGCGGGGGCGCTAGATTCCTCGCAGGGCTCGGAATGACAAAAGACAGGGAACGCACAGCCATGCCACGCCGAACGCAGCACGCGCCCACGCCAAACCGAACGCTGCACCCCCAATGTCATTCTGAGGAGCGTAGCGACGAAGAATCTCGTGTGCAGGGGATTCTCAGATTCCGCGAACCCTGTTCGACGCTGCACTCGGCATGACAAAGAACGTGGCCCCGTGACGATGTCAAGTCTATATCTACTGATTCCCGCGTAGAGAATGAGCGCGCAGTCCGGTTGCCTTCGCTATAATGGGCCGTAACCCACGCGCAAACGGCGCGTAACGGATTCGGCTTGGCACAGTTGTCGCAGCCAAGAGCACGACCCTTGGCTCGCGGGCAGCGGCAGAGATCGCGGAGAAAGGGGAGCGGAAATGGCTGAAGGGCTACGGGCCGGAGTTGGGCGCGCGACCATAACGCCGCCGATGGGGACGTGGCTGTGCGGTTTCGGCGGGCGCGAACACGGGTGCGACGCTATCCTCGACGACCTCTACGTCACGAGTCTCGTGCTGGCCAATGACGACACCACGCTCGCCGTCGTGACCTGCGACGTCTGCGGCCTGCCGTCCCAGCAGGTAGCCGCGCTGCGCAAGCTCGTTGCCGAGCAGACCGGCATTCCTGCCGCTCATGTGCTTGTCAATACCTCACACACGCATTCCGGCCCGTTCACGAGCATTCACGACGACATGTCGAGCCACGAGCGGGCGTATTCCACCAACCTTGTGCACACGCTGGCCGGTACCGTGAATGTGGCGCACAGCAATCTGGAGGCGTGCCGCATTACCCATGGCGCGGGCAGCGTTGCCGTGAACGTCAATCGCCGCGAGATGCAGGCGGCCGGCGGCATGATACTCGGCGAAAACGCGCGCGGGGCGCTGGATACTACCGTGCAGATGCTGCGCGTGGATACGGACGAAGGCGAACCCCTGGCGGCGCTCATTCACTATGCGTGCCATCCCGTGGTGCTCACGCCGCCCAGCCATGCCGTGTCCGCTGACTTCGTGGGCGTGGCGCGGGGATTGTTCGAAGCGGCCAGCGGCGCGACCATGCTCTTCCTGCAGGGCGCGTGCGGCAACATCAACCCCATCGGCCAACGCGCGGGCATCGACATGCAGGAGCGCCAGTGGGGTGTGGGCAGCGCCCTGGGCGCAGAGGCGCTCAAAGTCTATTCACTGAGCGGCCTGCGCACGGCTTTCGGGGACAACGAACCCCTGGCGCCGGTGCTGGGCGCCGCGCAGGAAACACTGGAACTGGACTTGCACACGCCCAATGAACGACCCTCAGGCGTCAGCCGCCGCACGGCCGCTCTCCGCTACTGGACGCCGCCCCTCGTCGGCAGCGACCGGGTGGAGTTTGAAGTGCAGGCGCTCCGCGTCGGCGACGTGGCGCTGGTCGGCGGCGCCGGTGAGGTCTTCATCGAAATTGCGCAAGGGGTGCAGGAACGCTCGCCCTTTGCCCACACCATGTACCTGGGCTACACGAACGGCGACATCGGCTACGTGCCCACCGCCGCCGCCTATCCCGAAGGCGGCTACGAGGTGGAAACCGCCCACTTCCACTACGGCCTCCCCGCCGCCGTGGCGCCGGAAAGCGCCGGCCGCGTGGTGGACGCGAGCGTGGCGGCATTGGAATCACTGAGTGCAAGCTAGGTGACACAGCGCGGATCGTTGCGGCAGCAATAGCAGTCATCTGAGGTAGGCAATGTTCACTCTTGGCGTCATGACCGATGAAATCTCACAAGACTTTGCCCATGCGCTCGACGTGATCGAGGAGTTTGGCGTGCGCACGGTCGAACTCCACGCTATGTGGGATAAGAACATCTGCGACCTGGACAGCCATGAGCTGACCCGGGTGCTGCGCATGGTGCGCGCACGCGACCTCACCGTGTGCGACATCGCCTCGCTCTTCCTGCGGTGTCCCATCGACGATTTGGACGCCTACAACGAGCACGTCAAGATACTGGAACGGTCCATTCAGATTGCGCCGTTGTTCGATTGCCAACTTGTGCGCTGCTTCTCGTTCTGGCGGGAAGACGACCTGGACACGCACTGGGATACGATACTCGAACGGCTGGAACTGCCGGTGCGCATGGCGGAGTCTGCCGGTGTGACGCTGGCGTTCGAGAACGTGCGCTCGTGCAATATCGGCACCGGCGCGGAAACCGCGCGTCTGATGGAGACCATTGATTCACCAAACCTGCGCGTGATCTGGGACCCCGGCAACGCCTACGTGTCCGGCGAGGCGCGGCCCTATCCCGACGGCTACGAAGCCGTAAAGCCGTGGATCGTGCACGTACACGTCAAGGACGCTGTGCTGAGCCCGGAGGGGGAATCGGTTTGGCAGCCCATTGGCGCGGGCAAGGTGGACTACGCCGGTCAGATGAAGGCGCTGGCGGAGGACGGCTACGACGGGGTGGTCTCATTGGAGACCCATTATTACCCCGAGGGCGGCACCCGCGAGCAGGGCAGCCGCGAGTCGTTTGCCGGCCTGCAGGCCATCCTGGCGGAACAGGGCATCGTGCCGAGAGAGATGGTCTAGCGCTCGTTTGCGCAGCGTTCACGACCGCTCCAGCCTTCTCCCTCCGCAGAGGGAGTTTCACCTGTGCTGCCATGCGCGACACACTGTCAAACGGGATTGCGGTTAAGAAGATACCGGCTTGCTCAGAAGACTATCCCGCCTCTTGGTGGGCTGGCCATGTATCTCCGGTAGCGCAGGTCTGTAACCTGCGTCTGTCTTCGGTCGCTCATATGCCTGTATAGCTTGCTTGCCGCTGGGAGGCATGTCCCTAGCCGCTTTACCACGCCGCAACGACCCGGGGGCGATGAAACATGCCCGTCCCATCTCACCGACACGTCGCAACCGGGGACGTGCCCGCCGGATGCGATTCGCAGATGCGCCGAACTGCGGCACTTCCCAACGCTTCTCCACGTGAGGTCCGGCCACCATCCCGGACACTGCCCGCCGGCCGTCAAGCACGCGCGAGAGGCGCGTTTTCGCTACAATAGAGGCGAATAGCATCTGCAATCCAGGGGAGCGCGCGATGGGCACAACGGTCGGGACTGCCAACCTAACGCTAGACGAGCAATTCACGCGGCAATTCGCCGGTTCGGCCGCGCGCTTCCAGGACGCCGTAGACATCTTTCCCAACGGCGCTACCCACGACGGCCGTGCCCAGAAGCCGTTTCCCCTCTATATCGAGCGCGCGCAGGGCGCGCACAAATGGGACGTGGACGGCAATCGCTTCATCGACTTTCTCGTGGGCCACGGCGCGCTCCTGCTGGGCCACGGCCATCCCGCCATCGTCGAGGCTGTGAACGCGCAGATGCAGCGCGGCACGCACTACGGCGCGGCCCATGAACGCGAAGTAGAGTGGGGCCGCTGGGTGCAGCGGCTGATTCCGGCTGCTGAGCGCGTGCGCTTCACCAGTTCCGGCACCGAGGCCACGCTGATGGCCCTGCGGCTGGCGCGGGTGTTCACGGGCAAGAACAAGGTCGTCAAGTTCGAGCACCACTTCCACGGCTGGCATGACTACGTCGTGGTGGAAGGGCCGCCGGAGCCGCCGCCCGCCGGGGTGCCGGCCGGCACTGCCGACACCATGGTCGTGCTGCCGGTGCACGATCTCGAGCGCCTGGAAGCCGTGCTGCGGGACGATTCCGATGTTGCCGCCGTCATCATGGAACCCACCGGCGCCGGCTACGCCACCTATCCCCTGGACCCCGATTTTCTCGCGGGGGTGCGCAAGCTCACGCTCGATTACGGTGTGGTGCTCGTCATGGATGAAGTCATCACCGGCTTTCGCTGCTCGCCGGGGGGCGCGCAGGCGGCCACCGGCGTCATTCCCGACCTTACCAGCCTGGCGAAGATCCTGGCCGGCGGGCTGCCCGGCGGTGCCGTGGCGGGACGCGCCGACATCATGGCTCACCTCGCCTACAGCGACGAGCCGGGGTGGAACGCCCGCAAGAAAGTCCGCCACCAGGGCACGTTCAATGCCAATCCCCTTTCGGCAACCGCGGGGTCAACCGCCTTGGCCATCGTGGCCGAGGGCTGGCCGGCGCGCCACGTGAACGACCTCGCCGCTCTGCTGCGCGCCGAGCTCAATCAGGTCATGGACGCCCACGGCTTGAGCGGCTGCGTCTACGGCACGTACTCCATGTTCCACATTCTGCTCAGCAACCCCCACAACCCGCGCGAGAAAATCTCGCCGGCGGACATTGGCGCCGCGGGCCAGCCGCCTTTCATCGCCATGCGCGACGCCGACGCCGCGCTGTTCGGCAAGTTCAAGCGCGGCCTGCAGGTGCACGGCGTTGACCTCATGGGCGACGGCGGCATGCTCTCCACGGCGCACACTGAAGAAGATGTGCGCGAGGCCGCGGCGGCGTTCGACCGCACCATCGACCTGCTGAAGCAGGAGGGTACGATCCCTGGTGTGCGGTAGCTTTAGGGAGCTACACCATGTGCGCAACTGCAGTTGACGCGGGAGGAGGCAAGTGCCTCTGATGAGAGCTGGGGTAAGCAACCCGGGGAAGGGAGCAAGTCATGGCAGTCTTTGACACCCATAAGGCGTTTGAGACCTTGACGAGCGGAGGCTTCAGCGATCGATGCCCAAGCGCGGGCGCTGCTTAGCGCTATGGGCGAATCCCGTGAGTCCTTAGCTACTAAGGCAGACCTACGAGAACTGGAGTTGCGGGTACGGCCGCATTTGGGAGCCTATGTGTTCGCTGCGGCCGGCTTGGTGATAGCCGTGCTCATCGCCTATATGGAGCTACGTGGATAGCGAATGACGATTATCTTGACTAAGCCCTGAGCGTCCATCTTGGTGCGCTTTCAATGCCGGTGTGCAGTATTGGGGAGAACAGTAAGTGAACCCTACCGCCAACGAACCGTCCTACGGTGGACCCGACCAGGAGATCTTCAAGCACGCGTTCACCGATCCGCTGAGCCCGTGCGAGCAGGTCTATCCGCCGCTGGCTACGCTTGACGACATTCATGCGATGAACTCGTCGGTGGCGATGCCGGTGGACCGCTTCTTCACCGCCTACGCGGACTTGCAGATCGTGGGGGCGGACTCGCTGGCGCTCGACGGCGGCGATACCCACTTGCTGCGCCTCACTTACACCCTGGGCGGAGACACGTTCCACGCCCATGCCTATGCGCCCGCCCACCCGCAGACCGCGCGTCCCGCCGCGCTGGTCACGCCGGGAAGCGGCCTCAATTGCTCGGAGGGCATCTACCGCAACGACCCGGAGAGCTACCACTACGGCATCGTGGAGGCGCTGGGCGACGCCTGCAACACCTACGTCTTTATCAAGCCCAATGAGGACTGCCTGGCGTTCCACAATGGATCAGGCAAACTCAACATAAACTTCTTCGTCAACTGGCTGCTGAACCGGGCCCAGTCATTTTCCGCCGCGTACATCGTGGGCGCTATGGCCGTCACGAAATACTTGCAGGGGCGGCACGACGCCGTGGTGCTCGCCGGGCTTTCTCAGGGCGGCGGCGCGACCTTGCTCACCGCCTTACAGTCGCAGCCCACGGCCGCCGTGATCGCCTCCGGCTTCTCGGTAATCATGGACCGCATCCAGTGGTCGGGGCACAACCAGATCATCATTCCCGGCATCGGCCAGGCCTATAGCAACGAGAACGTGCGGGAAAAGATCAAGGCGTCGCCGACGCAGTTCCTCTTTACCTACGGTAAACAGGAAAGCGTCATCTACCGCCTCGAGGCGGAAGAGCACTATAGCTGCGACTTCCTCGCGGAATGCCCCAACGTGCGCTGCGAGTCCCACCACGAGGGCCACATCTTCCACGTGGGGATCACGAGCGACTTCCTGCGGGGGTTTGGGTTATAGAGGGTGCGTTCGGCCTCCGGCAGTTGAGGTTGCGGCCTACCTCTAGCATGTCTCGTAGAATCACGTTGCTATGGCGTCTCCGGTTAGATGGGTGGAAATCTCTGTGCGAATGAACGGCCATGGGTAACGGAGAGCACTACACCGACGAGTGGACGCCGCTCAATCCCGTCATCTTGGAGGCGTACCGCCCGCCGTCGGACGTAGTGGTCGCGGCGGCCTGCGCGCCCCGGCAGGCCATGGTGGGCACGTGGCAGCGCGTCGCGCTGCGGCTGACCCTGGGGCGGGACGGGTTGCGCCGGGGCGATTCGTTGGCGGTGCAGTCCGCGACGCGGGGTTTGCAGTCGTGGCCGTCCCTGCAGGTCCTGATGCCTGCCGAGGCGGGGTATACAAGCGCCGCGGCGGCCTCCGGCCGGCGCGTAACCTGCACGCTCAGCGGGCAGCACGTGCGCGTGACCGCCCTGGATGCGCTCCCCGCCGGTGATACGATTGTGCTCACCTACGGCGACCGGCGCGCCGGCGGACCCGGCATCCGCATGACCCTCGCAGCCCTCCGCCAGTGGTTCCGCGTGCTCTACGAGCCGGGTGACGGGTCCGGCGCCCGCGAGGTGTCAGCCGACCCGCCCTATCTCGACCTCCTACCGGCTGCGCCGCACCGTCTGGACGTCTTAGCGCCCAGCCGGGCGCGCCGCGGTGAGCCCTTTGATCTCGTGGTCAAGGCCGTCGATGAACACGGCAACACCGCCGCTCCGTTGGCGCAGCCCGCGGTCATTTCTCCGGTCAACGGAACCGACTGTCCCCCCGAAATTGCATTGTCCACCGGCGGGCGCGCCGCCGGGCGCGCCGCCATCGTGCTGAAGGAAGACATGCCCCCTGTTGGGAGGGTGCGTCTCGTGGTGCGGCATCCCGCCGTGCCTGCAGCGGGGCGCGGCACGCCGCTGGAAGCGCTGCCCGCCCACGACGATTCCGATCTCGTCTTCTGGGGCGACTTACATGCCCACACGTCCCACGGCCATGCCTACGGTGAGATCGAAGACCTGTACCACTACGCCAGTGATGAAGCGCGCCTGGACTTTGTGGCGCACGTGGAGCACTACACCCGCGCCGGTGAGTGGCTGCACCCGTGGTGGCGGCGGCGCTATCCCGATTGTCAAACGGTCGTGGACTTCGTCGAGCGCTCCTGGCAGGAGCGGCTGGCACTGGCGCGGCAGTTTGACGATCCGGGCCGGTTCGCACCGCTACTGGGCTTCGAATGGGCCCACGACACGGGGCATCTCAACGGCTTCTTTCCCGGTCTGGACGCGCCGCCGGTCTACCCAACGAGCTTTCGCGATCCGGCTATGACGCCCGCCCATCTCAATGAGTTGCTCGCCGGTCACGAGTGGTTCGGCGTGCCCCACCACACCGCGTTTCCGCTGGGCCGGGGCACGTTGGGCGGCTTCAGGTGGGAGCTTTTCGACCCGGAGACCATGCCGTGCGTGGAGATCGCCTCCAAGCAGGGCAATGGCGAGTATTTCGGCGCGCCGAACGCCGCCCTGCCCATGGGCGTGGGCGGCACGGTGCGCGAGGGTCTGGCGCGCGGCCTGCGCTTCGGCTTTGTGGGCGCGACCGACACGAATATCGCCCGCCCGGGCTCGTTCACCGCTCAGGAGAAACGCCAGCGGCTACCGGGGTTGACGGCTGTATTCGCGCCTGCGCTGGAGCGCAGAGCAATCTACGATGCCATCCGCCAACGCCGCTGCTATGCCACCCTGGGCGGCAGACCCATCCTGCGCTTCGGCATCAACGGCGCGTTCATGGGCGAGTCCCTGCGCTTGCCCCAGGCCGACACCGTGAAGCACATTGTATGTGATGTTGCCGGTTCGGCGGAACTCGCCCGCGTGGAGGTCATCAAGAACGGCGCGCCGTTCTTTCAATTCGTCACCACCGATACCGGCGCCCACAACCGCACCCACGACTACCGCGAAGAGTTCCCCGACACCACCCCCAGCCAACCCGGCGACTACTACTACCTGCGCGTCCAGCAACACGACGGCGCCCTCGCCTGGTCCAGCCCGATCTGGATCGACCTCTAATGTGGACTATTCTCAAGGCCGGCTGTAAAGTAGCTTGAAAAGCCCACACGAACTGTCCGGAAAATCGCCAATTTTGCCGGCAGCTAGATACATACATTCTCTGATGGCGATAGCGCAAAATACAGTTGACGTCACCAATTTCAATCGACAAGCGCGCCTACCGTATGATTTGCGGCTTCAGGACTTTCAGATGGCCATGCAGGATGTCTATGACTTCTTGTATGACGTGAATTCGCATCTTAGCGGAAGAGGACTGCAGCGGCTCGACGACATGCTGCGCCCCGCGATACTGTCTGGGGCCCTATCTGACATGCTGACGGCCAGTCTCGCAAAGCACTCCCGTGTACTTACGGAAAACCAATACCACAACGGACACCCAGACCTCGTCGTGCAAGGAGTCTACCCCCATAATGCGGTTAAGGCCGGAGCAGAAGGCGTGGAAGTCAAGACGACGCGGAAGGCTGGAGGAGCCGTGGATACGCACGGGGCGCGCGAACAGTGGATGTGCGTCTTCGTCTACCGCGTGGATACGGAGTCCGAGCCCGCGATTGAACGCGAGCCTCTGACCTTCGCCGAGGTCTATCTGGGACACGTCAAAATCGAGGACTTCCGCCGGAATCCCCGTAGCGAGCTTGGCACTCGTACCGCGACACTCCACAAGAACGGCATTCAGAAACTCCGCCAGTGTTGGGTCTATCGTCTGGACTGATCTCCTTTTGGAGTGAACCGGATCAGCTTTGGAATCGCGGAACTCGCCATCTCGAAATAGCGGTCATCTTTCTCTACGCCAATGCTTGCATAGCCTACGGCCTCCGCGGCGGCCAGGGTTGATCCTGAGCCAGCAAACGGATCGAGAATGACTCCCTCGCCGAGGGGAAGTGCCGAACGCACCAGTTGGCGCAAGAAGGATTGTGGTTTCAGGCTGGGGTGCGGCGCCAACTCCCGCTCGGCCTTCCTTGTGGGCGAAGAAGGAATCACGTCTCCAAACGGCTTTTCTTGAGACTGTCGGCGGAAGCCACCGGTCCGCCACTGCCGCAGGTTGTCTTGGACTCTTCCCTCGATCGGCTTACGGTACACGAGCCACGGCTCCCACATCGAACGCGGCATCACGCTCACTTCGGAGAACTCATCGTGAGCCGCTTTCGGCCGGTCGCCGCCCCGCATCGTCATGGTGAGCCGCACTATCTCCCCCCTCCGCTCCAGCCCCGCCTCCGCCAGCGCCCCTGACACCAGATACGACACAAGGGGATTGGACGCCACGATGACGTGGGCTCCCGGAACGAGCCTGGGCAGCAGTAGGCGGGCCCACACGTAGAAGAAGGTCCTGATGTCCTTGAGTTGCTCGTCGTTGAGCGTCGTAAACCGAGGCACTGGGGAGCGCACGTGACCGTCAAAAGACGGCGGAATCCGCCAGACGCCACCCCTGCCTCTACGCAGCTTGGCTTGTTGCTCGTCTGTATACTCGTGGAGACCGTATGGCGGGTCCGTAATGACTGCATGAATGCTGTTTGCGGGTTGCTGCTCCAGCCAGTCGAAGCAATCGGCGTGATGGAGCGTTGCGCGGCCAAAGGTGAGCGGAGCTTGGGGCGTTGCCATCGGCGGCATCGGACGCTGTAGCGCTGGCGCCGAATCTTGACGTAGGGTGTACACCCCCCGCTCTTCCCGCGTAAACAACTGCGGCGTATTCAGGCGAAGGTAGGAGCGAACGGAGGATTCCTTAACCGGCCCAACGACCTGAGAGACTCGGTCCCCAATCTCCTTGGCCGTTAGTCCCTTAGACGTAAGGGACATGACCTGAATGATGCCGTCCCTGACTTGCCCGGGCGCGCGTCTGTTCTCATTCTCTGCCATCGTGTCTTGAGTATGGACGTCTGGACGTCTTTTGTCAAGTGAGGCCATTAGGTCGAGTGCGGGAGTTGCGCCGCCAGAATTGCATAGGAGTTAGAGGATATCGACAAGCGTCTCCAGGGCCACGAAAACGAAGAACACCGCCGAAAGGGAGCTATTCACATGGAAGAAGGCGGTGTTGACGCGGGAGAGGTCGCGGGGATTGACGAGCAGGTGTTCCCAGATGAGCAGCCCAGCCACGGCCGCGATGCCGAGCCAGTAGAAGAGCCCCAGACCAAGGAGCGCGCCCACCGCTGCCAGGCAGAGCACGGTGGCGGTGTGGGAGAGGGCGGAGAAGACTAGCGCACGCGGGATGCCGAAACGCGCGGGCACGGAGTAGAGGCCCTCTTTCAGGTCGATTTCGTAGTCTTGGCAGGCGTAGATCATGTCGAAACCCGCCATCCAGGTTACTACCGCCGCGCCCAGGAGCACTGTGCTCCACGCGAATTCGCCCGTAACCGCAATCCAGCCACCCATGGGCGCCATGGAGCCGGAGACGCCGAGCGCAAAGTGGCTGAGCCACGTGAACCGCTTGGTGTAGGAGTAGAAGACCAGCCAGAATATCGCCACCGGCGAGAGCAGCACGCAGAGCCAATTGAGCATGGCCGCCGCAAACACCATGAGCGCCAGGTTAGCGATGCTCGCGCCCCACATGAACTGCGGGGAGAGGATGCCCTGCGGCAAGGCGCGAATCGCCGTGCGGGGATTGCGGCTGTCCAGGTGGCGGTCGATGATGCGGTTGAGCGACATGGCAGCGGTTCGACCGGTTGTCATGGCCACCGTTACCCAGATGAATTGCCACAGCGTCGGCAAGCCTCCCGCCGCCAGCAGCATGGCCAGGTAGGCGAACGGCAAGGTGAAAGCCGCGTGCTCGATCTTGATGGCTTCCAAGAAGACCGGCACCTTGCGGATTACCGCTCCCACAGACGAAGGCGTGGCGCTCATGTGATTTCTCTGCTCTTGGCAGCCTGACTGCGGCTATTCGCGGGGCAGCATTTCCGCGAGCAGTGTCTCCATGGTGGCGATGGGCAGGGGGCCAATGAATTTGGCGGCTATGGTACCGTCGGGCGCGATGAAATAGGTTTCCGGGATGCCGGAGACACCGTACTCGATGGCGATCTTGCCGTTGGGGTCGGGTCCGCTGGGGTAGGTCTGCCCGTAGGCCTTGCGGAACTGCGCCGCCGACTCTTCGCTATCCCACAGGTTGATGCCCAGCACCACCACGCCCCGGTCCTGGTGGCGGACGTGGGTCTCTTCCAGCGCGGGGGCTTCCGCCCGGCACGGGGCGCACCACGAGGCCCAGAAGTTGATGACCACGGCTTGCCCGCGCAGGTCGCTGAGCCGCACCACGCGGCCGTCGCTCAACGTCAAGGTAAAGTCCGGCGCGGGACGGTTGTCCTGGCGGATGAGGGTGGGTTCCAGGTTTACGCCCGGCTCGAAGCCCGCCAGTTGCCCGCTCTGGGAGAGCACATAGTAGAACAGCGCCAGCAGACCGGCCATCATCGCCACCAGGAGCGGTATGAGCACGTACCGCAGGGGTATGGTGCGCGGGGCCGCACTGCTCACTGCACCATGCTCCAGACATGCTCGATCAGGTACGTAAGATCATCGCCGCGAAAGCGCACGGTGCGCCCGTCCAGCCGCTCCTGCGACGCGGAATCGAAGACGCTGCGGTCCCACACGTGGGTATCCGTCACGGTAACGTCGATTTCGTGGGGCGGTCGCACGGGCCAGGGCACGGGCAGCGGGGAGCTTGACAACGCGTCTCGCACCCCGGCGCTCACGTCCTCACGCACCGTGGCGGGAATGCGCAGCTTGGCGGCCTGAAAGCCGAATCCCCACTTGGCTATGCACGTGCGCACGTCTGGCAGCAGCGCTTCCGCTTCGGCGCAGGCGTGGTTGTCACCGCTCACGAACGCCACAGGCACGTTGTGCGCGCCGCAGAGGGCGGCGTGGATGCCGATAGTGCCCAGGTCGCGGCCGTCCACGCGGATACGCTGCACACCCGGCGCGAGCGTTTGGCACAGCACCCCGCCCCACGTCCCGGCCCGGGCGGGATGGCCCAGGAGGATTGCCGCGTCGGCGCCGGCCAGTTCGGCAAAGCGCGCCTGCTGCTGTTCACCAAACACGTAGATTGCGCCGGGGTGCAGCCGGTCTTCGTGAAACGGCGTCAGGCCGGTAGCGTCGTGCACGACGACTTCCCGTGCGCCGGCCTGTTGCGCGCCGGTTACGGCGGCCTCGATCTCGCGCGCCATGAGCGTGCGCGCCTCCTCGAACAGAAAGGGCGCTTCGCCCTGGGGGTCAACCTGGTTGCGGTGCACCACCCCGGCAGTACCGGCCAAGAGGCCAATGATGACGACTTTCATCGCGACGATCCCTGGTGGCTGCCGAGCGCCGGCCCAATTCGGCCCAAGGGCGCGGGTGCAGTCGCAATGGTACGCACAGGCGCAAGAGCGCAAGCGGAATAGAGAGCGCAGCCGCCGCAGTTGCGCTGGCGGCAAACACTGGGGAGCAGGTGGACCGGACTACGCATGCGATCAGCCTGCGCCGCTACATCGTCGGCCCGATGCGGTGCGGGGCGAACTCGCGGTGGCCCAGAATCTCGGTGGCCGTTAGCAGGCCGTTTACCGTAGCCAGGGAGAGATCGAAGAGCTCCTCGCCCAGGTCGCGGATACTGGCGGCGCCTTCCAGCACCGGCACGCCGGAAAAGTCGATATTGTCCTGCATTTTTGCCACAGTTTGCGGATTGGCACAGACTTTGATGACAGGCGCCACCGGATTGCCCAGGGGCGAGCCGCGGCCGGTGGTGAAAATGCAGAGCTGCGCGCCGCCGGCCACCATGCCGGTCACCGATTCCGAGTCGTAGCCCGGCGTATCCATCACCACCAGGCCCTTCTTGGTGGGGTATTCGGCATAGCCGACCACCTCTTCCAGCACGCTGGTGCCGCCCTTGTAGATGCAGCCCAGTGACTTCTCCTCGATGGTGGTCAGGCCGCCTTGGATATTCCCCGGCGCCGGATTCGCGCCTCGAATATCGACCCCCATGTTGAGGGCGTCCTCTTCGGCCTTGCGCACCACGCCGAGCAGTTGCTCGCCGATGGCCGGTTCGCGGGCGCGCTGGGCAAAGATGTGCTCGGCGCCGATGAATTCCGCCGCCTCGCTAATCATCACCGTGCCGCCGGCCTCCACGACCATGTCGGAGACCACGCCGACGATGGGATTGCTTGCCAGGCCGCTGGTAGTGTCGGAGCCGCCGCACTCCGTAGCGAGTACCAGTTCGGAGAGGGGAAACTCCTCGCGCTGCATGGTGGAAAGCTTGGCTTGCAGCTTCTGCGCCATTTGCGCGCCTTCCTGGATGGTCCGGATCGAGCCGCCGGCCTCTTGGATCACGATGAGTTCCACCGGCTTGCCCGTTTTGGCAATGCCCTCGGCGATGAGGGGCGCTTCGGCAGTCTCGCAGCCCAGGCCCACGACGATAGCCGCGCCCACGTTCGGATTGCTGCCGGTGCCGACCATGGTGCGCACGAAGAGGTCCGCATCCGGGCCGAGTTGGCCGCAGCCGTATTGGTGGATCGCGGTCACGGCACCGGGCACGAGTTCGGTTATGCGTTGGCCTACGGTAGACGAACAGATTACCGAAGGCAGGATTGCCAGGTGGTTTCGCACTCCCACGCGGCAATCGGGCCGGCGGTAGCCTTGAAATGTCTCTGCGCGTGCCACAGTATTCACCCCTCCTCCGGTCGCGTACGGTGACAAAATCGGCCTGCGCGGCGTTTGTTTCATTCGTATTGTACTCTTCTCGTCGATTCAGTGTTTCCGCCTGACGGCGCGCCGTCAGGCGGTGCCCGCAGCCGCGGTGCGCCGCGCCGGTACAGGGCATCGCCGCGCCGGACCGCGACGCAGGTGTGCCAGCGGCGGGAACGGCGCCGGGCGCGCCGGGTTGGCGGCGGTTGCGCGACGGTAGAGTCCTGCACGGCGGAGCGGCAATTAAGCAAAAAAGCCCTTGCTTCTTGCACGAAATGAGGGTAAGTTGACATTGATGAGCGTGTAGCGTACCGTGATTCACGGTGCGCTTGCACATTTTTGCTGAACATTGTGAAAGACATAATTGGCGACCCGGCACGCGTAGCGGCAAGGCAATGGCAGACGCCGCCGGGCGCTTCACACCTTAGTTGACGGTAAAGAGGAGCTGTTTTAGATGCCCAAACACGTAATCTTCAGTGAAGATGCGCGGGAGGCCCTGATGTCGGGGATAGCCATGGTGGCGGCTACGGTGTCAGCCACTCTGGGTCCAAAGGGCCGCAACGTGGCGTTGAGTGAACGGGAGAAGTTGCCCATCGTCACCCACGACGGCGTGACGGTCGCCAAAGAGATCGAGCTTGAGGACAACTTCGAGAACATGGGCGCTCAACTCATCATTCAAGCCGCGAGCAAGACCAACGATACCGCCGGCGACGGCACCACCACAGCCACCGTGCTGGCCGATACCCTCATCACCGAAGGCCACCGCCATATCGCGTCGGGGGCGAATCCCATGATCCTCAAGCGGGGCCTGGAAAAGGCGGCCCGGGTTGTGGTGGAAGAGCTGCGCAAGTCCGCCACGCCGGTGACGGGCAAAGACCAGGTCACCGAGGTCGCTACGATTTCGGCCGCCGATACCGAAATCGGCACGCTCATTGGCGAGGTCATGGACCGGGTGGGCAGAGACGGCTTGGTGACGGTGGAAGAAGGCCGCGGCTTCGGCTTCTCGGTGGAATACGTGGAAGGCATGGAATTCGACCAGGGCTTCCTCTCGCCGCTCTTCATCACGGATGCCCAGACCATGACGGCGGAGATCGAAGACCCCTACATCTTCATCACCGACCAGAAGCTCGACTCGTTGGAAGAGGCGCTGCCGCTGCTGGAGCGCATGGTGGATGCCGGGGAGAAGAACCTCGTCATCATCGCCTTGGAAGTAGAAAAACATGCCCTGGCGATGCTCATCACCAATAAGCAGCGGGGCGTGCTGAACTGTGTGGCCGTCAAAGTGCCCGGCTATGGCGACCGCCGTAAAGAGACGCTGCGGGATATCGCGATCGTGACAGGCGGGCAGTTGATCTCGGAGGAAGCGGGCAAGCGGGTGGACGAGGTGCAGCTAGAGGACCTGGGCCGCGCCAGCCGCGTAGTGGTCGGCAAGGATTCTACCGCAATCATCGAAGGCCACGGGGACTCAGAAGCAATCGCGGCCCGCGCCAACCAGGTCAAGTCGCGGCTGCAAGACGGCGCGCCTGAGTTCGACCGCGAGAAACTGGAAGAGCGGGTGGCGAAACTCACCGGCGGCGTCGCCATCGTCCGCGTGGGGGCGGCCACCGAAATTGAAATGAAAGAGAGACGGGACCGCGTGGACGACGCCCTCTCGGCCACCCGGGCCGCCGTGGCAGAAGGCATTGTGCCCGGCGGCGGCGTGGCGCTCGTCAACGCAGCATCCGGACTCGACCGCCTGAAGCTGAAGGGCGATGAGGCGGTGGCCGTGCTGATGATGCGCGAGGCATTGCTGGCGCCGCTCCGGCGCATCGCGCTCAACGCCGGTCTGGACGCCAATGTCATCGTGCGCGAGGTGCAGCGCCTGGCCAAGAGCCGCCGCAACAAGAACATGGGCCACAACGTCCTGACGGGCGAGTACGTGGACATGATCGACGCCGGCATCATCGACCCCCTCAAGGTCACGCGTTCCGCCGTTGAGAATGCCGCCTCGGTGGCGTGCATGGTGCTCACTACGGAGGCCCTGGTCGCCGACGAGCCCAAGGAGGACGTCGTCGTGGAGGGCACGCCCGAATTCTAAGCGAACGCAGGAAACGCCAGCACGAATCTAAAGGCCCCCGCAAAGGGGGCCTTTTCTGCGGCGCTATGCCGCGCAGGCTCGCTACTGCCACCCGTAGCGGGCGGTAGCTGAACGAGCGAAATGCTCGACGAATCACGAGGCGTGGAGCGCGCCCAGGACGGCGCAGGTGATACTATGAGCTTAAGGACCGTCTGTACCGCTACGAAGGAGTAGGCGCATGAATAAGCGGGCATTGCTGATTGCGGTCGGCCTCTTCGTCGTCCTGGTTGGCGGCGGCGTGGCGTGGTGGCTCATTTCGCCGCTATTCCTTGATACCGTCGTTGAAGAGGAATTGCCGTTCGAGATTCCGACTGAGGAAGAGATGGCCGATATGTCGGAAGAGGAACTCGCGAAAGTGGCCGCGGACGTCATGGACGCCGCGGCGCAGATGCCGGATACGGAGATGGACGAAGAGATGCCGGAGATGGCGAATGACGCGCAGCCGGTGGTGGTCGCCCAGGGCCAATTCAAGGATGCCGACGACTTTCACAAAGGCGCCGGCACGGCGACGCTCTACCGCCTGCCCGACGGCACGCATCTCCTGCGGTTCGAGGACTTCACCGTCACCAACGGCCCGCAACTGCACGTGCTCCTGGCCAACCACGCGGATCCCGCCAACCGGAACGACCTGGAATCCGGCTACGTCGATTTGGGCGGGCTGAAAGGCAACGTGGGCAGCCAGAACTATGAGATTGGGGCCGACATCGCCATCGACTCTGTCCAGAGCATCGTCATCTACTGCAAGCCTTTCCACGTGGTCTTTTCCACCGCGCCGCTGAGCAACAGCGAAAGCTAGCCGGGCGCGGACACAACCGCTGCACAGAGCGCGGCGAGGAGTCGCAGGGCGGCGATACCCGGCTCCTCGCTGCCCTGCTCAATGCAGAGCGCAAGCCAACAATCGGTTGTGAGACTATTGGCGGCAAGCTGTTGCGCGAGAGCGACGGGCTTGGTCGGCGGACCTTGCGCGCACGGAAGAGTGCTACCCAGCCGAAGGCCCAACCCCCGCTGCATGCGGCGGCCCTTGCGCGCACGGAAAAGTGGGACTGCTAGCGAAACAGGGCTGGGGAAAGACTCTGGCGGTCTGTGCGCAGACAGAATCTGCGGTCCATACACAGACGTAATCAAACGCGGCGGGTGGAATGCAAGAGGCGCGGGGGCTGCATATTGCGGCGCGCTACACCGATGACTGGCTCACAGCGATGCGCCAGCGCCCTCTCACTCACGGCTTGGAATGAACGTGGACTGCGCCCAAGAGGCGCGCGCCCAAGAGGCGCGCGCACAAAAGGCGCGCGCACAAAAGGCGCTAAGCGACGGGGGAGTGCTGCGTCGGGCGCGCGGCGTTCACAGCGGGCCTCACATCGCGGTTCACGCAGATGCTCAAACCACACAAGGCCTCAAATGGGGTGTGCCCATTTTGAGACCCTGTGCTGTGCTGTGCTGTCGTGCAATGAGGCGCGGTTTACGCCAGGTCAGCCGCAGTCGTGTCTATGCGAGACTTTGCCGGTGCCCGCGCGGCTTCCGGCTGCTGGGCGTAGCGTGTGACCGGCCAGAAGAAGAGGGCCGTGGCCGTGGCCATGATGAGAGAGGCCATGAACACGTGGCCGACGCGCAGCATGTCCGGCAGGCCCATGCGCACCTGGGCGAAACCGACTGCAATCTGCCCTGCCACGAGCGCGATTGCGAGGATGCCCAGCCACTTTGCGCCGCCCTGATCAACCCGCAGGCGCCAGCCCGAGAGCAGGGCGATCGTGATGGCGAGAATGTACGCCGAGTAGCGGTGTCCCATGTGGATTTCCACCATTATGCGGGAGAAGCCGCTGCCGCCGTCGCACGTCAAGTATCCCTGGCACGCGACGCCGGCGGCCATCCCCACGACAAACGCGCCGGAGATGATTACCAGCAGGCCGCCGCCAAGAGCGGCAATGCCCCGCCACTTGGGCAGACCGTGAAAACTGAGGGAACCGCTGTGCACCTGCACCGCGGCCAGAACCGTCAAAGAAAGAAAGAGCATGCCGATGGCAAAGTGGGAACCCACCAGCAGGGCCGGCAATTCCGTGATGACGGTAACCGCGCCCAGGCCAATCTGCGCCACCAGCAATACCGACGCTATCGACAGAATCGTGCGGACGTCCCGCATGCGCCCCTTGCCAAACCACGACCAGGCAAGCACGCGCACCATGCTAATGGTCAAGAAGAGCGCCAGCAAACGATGGGTGAATTCCAAGACTGCCGCGGTCTCGAACGGGGGGATCACCTGGCCGGAGCAGAGCGGCCAATCCGGGCAGCCCAGACCGGAGCCGGTGGCCCGTACCACGGCTCCCCACAAGATGAGCAAAAGTGCTAACACCACGACGCCCCACATGGCAATCCTTGCCTGGGCATCGGTGCGATTCACAGAATCAGCCACGCTTTCCTCCTACACGTGAAGTTCTAATCATCTCACTACGACTATACTTGCAGCAGCGGCGGATGCGCAAGGGTACGGAATAACAAGATAATGACTTGACTACCTATAGAGTGTTTGGTACAATACTTCTAGGAGGTAGGTCATGAACATACTAGCGGTCGCCAGAGAATTCCCCACGCAAGAGTCCTGCATCGAGCATATCGAGCGCGTCAAGTGGCAAGGCAAGCCGCGCTGCCCATTCTGCGATAGCGATAGGGTAGCCCGCAAAGTCGAACAACACTACACCCATCGCTGGAACTGCCACAATTGCCTGTCCACATTCCGCGCCATGCACGGTACCATCTTCGCTCGCACCAAGATACCCCTGCAAAAGTGGTTCGCGGCAATAGCTATCCTGTTGAACGCTAAGAAGTCCGTGTCCAGCTACCAGTTGGCACGTGACCTAGACCTCACACAGCCCACAGCCTGGTACATGTCCATGCGCATCCGCAAGGCCATGCAGGAAGACGGCGCATTCCTGCGCGGCATAGTGGAAGCAGACGAAGCCTACCTGGGCGGCAAGCCGCGCAAGCGCAATGACCGTGACAATGACACGCCTGCCAAGCGCGGGACTAGCAGCAAGAAAATGGCAGTGCTTGGCGCGGTAGAGCGCGGCGGCAAGGTCAAGGCTACGCCCACACCCCGCGTTACCACGAAGCTCATCAACTACTTCCTACGGCGCAACGTCGATCCCCGCTCAGTGCTCATTACCGACTACTATCAAGGCTACAACGAAGTCCGTGACTGGATACGCCATGCGCGCATCAACCACAGCAAAGCCTACGTGGACGGTGACATTCACACGAATACCATCGAGGGCTTTTGGGCTTTGGTGAAGCGCGCTATTGCAGGCCAGCACCACCACTACACCATCGAGCACGCGGAAATGTACATTGATGAAGCGACGTACAAGTACAATACGCGCAAGTCAGATACGCCGTTCGCGGACTTCATGGAGCGGGCTTGCGGTGTGGCTTAGCAGTTGGCACAAAGAGGCGTAGAATGGACCCACGAGTGCTAAAGGTGTCGCAGGATTACGGCATAGACCAAGAAAAGGCGGAGGGATGGGTGCGCATGATGGAATCTGAAGTCGATAGAGCAATCGACCGCAAAATGGAAGTCTACGAAGAGCGCGCCGCACGCAAGCGGCTTGAACTGAAAGCGGAACTGACTCGCGATCTGACTTGGAAGATCGTAATCGCACTATTGGGCGGGCTTGCAGCTTCTGCTATTGTCCTAGAGACATTCTCGCGCATATGATGGTTCGCCTGCGAACTTCATGGCACGGGCTTGCGGAGTGGCTTAGGCGTACCTCTGAACGTACCCATTCGACGCTGCTAACCGCGCCATAAGGTACTCCATCGGTCTATCGCCCTTCAGCGAATTGCAATGACCGCACAGGAGTTGCAGGTTCTCTACGTGGTCAGTGCCGCCCTTGGCGCGTGGGATAATATGGTCAATCGTGAGGTTCTGCACGGCAAAGTGCTCACGGCAGCCCTTGCAGTACCCGTCCTGCGCGCCGTACAGCCATTGCTTCTGCGTGATGAAGGGCTTTACGTCGGCAAGGTCTGTACGCTGCGGTATATCGGCGCGGGCGGTCACGAAGGCGTGATGGTAGAGACTTCCTAGTGTGTCCTGCAAGCGCACGTTGACCAACTCTACTGCCTTTGGCGATAGGTCTATGCCTACCCACTCTCGATCTAGCTGCGCCGCCGCTACGCACGTCGTGGCGCATCCCGCGAATGGGTCTAGGACGGTATCGCCTTCGTTGCTGGATGCTTTGATGATGCGCTCTAGCAAGGCTAGAGGCTTTTGCGTGGGATAGCCAACGCGCTCATTCGCCCGACCTTGTACTGCGGGAATATCGTTCCATGAATCCCCGATTGCCACACCCTTTGATTCATCAAGGTATCTCTTGTATCTAGGAACGCGCCCCGGAGCCGTTTGGACAATACGACCTTCTTCAAGTAGCTTTTGCATCTTTTGTTCATTGTATCGCCAAAACCTAGTGACACCTAACAGTTCGTATTCGGGATGCCCTCTAGTACCTGCCCCTGGTGCTGTTAGACTCGTCAACTGATAACGTTTTCCAGTTTCCGGGTCAACCTTTCCATAATGTTTATCTGCACTTTCCTTTGACATTGGTGCGAAAGGTTGATTGAAGCCCTTGTAAGTTGGGCTGGCGCGGTAGTGGAGTATAATGTCACGCATCCTCGGCCAATTCATGGCACCTTGAATGTAGTCATTCTTAGGGACAGTGCGTTTCCAACTTATTTCATTCAGGTAATGCTCCACGCCGAACACCGCATCCATCACCAGCTTCAAGTAATGTGAGGCATACGGGTCGCAATGCAGGTAGATAGAACCTGTAGGCTTCAAGACCCGCCGCATCTCCAACAGGCGCACACCCATCATGCATAGGTAGGACATCATGCCTTCCCCATGCGAGTACCGGCTTGCGTTGATGACGTGGTAGAGCGATTCGTCCGTATCGAGTATCTGATTGTGCCATGCTTCATCCAAGTCAGAGAGTGTCCAGGTGTCCTTGAACGATGCGCCCGCTGCCTTAGACCCTACCGGGGCGGAGTAGTTGCGGTTGGAGTTGAACGGCGGATCGGCATAGATGAGGTCTACGGATTCGGAGTTCATGCCGCGCATGACGTAGAGGTTATCGCCTGTGAAGATCGTGCGGTTTGCCCAATTCGGAGTACCCATCATTCCCCCTTGCGTTGCTTGTCGGTATTGTAGCAAGGGTGTAAGAACGGTCTAAGTCACTAACTTATCATTCCGCA
>JAJEAH010000072.1 GCA_022824225.1 Chloroflexota bacterium
CGCGCATGACGTAGAGGTTATCGCCTGTGAAGATCGTGCGGTTTGCCCAATTCGGAGTACCCATCATTCCCCCTTGCGTTGCTTGTCGGTATTGTAGCAAGGGTGTAAGAACGGTCTAAGTCACTAACTTATCATTCCGCACTCAAGGCTGTTTGACCGAGTGCAACTGCTGTGGGATACTTGGAATAGTTTCAAGTACGGTCACAAGAGACCCTTGCGGTCACCAAACCGGAGGAGAGTGAATGGGAGTCTTCTCGCGGATGGGCGCTGTCCTTAGCGCAAAGATAAACTCGCTGTTGGATAGAGCTGAAGACCCGGCCGAGACGCTGGACTACGCCTATGAAAAGCAGCTTGAGCAACTGCATAAAGTCAAGCGCGGCATCGTGGAAGTGGTTACGTCCAAACGGCGCTTGGAAATGCAGGCCGCGAAGCTGGAGAGCGAAGAAGCGAGACTCACCGACCAGGCCCAGCGCGCGATCGAGGCGGGTCGCGAGGACTTGGCCCGAATCGCGCTGCAGCGCAAGCAACTCGCGGTGACTCAGTCCGACGGGCTCAGGCAGCAAATTCAAGCTCTAGAGCAGGACCAAGAGCGTCTGGCGCTCACGGAACAGAAGCTTGCGGCCAAGGTAGAGAACTTTCGCACGCGTAAAGAGGTAATCAAGGCCCAATACAGCGCTGCTGAGGCCCAGACTCGCATCAGCGAGTCTGTTTCGGGCCTCTCCGAAGAAATGGCGGACGTATCGCTGTTGGTGGAGCGGGCTGAGGAGCGTACCGAGTCTTTGCAGGCGAGAGCCCTGGCCATCGACGAGCTTGTCGATAGCGGCATGCTGGAGGATACGACCGGCTCCCGGTCCGACCTGGTAGATAGAGAACTCAACAAGCTGAGCACTGAGGGCGGCGTGGAGGAAGAACTCGCGTTGTTGAAGCGGCAAGTCGCCGGCAAGGATAAGAAGCAGTTGGAGGACCACGCATGATCGTCCGCATTGCCACTGTGGGCCAGTACCGCCTGGACGATGCCATCATTGCCGAACTCAATGCGTTTGACGACTCCATTGAAGCCGCGGTTGCCGCAGCGAACGATGAGGAGTTTCAGTCACTGCTGGCGCAAATGCACAAGCTCGTAACCGAGAGGGGCGCTCCCCTTCCCGACGATGAGATCGTGCCCTCCGACGTGATTCTGCCGCCTCCGGATGAAACTTTGGAAGAAGCGCAGAAACTACTGGGCACAGACGGTTTCGTGCCGGACAACTGGGAGTAGCCTCGTTGACCTAGAGCGGGGAACCGGCCAGCAAAGGTGAATACAATAGCCCGGTTGCAGGCTCTGCGGCCGGGCTATTTTATGTAGACTTCATTGGCCCGGTGGGAACTGGCGAGAGTAGGCGACACACTCCTCGCCAACTGGGCTTTCAGTCTGGCCGCAGGCAGGCGGATGCGTGCCCAGGGCCTTGACGCATGCCGCGGCGCCGCATATACCGCCCCGTCAACTGTCCGGCCACGGGCCGAGTGTGAGCGGGAGATCCAGCGTTTCCCCGCGGCGGACTACCGTGACGGTGATCGTGTCGCCAACACTCTTCGTCTGGATGTACGCGATCAGGTCGCCGGAGACCCGCATCGGCTCGCCGTCGATGGCCGTGATGATGTCGGCGCGTGTCAAGTCCCGTGAGCCGCGCAGGCCGGCCTGTGCCGCGGGGCTGCCCTCCACTACATTCAGAATCTGTACGCCCTGCCGCACGCCAAGGTTGTTGTTGCGGGCCTCAAGCGGTGTGACGGATCTCATGTTGATGCCCATGTACGTACGCCGGATGTCTTCGCCTCGGATGAGCTTAGGCAGCAGACTCTGGACTAAATTGGAGGGAATACTCAGTCCGACGCCCATGAAGACTTCGCTATTCGACTGAATGGCCGTGGTGATGCCAATTACTTCGCCGTTGGCGTTCAGCAGCGGCCCGCCGGAATTGCCGGGATTGATCACGGCGTCGCTTTGTATAGCCCCACTGATGCTGCGGCCTTGGGTGCGATAGGTCCTGCCCACAGCGCTCACGATGCCGGAGGAGATACTGTGCGCGAAGCCAAACGGCGCGCCAATCGCAAATACTGGGTCCCCCGGACTCACTGCCTGTGAATCGCCAAAGCGCGCCACACGCAATGTTCCCGGCGGAAAGTTTGCGCGAATTACGGCGAGGTCGGTGCTCGCATCGCGTCCGATGATCTCGGCGAACGCCGAACTGCCGTCCAACAGCGTCACCAGCACCCGATCAACGTCGCTGATGACGTGATTATTCGTAAGAATGTGGCCGGACTCATCCACGATGATGCCCGTGCCGACACCGCGACCGCGCCGTTCGCCATCCGTGGCGGCGACGTTGATCGTAACGATGCTCGCTGCCGTTGCCTCATAGACTGCGGCGGCGCTTGCTTCGGCTGCTTCAACGTAGCTGATGAGGGGTGTCTGTTCGGCAATTACTGGTCCCGGCTGCACCTGCCGGCCAATCGTCCAAGCGGCGATGCCGCCGCCGATCACGCCCGAGACGATTGCCACTGCCAGGCACAGTACAACAATGCCGCCAAATCCCTGGCGGCCATGCTCTCCATTGCTTTCGCGGCCGGCGCTCACGTGGGTGGGAGGCGAAGAGTCAACCATGTCTGTGCCACCTAGCCTTCAATCTGTGTTTATCTTTAGTGTAATACCACTAGCTAAGCCAAAACTGAGAACCCGCCCACGAGCGGCATCCCTGCGCCGGCAGAGGCGAATTCGCCTATTCAGCCCCCTGGGATACGCCTGCCCGGTTGGGCGCGGGGGGCTTTCCGTTCGTCTTGGCCCCCGGTTCAAGCTTTGCCCCATCACCACTGAAAACGGACGTATCGCGGGGCAACTTTACCGATACTGTCGTACCCTCGTCCGGTGCGCTTTTTATGTCCAGTTCCGCGCCGTGCGCTTCCACAATCCACTTCGCGATGGAAAGACCCAGGCCGAAGCCGCCCGACTGGCGGGCGCGATCGGCTTGGTAGAAGCGGTCGAACGCATTTGCTAGGTCAGCCTGGCGCATGCCGATGCCGGTGTCCTGCACCACCAGGTAGACTGACCGGTCCTCACCTGTGGTGCTGACGGTGACGGAGCCGCCGGCGGGCGTATACTTGAGGGCATTGTCGAGCAGAATAAGCACCAACTGCCGCAAGAGATCCGGATCGCCGTAAACGCACACGTCGTTGTCAGTTGTCTCAACGTTTACTGCCACCAGAGCATTGAAATACGGCGCTTGCCGGCATACGTCCGCCGCTATCGCATTAATGTCAACACGTTCGCGGCGAACAGTCTCGCCTGCGTCTGCCCGCGCCAGTGCCAGCATATCGGATACCAACCGGCTCATGCGTTCGGATTCGGCGTCAATGTCGTTGAGAGCGGCCATGCGATCGGCTTCGGATAGGTCGGGAATGTCACGCAGGAGCGCCACATTGCCGCGGATTACGGTTAGCGGCGTCCGCAGTTCGTGGGACGCATCGGCCACCAGCCGCCGTTGGGCGGCGAGCGCCTCAGCCACCCTGGCGTAGCTGCTCTGGAGCCGGTCCAACATCCGGTTGAACGTTACGGCCAGCCGGCCTACTTCATCATGGGCGCCTGCCTGCGGCACGCGCTTGCTGAGGTCCTGGGTCTGTCCAATGACGTGCGCGGCCTGCGCCAGACGTTCCAGCGGCAGCAATCCCGCATGCGCGATCAGATACGCCAGTCCCATCGCCGCCACGATACTCATCCCGCCGCCCACAAGGATGATGACGCGCAGTTGGCGTAGGCTCGCCTCCACGTCGGCGAGCGAACGGGCGATCTGAAGCATGCTCACCAGCCGCCCCTGCACGACGTAGGGGTGGTGATAGATGCGCAGTGACGTGCCGCGCACCAACACCGTTTCGACAAACGGCTCGCCCTGGCGGGCCCGCTCCAGGACTGCCGGACCGCTAGGCAACTCCTCGTCATTCAGATTGGGCGACCGGGAGAAGGGACGACCGTCGCTGCCCACTACCTGGACAAAGGTGCCGGAATGGGCAAAAGCGTCACTGTACTCCGGTCGCGGTCCTATCTGAAGTCCCTGCGGCGTGGAGCGCGTTTCCATATGATTGACGGCATCGCGCGCATGGGTAGTCAGGGCTTGATCGATCTCCGCGTAAATGGCGCGAGAGATGAGGATATAGGTAAAGAGATAGTAGACAACGAGCGTAATGGCAAGTACGCTCCCTGCCAGGAACGTCAGGCGCAGACGCAATGACATGGTTTACGTCTCTCTCAGGACGTAGCCAACACCCCGTACCGTATAGATGATGCGACTACCGCCGTCCGCTTCCAGCTTCTGCCGCAGGTAGCCGACGTAGACCTCCAGAACGTTCGATTCACCCTCGAAGTCATAGCCCCACACTTTTTCCATGATATAGTGCCGGGGCAAGACACGTCTTGGATTCTGCATGAAGAGCAGGAGCAGTTCGTATTCCGTCGCCGTTAAGTCGAATGTCCTCGCGCTTCGCTGCGCCCGCCGGCCGGCGGTATCCAGCGAGAGGTCTGAAAAGTGGAGCACGTCCTCCTCAGGCGAGGTGCTCCGGCGCAACAGCGCGCGAATGCGGGCGAGCAACTCCTCCAACTCAAAGGGTTTGACCAGGTAGTCATCCGCTCCGCTGTCCAGCCCAACGACGCGGTCGGTGACCTCGTCCTTGGCGGTCAGCATGAGGATTGGGACCGTACTCTCCTGGCGGATGCGTTTACAAACGCGAATGCCGTCCAGACCGGGCATAAGGACATCCAGCACGATGAGGTCCGGCTGCTTCTGGGCCACGTGCGCGATGGCCTGAAAGCCGTCATGGGCAATTTCCACGTCGTAGCCTTGGTGGGAAAGGGCGCGGTACAGCAACGCGGTGATCTTCTGATCGTCGTCTACGACGAGGATGTGCATACGGCCTACCTCTACTTGGGTCTTGCCGCCCCAACGGCGCCCCTTGCATTGAGTTTGCAGTGGGCCCCGCGGCCTGCGCGCCCACTGTCCTAGGCACATATTGTACCGCAGGCGCCGCAGAGCCTGGGTAAAACGCGCCTGTCAGGACTCAGCGGCCCCTCCACGCGGCACCGGATACAAGAACATGGATTGTCGAGGCGCGGGCGCGGCCCGGTTGCCGGAGAAGAGTCTCATTCAATGCGGGCGCTGCCCGTTACCGCGCCGGTACGGCGTTGGGCGTGGCGTACGTGCGCGGCGCCTTCAGCAGTGCAAGTAAGTCGTCGGCGGTCGCCCGCGCCGTTCGCCCCGGCGTGCCGTTATCGGGCCGCGAAACGCTGACGAGCTCATAGGGCGGTTCTAACCAGAAGGGCTTGATCTCATGGCGTTTGGCCAGGGCGCGCGCCACGCCTTCCTTGATGAGTTGCCGGGCCTTGGTGGGATGGAGGTGAATGGCGGCGCCATTGAATGCTCTGTTTTCGTCGCCGGAAAGCCCGGCAGCGGGTCCGCGGCGCAATCCGGCCTTTACGGCGGCAGTCTCGATATTGGGCACCAGCGCCTTGGCTTCGTCGGCAGCCGCCTGGTCGCCGCTGAGGAAGATCGTGGGCACGCCGAAGTATGCCGCAAAGAGGAAATTGCAGCCCATCTCCCCGACGGAGACACCGTTGATAGTCAGCTCTTCCACATTGAACGAACCGGTGTGCGCCAGGTGGCCGCCGTCGGTGTTCGACTTAGCGTGCTGGCCGATGCTGAGTGCGGCATCGAAGCTCGCGTCACAGCCAAATGGATAGCCGATAGGTCGTCCTCCAAGGAGCTTCGCTTCCGGGTGGAGGAGCACAGGGTCGATAGCCTCATGACCATGGCCGTCGACTACCAAAATCTCCGTTGCGCCGCCCTCCAGACAGGCCTCTATGGCGGCGTTCGTCTCCAAGGTGGTCAGTTCGCGGCCGCGTTCGTAGTAACGCGAGGTCTTGTTGCAGTAGTTGTCCGAATCCACAACCCCCGCCACAGCTTCCATATCGGTCATTATGTAAATCTTCACGGCGTTGGCTCTCCTCTTGATACTAAGCGGCGTGCACAGTTCGCTGAACAGTAAATTCTCTGCACTTTAGCAGTAAGCCTAGCAGAGAACGCGTGTGGAATCCAGATACCGGCGCACCGGCGCGAATTCAGGGCAACCACCGCAGTAGTCGAGTCTCCCGAATGTATCGGAAGACTGAAAGCGCACCCCTTCGCGCGTGAAAGCGTGAAAAAGTGCGTCCCATGAGTGTCTTCCGAGCTACAGGAGGTCTGCTGCGCAACGAAGCGCGGGGGCTGGCCCCGCCAGTCCCCGCGGGCTACTGAGTATCTTTTCCACACCGTAGCGCGGGGGCCTTACCCCAATGGAGTCGCATTGGAGCGGATGGCTTCAGTTTTCTCCGTTCGTGCTGAGCGCTTCGGGCCTTGGACGAGATTAG
>JAJEAH010000056.1 GCA_022824225.1 Chloroflexota bacterium
CGTGGTTGTTCGACACGCGTCGGGCCCCGACATGTCGTCCCACAACGCACTACATCTTTTTGCACGGCGCTTCGCGACGCGCCTCGACTGCGCGTTGTTCCCCTACCAGACCTCGTCGGTCTTGCGCCAGATCATCTGTGCTCGGACGTTTTCCAAGGGCAGGTCGGCGATGATGCCGTAATCCTCGCCGTGGTAGGCGGCGATGATGGCCTCCATGGACTTTTTCGATTCGACGCCGTTGGTGAGCGGGGTCTTGTCGTTCACGATGCAGTCGATGAAGTGCTCGCACTCCCCGGCAAAGTTCTTGCGGGCGCTGAAGGCGTCCATGAGATCGGCCTTGCTGGGGTCGTCTTCCACGATGAGCTTCCCCTCTTTGTCACCGGACTGCCAAAGCATCAGGCGGCGCACGCCGTCGGGATCGTAACTCAGAATGAGTTCGCCGCCTTCCAGGTAGACGGCAAAGCGGAGGCGGCAATCGCTGTGCCGCGTGCCCCACGACGCCACGTAGTTGCCCAGCGCCCCGCTGGCGAAACGGTAGATGGAGACTGCCGTGTCCTCGCGGCCCAGGAAGTCATAGCGGAAGCGGTCGTCGCTGAGGCACGACGCCTGCACCACGTCGCCCAGGTTCCAGATCATCTGATCGACATAATGGCAACCGTGGCTGAGCAAGCACCCCATGGGGAAGGTCTTCCACGACTTGCGCCAGCCGGCGGGAGTGGCCATGAAGTCTTCCGTGCGCACCTGGGCCATGAACGGCCGGCCGTATTCCCCATTCGTCACTTGCTCGTTGAGCTTCTGCCAAATTGGCTGGTAGCGCGTGACGTAGGCCACCATGAGCTTGACGTTCTTCTCATCGGCCACGCGAATCATCTCGTCGGCGTCTTCCAACGACGTTGCCATGACTTTTTCGGTCAGCACGTGCTTGCCCCGTTCCATGGCGGCGAGGCTCATTTCGGCATGCAAGTGCGGCGGCGTGCAAATGTCTACGGCGTCCACCTCGTCCAGCACGGACATGTAGTCAGTGGCCCAGCGGGACCCGGTGCGTTCCGCCTCTGCTTTCGCTTTCTCCTCGTCTACGTCCACGCAGTAGACCAGTTCACAGGCTTCCGGCATGCGCGCGTAGGCGTTGATGTGACCCGTGCTGATGCCGCCGCAACCGACAACGGCAATCCGAATCTTACTTTCGCTCATAGCCTCCGGTTCCTTTCTCTGAGTTCATTCACCAATGCAATACTTCCAGAGAATTCCGACGTATGCGGTACGTGACGATGCAATTGCGCGCGGAACGACTACCGGCGGCAGACACGTTCGAATACACCGGACTTGCCGCGGCGCCCGGACGCAACAATGCGCCTATGCCGCGTCTAGAACAACCGTCCCAGCAATTCCAGCGCGCAGTCTTGCATGGCGGGACCCGTGCCCACCGTGCCGAGGGACGAGTAGCCCGCCCATGTCTCGTAACCGCCGTGCTCTTGCAGCGCCTTGTCCGTGCAGATGTAGCCGACGTAGCCGTTTGCCAGGCTTACGACGAATTGCGGTTTGGCCGGCGACTGTTCCTTGATGGTCAGGCCGAACTCAACGAAGATCTCACCGGGCAGGGCCACGATGGAGGCATCGCCAAGCCGCAGGGCCTGCACCGGCGCGGAATGCGCCATAGGCATCTCGGCCAAACGCTGGCACTCCCGGGCGTACACGTCTACCAGATGCTCCGGCACAGGTTGCCCCACCACCCAACTGAACGGACCGGAATCGTAGTCGGTGTACGTGCCGGAAGGTACCGCCAGGATCTTCTCCGCCACGGCCAGGTCTTCTTCCGTTATGGTCTTGCGTTGGAAGTCGAACGTGCCCACCGCCGCCGCCAATTCCAGGTCGTCCTGCATCTCCATAAGCTGGATCTCGGTAATCAGGTGCCCGGCGAGGACGTTTGCCATCTTGGCGGCCTGCTTGTGGCCGCTTGCCGTCCACTTGCGCTTGCCGCTGTAGTCAACGTTGTTGATGTCGCCGGAGGTGCCGTTCCAGAGCATGCCGACGCACTGGGGATCGAGGTAGCGCTGGATGAGCCGGTGGAAGTGCCCAAAGTAGTCGGCGGAAATCGCCGTGCCGCCGTCGGTGCCCACGTAATGGAGCACGAAATTCGAAACCGCGGCAATGGGCCTGCCGTCCGCGCCTTCCACGTAGAGCATCGTGACCTCGGGGTCCGTGGGATAGGTGGGCCTGACGAGATCGGGGTTTTCGACGCCGGGATTCATGCGCACGGTGCCGTCGCGCATGTGCCAGCGGCGGCAGAACGAAATGCGGTCTTCATGGGCGGTGGCAAAGCCGATGCTGGCGGCCTGCAAGCGGTGCGTTGCGATCTCCACCGCGTCGGCCAGCTTGAGCGGCACCCAATCGATGTACGCCTGGTTGCCGTCGGTGCCCAGCAGGTCCGCAATGCCGGCGGCCGTGTGCGTATGCGTGGCGTTGATCATCACGTTTTCGGGTGGGATGTCGCAGCGCGCGGCGATGCGCTCTTTGGCCCGGTCGGCAATGCCTTGGGGCAACGCGATGAGGTCGCAGGTGACCAGCGCGACTTTCGTCTCGCCGTTGTCGAGCACCAATGCCTTGGCCAGCAACTCATCGTCAACGTCGGCGGCGTAGCGCGCGCGGTGGCTTCCGGGGACTTCAATGCCGAGCCACGGGGTAATGTTCGCGGTGGCTGATCCTGCCTGCAGCGATGTACTCACGGGCGCCGCTCCTTGTGGGTAACTCCTGGGCCTATCCTCGTGTTGGACGCAAGTATAGCGCACAACGGCGGCGAACGGAAATGCGGAAAATGCATGAAGGCGAGACCGCGCAAGCGCGCGCAAGAGAGGGTGTCGCCGCCGGCCTGCGCCCTGCCATTCGTCCTTTGCGAGCGGGCAGCGTGGCCTCCGAAATGGCGGCCGCAGGGCAGGATTCCGGCGAGGCGCACGCGCCATTGACAACAGAGGCGCCATCGTCTTAGGATGAGGGCAAAGCCTACAACGTAGTAAGGATCGATCCCAATGTTAAGGTTTGCCGAAGAGATCATGCTGCTCCTTCTCGATGATGAGAGTGGGGAATTTGCGCATTTACCCGAGTGGTCGTTGCGCTACGCGCTGGCGGGCGCCGTCCTGATGGACCTCGCCCTGGAGAACCGGATAGACACCGATCCCAAGCGGCTCGTCTTGCTGGATCCGACGCCGGTGGGCGATGACCTGCTGGACCCAACACTGGAGAGCATCGCGCAGTCCACTGAAGTGCACGACATCTGCCATTGGATCGAGCACGTGGCCGAGAACGCGTATTCAATTCGCGATAAGGTCATGAAGCGGCTTATCTTGCATGGCATTTTGGAGAGCCGGGACGATCGCTTCCTGTGGGTGTTCCGGGCGCGCCGCTATCCGGTGATTGACGGCAAGGCCGAGCGCGAAGTGAAGCTGCGCATCATGGAAGTGCTCTTCAGCGACGTCATTCCCGCTCCCCGCGACATCGTCATCATCGGCCTGGCAGACTCCTGCGGCATTTTCCGCACACTGCTCCCCAAGCAGGAACTCAAGCAATGCGCCGGTCGCATCGAGCAGGTGCGCAAGCTGGACCTCATCGGTCAAGCGGTGTCACAGGTGGTCTGGAACATCGAATCGTCGCTGGCGCTTTCGATGCACCCCATGGCCTAGTTCCGCAGAAGCCGTCTAAACAGCAGTCTAGAATGAGGGCGGGCCTGACCGCCAGGCTCCGTAAGTGCAAGGGGTCTCCCTAGGCCTTCTAGCGGCTCAGTTTGCCCAGAGACCGGTCAAATGGCCGCCCACGACGGCTGCCAGTCGTTCAGCCGTGCCCGCGGCCGCAATAGAGTGGGGTGAGGCCCAGGTCTCGTAGCCGCCGTGGCGTTCCAATGCCTCTTGCGTGCAGATATAGCCCAAGTAGTCATTGGCAAGCGAGGCGATGAGCGTAGCTTGGGCGGGACTCTGCCCGCGCACGGCCAGTCCCGTGGCGGCGAAGATCTCGCCCGGCAACGCCACCAGCGCGGCCTCGCCGATGCGCAAGGACTGCACGCGCGTGTCGAGCGCTTCCGGACGCTCCGCCAGGTCGAGGCACGCCCGCGCGTAGACCTGCAAGTGCTTCTCCCACACCGGCTGGCCGACCACCCAGCTAAAGGGTCCGCTGGTGTAGTCAAAGGCCGCGGGGTCTTGCAGAATCTCCCGGGCCGTGGCTACGTCGGCTGCCGTGATGGTCTTCCGCGTGTACGGCACGGTTTCCAGGACCGCGTCCAGCCGGCACGTATCGTGCAGGGCGAGCAACTGGCTCTCCGTGAGCACGTGCCCGGCGAGCACGCCGGCCATCTTGCGCGCTTGCGCATGCCCTCTGGCCTCCCACTTTCGTTCCCCGCTGTAGTCCACGTTGTTCACGTCGCCGGACGTGCCGTTCTGGAGTATTGCGAGGCACTGGGGTCCGAATACGCGCCGCATTGCCGTCGTGAAGTGGGCGAAGTAGTCGGCGGAAAGCGCCGTGGATGAGTCCGTGCCGACGTAGTGGAGGGCGAACGTGGCAAAGACGGCCAGCGGCGTACCCGCCAGGTCTTCCACGTACAGGAAACTCAGCGCGGGATCGGTGGCGCCCACCGGGCCCACACTTTCGGGATTCTCCACGCCCGGTATCATGCGCACCGTGCCGTCGCGCATGCGCCAGCGGCGGTTGAAGCTGATGCGGTCTTCTTGCGTTTCCGACCAGCCGATGCGGGCCGGTTGTAGCCGGTTCACGGCGAGTTGCACGGCGTCCGCAATCTTCGCCGGCGCCCACGCCACGTAGCTTGAGTCCTCGGTCACGCCGAGAGCCGTTCGAATTGCCGGGCCGCTGTGGGTGTGCGTGGCGCAGACGAGCAGGTTCTCCGGCGGAATGCCGCAGCGTTCGGCCACCTGCGTCTTGGCGGCGTCGGCTATGCCCCGGGGCATGCACACGAAGTCGCAGACCACCAAGCCGACGCGGGTTTCGCCGTTGTCCAATACCAGCGCCTTGGCGTGTATCTCGTCGTGCACGTCGTCGGCGTTGCGTCGTCCGAAACCGCCGCAGAGGGCAGTGCCGAGCCACGCCGTCAGGTTCGCGGTAGCGGCGCCGGCGCGCAGTTGCGTGTTCATTTCTCGAATGGGTGCTCGCTTTCGTGGCTTGCTGAGGCATTGAGCCTGCGCCGTGCGCATTGGGCTGGTACGTCGGCAGCGTCCCGGGACCCGTAGCATGCCGCGCCGTGCGCAAAGGGCCCGTGCGGCGGTGTCTCGTGGCACTGCTTCCGTGTCGCGCGCAGCGATGCATTGCTTACGCGGGCAGCGCGCAACTGTGTCCCGGGATTACTGAATACCGTAGAAGCGCGCCGCGTTGCCGCCAAAGACCCCGGCGGCGGTCGTGTCGTCCGTCCTTGGGCCCAGAATCTCCTGCAACGCGCCGATTACGTTGTCGTAGGTCGCCGCCAAGAGGCAAACGGGCCAATCGCTGCCAAACATGACGCGGTCCAGGCCGAAGCAGTTGACGGCGTGCTCGACATAAGGCCGCAAGTCTGCGGGCGTCCATGCGGCGGGGTCGGCCTCGGTTACCATACCGGAAAGCTTGCAGTAGACGTTCTGGTGCTGCGCCACTTCCGCGAGCAGGGCGCCCCACGGCTCGAGTTGCCCTCCCTTGATGTCGGGTTTGGCAATGTGGTCGATGACAGCGCGCAAGTGCGGCAAGCGCTCCAGCACGCGCAGCACGTGGGGCAAATGGCGGGGGAATACGAGAAAATCGAACGCAACGCCGCTTGCGGCAACGACCGTGAGATTCTCCAGAACCGCCGGTTGCGTGATCCACGAATCCTCAGACAGGTCCTGCAGCATAGGACGAATTCCGACAAAAGCGGGATTGGCGGCGTACCGCTCGAGCATCCGGGGGAAATCCGGCTCCGCAAGGTCGATCCAACCAACCACACCCCCGATTGAAGCATGCCGGGCAGCAAGCCCCAGCATGAAGTCCGTCTCGGCTACCGTCGGCGCGGCCTGGACGAGAATCGTCTTATCGATCCCATGGCGCGCAAGGGCCGGTTCCAGGTCGGGCGGCAGGTAGTCGCGGTAGAGCAATTCCATGTCCGGCGTGAGCCAGCCATAGTCGCCGCGGCGCGGCTGCCAGTAGTGTTGGTGGGCATCGATGCGCATAGTAGTCAGTCCATGAAGTGCAGGGATGGAGCTTAGGAGCGGTTGCCCCATTGCGTGAACCGGGAGAAGCGGTCGCTGGTGTCCACCACTTCGGCGTCCACAATGCCCGCCACGCGCATGCTGGCCTGGCGGGCGCGGTACACCTGGTCGGGGTCGCGAAACTCCGCGCGGATTTGGGCCACGCCGCGTTCCGGGTCCACTCCCACGGACTCGAACCGCAGGCCGAACAGGTAGGAGTCGTCCTCCAGTACTTTCGCCAGAGCCACGCTCTTGCGAAACCACGCCGCGCGTCCCGTAATCTTGCCCAGGATGTGCAAGTGCGCTATTTCCCAGTACATGGCGAACAGGATGCCCGACATGATCCAGATGGGAAAGACCGTCAGCGCAAGCTGCCACCCCGCCCTGATGGTGGCGGCGA
>JAJEAH010000014.1 GCA_022824225.1 Chloroflexota bacterium
TGTCATTCCGAACGGAGCGCAGCGCAGTGAGGAATCTAAGGAGCCGCGCCAAGCGGGCGGCACGTTGCGCGGGCGCTAGATTCCTCGCAGGGCTCGGAATGACAAAAGACAGGGAACGCACATCCATGCCACGCCGAACGCTGCACGCGCCCACGCCAAACCGAACGCAGTACGCACCCACGCCAAACCGAACGCTGCACCCCCTATGTCTTTCCGACCGGCAATCAATGTCATTCCGAGCGGAGCGAGGAATCTAGCGCCCTGGTCTAAGCTACTCAGACTGCCTACAACCTTGGATTCCTCTCTGCGCTGCGCCCCGCTCCGAATGACTGAACTTTGCGAATCGCTTTTGCTGCTCCGCCTCTCGCAACGGGCGATCAGGATTGATCAATACGGCCTCCCTCACACGCAACGCCTACACCGGGACAGGGCCGAGAGACGGTCACTAGCGCTCGCCTTTCTGCCAGTGCCGCGCTTGAGCATTTCGCGCCGGCCGGCCAGGCCGCTTGGTCGAGGTTCTACCTGGCAAGAGTATATCGCTGCGAAGGCGGCTACCGGCGTGGTAGACGCCACGCCGTACCGCAGGCGCTAGCTCCCCGGCACGCTCTCGCGATGCCATGGTTCTTGTGCGGGGCCGCAACCGGATCCATCCCACCACACCCAGCAGCGTAACGTCCTCTATCGAATTGGCGTTTCCCAACCAGACTGCGGCTGGGGTAGTGTATAATGCAAGCAAAGCTGCAGCGCGGGGTTGCATGTCCGTGTAAGCGCGCGCTGCCGCACAAGGGGAGTAGGGGAAAAGGTAGGCATGGCAGCCACGGCAGACGCGCTATCGCCGCGCGACGCGATGTCGCCGCGCGAATACCGGCGGATTCACCGCAATCTCTTACGCAGCCGACGCACCGCCGGCAGAGAACACGAACCGATACCCAAACACTATCTGCAATTAGCCGCGGAGGAGCTGGACCAACGCATCGCCGCGGTACGGCAGCAATTGGGCGAGCGCGTGCTCGTGCTCGGCCACCACTATCAACGCGACGAGGTCATCAAGTACGCTGACTTACGCGGGGATTCCTTTAAGTTGGCCACGTTTGCCGCCACTCGGCGGGACGCCGAATACATCATCTTCTGCGGCGTGCACTTCATGGCCGAAAGCGCCGACATCCTCACGGACGAACACCAGTCGGTGATCCTGCCCAATCCCACGGCAGGGTGCTCCATGGCCGACATGGCCGACATCGACGACATCGTGGAGTGCTGGGAGCAGCTCACCGGCGCGGCCGGCGAGTCCATTGTGCCCATCACGTACATGAATTCCACCGCGGCCCTGAAGGCCTTCTGCGGCGCCCACGGCGGGATCGTGTGCACCTCCTCCAATGCCGCGGCCGTCTACGAGTGGGCCATGGCGCGCGGCGAGAAGATTCTCTTCTTCCCGGACCAGCATCTGGGACGCAACACCGGTCTGAAATTCGGCATTGCGACTGATGAGATGGTGGTATGGGACCCGGCGGAACCGGTGCTCGGCGGCAATACCGCGGCGGACGTGCAAAAAGCTAAGGTCATTCTCTGGAAAGGCTGGTGCTCGGTGCACACGCGCTTCACCGTGAAACAGGTGGAGTTTGCCCGCCGCCAGCAGCCGGACGTGAACGTGATCGTCCATCCCGAGTGCCCCATGGAGGTGGTGCAGGCGGCCGACTACAACGGCTCCACCGAGTTCATCCTGAAGACCATCACGGAGGCCCCCGCCGGCACGGCCTGGTCGGTGGGCACCGAAATCAACATGGTCAACCGCATGGCCGCCGAAAACCCCGACAAGCAAATCTCCTGCCTGGACCCCATCGTCTGCCCCTGCTCCACTATGTACCGCATCCATCCCGCCTACGTCGCCTGGGTGATGGAAGACCTGCTGGAAGGCAAGGTCACGAACCAGGTGAGCGTGGACGCCGAAGTGGCGCACTGGGCGGTCGTATCCCTGGAGCGCATGCTCACCGTGCATTAGGTACTGCCCCTACTCAACGTGCGTGCAATTCCTAGCCAATTCCGCGGAGCGGCTAGGGGCGTTCTACTAATGCAATCTAGCAACTCCTTCTCCAGATGCGCCAACTAGCAGAACTTTGGCGATCCCAATCACTTTGCTCATGCTGACTGATGGAGACTGTAGGCTACTGGGAATCTGAGCGATGGCAGTCAACAGGGATAAGCCGGATAGATGGAAGCATGACATTGCGCAGTCAGTGGACATGTACAACGACTGGTTTGTTCGGTTTGCGCCTGAGGCTTACCGATCGACCCGTGCTCAAACCACCAAAGATGTCGAAGCGACTCTAACAGTCACAAGTAACTTGACCGGCTTTGGACTAACGCTGCTAAAATCGAATCCTGCAATTCTACCTACGTTGCGGATGTCAACATGCCCACCCTTGGCAGTGGACCGACTTATCGGGCTTGCCGGAGTGCCCCCAAATCTGGTTAGAGTCATGGAGAAGGCTGGCAGACTGCCGCCACGAATGCTCCCAGGAGATCTGAACGATGCTCTGGAGAGAATCGCGGCGGTAATTCGAAGAATGGCCGACCCTGACATTTTTGTATGGCTGAAACGCGGGGACAAGCCGTCAGAGCACGAACTGTATAGGGCGGCAACGATCGTAGCAGATCGATTGACCGGAGCGGTAGCAAATCCTATTGTCCGAAACGCGCAAGAGAGGCGACAACTAGATGCTATCGCCAAATGGCTGGAGAGCCGAGGGTACTGCGAACTCCCGCCTGAAGAGAGAGCAGCGTATCGTAGTTTGTTACCGGGAACATTCGGATTTCGGATGAATGTGCCAGCCGAACAAGAAGGAACTGGCAGACCAGTCAACATCCCAGTTGACACAGTCGTAATGCCCAAGACTGCTAAACCTGGAGACTTTCCGTTCTTGATAGAGGCCAAGTCAGCAGGAGATTCCACTAATGTCAATAAGCGGCGCAAGGAGGAAGCAGTTAAGATTGGCCAGTTGCGCCGGACGTATGGACAAGAAGTCAAATATATCCTCTTCCTTTGCGGCTACTTCGACAGCGGCTATTTGGGCTATGAGGCGGCGGAAGGCATTGATTGGGTATGGGAGCATCGAATTGAGGATTTAGGAGAGTTCGACCTGTAGATGACAAACACTGTGAGTGACCTAGAAGAGCGTCGCATAGCCATACAAGCTGAATTGGATGCCGCCAAGAATCAGGCGGAACGGAACCAGTTGGGCCAGTTCGCGACGCCAACGGGGCTCGCCGCCGAAATGCTCCGGTACGCCGAAGAGCAACTAGATGAAGCTACGCGAATCCGGTTCTTAGATCCAGCCCTCGGGACCGGGTCGTTCTATTCGGCACTGGGAGAAGTGTTCCCCAAAGAACGTCTGGCGCATGCCGTTGGCTATGAGATCGACCCGCATTACGGCTTGGCAGCGGCAAAACTCTGGAGCGGCTCAAGCCTGGACGTTCGTCTGGATGACTTTACCCGTGTCACGCCACCGATGGATTCAGAAAGATTCAACCTGCTGATCTGCAACCCTCCTTACGTGCGACATCATCACATTCCCAATGGTGATAAAGCACGCCTCAAAGAACTGGTATGGAAGGCTTGCGGCATTGAAATCGACGGGCTTGCCGGCTTGTACTGCTACTTTCTTTGCTTGAGTCACGCTTGGATGGCGCAGGGCGGACTGGCCGGGTGGCTGATACCCAGCGAATTCATGGACGTGAAGTATGGCGCATCGGTCAAAAGCTACTTACTTGATAGGGTTACACTGACCCACATCCATCGCTTTGACCCAAACGAGGTGCAATTCGGCGATGCTCTGGTTTCATCGTCTGTTGTCTGGTTTAGGAATGAAAGTCCACGCCGTGACCACCAGGTGCGTATGACCTATGGCGGCTCTTTGCTGAGGCCCAAGTTAGAGCGGCTGGTGCCTGTCAGGACATTGGGCCACGACCGCAAGTGGACGAAGTACTCGATGAATGAGATCCGTCAAGAGCCAAATGCGCCGGTACTGTCCGACTTCTTCAATATCAAGCGCGGATTGGCGACGGGCAGCAATCCGTATTTCATCCTGTCCGCCGAAGAAATCGAAGATCGGGACCTGCCTCTCGAGACGTTTCGGCCAATACTTCCGAGCCCACGGTATGTGCCGGAAGATGAGATTGAGTCTGATGAGTTAGGCAATCCAGTGTTAAATCGGCGACTGTTTCTCTTAGACTGTCGCTTGCCGGAAGGGGAGATCGAGAAGCGCTTTCCGGCGCTAATGGCGTATCTCGAGGAAGGAAAAGAACACGGTGTTGCCGATCGTTATCTGTGCAGGCACAGAAAGGTCTGGTATGCGCAAGAGCACAGGCCGGAGGCTCCATTGCTCTGCACCTACATGGGCCGGAACGACAACAAGCGGGGACGGCCATTCCGCTTCATCTTGAATCACTCGCGGGCGACGGCTTCGAATGTGTACCTAATGCTGTATCCCAAAGAACCGCTGAGCTGGTTGATGCGGGAACAGCCTGAGCTCAAACAACGTGTCTGGGAAACTCTGAATGAAATTCGCCCACAGGCGATGCTCGGCGAGGGTAGAGTGTATGGCGGTGGGCTGCACAAGCTGGAGCCTAAAGAGCTGGGGAACGTACCAGCGGTTGCGCTCGCGGAGTTGCTGCAGGAGATGGGGTTGCAGCAGGAGCAGCAACAGTTGGCATTGTTCCAGCTAGTCTGAGAACATGCGTATACATTGAAACCTCTCTTGCAGTCCCCGCTGCGGTGCGCCTCACACCTGACAACGCACCTTTGGCAGTCCCGCATGCGTGCAGTATACTGACACGAGCGCGGGACGTATGCGTGCCCCCGCGTCTACATCTCGCCGGAGGTTCCTCATGCGACCGAATACGTTTCGCGAATTGCTCGCTGCCGATAAGCCTACCCTTGCCACCCACGTCCACAGCACGTGGCCCGGCATGGTGGAAGTCATCGGCCTGACCGGCATGTACGATTACGTCGAGTTCGTGGCCGAATACGCGCCGTTCGACTTGCACGACCTGGAGAACTTCTGCCGGGCGGCGGAACTGCACAATCTCTCGACCATGATCAAGGTCGACCAGGCCCCGCGCAGCTTTCTGGCGCAGCGCGCCATCGGCGCCGGTTTCCAGAGCGTGCTCTTTGCCGATTGCCGCAGTCCGGAGGACGCCCAGGAGTGCGTGCGGGCGGTGCGGCCGGAAACGCCGGAATCCGGCGGCATCCACGGCGTGGGCCTGCGCCGGGCCTGGTACTTGTCATACGGCTCCGGTCCGGAATATCCCCAGGCCCTGGATAACGTGGTCGTGGCGCTGATGATCGAGAAGCAACCCGCCGTGGACCGCCTGGACGAGTTGTTGGCCGTCGGCGGCATCGACATGGTGCAGTGGGGGCCTTCCGACTATTCCATGAGCATCGGCCGGCCCGGCGAAAGCCAGCACCCGGACGTCCGCGCCGCCGAAAAGAAAGTGTTCGAGACGTGCCTGGCCCAAGGCATCCCGCCCCGTGCCGAAATCCACTCGGCAGAGCAGGCCAAGCGGTTCCTGGATATGGGCGTGCGCCACTTCTGCCTGGGCACCGACATCAACATCGTCCACAACTGGCTCAAGGCTGAAGGCGATAGCCTGCGCAATTTGCTGGCTTGAGCTCGCGCAGCGGCCACGCGAAAGTCAGTGCCGCAGGCTCTGCCTTCGTGAAGTGCCCGGCCCCGCGATGGGCAGGCGACGGCAAACGCGCGCCGGCCAGGAATTGAGTCGTGTGCTGACGCCGGGTTGCAACTACTCACAGACGCACCGATTATTCGTGTCCCATGCGCCTGTGGGATGCGCGCCTCGCAGCGGGAGCTCTCGCTTTTGCTTCCCTAACGAGGCCCCGGCGGTGAGTCCGGCGCCAAACGCGGAGTTTGTGGACGATGCGAGCCGGAATACGCGCGAACGCTGCGCGAGTTGAATTCAGCAGGTATGCAACCAAGGGCGAGCCGCGGCTCTGGCTGCTGCTCTTGGGTATTGAGATTCTGAGCGCGAGCGCGGCCGCCGCGACCCTGACCACCGGCCAGCCACCGAGTTTCGCCTCCGATCGCGCGTGGGTCGGGCTGTTCCTGCTTTCCGCACTTGGCAGCGTGATCGCTGCGGCGGTTCTCACCACTAGCCTGCGTTACCTCGGCAAGCTCACCCCTCAGTCCGCGCTGCGGCGGGCGGCCCTGACAATCTTGCCGGTCTTGCCGGGCGGCCTTATTGCTGCCGTAGCGGGCCTCGCGCCGGAATTCGCCGACTCGCTGAAGACTTTGGCGCGTCTGCGCTTGCTCATTGGCGTCGCAGTTCTCGTCGCGGTCACCGGCACAGCGTGGACTGTTCTGCTGTGGACGGCCGACGAAGGTCGAGGCTGGCTGCGCCGGTTGCCATTCGGTAAGGCTCCCGCATGGTTTGTGGGCCTCGCCGTTTTTCTCGCAATGGTGGTCTCCGGGGGCGGACACCTGTACAGCCCGGACACGTGGGCGGTCTATTCGGTCTCCCACTCGCTTGCCACCCGCGGCAGCCTGATCGTGCGCGACAACGATCCCTATCCTCTGAACCAGATGGGAATTCGCCCGGTAACGTTGGTAGAGAACGTACCGGCGGGCTATAGCAAGTGGCCGCTCTTGCAGTCGTTGGCCGCAGTGCCCGCATACCTGCTGGCGCGGGCCGTCGGGTCTGAACCCGATCACGAGTCCGCCACGATCGCCAATGAGAAGCGCGGCCGGCCCCTGGTGTTGCTGCTGGTTGGGCCCGCCTGGGCGGCAGGCGCGGCGGCGGCGGTGGTCTGGCTGCTGCGCGGCGCCGGCTATGGTACCGGCGCCGCGCTGACCGTGGTCCTGCTGATGGCGTTTTGCACGCCCTGGTGGCCCTATGCCAAGACGCTCTTCAACGCCATCCCCGCCGGTTGCTTGCTCGTGGTGAGTCTCGGCGCGGCGGCGAGAAGCTCGCCCGGCACTTGGCGGTGGCCCCTGGCAGCCGGCGTGGCCGCGGGACTGGCGGGCGCGGCCCGCTATGAACTGCTGTTGCTCGTCGCGCCGCTGGTGCTGGTGGTCGCCGTACGCTGCCGGCCCGCTCAGCCCACCGCACTCGCCCGATGGAGTCTCCTGCCCGCGGCCGCTTTCGCCGGCGCGTGGGCCGCCACGGGTACCGTCGCAGTGCTGCTTCCCAATCTCCTTACACGCGGAACACTGCTGGACTTCGGCTACGGCGGTCAGCAGACGCTCGCTGCCTGGAGCAACGACCCCCACGTCGGCGTCTACGGCATCCTCATGAGTCCGGGCTTTGGCCTGCTTGTCTATGCGCCTGTCCTGGCGTTGGCGGGGTTGGCCTTGGTCTGGATGTGGGAAGACGCGCCGGAGCTGGCGGCGGCAATTGCCGCCATCGCCATAGGGCTTGTCGTGCTCTACGGCAGTTTCCACACGTGGCAGGCCGGCTTGACCTGGGGGCCGCGCTACCTGGTGACGACAGTGCCGCTCCTGTGCCTGCCGTTGGCGGCGTATGTGCAACGGAACGCGCACAATGCCATGGCAATGGGTGTGCTCGGGGGACTGGGGGCCTATGGCTTCTTGGTCAACGGCCTGGCCGTGCTATTTGACTTCAATCGCGGTTGGCACAACCTCTGGTCGCTCGGCGCAAGTCCGTGGCATATCGTGTGGACGCCCCACTTCTCGCCGATCGGGGCCCACGTGCGCTTGCTGCGCGGGTGGTATGCGCACAGCCAGGGCAGCTTCGATCTCTACGTGGCAACGTACGCCGGTTGGCTGGCGGTCTGCCTCCTGGCAATTGCCGTCGCGTTATTCGTCGGCGTGGCGCGCGCCGGCAGAAGCCGCCCCTAGCCCCGGCAACTAAGCGGTAGCTTTACAGCCTGCGTTTGCGCGCTGCACAGCTTGGTAAGCCGGTCGCACGTGCCGCTGCCTCTAGGTGAGTTATGGGGGAGCCTGCGCGCCTGGCGCGTATCTAGCGCTTGCTTTCGGATTGGGGGGGGGGCCAACGGCTCGCAGTAGAAGGCATGAGAACGGCTGATTCACGCCCAGTTGCCCTTGGCGCTATTGCCAATGCAAGCGCAATCGGGTAGGATAATTGACAAGTTTATACCTAGCGAGAAAGGAGAAGGGACTACGCAAGAGACCGTGCCCTAACAACGGCGCCAACGCCGTTAGGGTGGTTTGAATGCAGAAGAGTCCAGTCTTCGAGTGGGTGTGGCAGATTACCATGCCGCAAAGGAGTGACGACCATGCGCTATCGGACAAGCAGACGGAGTTTCATCGCGGGTTCGGCAGCAGCTTTCGGTGCCGTTGCCTTGGCAGCGTGCGGTCAGGTTGCGACGACGGGCGAGATGATGGAGGAAGAAGCGGCTGAGCCGGAAGAGGAAGCACAGGCCGTCGAGGAGCCCGTAGCCGAGCAAGTGACCATCCAGTTCATGTGGCCGCCCTATTCACCGGCCAAAGAACGCTGGTACGAGCGCTTGGTGAGCGCCTATGAAGAGAAGAACCCTAACGTAACTATCTCCACGATTCTCGATACGGCGCTCAACGACCGCATTGGCACGAATGCCGCCGCCGGCGGCGGCTTGCTGGACGTGACCTGGCACGGCTGGGGCTGGGCCCGTTGGGGCGAAGAAGGAGTGTTCCTGCCGCTGGAGCCGTACGTGAAGGCATCGGGCCTCAACCTGGACGACTACTATAAGGCCGCCATCGACGGTGTCACCTGGAAAGGCACGCTGCACGCGCTGCCGCTGGGCATTCTGACGCCGGTCATGGCCCTCAATCTCGATTCGTTCGCGACGGCGGGCATCGAGCTGCCGGCCGATGACTGGACCTTTGGGGACATGATCGATATCGGCGCCAAGCTCACCGATGCCTCCAACGGCAAGTGGGGCGTGTCGACGCGGTTCTGGTACTGGTCAACCTGGTACGTCTCCTACGGCCGCGATCAGGGCTCCATTAACAATGAATGGCAGACGATGAGTTGGGACGCGCCGGTGCGCACCGAACTGATCAGGACGCGGGGAGACCTGTTCCACAAGCACCAAGTCGAAGCCTATGGCGACGATGCCGCGGAAGAGACAATCTTCGACCACTTCAAGAACCAGAAGGTTGCCATCTATTCGGGCTACAACTGGCTGGTGCCCAGCTTCCGCACGGACGCGCAGTTCAATTGGACCTTGCATCCCATCCCGTTCATCGATTTCGAAGGTGAGCCGACGCGCAACGGCGCGCTCTACACCGAGGAAATCGCCCTGGTGGACGGCAGCAAGGTGCTCGACCACGGCTGGGAGTTCGCCTCGTGGATCTGCGGGCCGGAGCAACTGGATACGGCAGCCCGTAACGGCGACACCACGCCGACGATCAAGTCGATTGCTGAGAGCGACGCCTTCATCAATCTGGACTTGCCGCCCGGCGAGAAGATCATCGAGTACCTGCGGGCGATGGAAACCGCCATACCGTTCTTGCTCCATCCCATCGGCGGCGACCTCGCCGGCCCGTTGTGGCAGAACGCCGGCCAGGCAACGCAAGCCAATCCGACATTGACGCCGGAGGAAGCAACACGCGCAGCCCAGGCCGAGTCCCAGGCTATCCTGGACGAGTATAACGAGAGCCGGCAGTAGGTAAGCCTTCTACGCGTGGGGATATGATGCATAGGGGCACGACGTGTCGTGCCCCTACGTTCATTTCATGGTAAGTAGGGGCCTGGCTCCGCAACTGGAAGGCTCTGCCGGACAGCGGGGCCCTAGTTCTGTCCCCTCTCTCTCGTCTTGTCCCCTCTCCCTGAGGAGACTCTTGCATGGCTCCGTCATTCCGGCGAAAGCCGGAATCCAGAGGCGCTATTACAGCTAGCAATAACATGATGTCAAGTCATTGCACCTCCATCGCTACCTTCCTCAAAGGGGAAGGGGTTGCGCAAGGGTCTCCTGAGGGAGAGGGCTAGAGCCTGCCCCGATCTTGATACGGGGGTGAGGGGGAGGCCGGCCAAATACAACGTGAAAGGCTCATAGCATGAGCACACTCGGTGTATCTCCCGACGATGCCGAGACCATTCGCCAGGAGCAGGTTGCGGAAATAGACCGCTATTACAGGGACTTGGTGTACGCGGCCGCGGCGACCCGCGAGCGTGCATGGCAGCGGGATTTCAGTTCATCTGACGCCTATCGGCAGTCGGTGGCCCCGAACCGCGCGCGGTTTTGGCAGCTTATGGGCGGCGTGCCGCGCGATGCCGTCCCGCTCCAGCCGCGCCAGGAAGAACTGCCGGAACGCTCTGGCGTGAGCGCCCGGCGGGTCTGGATTCCGGTGGATGCGGGCGTCCACGTGTACGGGGTATTGCTCGTGCCGTCCCAACCCGGCGGCCCGAAACCGGCGGTGATCGCGCAGCACGGCTTTTCCGGCTCGCCGGAAGCCACCTGCGGCTACTACGAGACCGAGAATACGGCGTATCTGCGCGACTTTGGCTTGCGCCTGGCCCAGAAGGGCTACGTGGTCTTTGCCCCGCTGGTGATGAACAACACGCCGGACCGTTCCCGGACCAACCGCAAGGCCACGCTCATCGCCCGGCAACTCATGGGTCTGGAAGTGGGCAAGATGATGCGCGTGGTGGACTTCCTGCAGACGCTGCCGGAGGTGGACAACGACCGCATCGGCTACATGGGCATCTCTCAGGGCGGCATGATGGCGCTCTGGGCCGCTGCCGCCGACGAGCGTATCGCGGCCTGCGTGTGCTCGGGCTACTTTACCAACCGCACCCCCAAGATGATCGATCTTTCGCCCCACTACACGTCCTTCATCCAAACCGGTGATGACGATAAATTCTTCTGGGGCCAGTTGAACGAGTTCTCCGACTGCGACATCGCCGCGCTCATCTGCCCGCGCCCGTTCTTCGTGGAAGCGGGCACGGAAGACCGGGTGTTCTGGCTGGAACACGTGAAGGAAGAGTTCGCGATTCTCCAAGCAATCTATGCGCAACTAGGCATCCAGGAACGGGTAGAGCTTGGGATATTCGAGGGGCCGCACGTGATCCACGGCGTGGAATCGTTCGCTTTCCTTGACCGCTGGCTGCAGGGCTGACACGCAAGCTAGTCGCATCCGTCAATTCCGGCGTGCATTACTAACAAGGCGAAACTTGCCGTTCGCACTGAGCTTGTCGAAGTGCTCTTCGCTGTTCGATACGGGATAGGATCCTGAAGAATATAGGTATACGAAAGTGCCATCGCCGTTCGCACTGAGCTTGTCGAAGTGCCGTCCCAGTTCTCAACGAAACCGTAACGCTTTGTGATTTCCGGCGCGCGCGTGCAACGGAGGGGTCACAGAAGTCTACCCGTTCGCACTGAGCTTGTCGAAGTGCCGTCCCGTTTTCATGGCAACCGTAACGCTTTGTATTTGCCGGCGCGTGCATGCAACGGATGGGTCGCAGAAGTCTATCCGTTCGCACTGAGCTTGTCGAAGTGTCCTTCCGGTTTCCATAGTAGCCGTAGCGCTATGTAATTACCGGCGCACGCTTGCAGCGGAGAGGTCGCACAACTCTACCCGTTCGCACTGAGCTTGTCGAAGTGCTCTTCGCGGGTAGGCGCGCGGGCCGTGAATTGTCTCGGCAGACTGGTCCATTGCCTACCTACAAGAGGGCACATGCCGCCTTGAGGGATGCCGCGTGCCGAACTAGGCGATGCTGTGCACTCCATCGGAGCTGCCGATAGTGAGGAAAAGCCGATGGCGACAGTTTCCGTAACGCAGAACAGGGTTCTCAGCGACGACCAGATCGCGTTCTACCACCGGCACGGCTACCTGATCCTCGAAAACGTGCTGTCGGCGGCGGAACTGCAAGAACTGCGAACCGCAACAGAAGGTTTGCGCGAGGAGCGCGCCCGGCGGGGCGGCGCAGACAACATCGTCGCCATCATGGACTTCGCGTTGCTGGACGAAGCATTCATGCGCGCCGCGCATCATCCGCACATGCTCGCCGCGGTGACGCAGCTTATCGGCGAGCACCTGCGCCTCCAGCACTGCAAGCTCAACTGGAAGCCGCCGACCAAGGGCACCGGCGAGGTGGATTGGCACCAGGACTTTCCGTTCCTGCCCCATACGAACTACGATCTGCTGGCCTGCATGATCTTGCTGGACGACTCCGTGCCGGAGAACGGCTGCATGCGCGTGATTCCCGGCAGCCACCTGCGCGGCCCGGTGGACCATTTTGCTAACGACGGAAAGTTCGCGCGGCGCTGCACCGATCCGGCGGACTACGCTGATGACCTCGCGCGCGGCAACGTGGTCGACCTCGTCGCGCCGGCGGGATCCATTACCATCCACCATTGCTGCATCGTGCATGCTTCCTACCCCAACAACAGCGATACGCCCCGGCGGGGCCTCATCTACCAAATCGCCGCCGGCGACAGCATCCAGCTTGGCGGCCACCTGTACAAGGTCTGGCCGATCTGGCTCCAGGGCAAAGACCCGCTGCGCGCCCGCATGGAGAACGGCACCGTACATCGCCTAAGCAGACCCCTCACGAACGCCGGCGGCCTGGAACCGAGTGAGAGCTAGGACATGAAGTTGCGCCTTGTCACCAAGGCGTTGCGTCGGGCCAGCATGGTGTTGCGTCGGGCCGCCATATTTGCGCCAGGTCACTTCGCTGGCACATTCTGTCATTTCGAGCGCAGCGAGAACTCTAGTGCCTACCCCGCGCACTGTCGCACCACCGCCCAAGCAGACCGACGGCCTTGCGTAGCGGGAATTGTCTTCCGGATAAGGCGCCGTAGGGGCGGTTCCCGAACCGCCCCTACGCACCCACACAATCCCGTTCGCCCAACACAATCCCGTTCACCCCGCACAATCCCGTTCACCCCGCACAAATCCGCTCGGCCCATACAAAATCCGTTCGCGCTGAGCCTGTCGAAGCGCTACCACTTCTCTCCCACCCATTTGAGGAAAACGCCAGCCGGCGGTTCCCGAACCGCCCCTACGCACCCACACAAATCCCTCTCGCCCCACACAATCCCGTTCGCCCCATACAAATCCGTTCGCGCTGAGCCTGTCGAAGCGCCACCGCTACACTCCCACGCACATGGGGAAAACACCAGCCGGCGGTTCGCGAACCGCCCCTACGCACCCACACAATCCCTCTCGCCCCACACAATCATGTTCGCCCCACACAATCATGTTCGTGCCACACAAATCCTCTCGCCCCTCACAAATCCGCTCGGCCCATACAAATCCGTTCGCGCTGAGCCTGTCGAAGCGCCACCGCTTTTCTCCCACGCACATGGAGAAAGCGCCAACCGGCGGTTCCCGAACCGCCCCTACGCACCTACACTAGCCCGTTCGCGCCGCACAATCCCGTTCGTCCCACACAATCATGTTCGTGCCACACAAATCCTCTCGCCCCGCACAAATCCGCTCGGCCCATACAAATCCGTTCGCGCTGAGCCTGTCGAAGCGCTACCGCTTCTCTCCCACCCATTTGAGGAAAACGCCAGCCGGCGGTTCCCGAACCGCCCCTACATTCGGAAGTAAGGGAACCCGACATACTTAGCGCATGGTAATGGCGGTTGCTTGGCGTAAATCCCTTTAACTGACAGGTTTTGGGCTTGTGCTGAAATCGATCCGGTGTCACCATTAGCTTGCCGGGTGTGCCCAACCGCACCGCGCACATACACGACCCCAACGAAGGAGCGAACATCCCATGGCCGCATCGCCCGCAGTCCAGAAAGAGGTCCTCAGCGAAGATCAGGTAGCGTTCTACCATCGGCATGGCTACGTGATCCTGGAAAACGTGCTTTCGGCGGATGAATTGGCCGGGCTGCAAGCAGCGTCGGAGCGGCTAAAAGAGGAGCGCGCCAGGCTGGCGGGAGACGACCGCCTGGCCGTGATCCACAACGTGGCGCTCATGGACGACGCCTTCATGGCAGCCGCTCGCCATCCGGTGATGCTGGCCGCAGTCACGCAACTCATTGGCGCGAACCTGCGCCTGCAGCACTGCAAGCTGAACTGGAAACCGCCCGCCAAGGGCGCCGGAGAAGTCCACTGGCACCAGGACTTCCCCTTCTTCCCGCACACCAACTACGACCTGCTGGCGTGCATGTTTCTGCTGGATGACGCCGTGCCGGAGAATGGCTGCATGCGCTTCATTCCCGGCAGCCACCTGCGCGGCCCGGTGGACCACTACGACGAAAACGGCAAGTTCACCGGCCGTTCCACGGACGACCGGGACTATGCAGACGACGTGGCGCGGGGCAACGTGGTGGACATGGTGGTGCCGGCCGGCTCGATGACTATCCACCACTGCTGCATGCTGCACGCCTCGTATCCCAACCACAGCGACACGCCGCGGCGCGGGCTCGTGTACCAAATCGCCGCGGGCGATAGCATCCAACTGGGCGGAAACCTGCACAAGGTGTGGCCCATCTGGCTCCAAGGCGCGGACCCCCTGCAGGCGCGGCTGGGCGACGGCACGGTCTTCCGCCTGAACCAAGGCCTGACGAACGTGGGCGGCCTGGAACCCAGCGCCGACTGGCGCAAGGTTACGCAAGACTAGGTACTGCCTCTCTTTGCTATGTTGCGAGCCGTGAGCGATTCCGGTTCGTCATTCCGGCGAAAGCCGGAATCTAGCTCCGGCAACGCGTTGCATAGCCCGGCTCGACTCACCAACACCTGCAACCCAAGAAAACACAGCACACGCGCCCCCGGCAAGCTAAGCATCAATGGCTGCGTACGCAGCAGGTGTTCCAGTTAAGCCTGCGTGGGATACGTCTCCACTTTGGGAGTTCGTACCAGACAGTTTTCGCGCGATACGGATAACGATCCAAGCCCTTATCCGCTAGCAAGCCGCAGACCACGACCGCGCCCGAATGTGCCGACTCAATCCTGCGTGTAGATGCTCCGCATCTGCCAGGCATCGAGGGAACGGAGTTGGGCGGGGCTGCCCTGGGCGCGCAGGGAGACGCCGGTGCTGTCGCCCCGTCCGGGGTAGACGCGGACCGCGACGCATTGCTTGCCGTTCGCGAAGACCTCTACCACGCTGCGGTCTATGAACACCCGGAGCCGGAGCGGCTCGTCCGGGTCGAGCCGGAGCGGGGCCGTCTCCGGAGCGCGGGAGCGTGCGTCCGGCAGGGTTGACGAGTAGGAAGAGTCGAGAGTCAGCAGGCTTTCGTAGCGGTCGACGGGCCGCGGGCTCTTGGTGCCGCCGATGGCGACTTGGCCGGTGTGGTGCACCGCGCCGGGCCGGACGGAGGGGCGCTGTACCTTGAGGCCGCGGTCCTTGTAGAAGGCGATGCGCGTGTACTCCTCCCGGCCCTGGGATCGGAGGACGTTCAACTCGACCATCGACGCCTCGCCAGGGTCAAGCTCGATCGCCAGTTCCAGCGCGCTGCCCCCGATGCCTGCCAGCACCACTTCCTCGTTGGCGGGGAGCTCCGTCGGCCCGACGTGCCTGTGGTCATGCCTGAGGGACTCGATGTCGCCGGCGGGCTCCACTCGCACGTCGTCGTCTCCCACCAGAGAGAGACGCCGGGGAAGGGTCATGATCTGGTTCCAACCCTCGCTGGGAAACCCGGCGTTCATGTTGAATAGGACGATGATGCCGCCCTGTCCGTCTGGCGTTGCGGAGGGAGCGTGGACGCCTGACGGCACGGCCGGTCCGAAGTTGAAGAGGCCGTGGGAGGTGACGACCAGCTTGTCGCGTTCCTCGTCGTAGTCGCCGAGCAGGTATTGGCCGCCGCTCATGTGGCTGAAGAAGAGCAGCATGTGGCGGTCGCCAATGGGCCAGAAGTAGGGGCAAGCGCCGTCGTCGCCCACCAGCGTGTACCTATCACCCTCGGTGAAGGGGTGCAGGTATTCCCAGGTCTCCAGGTCCTGCGAACGGAAGAGGAAGTCGGCGGCAGTGCGCCCGCCGCCGGGGCCGTCGGGCAGTGCGCCGCCGGAGAGCGAATAGTAGACACCGTCGCGCTTCCAGATACAGGGGTCGTAGACCGTGTATTCTCTCGGCGAGCCGTCGTCTTCCGGATTGGGGACTACCGGCCCGCCCGTAACCTTCTCCCAATTGAGGAGGAGCGGATCGCGGGAGACGGCGACCATGTTGCCGACCTGTGTACCGTGGTAGATGGCAATCACCCGGTCGTCCTCGACGAGGGTCCCGCCGGAGTAGCAACTCTCCTCCGGGTCGGGATAAATGGCATACGGCAGGTCGCGCCAGTGGATGAGGTCGTCGCTGACGGCGTGCCCCCAGTGTGGCCGGGGATCTTCCGGCGGATAACCCTGGTAGAAGAGGTGCCAGCGTCCCTGCCAGAAGCAGAGCCCGTTGGGGTCGTTCAGTCTGCTCTCGGGACTGACGAAGTGATACAGCGGGCGGTGGGGGTCGTCCGCCAGCGCCTCGCGGGATGCGGCCATCCGCCGCACCAGCGGATTGTCGCGAAGCTGGGCTTCCTGCTCCTCCAGGGTGTCGGCAAAGGTATACCTGGGCGCGCGGGAGGCGCGGTCGGACATGGCCATGGTGTCTCCTTATGCTGGCTGGATGGCTGGAGCGGCGCCAAGTCCCCAGAGTCAGCCGGACCAGCACCTGTAGCCCGGCAAGGCACTGTGCACCGCGTAGGGCTTTGCGCATCACTCAGCAAAAACGGGCCAATCGCGGGAACATAGTAGAGGTAGCCACTATGCTGATCAACTGAGCATTACCAAAGTGCATCACTCATTTGCCGGTCGCTCCCGGCCCTGCTGCGGCTTGAAGTCTGAGTCCCAGCGCGCGCACCACCTTCAGCACGGTGGCGAACTCCGGGTTGCCGTCGGCCGAAAGAGACTTGTACAGGCTCTCCCTGCCCAGTCCCGTCTCCTGTGCCACCACCGCCATGCGCTGGGCGCGGGCGATGTCTCCCAGGGTCGCCATGATCAGGCTCAGGTCACCGTCTTCCAGCGCGACGTTCAGGTATGCCGCCATGTCCTCCTCGGTCTCCAGATGCTCTGCCGGGTCCCACGGCCTTGTCTGCGTCTTTGCCATAGCTGCCTCCTAGAGTCCTCTGGCGAGTTCCAGCGCCCTGCGTATGTCCCGTTCTTGGCTGTTCTTGCCGCCTCCGGCCAAGAGGACGACCAGGGCCTCACCTCTCTGCACAAAGTACACCGGGTAGCCGGGCTCGTAGTCGATCCGAAGCTCGGACACTCCCTCTCCCGCCGGCCAAACGTCTCCCGGGTTGCCTAGGGACAGCCGCCGGATGCGGCTGTCGATTCACGCTCTGGCGTGCCCGTCCCGAAGCCGTCTGAACCAGCGGGCGTAGACCTCGGTTTGGCGAACTTCGACCAGCACCCATTTGTATTCCACAGGATACTTAGGACACAAGGCGCCTTCTGCAGGGCCATTGGCCACTATTTTGACATGTGCACTCACACGTGCACTGCTCTGCCTTGATCGACAGACTCATACGCCGCTTCTACTAGCTCCAACGCCCGCACGCCGTCTTCCCAATCGGGCTTGACCAGGGCGCCGGTGACGATTGCCTGCAAGAAGGCGCGCAACTGCACCTCAAACGGGTCTTCGCCCTGGAGTTCTACCGGTTTCCAGCCGGACATAGGATCGGCCTGGAGTTGGGTGGGATCGTAGCGGAAGCCGGGGGTATCGGCCTGAAGCTGTTGATGCATGGCGTTGAAGCTGAAGATCAGGCTGCCGTCCTCGCCGTCTATCTCGAAATAGGGGACTTCTTCGTGCTTGCGCCGCGCCCAGGAGACGAACACGTCGCCCAGCGCGCCGTTCGCAAAGCGCATCTGCACCGTCGCTGCATCCTCCACCTCGGCGCGAAAACGCTCGCCGTCGGGCGTCTCGCGTTCCGGATACACGGTGGTCATGTCGCACGAAACGCGCTCTATGGGGCCGATCATCCAGCCGAGCAGATCGAAGAAGTGGGCCATCATATCGTGCACGATGCCGCCGCCCGCCTCGGCTTTCTGGTAGAACCACGCGGGACGGTTCTCCACACGCTGGGGCACGAAGTAGCCAAACACGCCGCGCACGTGCAGGATGCGGCCCAGCGCGCCGGAGGCGATGATCTCCTTGGCTTGCGCCGGCCCGGCTTGGAAGCGCATGTTCTGCACGATGCCGTGGTGCACGCCGGCCTGGCGCGCAGCCCGCAGCAAGTGGCGGCCTTCGGCGGCGGTATTGGTCAAGGGCTTATCCGTGAAGACGTGCTTGCCGTTCTGAATGGCCTGGAGCAACGGCGTGAAGTGCAGACGGTTCACAAGGCAGTTGTCGATCACGGCCAGGTCTGGATCGTCGATGAAGCCGGTCAGGTCATGGCTCGTCTTGGCCGCGCCGCACGCCTCCGCCAGCGGCGCGACTTTGGCGGGGTCGCGGCCGTAGAGCGCGACCGCCACGTTGTGCCGCTCGCCGTTGACGTCGAAGCCCTGCTCCTGGATGCTGCGCAACGCCGCGCTGTGCAGTTGCGCCATGCGTCCGGTGCCCAATATGCCGACGGTTAAGTCCATAGGTGTACGCGCCTCCGGTATTTCAGTGGTTCCAGCCGCAGTATTGTGACCATAGTATAGCGAAGAAGCGAGCAGACCAAGCGGCTGTGGCAACCGCGCGGTACCCACGGCGCAAATACAGGTTTGCTATAGTTGCAGGAGAAGTTTGCGGGGTGTGGGGCCAGTGCCGCGAGAGAATTCTGCCAAACCAAAGGGCCGCTGGCAAAGAGTTTCCCCTCCCTGGGAACAGCGCTATAGCCTGCTCCGTACGCAATGCGGGTGAGGGGGCAGATTTAGCTGGCGGCGCGTGTGGAGACCATTGCAGTAGAGAGCGTAGGAGCAGCTATGGCGCTGTGGTTTTGGATTGGCGTGGCGTTCGTCTCGTGGGGTCTGGCGTCGTTCTTTGGCAAGATGGTGGCGCCCTACTTCGGCGCGCCGTATCTAGTGTGGATCCGGAGCATCATTACCGTCTTCATGCTCCTGCCGTTGGTGTGGGCCCAGCGCCACAACTCGATCACGATAACGCCGACCTGGCAGACGTGGGCGCTCGTCGTACTCGTAACGGCGTTCACGGCCAGCGCCGTCATCGGCTTCTACAACGGCTTGCGCCTGGGCGACGCCTCACTGGTGACCCCCGCCAGCGGCACGTATCCCGTGTTGACGGCCATACTCGCGGTGATCTTCCTGGGCGAACAGCTCTCGGTGTCGCGGGCCTTGGGCATTATGTTCGCAGTGCTGGGGATCTTCTTCCTGACGCGTTGAGCGCATAGACGCAGATGCGATTCTCTAGGCAGTGTACGGTGTCTTCTAAGGTTGTCCCCCTGCGAAAAATCCTCACGCATCTCGGGCGAGATTGTAGCGCGGGGGCTTGTCCCCCGCCTCTTGGCGCAACCCGGCAGCGCGGGTGCTTTGTGCCCCGGCTCATGGCGCAACCCGGTAGCGCGGGGGCTTGTCCCCCGCCTCTTGATGCAGATGAGAGATGTCATTGAGAACAACGCGCAGCATTGCAGGGCATTAGACGGCGCAACCAGAAGTAGCCCTACGACTGGCGGTCAGACGACAGAAGATGAGAGACGAACGGGTAAGGCCGCGTGCAGTATAATCGTGGTCACGAAACCAACACTGCGTATAGGGGGAACCGTAGGCTATGAAACTGGCAGATAAGGTAGCGGTCATCACCGGCGCCGGCAGCGGCATCGGCTACGAAATGGCGACGCTCTTCGCCCGCGAGGGTGCGAGCATCATGGGCGCCGACGTGGACGCGGACGGCCTGGCCAAGACGCAGGCGGACGTGGCAGCAATCGGCCGTCCCATGCGCACGTTCATCGCCGACGTGACCGACCCCACCGCCGTAGAACACCTGATGGCCGAGACAATGGAAGCCTTTGGCAGCATCGACATCCTCTGCAACAACGCCGGCATCGGCCACGTGGGCAGCGTGTTGGAGGTCACGCCCGAGGAGTGGGACCGCGTGATGGCCGTGAACGTGCGCGGCGTCTGGCTGGGCTGCAAGTACGCCGTTCCCTACATGCTGGCCCAGGGCGGCGGCATCATCGTGAATACGGCGTCGGTGGCGGGACAGGTCGGCCTGCCCAAACGCGCCGTCTATAGCGCGTCCAAAGGCGCGGTGATCGCCCTCACGAAGCAGGTCGCCATCGAATACGTAGCTGACAACATCCGCGTGAACTGCGTCTGCCCCGGTACGGTGGAAACGCCCTGGGTCCAACGCCTCCTGGCAATCGAGGACGATCCCGCCGCCGCTATGGAAAACCTGCGCCTGCGCCAACCCATGGGCCGCCTCGGCCAACCCGACGAGGTCGCCAAAGCCGCCCTCTACCTCGCCTCCGACGCCGCCGAGTTCATCACCGGCACGGAGCTAGTAATAGACGGCGGCCTCACTGCTCGGTAGCGATCCTTCTTTGGTACTCCTGCAGGAATGCCCAATCACTATTTGCTTACCGTCCAGGGTCTTGGGGTCGGATCTCGATTGACCTTGACTAAACAAACAGCCTATGATGCGACTAGGTCATAGGGAAGCTCCTATCGGACTGAGAACTTTCTACTTCTGGCACAAGGAGGGCACACTTGCAGTCCAAATTGCCGATAGGGGAAAGTGGAGACAAAGCGATAAATCGGGTGGTACCACAAGCCAATTCAACAGGTTCGGGCCGCAGGATTGCTAGTCGGCGAAAGAACGGCAAGGGCCGGAAGATTGCCTTTGGTTGGTACGGTGGCAAATTCAGTCACCTTGACTTCATACTGCCAAACATACCTTTGGACGCGCAGCACTTTTGCGACGTATTCGGCGGTTCGGCGGCGGTACTGATCAACCGTCCGCCTGCACCTGTCGAGACCTATAACGACATTGATTCGGAGCTTGTTAACTTTTTCAAAACACTGCGTGACGATGGACCTGAACTAGCAAGGGCAATCGGCCTGACACCATTCTCCAGAGAAGAGCTCGCCCGCGCATGTGAATACGAATCGGGGCTAAGCGAACTTGAACGGGCTAGACGATTCTTCGTAAGGGCGCGCCAGACCCGGACCGGCTTAGCACAGCGCAGTAGCGAAGGGCGGTGGGCACATTGCGTCCTCACTTCTAGGGCCGGTATGGCAGGGGCAGTCTCAAGGTGGTTGGGCTCCATAGATGGCTTAGCCGAAATCACTTCGCGGCTTCAACGAGTACAAATCGAGAATGCCCCTGCACTTGAAGTCATCCAAAGATATGATACGCCAGATACGGTGTTCTATTTGGATCCGCCCTATGTCCACTCGTCAAGAGGGGATACCGCAGCATATGAATTCGAGATGAACGATGGAGAGCATGTCGAGCTTGCAAGGGTTCTCTCCACCATACGTGGCCGGGCTGTCTTGTCTGGCTATAAAACTCCGCTCTATGACGATCTGTACAGGGCTTGGAGGCGCATTGACGCACCTGTGCGAACCGCCAATTCCGTCCGCCAACCTCGGCAAGAGTCCTTGTGGGTAAACTTCATAGATGAATGAACAAGAATTGACTTGCTGGTTGGAAGGACAGTGGGAAGAGGTCCTAACATCTTTCGTAAGCCACCCTGATCCGGAAATTGACCGCTTCATTAATTCATCTGTTCTCAGCATCAGATACGCGATCTTGACCCAACTACTCGGCAAACATGCTGATCCAACTCGAGACCTGCTTTGCCTTCAAAGGGGTAGTAGAGATACAAATGTAGGGCCACCAGGACGCTGGGACCCAAGAGGGTTCTGTACCAGAATTGTCGTGCCCTGGAATCAGAGCCAGTATAGTGTGCTTGGAACTAGCGATGATCCATATGTAAATAATCCGCTCCGGCGCCCGCGGTTGGACGAGGGTATGGAATCGCTGAAGTTCCGCGCGGAGTGGAGCGCGCTAGTTAGATTTCTTAGTGATCTGGAGGATTCCTCTGATCCGGTAATGGTCAGGAATGCAGTTTTAAGATGTCTCCAGAGCATTGCGCGGCGGCTGAAGGACCAGCAAGTAGATTATCCAGTTCCAGTGCGTATTGGTATGGATCAGCTTGTTGACTTGATTGACCGATACCTAGAGGTGTCCAGCGGTGGCTTGCGGCCAATGGTTGTAGCTTCGGCACTAATGAGAACCTTAGGAAGGTCATTCGCAATCTTTGCAAGAGTTGAGAGTCAAGGTGTGAACGAGGCAGATTCAGCAACCGGTGTGCCGGGTGACGTCTTGTGCTACGACGAGGAAGATGAATTGGTCTTAGCCGTTGAGGTAAAAGGGCATGAGCTTACTTTCATCGATGTCGAGTCTACGATTTTGAAAGCCCGCTCCAGTAGGGTCACAAACGTCCTTTTCGCGACCCCCGGCCTTGCCTCTGCCGATAGAGATGCCATAGAAGGGAAGATTGTGGAGGAGTTTGCAAAAGGAAGCAACATCTATCAGACTTCAATCCAGTCGCTCGCTCGCACTTCGTTCATGCTCCTCAAAGAAGAATGGCGCATAAGATTCCTCAGGGAGATTTGCTCGGAATTGGATACCCGAAGCAGTCAACCCTCAGATCGTCTTGCTTTCGCCACGCTGCTATCTACTTAAGACCCTTGTTGCTAATCGGCAAATTACACAAGGCCAGTGATGTAGCATTCGCTACTTGGCATCTTTACCTAACCTGAAACTACCGCCTTAGCTTTTTGGCTCTATTGATCTTGTGAGACATCCGCCAGTCAAAGCAATTCACCCATGATCGTCTCTACCCATCTTCACTAACGGTGTAGCAGGCCGTGGATGTGGACTTCCAGGTCTTGGGGGACGTGAAAGGTGTCCTGATTGCTGCGGACGTATGCACACTGTTCATGCTATCTGTATTAGCTGACCATGCCATTGATGAAAGTTGATTGCGCTGTGGTTTCACCCAACGGATTGCCCAGCGCAGCACTATGCCCTTCGGAAAATCACACCCCCATTGTGGCCTTTGCGGATGGCGTTGATGCGCCAGGCGAGGACTGGGTGGGTGGACATGAAGTTGACGATGGTCAGCCAGAGGCCGCCTTGGTCCACGGATTCCTCGATGTGTTCGGGGACGTCCATGGCGTGGTACAGGTGCTTGCCCGCGGTGAGCATGAGGAGGCCCTTGCAGTCGCGGTCTTGCGCCATGGCGTGGCCTACCTTGTCGCAACTGTACTCTTTCGCCCGGCCCAGCGGCAGCCCGATGAGGTAGTTGATGGGAAACGCCAGTTGGTAGATGAACGTGAGCAAGATGTACCACCACGCGACGTGCCCCAGCCGGATGTGCCCGGCCTCGTGGCCCAGGATGAACTTCAGGCTGTCCCAATCCTCGTTGCGCAGGCAGGTTTCCAGCAGGTCCGAGTAGATCGCGCTGAAATTCCGGTGCCACGGCACGCAGGCCGCGAAGGCGTTCAGGTCGCCATTCCCGTTGATGGTGTACAGGTGGGGAACTTCCTTTATCCCTACGGCGCGGGTCAATTCCGCCCACATGGCGTGCACTTCCGGGAACTGCCGCGCCGTGATGCGCACGGCATTGGCGCGCAGCTTGCCGTACTCCCTGCCGAACGACCACACCACCAGCAGCACGATGCCCACCGGCACCAACAGAATAGTCACCGGCGAGAGGTACTCCTCAAGTAACGCAATCGTCTCTCGCTCTTCCGCCGGCAGCAGTTCCATGACTTCTTCGTCCGATAGATTCGCCGCCTCCGGGTTGGCTTGGCGATAGGTCGCCAGCGCGTCACCCGCGTAGACGGCTATCACTTCATCCCGCGCGAACGCCAGCAGCAGGATGCCGACGAACAACACCACGGATACCACAACGCAAACACCGAACAGCCACCGCTCTACCGGATGCCGGAGCTTGCCTACGTCGATTGTCTGCTGCGCCATGAGCTGTATCTCCCTCTCGTATATACCGATGCAAGGCCGGATTCCTGCTTGCATCCTATGTTGGTGAAAGTATATCTGAACCGATGCGTTTCAATCGGGAAGAAATACTCTTGCGTTGGCGGGTACAAGGGAGAAGGCTGAGAGGCACGTCAGCCTTTGCGGCGTGCCTATTGGCGGATCATGAACCAATCCACAGCAACAAAGCGCACAGGGCGCTCACGTGCGACCTCCGCCAAACCCCCTACGATTGAGCGCCTGCACGGCAAAGTCCGTTCTGAATCTAACGGCAGGGCTTACGATCAATTAGAGGGGAGATGCGTGTGCATCCACCCTAGGCATTTGCGCAAGAATCTGGACGAGGCAAGACCGCCACTTATACACTTAGGGAGCACCACAACGGCACAGAGTATTGAATTGCGCCGCATGGTGCAGGTACGAAAAGCAATTGAGAGAGGAGAAGTAGGCATGGGACAATACCCCGGCGGGACGTTTTGGGCAAAGTGGGGCATGTGGCCGACGGTGGTGAGCCTGGTCGTGCTGCTGGCAGCGACCCTTCTGGATTGGTATTGGGTCTGGGGCCTGGTCTTCCTGTATTGGGCGCTGGCTACTACCCTTACCGGCCAGGCGTTCATTGTGCAACCGGTGGAACGAGATAAGCACCCGGTGTTGTTCTGGACGGTCAGCGCCATGTGGGTGGTCCTCTCCGCGCTGGTAATCGTAACGGACCTCTTTCCTGAAGTTCTTTCTTAGCCGAGAAACGCCAATGAATAGCCAGCGCACGATGCCAATCCTCCCGGTGGAGGCATACACGTCCCAGGAGTGGTTCGACCTGGAGCAGGAGCGCATCTTCTCCCGCACCTGGGCTTTCGCGGGTCTCGCCGAGGATATCGACGAGCCGGGGCAGTACACGTCGGTGCAAGCCGGTCTGAACAATATATTCATCGTGATGGGGCGCGATAGACGGCTGCGGGCCTTTCACAACATCTGCCGCCACCGGGGCACGCAGCTCTTGCGCGCCGTCGGCAATACACAGCGCGCAATCGTCTGCCCCTATCACGACTGGACGTACGACCTGGAGGGAAACCTGCTATCTGTGCCCAACCAGGAGCGCGAGTTTCCGAATCTGGACATGTCCTGCTTGGGCCTGAAGCAGGCGTCCGTCGACCGCTGGCGGGGCATGTTGTGGGTGCATCCCGACGAGAACGCGGGTTCGATCATGGACTGGTTCGGCGCAGTCGAGCCGCATCTCGGTCCGCACGACGTGGACCGGCTGATCGAGTACAAAGACGGCCGTACGGAACACGAAATCGCGGCCAATTGGAAGATCGTGGTGGAAAACTACATCGACGGCTACCACCTGGCGCATTTGCACGCCGGCACGTTGGCAATGTACGACCATGCGCGCATCGAGTCCGGTTTTGTGGGGCCCCACTTTGCCTTCTACGAACCACTCGCGCCGGAGTTTGCCGAGAACCTCGCGGAGAACACGCCAAGTCCGCTAGTAATCCCCCCAGACCGGGTGGGCGCGTGGGTGCCAATGCTGTTTCCCGGCATCGGACTGGGCGAGACGGAGAGTTCGTGGTCGGTGTTTCACGTGACACCACTGGCTCCCGACCGCACCCGGGTGGTCACACGTAGCAAGGTCGCCGACGCTTCGTTGTGGGATTTCGTGTGGCAGTCCTTCCGCTCCTACGGTTTCTGGGCGCGGCGCATCGGCGGCAAGTTTGAAGGCGATGCCAGCGATCCGATGGCCTCCGGCGACTTCATGGCCGAGGACATCTACGCTTGCGAGCAGCAACAGCGTTCGCTGCAAAGCCCCTACTTCGAACACGGCCCCTCCTCCGCCAAGGGGGAGACAGGCGTGCGCCAGCACCAGGAGCTCGTGCAGGAGTGGGTGGGCAGGCCGTGAGAGGCGCGTTTCACCGGCTCACAGTCCGGGAGACCCTGGCCGAAACGCAAGACGCGACCAGCCTGCTGTTCCAGGTGCCGCCGCATCTGCGCGAGGCGTTTCGCTGGCAGGCGGGTCAGCACATCACGCTGCGGTTCGACATCGACGGCAGCGAGCGGCGCCGATCGTACTCGATTTCGGATATGCCCACCGGCGGCGGTCAGTTGCGCATCACGGTCAAGCGAGTTCGATGCGGTCTCATCTCAAACTACATTAACGAGCGCGTAAGCCCTGGAGACGCCATTGACGTGATGCCGCCGTTTGGCGGCTTCTGCCTGGCGCCGAGCGTGCGCGAGCGGCGAACCCACTACTTCTTTGGCGCGGGCAGCGGCATTACCCCCCTCTACGCCATGGTGCGCGCCATGCTCGCCGCCGAGCCGCATTCGACGGCCCACCTCGCCTACGGCAATAGCACCGCCGATACCATCATCTTTCGTGATGATCTTGCCCGGCTGGAGCTGGAGGCCGAAGGTCGGCTGACCGTCAGGCACGTTCTGTCTGCGCCGTCCTGGAATTCGTCCTTCCAGTACTGGCGGCGCGGCAGACTCGATGCCGAGAAGGTCGCTGAGCTCATCGATGAATGTCCGCCCTACGCCCAGGACACCCAATACTACGTCTGCGGGCCGGGCAACATGAATGCGGTCGTTCGCACGGCGCTGCTTGGTCTGGATGTGCCGCCGGAGCGCATCCACACGGAGAGTTATGGCGCGGCGGCGCCGCCGGACGATTCGGTGGCGGGCGTTGCGGCAGCGGCGTCTGTGCGGCTCAATGGCCAGGCGCTTGCCGTGCCGGTCGTTCAGGGACAGACGGTTCTGGACGCCGTGCGTGCCGCCGGGAGTGCTCCGCCGTTTTCTTGCGAATCAGGTGTCTGCGGCGCGTGCCGGGCGCGCCTGCGCAGCGGCTCCATCCATCTGCGGGCGCACATGGCACTCACCGAGGCTGAGCTTGCGCAGGACGTCATCTTGACCTGTCAGGCTCTCCCCACAACCCCGGAACTGACCGTGGAATACGACTGAGCGGACCGAAGTTTAAGGCGCTTGCGGCCGGAGCTTCTTGTCAATTGCTTGGCGCGGCCGCCAGTAGGGAATGTCACTCTTGCTTGTGAGCGAGTGGCTACTCGATTACCCCACCCCACGGCAAGCACAGCCGATCGTCTTTACCATGGAAACAGGCGATCTTGCCGTTCATACTTCGACAAGCTCAGCACGAACGGCAAGAAGAGTGCTGAAAGCTATGTTGCCCACTTCCCCGCCATTCGCCCTTCGACGCTGCTCAGAGCCTGCCCCGTACGCGATGCGGGGGCGAACTTTTGATACTCGGCGTGGGCCACGCTGTGTCGGCCTGCCCCGTACGCGATGCGGGGGCGAACGGAGAGTGTGGGGTTCATTTTCATTCCCGTGTGTGGCCTGGCAAGGCCATAGTGATTCCCATGAAAAGAGCGACCGTTTACATGGAGTGTGGTGAAACAGTGTTAGCCTTCACATCAACCCAGGCTGTCTATCAAAGCAATTCCCGCTTGAACGTCTTCACCCACCGCCTCTGATGGTGTGGCAGGCCGTTGAAGCGGACGTCTAAATCTATGGCGACGTGGAAGGCGTCGCGGGCGCTGCGGACGTTGGCGGAGGTGTCGATGTTGATCGTGCCGTCGGTGCGGGTGATGGTGCGGCAGTGTTGGCCCACGGCGGTGGTGTCGGCGGGGTTGCGGTTGTCGGCCCAGACCTCCAGGCGCGACTCCGTTTTGACCGTCATGTCGGCGCTGGCTTTGACCTCGTTCACAAGGTGCAGCCGCAGGCCGGTGCGGTCGCGCATCACGTCGTGGGTGATTTCCCAGGGCACCACGCCGGGTGAAACCTCCGGATAGGTGCGCGGCGCGGCGGACGGCTCGTAGGCCATTTCGTCGGGCGGCAAAGCGCCGGCGGGGGACTCACGGGTGGGCACACCCGGCACCAAGTGCCTTGTGTCCGGCGTAGCACGGATGTTTGGGGCCTCTCGCGTGGGTACCACCGGCAGTTCCAGACGCGACTCGCGCCCGCCATCCCGGTAGACGCGGTTTCTTCCTGGATATGGCGTCGGCCACAGGTTCGGGAAATCCGCGCTGCTGATGGAGATCCGGATGCGGTGACCACGCTCGAAGCGCCACGCCGTGGCGTCCAAGTCCACGTGCAGCTCGTAGACCGCGCCCGGCTCCATGGGCTCCGGGTCGGTGAGCGAATTGCGTCGCGTGCCGTTCAGCACACCAATCGTTACCAGCGCGCTCGTGCCGTCCGGCGCCACGTCCGACAGCCGCGCCACGAACGCCATCACTGGCGCGGTGGAGCTCACGTGGAGCACCGCCTGGCCCATGCCGATGATCTCCAGCGGTTCTTCTAGCGGCGCGGAGGTATAGTTGGCAGCGTAGATTTCGTCCACGCGCTGGTCGCCGGGCAGGCCGAACGGCACGCCGCCGCTCCACAACCCGCTTGCTATGCCTACCGACGGCCGGTATTCGTACTCCTCGTAGCCGTCGCGGGTCATGTGCGGATTGTCCGGCGTGAGGTCGCTGCCGAGCAGGAACTGCAGCGTGCGCCCGCCGGGAATGGGATACGCCGGCTCGCAGCGCCAATAGCCGGTGGTGTGGGTGCGGGCGGGATCCGGCGCGTTGAACGTCTGCATGTACACATTGATTGCCGGCTCGTCCATAACGCCGTTGGCAATGCCCTTGAGCCAGTAGTCGCACCAGCGTACGGTCAGATGTTCCCGCGCCAAAGACGGACCCGGCGTCTCGCAATCCGGGCCGGAATGGTTCCAGGGGCCGATGAGCACTTTGCTCGGCGCGGTCATGTGCTGGTGCGTCCGCAGCGGCGCGTTGCAGTAGCCGTCCCGCCAGCCGCCGATGAGCAACGCCGACGCCTTGATCTCTTTATACCGGCCTCGTATGCTGCCGGGACGCCAGTACTCCCCATCCGTCTGGTGCGCGAGCCACGTGAGCAGATACGGCGAATTCTGCTCCAGGCGCTGCTCCCACAGCGCCGCCCAGCGCGCCCCGCTGTATTCGGGATACGGCGGCATGGCGTTCATGCCGATCATGGAGCAGCCGTAGGAGCCGATGTCGTAGTAGCAGCGCCACGCCCCGCCGCGGTAGTGGCAGTCGTCGGTATAACGGTCGTCGGTATAGAACCAGGGGATGATGGTCACGAGATGCGGCGGCGCCAGAGCAGCAACCTGCACGCTGGTAAATCCGCCGTACGAGCCGCCGGTCATAGCCACCTGGCCGTCGCACCAGTCCTGCGCGGCCAGCCACTCCACCAGGTCGTAGCCGTCGCGCTGTTCCACGGGGCGGTATTCGTCGTCGTTCATGCCCTCACTGGAGCCGGTACCCCGGCAGTCAACCCGCGCGCCCACGTAGCCGTGCTGCGCCCAGTGATGCTGCATGCCGGTGAGCGGCGCCTGATCGTCCTTGCGATACGGGATGTACGTGAAGATGACCGGCCACGGTCCCTCCCCCGCCGGCACGTGAATATCCAGTGCCAGCCGCGTGCCGTCACGGGTGGGGGCCATGATGTTCTTGACGAACCTGATGCCGTCGGCGCTAACCGCCATAGGCGGCACACCTGAGAAAGATTCAACTGCCATGCACACGTCTCCCGTGAGAATGAAGCCAGACGAGGAGAGTACTGGTTTACGGCCTACGAAACTCATTCCCCGTACAGGTTTTGCCGGCACAGGCCCACTCCAATCGATCCCGCCTTAGTCCGTGCTCTGCCGTTCCTCGTCAGCTTGGCAGAGCGGGCAGACGCCGGGAGCGCTGATGTGGGCGCCGCATTGCTCACAGCGCTGAGCTTGTTGTTCTTTCCCGGCCAGCCGGGCCAGCGCCTGTTCGCGCACTCTTGGGTCCTCGATGAGGTCGATGGCCTGGCGCAAGCGTTGCTCGCGCTCGGGGTCGTCTAACAGAGCGGCCCTGCGGCTTGCTGTTTCCGGCGTAGGCTGGGAGACGCCGCCGGTAGCGGCACGGCCGGTCGGCCGCCGGCCGCGCATGCGGAAGTCAAGATCGGTGACGAGGGGGCGGCCCGTTCGTGAATTCAGATCGCGCGTGAGTTGGGGAGCGCGCATGTGGAGTTCGTGCACGGCGGCTGAAGAAGGGGCCTCGATCACCAGCACGCCGCGATGGAAGCGGATGGGTCGGGCCGCGCGGGCATGGGCGGGCAGACCGGCCGCTATGGCACGCCACGCGGCAAACACCGCCGCCCGCATCAGCGGCTCGGAAATGCCAAGCTCTTCGATGGTGCCCGGCAGGATGTCCTTCAGCGACTTGAACACGCGCCGTACTTCCTTCCAACACCCAGCCTAGCACAGTCGCCCTCCAGGCTTTCATTGCCCATAATAGCCGTTGCATGTTGTCACGCATTGCCCTCGCCCCGGCCCTCGCCCAAAAGGAGACAGTCATGGGTTTGTGAATGTCACTCCTGCGAGTTTTTGCACTGACTCCGTGTACAGTTGCTGTCATTCCCGCAAGTGAGAGGTAGTTCGTTGACAGAATCTGCGTTCCTCTCCGGCTTGTTGGCGGTGCGTGTTATTCCAAGCCTTGCACGCCATTCCGCGCGCTACATGTCCTTCCTGTGCTTGTCAGGTAATTCGTTGACAGAATTCGTAGAGTACGCAAGGAGTTACAGTACCGCCTATCACGCATGTGCATGTCATCCCGAACAGATGGCAGCGGAGTGTCGCTAAGCGTGCGAAAGCAACCAAGCAGTCCATTTGCCATAAAGAGGTGCGTCTCAGCCCTCTTCACGCGCTCGCTGGGGAAGCGTTGGGCCAAGTTAGAGGGCATCCCTTTCCGGGTCGGCCGACGATCGAGCAAGGTGTCAACGAGCTATCTGCAGAGCGTTGGGGTAGAATTCACAGCACGAGAAGCGCAGGGGATTTGGCGCAGGCCGGTTTGTTTGCAGGCGCGCGGCCCGCGCCCAGGATCCTATGGGATATGACGACTCAGACCAAGCCTGCGCAAGCGCGGCCCGCGCACGTCCAGGATCCCACAACAACTCGCCAATAACCACCATCCTCACTGCGCGGCCCGGGCGCATGACCAGGACTCCGTCAGGCAATGAATACCCCGCTCGCAGCAACAATCCGACAGGCTTTGGCCGACAACGCCAATCCGGAAAAAGCTCCCGGCATGCGGGCGTACATGAAGTCGGCCATGCCGTACCGGGGTGTGCAGACGCCCGTACGGCGCAAGCTCGTGCGCGCCGCGCTGCGCGCCCATCCGCTTGCCTCGCGGGAGGACTGGCTTGCTGCCGTGCTGGACCTCTGGCGCAACGCCGCCTACCGCGAGGAGCGCTACGCCGCCCAGGACGTCACCGGCGCGCCGCAGTTCCGGCTTTACCGTGATCTGGACGCCCTGCCGCTCTACGAGGAAATGGTGGTGAGCGGCGCGTGGTGGGACCTGGTAGACGACGTGGCCACCCACAAGCTCCGCGAACTCGTGGACTCCTATCCGCAGGAAATGGCCGGCCACATGCGCGCGTGGAGCACGGATGCGGACCTCTGGAAACGCCGGTCGGCCATTCTCTGCCAGATCAAGCGCAAGGAGGCCACCGACCTGGCTCTGCTGTTCGACTGCATCGAACCCAATCTGGCCGACGGCGAGTTTTTCATCCGCAAGGCCATCGGCTGGGCCTTGCGCGACCTGGCCTGGACCGATCTGGATACGGTCGCGGACTACGTGGCGCGCCACGCCGACCGTTTGAGCGCCCTCTCCCGGCGCGAAGCCCTGAAGAACGCTGCCAAAATCCGGGCTGGCGGCCCCCGCTAAGCACGTCCTCCGCCCGGAGCGGGTACGGATCGTGCCCTTCGACAGGCTCAGGGGGAACGGTTGGGGTGCGCGTGTGCCCTTCGACGGGCTCAGGGCGAACGGTTGGGTGGAGGGTGTGCCCTACGACGGGCTCAGGGCGAACGGTTGGGGTGCGCGTGTGCCCTTCGACAGGCTCAGGGCGATCGGTTGGGGTGCGATCGTGTGCCCTTCGACAGGCTCAGGGCGAACGGTTGGGGTGCGATCGTGTGCCCTTCGACGGGCTCAGGGTGAACGGCTGGGGTGCGATCGTACCCTTCGACAGGCTCAGGGCGAACGGTGCGCGTCCGCCGCGCTAGCGCCGGGCGCTTTCGTCCCGCCGGCGGCGCGCGCAGCGCCGGCAAAGCCCCAGATACCCCCTCTACAGCAGGCTGGCAAACCTTATAGGGGTGCGTCATGCCATTATTCCGCGGAAAAGTTGATAAACCCAATCAAAATAGTTGACTTAAGCGACTGGCGAAGTTAACATAGCCCTAGATTGACCTAAGTGGTTGCTATTTGCCGTAGCGATAGCCATAGTAGAAGGGACTTATCGATGCAAAACGGAATTTCCCGCCGGCGGCTCATCCAGCTTGCCGGCCTCACTGCCGGCGGCGCGCTCCTCGCCAGCGCCTGCGGCCAGGTTGCGGTACAGGACACCGTGCAAGAATCCGAATCCACGGAAGAAGCGGCCCCGGCGCCGCTGGACTACGCCAACCCTCAACTGCTGGTGGAGACCGATTGGCTGGCGGAGAACTCCGGCAATCCGAACCTGCGGATCATTGACATTCGCTCGGCTGAAGACTATGCCGCGGGCCACGTTCCCGGCGCCATCAATATCCCCTCGGGCAACTTCCGCGATCCCGACCACGAAATCAGCGGCATGTTGATAGGCCCCGACAAGTTTGCCGAACTGGTAGGCGGCTTCGGCATCGGCAACGACCAGGAAGTCGTGGTGTACGACGCCGGCAGGATTCTCTCGGCAACACGGGTCTTCTGGGCGCTGGAGCTCTACGGCCACAAGAACGCCAAGGTGCTCAACGGCGGCTTTGCCAAGTGGGCCCAGGAAGACCGCGAGGCCTCCACCGAGCCGACGGCGGCGTTCCCCGCCACCACGTTCACCATTTCGTTCGATCCGCTCCTGATCGGCACGTTCGACGAGGTACAAGCGGCCATCGACGACGGCAACGCCGTCATTCTGGATAACCGCTCCGCCGGTGAATACACCGGCCGCGACGTGCGCGCCGAGCGCGGCGGCCACATACCCGGCGCCATCAACCAGGACTGGGTCGTCTACCTCAACGGCGACGACGCCCGCACCCTGAAGTCAGCGGCTGAATTGACCGATCTCTTCAGCTCCGCCGGCATCACCGAAGATACGGTAGTGTACGCCCACTGCCAGACCGCCGTGCGCTCGTCGGTGGCCTATTTCGTCGCCCGCCTGCTGGGCTACAACAACGTCCAGAACTACGACGGCGCGTGGGCCGAATGGGGCAACCGCGAGGATACGGAGATCAATACCGGCGCCAATCCGTAGACCCCGCCCGCAACTAACGTGAATACCCGAGAAGAGACGCGCACCAGAATGCGCGTCTCTTCTCATTAATGATCGAACCCATTTGCTCGTTGCTCGCGCCCGCCAAACGCCCCGGCCATCCATCGAGAGCGCCGCCGGCCCCCAAGCACTGAGCGGAACCGCACACGTTCTCGTCGAATCCCCGCACGTTGCGAGCTTATCCGAATCCCGTGTGAGTATCCTGCGTGGGTTAGACACGCTTTGCCGCGCGTATTTGCGCTGGCGCGCGTACTTGCGCTGCCATTGGCGTTTGTCCACAATGAAGGCAACATCGCGAGGGCAACACTCCGCCTATACCATTCGCGCGTACGCCACTCATCAGCCTGAGGAGAGACACCCATGCAGACCGTGGAGCAAGAGCAGCTTGCCATCGAGGGCGGCCCTAAGACCGTAGACTACACGTTTCCCACCAATAGCAACATCAGCGGGCGCATGTTCGGCGATGAGGAAATCGCCGAGCTGACGGACGTGATTCGCTCCGGCAACCTGAACGTCCTCGGCGGCCCCAAAGTGCAGCAGTTCGAGGAAGACTGGAAGAAGACCTTTGGCGTCAAGCACGCCGTGACCAGCACCTCCGGCACCGCCGCGCTGCACGTGGGCGTCTTGGCTGTGGGGCCTAATCCCGGCGACGAGATCATCGTCGCGCCCATCACGGACATTGGCAGCATCATCGCCATCCTCTACCAGCTTGCCGTGCCGGTCTTCGCCGACGTGGACCCGCTCACGGGCATCATCACCGCCGAGACCATCGAGCCCTGCATCACCGAGCGCACCGTCGCCATCATGGTGGTGCACCTGCAGGGCAACGCGGCGGTCATGGACCCCATCGTGGCACTGGCCCGCAAGCACAACCTGCTGGTGATCGAGGACTGCTCCCAGGCGCACATGGCGGCGTACAACGGCCGCTACGCCGGCACCATCGGTGACATCGGCTGCTACTCCTTCCAGCAGAGCAAGCACATGACCACCGGCGACGGCGGCATGACGGTCACGAACAACGACTATCTGGGCGAGCGCATCATGCTGGCCCATAACAAGGGCCGCGGCCGCGGCGGACGTGAAAAGCAGCCGCCTTTCCTGGCCCCCAACTACCGCATGACGGAACTGCAAGGGGCCGTGGGCCTGGCGCAATTGCGCAAGCTGAAGACCATCACGGGTCTGCGCGCCAAATGGGGCACGCTGCTCAGCGACCTGGTGGAGGACGTGCCCGGCATCATCCCGCCCCGCCCGCCCACGCCCGAAAGCACCCACGTTTACTGGAATTGGACGCCGCTGGCCAAGCTGGAAGAACTGACCGCCGGGCTGGACGACGTGGCCCGCGCGCTGGGCGCCGAAGGCGTCGGCTTTGGCGCCGGGTACACCCGTACGCCCATCTATGACTACGACGTGCTGAAGAACCGGCGCTTCTTCGGCGAATCGGCCTTTCCGCTGCACGATCCCGCCACCGGACGCGACGTGCGCTACTACGAGGGCATGTGCCCGAACGCCGAGGCTATCCTGAAACGCATGCTCGTGCGCCACATCAACGAGAAGTGCACTGAGGAAATGATCCACGACATGGCGAAAGCCATACGGAAGGTGTTCACGCACTACGCCAAGTAGCGCGGTACCTCGGGCGTAGCCATTTGGGCGCCGAGCGCAAGGGACCAGAGTCTCGGTGGGCCTGGGGTTCGCCAAAGGAACAACGTAGCGCGGGGGCTTGTCCCCAATAGTGTCGCACCAAAGTTGCAAGCCAGGGTCAGATTGCCGCTACCCGGACTGTCAGCCACGGTAGGGGCACAACAATTCGTACGCAATGGTGTAGGGGCACGACATGTCGTGCCCCTACACCATCGAGACAACGTTGCCATCGCGTAAGCAAGGGAGTTCCGCCGCATTTGACCCAGTCTGAACCTACTGCGACAACATTGGGGCCTGTCCTCCGCTCCGGCAGCAATAGATCAAAGGACTCTCTGACGTCGCCTTGCAGTTTCATCGTGTCCGTGGCGAATGCCTCTGCATTGCGAAAGAGTAGAAGCTCTCCCGCACTTGCGGGAATGACCGTTGGCTAGACGCGGCGGGAATCGTAGCGCGGGGGCTTGTCCCCCGCTCCGGCGGCAAGGGACGCAAGAGTTCTCCGGCTTGGCTTTCCGTCCCGTCCCGGTTTCGGTGAATGCTCTTGCGTTGCGTAAGAGAAGATGGATTCCCGCTTTCGCGGGAATGACGGACTGTCAGACGCAGCGCCAGGGGCTTGGCCCCCGCCCTTGGTGAGATTCAGGCACACAAACAGCCCAATGCCGACGAGCCGACTCTCGCTCTTGCTGTAATTCAGCCTATCCAATTACCCAGTGCCGACGAGCCAACTCTCGCTCTTGGTGAGAGGCAGCCTATCCAATAGCCTAACGCTGGCGAGCCAACACTTTTGAGTGCAGCAAACGTGACGCTGGACACTGTATATTCCGGTACCGCAGGTTTGTAACCTGCGGCCTCCGCGCCCAGGCCGCTCACCGGTCCTGCTGCTCAGGCGCTCATCCCCTTCCGCTTCCCTTGCGCCCTCAAAGCCCTTCCTTACATCCCTCTTGCCATCCGCTGGCTAACCGCGCAGGACACCTCACGCACTCGCGCTTGCCGTAGCAGGTTTGTAACCTGCAGGCGTCGGCTGCATAGTGTGCATAGACATCGCCACTCTCCGCTCGCAGTGTCCGACAATTGCACGTCGCACCACGCGGTAGTGTCCAACTCGAATGGGAAAGGCAACGCACCGTGAAGATCTACATCTTTGCCGACCAGGAAGGCGTGGCCGGCGTCTTCAACCGGCGCGAAGGCTACCTGAACGCCAGTGAGTACGCCACCATGGAACTCGCGGCCATCTGCGAGGCGCTCCTGGACAACGGCGTCAGCGAGATCGTCCTGAACACCATTCACATCATGGAGTACCACAAGCTGCCGAAGCCGGTGCAGGTTATTCACGGCCTGCCCCGGCACGACATGTTCACCGAACTCCTGGACGAGAGCTTCGCCGCCGCCATGCTGGTCGGCTTTCACGAGATGGCCGGCAACCGCGAGAAAGGCTGCTGGCGCCACTCTATTCTTCCGCACCCAATTACCCGCGCGTATAGCGCGGTCGAAGGCATCTGGCTGAACGATCTGCTGGTCGGGGAGATTGGCATCTTTGTGGCGTTCGCCGGCATTCACAACGTGCCCGCGGTGCTCAACACCGGTGACTACTGGGCCTGCCTGGAAGCGGCAGACCTGGTGCCCGGCATCGAGACCGTGGCCGTGAAGAAGGGCACCAGCCACTTCAGCGCCATTTCCATGACGCCGCAAGCCGCGGCGGAGGCGGCGGCTGAAGGAGCGGTGCGGGCGCTGGCCAAGATTGGCACGGTCAAGCCCCTAATACTAGAAGGCCCGGTGACGCTCAAGGTGAAGTACACGTTCCCCGAGCGCGCCACTGACGCCATGAGCGCCGTAGCCAACGCCTTTCGCATCGACGAACACACCGTCGCCGCCACCTACCCCAGCATCGCGGCGGTCCGCGACAACCTGGGCAACCTGCGCGCGCCGGAAATGGAAATCTACGCCAAGGACTCCGGCTTCAACCAAACCACCGGCTTCTTCACCCGCACCGGCGGCGAACCATATGAGAGCACGCCGACGTATCCACCGCCGTCGAGGTAGAGATTACTTAAGGCCAACACACAATGACGACAAAACGCGAGGAGTTCTCCGCCCAAGCTGACGCAAAACTTCTGGCTGCCCTGCGGGCGCTTGCCAAGCAGGACGGCCGAGACTTTCAAGAAGTACTTGAGGATGCCATGCGCGTCTACGTAGCTGCGCGCGGTCAGAGTGAGCCTCGGAAAGCCGTGATGGAGCATTTCCAGGCAAGCCTTGAGAAGAATCGCAAACTTGCGGAGTTGCTTGCGCAGTAACGTACCACTTGGCGAGACCCACATCCAGAATCAAAAGGAGCGCCCGGTGCTCGTGCACCGCAAGCGCTCCCTTTAAATTCCCTAAGGCCGCTCCGTGGTCTCGTTACCGAGACCTCACGGAGGCGGCCCTGGATTTACAACTAACATCCATGGGCATCACCTCCTTTCTCTTGCCAGACATCATACTACACACACTGACACGCTGTCTACCGCCCGCTCAGAGCACTGGGATTGCTCCTGGCATAATATGGTCAGAGCCTTGACTTGCGAAGGGGTCCCAATTGAAGCGCTTTTGCCTCCTCATCCGCATCGTCGCGCTCTGCTTGGCCGTATCGTGCGCGCAGGCCGCGCCTGCTGCTGTTCCCCCAACCGCCACTCCGGCAACAGCCGCTGCCGTCCCCACGCCGACGCAGATTCCGGGCCGCGACGATCTCTACCAGTTGCATGACGTGCCGGAGCACCTGGCCTATATCCGGTGGGGGTGGATTCACGGCCAAGATTCGGAGGGCAAAAGGTTCGATGAGCTTGAGGAGTTGGTGTTTGAGTTCACGATCCACAACGACGTGCAGCCCATAGGGGGCGGCTACGGATACTACTTGATGCTTGGCCATAGCAGAATCTCCGGTGTGCCCTTCTATTTTGGCGTGCAGACTGACGTGAAATACCCTGACGTTGCGCTATCGTACGGCAAGGGTCTGATCTTCTCCCGCTGGGACACCCGTGACCTTGCCAACACCCTCTACGCGCAAGAGGACGGCTGGACGGAGTCGTCCGATCACGAGGGAGACTTCATCGGCGTGCGGCGTTCGTATGCCTGGGGGCCGGGCGACTATCGCGTGCGGCTGGCGCCTGACGAATCTGCGCCGCAGGACCCTGACGGGGCGTGGTTTGGGGTGTGGATCACGGACCTCAGCAACGCTGAAACTACCTGGATCGGCTCGCTCAAGTTTCCGCTCCAGGATGGTAGAGCCGTGATACAGACACCCGTGTACACCACCATGGAGTTTTACGCGGTGATTCCCGGTTCGCAATTCAGGCCGATCGACATGCCAACGTGGCGCGTCTCCCTCCGGCGGCCGGTCGGTGACGGCGTAACGGCGCACTGGGGTCGCACCGGCTACTCTGCGCTCGAGGGCAAAATCACGAATGCCGACATTCGCTACGACGTGACCAAGGACATCGTGCACATTCAGGCAGGCGGGGCAACGGAGCGCCGTACCGAGCCGGGCGACGTCGAGTTTTGGTAGCGGCAATTGACGACGCAGTTGCGCTCTTTTGCGGTGTATCCGGCAGTAATTGGAGTAGGATTCCCAAGCCGCTAGGCGAACATGTCCGCTAACGTTTCGGTCGCAATCCGTGCCTCGTCCCAAGGCAGCGATTCTTCCCCCCAGATGATGGAATGTTCGTGGCCCTTGCCGGCCAGGAGTACGGTATCGCCGGGCCGCGCCTGCTTGAAGGCGACGCGGAAGGCTTGGGCGCGGTCGACACTCAGGCTGTAGTCGCGGCCGTAGACGCAGCCGGCCTGCAGCGCGCCCGCCTCGATTTCGCGGCAAATGGCGTCCGGGTCTTCGCTGCGGGGGTCCTCACTGGTGATGACGAAGTAGTCGGCGTGCTTCGCCGCCACCGCGCCCATGAGCGCCCGTTTCTCCACGTCCCGCTCGCCCGCGCTGCCGAAAACGACGATGAGCCGTCCCAGCGTCACGCCGCGCAGGGCGTCCAGCACTAGGCGCAGGCTGTTGGGCGTGTGGGCGTAATCCACGATCACCGCGAACGGTTGGCCGGCGTTGATGACCTGCATGCGGCCGGGCACGCCGGGAAACGTGCGTGTCGCATCTGCGGCGGCGTCCAGCGGCACGCCAAGTCCCGTGACAATGGCCAGGGCCGCCAGGGTGTTGGCCACATTGAAACGGCAGACCAGCGGCGAGCGCACCCGCGCTTCTCCCTCCGGCGCGGCCACGGTGAAGGCGGTGTGGTCGGCGCCCAACGCCATGTCCACGGCGCGCACGTCGGCCTGCTCGCCAAAGCCGAACGTGCGCAAGCCCGGCGGCGCGATCGCGGCGAAATATGAAAGATGCTCGTCATCGGCGTTGAGCACGCTCACCTGGGGAAACGGTTTCGGCCCGCGCACCTTCACCCGCTGAAAGAGCAGACCCTTCGCTTCGCGGTACGCCGCGAGCGTCTTATGGAAGTCCAAGTGCTCGTGGGAGAGGTTCGTCAGCGCGGCGGCGTCGATCTGGACTGCGTCGAGCTTATGCAGCGCCAACCCGTGGGAGCTCGCTTCGACCACCGCATGCGTGCCTCCTTTGTCGGCAATTACGCGCAGCATCCGCTGCAGGTCCGACGCGTGCTGGGTGGTGAGGCGCGTCTCGTTGGGGTATTCCTGCCGGCTATCGTGAAAGGCCACCGTGGTGATGACGCCGGTGGGGTGTCCGCACGCGCGCAAAATGTGGCCGATGAGGGTTGCGGTCGTGCTCTTGCCGTCGGTGCCGGTGACGCCGATGACGCACAGGTCTTGCGAGGGGTTACCATAGAACGCTGCCGCCGCCTGCCCCAGCGCCTGCCACGTATCCGGCACGAGCACTTGGGTCACGCGCTCCGGCAGAGCCAGGCGCCGCGTGACGAGCACGGCGTCAGCGCCGTTTTTCACCGCAGCCGCCACGTAGTCGTGCCCGTCGCGGTGCAGTCCCTGGAGCGCGACGAAAAGCGCGCCCGCCCGCGCCTCGCGCGAGTCGTAGCAAAGCTGTGCAATGGGGACGTCCGCAGTGCCGATGAGCATTTGGACGTTGGGCACGGCGGCGAGGAGTTCGGAGAGTTGCATTAATCTTCTATCAGTTCTTGCTGCATAGATCTGTGCGCTTCGACAGGCTCAGCGCGAACGGTCTGTTATTTCAGGAGTTTATCCCCATCGCCTAACTTCCATTAATTGTAACGCAGCGGCGCGAGAAAACAGACTAAGAAGACTGTGCCTATCCGGCGCAGAATTGTGTTTCAAGTACTTGGCAAGGCTCGGCAGGAGTTTCAGCCAAAGTGTCTTTAGCTCTCAAGGGGAAAAGGTTTGCACGTGCGTCTCAGCCGCAGCGGATGCGCCGGTTCGCCAGCCTTGGTAATGCCAAGCGCGTGCAGCGGGTGGGAGAACGCTTGGCGAAACGCCTGCGCGCGGTCACCCCACGCGCCGTGGACGCCCCACGCCGCGATCACGAGCGCGGATCCATCCGCCAAGTCCCGCAGGGCGTCGTCGTTATCCGGGCCGATGGGTTCGGGCGCAGCTCTCAGCGCCCGGGGATACGGCGTGCGCCAGGCGAACAGGTTGCCCACGCGCACGCTGCCGTAGCCCCAGTCCCGGGCAAAGCCGATGCAGCGGCGGATGGTCGGGTCGTTCTGTGTCGCGTCCGCCGTGGAGGGATTGAGCATGATGAACATAACCGGCGGCAGGCCAGCGTCCCACGTCCGCCAGAGCGCATAGCGGTAGCGGCCGCACGGCGAAAACTCCGCGCCGCTTTGCGCCGGGCCGCCGCGCACCATGCCGCTCACACTCACAGTCGCCTGCCTCATGCGTCTTTCGGCGAGAAATTACCAGTGACGTGAAGTATACCCAGCGCATAGCGCCTCGCCAATAGTGGAGTGTCCGGGAATCAGTAGCTCTTGACTTGATCACCTTGTTGGGCTAGATCTCATGTCATTCCGAGCGCAGCGTCGAACAGGGTTCGCTGACTTCGTCAAAGACGCGGAATCTAAACTGCTCTTGACACTAGATTCTTCGTCGCTGCACTCCTCAGAATGACATTTCGGGGAGCAGCCGTTCACGTTGACACCCATACCTGTGCAGCCTAAGTCAATACCTACTAATCGCGGAGTGTCCATCCTTCGCAGGCCGCCTGCCGCCGCACCCGCCGCAACGCTAGCGCCGTTCGCGCGAGGCTTGCGGCTGCGGCTCCCCCCGGCCAATTCCATACCCGTATGGCAATCTGAGACTACATATATAGACAAGCAAGCGGACGTACGCTAGACTACTAGTCAATCGTATTGCCTCTCAGCGTTCGTGAGTACAACGGAAACGGTCCGGCATACTCGCAGAAAGGAGGCACGACTACGTCGAATTCTGGTCCATCGCTTGCGCTGCGTAAGCGGGACGGCGTCCCGCCTGCACGGTCACCCCGATTCGGGCTCCCCCAACTCAATTCACCACAACGCTCCCTGCAGATTTACGCGGCCAAGCATTCGGAGCGCGCGCCAGTCGGGCGGGCGCTCTCCGCACATGCATCATGCAACCGTTGATCTAGAGAACGGAGTCTTCTGATGAAAGCAACAGCGCTTACCCTTAGCCGACGACGCATTCTGGCAGGGCTGGCCGGTACCGCCGCTCTGCTGCCGCTGGCTGCCTGCGGCACCGTGGCGGCCCCCGCCGCCGAGCAGGCGGAGGAGATGGCGGAAGAAGCCGCGCCGGCCGCGGAAGAACCCCAAGCGCCCGAGGTGCAAGTGGCCAAGTGGTTCACGGCGTCCTACGGCGGCGGCAGCTTCGACCCCGTGCAAGAAGGGCTGGTCAACAGCTTCAACGAGCAGAACGACCAGTTGCAGGCCGAGTACGTCATCGTGCCCGGCAACCAGCAGGACTGCATCGAAAAGGTCCGCACCGGCCTGGCGGCCGGCGAACGCGACATCGGCATCTTCAACTGCAGCCCGATCTGGCTCGGCAACATCGGCCAGGCTGGCCTGGCAGCGGAACTCGACAGCCTGATCGCCCGCGACCAGGTGGACATGACCGAATACGCCCCCCTGGCCATCGAAGCGCATCACTACCAGGGCAGCCTCATCGCCATACCCCACTACGTCAACAGTCTCATCGCCGTCTACAACAAAGACCTGATGGACAAGCTCGGTGAAGAGTACCCGCAGGATTCGTGGACGTGGGACGACTTCATGACCTTCGTGCGCCGGCAGACCACCGGCGCGGGCGCGCAGAAGCAGTTCGCGCTAGCCACAATTCCCCGCGGCTTCAATCCCATCACGCCGTGGATCTGGATGGCGGGCGGCAGCACGTACGACGACGAGGAGAATCCCACCAAGTCCACCATGTCGTCGCCCGAAACGCGCGCCGGTCTCCAGTGGGTGTCCGATCTCTTCCACGTCCATCAGGTCACGCCCCGGCCCGGCGAGGTGTCCGAAGACCTCTTCAGCGGCGGCGTGTCGCCCCTCATCGTTACCACCGGCGCGGCCATGTCCCGTTACCGGGGCGACCGGGTGTCGTTCGCGTGGGACGTGGTCGGCATTCCGGCAGGACCCGCCGGCAGAACGACCTTTGCCGGCAGCTACGCACAAGCGGTCTTTAGCGATAGCATCGCCAAGGACGCGGCATGGGCGCTGCTCCGGCACGTCACCGGGCGCGAAGGCGCTTTGGCCATGTTGGCCGTCTCGCTCTCGGTGCCGGTGTACACGCCGGTGGCGGAGAACGAGTACCGCAACGCCGACGGACAGCCCGACGGCATTGACAATGTCCTCAACTTCCTGACGTACCTGCGCGGCCTGCCCAAGAACCCCAACATGATCGCCATCTACGGACCCGCCTACGGCACGTACCTCGGCCAGATTTGGTCCGGCGAGGCGAGCGTGGAAGAAGCTACCGCCGCCATGGATACCATCGTGGACGGCGAACTGGGCTAGCCCTCCACGCCAAGGCGACGTCTACGGCGCCACCATCGGACTCCCCGCGCGCGGTGTAACGGCGGCGCGCGGGGAGTTCACCGTCTGGCCGGTCCAGGGCCGCGGGCGGCGCCAGCGGCAGTCCTGACAAGCGTGGTGCGCGCTGCCTGGCGCGTGCCCCTCGCGGCAACGCGCGGCGAACCGGCCCGCGGCAGTGGCGCGGGAGCGCGCCCCGGATGGGAACCCCAAGCTCTCGCGCCGGGGCGGCTCTGTCACTGTCTCTTGCGCACACGAATAGTAGGTAGTGTGGCTTAGAGCCTGTTTACAATCATTTTCCTCCGAATGCCGCTCTCCCAGAGCTACTTGAAGGAGGAATGAAACCGCCGCAAGTTGCCAAATAGCCGGTAGTGCTTCGACAGGGGCTTCGCGCAGCCCTCAGCACGAACGGCTAACATCAGCCTTGTAGACCCCCCCAAAGAAGATCGTAAACAGGCTCTTAGGCTGCCCAGGTATGAGTGTCAACGTAAACGGCCGCTCCACGAAATGTCGTTCTGAGGAGCGCAGCCAAAGTGTCACTCTCTGAGGAGCGCAGCCGAAATGTCATTCTAAGGAGTGCTGCCAAGATGTCACTCAGAAGAGCGCAGCCAAAGTGTCACTCTGAGGGTGCAGCCAAAATGTCACTCTGAGGAGCACAGCCGAAATGTCATTCTGAGGAGTGCAGCGACGAAGAATCTAGAGTCGGGAGCATCCTAGATTCCTCGCTGCGCTCGGAATGACATGAGATCTAGCCCAGCAAGGAGTTCGAGTCTAGACATACTACTCCCCCTTGCGCAGATGCGTGACAGGCAAGCCGTCGTCTGTTATGATTAAGTTTGCCTTTGCGGTCAGCACGAGGCTTAATGTAGTGTGGAATTCACCGTGGAATCCCCACGCCGCCGGTCGGCGCTCGCTATGGCAGCGCCGGTGGCGTGTCGGGCAAGGCCCGGATCACACGGCAGGCGCGAATTCGGCGGCGCACAGCCAGGCATTGCGGAAAAGGGCACGGACAACTTGCCGTGCCTTCTCTATCTCACAGGCCTGGCCCGGCGCGCCACCGGGAACCGTGGCCGCGGCGCCTCGACCGGGGAGGCAGGCACGGAGTTGCCCACATAGCTCAGTCGGTAGAGCGCGATCTTGGTAAGATCGAGGTCACCGGTTCAATTCCGGTTGTGGGCTCCGGCAGTGCCGGCGGCGAGCGCGTTGGCGTTGCGCGCCAAATACGTTGGCGTGAAACGCCAAAGACGCTGGCGTGAAACGCCAAAGATGCTGGCAGTGCCAAAGAAGCTGGCGCTTTAAGCGCGTAGCGGGAATATCCCGCGCGTTCAGGTTAGGTAACAACGGTAGTCCGATACGTAAACATACACGAGGTTGAGGAAAGAAACGATGGCGAAGGAGCGATTCGAACGAACCAAGCCCCACGTGAACATTGGCACCATCGGTCACATCGATCATGGCAAGACCACGCTCACGGCGGCGATCACCAAGACCCTTTCCCTGCAGGGCGGCGCTGACTTCTCCCCTTTCGACAGCATCGATAACGCTCCCGAAGAGCGCGAGCGCGGCATCACCATCGCCATCGCTCACGTCGAATACCAGACCGACAACCGCCACTACGCCCACGTCGACTGCCCCGGCCATGCCGACTACATCAAGAACATGATCACCGGCGCCGCCCAGATGGACGGCGCCATCCTCGTCGTCTCCGCTCCCGACGGCCCCATGCCTCAGACCCGCGAGCACGTCCTCCTCGCTCGCCAGGTCGAGGTCCCCGCTATGGTCGTCTACCTCAATAAGTGCGATATGCTCGACGATGAGGAACTCCTCGAACTCGTCGAACTCGAAGTCCGCGAACTCCTTTCCAAGTATGACTTCCCCGGCGACGACGTCCCCGTCATCCGCGGCAGCGCCCTCCAGGCCTTGGAAAGCTCCAGCGACGACGCCAGCAGCCCTGATTTCGCCTCCATCCTCGAACTCATGGAGGCTGTCGACGACTACATCCCCACTCCCACCCGCGCTATCGACCAGCCCTTCCTCATGCCCATCGAGGATGTCTTCAACATCAAGGGCCGCGGCACCGTCGTCACCGGCCGCATCGAGCGCGGCCAGGTCAATACCGGTGAGGAAATCGAAATCGTCGGTATCCAGCGCGATACCCGCACCTCCGTCGTCACCGGCGTCGAAATGTTCCGCAAAATCCTCGACTCCGGCCAGGCCGGCGATAACGTCGGCTGCCTCCTGCGCGGCGTCGATAAAGACGACGTAGAACGCGGCCAGGTCCTCGCCGCTCCCAACTCCATCACCCCTCACACCCGCTTCGAAGCCGAGGTCTACGTCCTCGGCCGCGATGAGGGCGGCAGGCACACTCCCTTCTTCCCCGGTTACCGACCGCAATTCTACGTCCGCACCACCGACGTCACCGGCGCTATCGCCCTCCCCGAAGGCGTGGAAATGGTCATGCCCGGCGATAACATCACCATGACTATCCACCTCATCAACCCCGTCGCCCTCGAAGAAGGCGTCCGCTTCGCTATCCGCGAAGGCGGCCGCACCGTCGGCGCCGGCGTCGTTACTAAAATCCTGGAGTAGCCAACCGCCACGCGGTTAGGAGCAACGCAGACACATGGCACGCAAAGGACGAGACGACCGCAGTGTGGTCATGTTGGCATGCGGGGAATGCCGGCGGCGCAACTACGCCACCAGCAAGAACCGGCGCAATTCCACAGACCGGCTGGAGTTGCGCAAGTATTGCCGCCATTGCCAGAAGCACCTCGAACATCGAGAAACGCGATGAGGGTGCCCTGGTCTACACCCGCACGCACGCGGGCCGCGCGGCAGCATAGCCGCCGCCGGCGCGAGGCGCCGCCCAGCCGGGTGCCCCGCTTTCTCCGGCCGCCGGTTACGTTTCTGCAAGAAGCGTACGGCGAGTTGCGGAAAGCGCACTGGCCCACCCGCGAGACCGCGCTCAACCTCACCCTGGTCGTGATTGCCGTGAGCTTGGTCACCGGCGCGTTCCTCAGCGGGGTAGACTATGTGTTCTCGAAGCTCTTTGCGCTACTAGTCCAACAGGGGCTCTAGAAGGAAGCAGCACGATGGCCTTGCAGATAGACGATTTTGCCGAGGGCGACGCCCAGCAAGAGGCGGAGCAGCCACCCCGTTGGTACGTGGTGCACACGTATTCCGGCTACGAGAACAAGGTGCGCGAAAACCTGCTCAAACGCATCGAGTCCATGGACGCCAAAGACATGATCTTCGACGTGGTCGTGCCCACGCAGAAGGAAGTGGAAATCAAGCAGGGCCAGCGCCGCGACGTGGAGCGCAAGCTCTTTCCCGGCTACGTGCTCGTCCGTATGCAGCAGACCGATCAATCGTGGTTCATCGTCCGCAATACGCCCGGGGTGACCGGGTTCGTGAGTTCCGGGCGGGACGACCACCAGCCGGTGCCGCTGGCCGACGAAGAAGTGGACAAGGTCCTCAAGCGCGGCCAGGAAGAGACGCCGCAGGCCCGCATGGTGCTGCGCAAAGGCGATCGGGTCAAGATCATCGACGGGCCGTTTGCCGAATTCTACGGCGCCGTGGACGACGCCAATTCCGAGCGCGGCCGCGTGCGCGTAATGGTATCCTTCTTCGGTCGCGAAACCCCGGTGGAACTCGACTTCCTGCAAGTGGAACGAATCTAGCTAAGCACATTGTATTACAGCGCAAAGCGCGCAAGGATGAGAAGCAAGCGTGGCAAAGAAAGTACGAGCACTCGTCAAGCTTCAAGTGCCGGGCGGCAAGGCAACGCCGGCCCCGCCGGTCGGCCCCGCCTTGGGCCAGCACGGTGTGAACATCATGGCCTTCGTCAAGGAATTCAACGAGCGCACGACGAGCCAAGCCGGCTACATCGTGCCGGTGGACTTGACGATCTTCGAAGATCGCTCGTTCACCTTCATCACCAAGACACCGCCCGCCGCCGATCTTCTGCGCCGCGCGGCCAAAGTGGATAAGGGCTCCGGAACGCCCAATACCGAGAAAGTCGGGCGCGTAACCCAAGAACAAGTGCGCGAAATAGCCGAAATGAAAATGCCGGACCTCAACGCCAACGACGTGGAGGCGGCCATGAAGATCGTTGCGGGCACCGCCCGCAGCATGGGCTTGGAGGTGGCCAACTAACATGGCTCAGCGCAGCAAGAAATATCGCCAGGCACTGGAACGCATCGAAGCGGGCCGGCTCTACGATCCCACAGCCGCGCTCACTCTGGCCAAGGAAACGGCCACCACCAATTTCGACGCCACACTTGAATTGCACATGAACCTCGGCGTCGACCCCCGCCAGGCCGACCAAGCCGTGCGCGGCTCCGTGGTGCTGCCCGCCGGGCTCGGCAAGTCCCAGCGTGTGCTGGTCTTTGCCCAAGGCGAGAAGGTGCGGGAAGCCGAAGACGCCGGCGCGGACTTCGTCGGCGGCGCCGAACTCGCCAAGAAGATCGAAGACGGCTGGCTGGACTTCGACGTGGCCATTGCCGCGCCGGACATGATGAGCGCCGTGGGCCGGCTGGGCCGCATCCTGGGCCCCCGGGGCCTCATGCCCAACAACCGCGCCGGTACCGTGACGTTCGACATCGGCCGGGCCGTGGGCGAAGCGAAAGCCGGCCGCGTCGAATTCCGCGTGGACCGCACGGCCAACCTGCACGTGCCCATCGGCAAGGCGTCCTTCACGGTGGAAAACCTGGTCACCAACCTTACCGCCCTCTACGCGGCCGTTATGCAGGCCAGGCCCGAAAACGTCAAAGGCGCCTACATCCGCTCGATCTACCTCTGCGCCACCATGGGGCCGTCCATACAAATCGACCCCATGCAGATGCAGCAGTTGCTGGCAGAAGCCGCCTAAGGGCAGCCAGGTTACCTTGCTCTCCTCGTGAATAGGCCAATGTCGATAGATCGACGTTGGTAGAGAGCCACACCGTCATGCAGGTGTGGCTTTTCGTTTGAATGGCGCCGCGGCAACCTGTAGCGAGCGGTACCGATCTCGCCGACAGCCGCCCGCGCAGGCGCCGGTAGTAGCACGGGCAGTCTCAGCCTCATGTGCGCATGAGCCGGACAAGACACATTTTGCACGTATGGATGGAAAGGGTGCCGCGGCGATGAGTATGCGACGGCCGATGAACAAGCCCATGTTGCTCACGCTGAGCTTGGGGCACATCATCGCCGACGTCTATGGCGGCATGTTGCCGGCCCTGCTGCCCATCTACGTAAACATCTTCGGCCTGTCTTACGGCGCCGTGGCGCTGGTGGCGGTAGCCCACAGTCTCTCCGCCAGCGCGGTCCAGCCGGTGCTCGGGTACTTCAGCGACCGCATCAACGGCAAGCTGGTGCTGCCCCTCGCGCCGCTCATCGCCGCCGTGGGCGTCACCGTCGCCACGCAGGTTCCCCATTACGGGTTGGCCCTCATAGCTGTGGCCATAGGCGGCTTGGGCATCGCCGCCTACCATCCGGAGGGCTACAAAGCCGCCGGCTACTATAGCGGCGACCAGCAGAACACCGGCACCTCCATCTTCTCGGTGGGCGGCAACATTGGGGTCGCCGCCGGACCGGTGGTCGTCAGCGTGCTCTACGCCTGGCGGGCGCAGGAGGGGTTGCTGCTCATGGTGCTGCCGGGCATCTTCATGGCGTTGGTGCTCTTCTGGCTCCTGCCCCGGATCGAGACCGGCACTGAGGTCGCCCCGCCGGATTTCAAGGCGGCCATGCTCGACATGCGGCCCGTTCTGGCGCCTCTGGTCCTGCTCCTCGTAATCGTGATCCTTCGCTCGTTCTTCTGGGTCAGTCTCTCCAGCTTCATTCCCCTCTACGCCGTGGCGGAACTCGGCATGACCGAACCGGAGGCGGCGGGGCTGCTGCCGTATCTGCTGTTTAGCGGCGCCATCGGCACCCTGATTGGCGGCTACGTGGCCGATAGGACCAGCAAAGAACTGCTCCTCCTCTGGTCGCTCGTGCCGGTGCCGTTCTTCGTCTATGGCTTCTTGCACCTGAGCGGCTTCTGGATGCCGGTCATGCTTGTTTTCATCGGCGGCTTCACCGTCTCAACGTTCGCCGTCACCGTGGTGATGAGCCACGAACTCCTGCCCAAGCAGCGGGCCATCGCCTCCGGCATGATGGTCGGCTTCGCCTGGGGCATCAGCGGCATGGGCGCGCCGCTGGTCGGCACGTTTGCGGACATTTTCGGCCTCTTCGCCGCGCTGAACGCCCTCATGCTCATGCCGCTCCTGCCCTCAGCCCTGACCTATTTCTACCTGCGCATGATGCGCCAGGGCGGCAAGTACCGCGACCGCATGGCGGTGCGCTCGTCGCCAACCGCCTGAACCCCGGCGGACGGAACTCACCGCCACCCAGAGGACACGCTCGCCCGCTTAGCCGCGACCGCCGGGGCCGTCCCCCGCCGCGCCCGGCCCGCCCAAAGTGCCTGGGCGCTCACAGAGGAGGTGAACAGGCCGCCCCCACGGCCGCCCGGCCCGCCGGCGCAGCCAATCCTGGTTGGGGCATCCCTGCCAAAACAGGATGACGACGCAAGCGAGAATTCGTATACTGTTAACCAGCCCCCAAAACGACCCCGACAGCGTCCTCCGCTCACCCCGCAGGCGCTAGCGTCTTCTCCCACAGCCAGCCGGCAAGACGTACCATGATTGTCCTCCACGATGTTTCCAAGGTCTATGCCAACGGCATACACGCGCTGAAGAACATCAGTCTCGAAGTCGGGCAGGAGGAGTTCGTCTTCCTCGTTGGCGTGAGCGGCGCGGGTAAGTCCACCCTGGTGCGCCTGCTCATTAGGGAAGAACTTCCCACGGCGGGTGAAGTCATCGTGGCGGGGCACAACGTCCTCCAGCTCTCCAAGCGCAACCTCCCGCTCTTCCGGCGCAAGGTAAGCATGGTCTTCCAGGACTTTCGCCTGCTCCCCAATAAGACCGTAGCCGAAAACGTCGCCATGGCCTTGCAGGTGGCCAATCGTTCCCGGCAGGAGATTCAGGAGCTTGTGCCGGAAGCGCTGGAATTGGTGGGCCTGACGCCGTACGCGGAGCACCTGCCGCTCACCCTCTCAGGCGGTGAGCAGCAGCGGGTGGCCATTGCCCGCGCCGTGATTCGCAAACCCGAAGTGCTCATCGCCGACGAACCCACCGGCAATCTGGACCCCATGAGTTCGGCCGACATCGTCGACCTCCTGACGCGCATCAATCGTCTCGGAACCACCGTCATCATGGCCACCCACGACAGCGACGTAGTCAACCGCTCCCGGCGCCGGGTGGTCGAACTCGTGCGCGGGGAGATCGTCCGCGACGAGGCGCGGGGCACCTATCACTATGGCCGGCTTTAGCTACCTCGCCACCATGTCCGCCAACGCCATTGTCAACGCGTGGCGGCACCGCACCATGACGCTCATCACGGTAGTCATCGTCTCCCTCATGATGACCACCCTCGGCATGTTTCTCATGGTGGAAAACGCGCTGTCGGTCTTGATCGTCAGCATGGAAGAACGGGTGAATCTCATAATCGACCTCGCCGACGACGCGCCGCCGGCGGACGTCCTGGCGCTCCGCCAGCAGTTGCTCGAGGATTCACGCATCATTTCCGTGGCCTACATCACGCCGGAAGAAGCCCTGGCCCGTTTGCGCGAGTATTTCGCAGACGAGCCGGAACTCATGCAGCCGTTGCTCGGCAACCGCAATCCCCTGCCCGCCAGCCTGGAATTGCGCTCAGACGATCCCGACTACCTCCTCGCCCTCGCGCGCCAGCTTGCGGTCAGCCCCCTCGTGAAGGAAGTGATCATCCCCAGGGACGTCGTGCGCAATCTCAGCCGGGCGATCCAGGTGGTGCGCTTCTTTGGGTATACCCTTGGGGCCGGCCTGGCGCTGGTTACGCTCTTCGTCATCGGCAGCACCATCCGGCTGACGGTCTACGCGCGCCGCAGCGAGATCGAGGTCTTGCGGCTCATGGGCGCGTCCGATCACTTCATTCGCTGGCCGTTTCTGTTGGAAGGCGTATTCTTCGGCCTGGTCGGCGCATTCGTCGCCTCCCTGGTGGTAGGCATCGCCTATCTGTGGGTGAACGAGTTGCTCCAGCAGTTGATCAACTTCCTGCCTGTGTCGGTTGACTCGACGTATCTTCTTCGTCTAGTCTTAACCCTGACGGTCTTTGGCATCGTTATCGGTGGCTTGGGCAGTTACCTCTCAGTCCGCCGCTTCCTCACTATCTGAATCCCACTCCCTATACGCGTTTGTCCGCCGGACCGGGCTCTTGCGGCGCAGCCGCGCCAATCGTCCACCCCATGATAGTTCTGCGCAACGTCTCCAAGGTCTACGACTTCAGCGTCACCGCGCTCGACGACGTCACGCTGAGTGTGCCGAAAGGCGACTTCGTCTTTCTCGTCGGCCACAACGGCGCCGGCAAGACCACGCTGCTCAGCCTGCTCGTGCGCGCCGACCAGGCGTCCTCGGGCGTCGTGTTGGTTGGCGGCCAAGACCTGGCCATGCTGAGAGAGTCGGATATCCCCTTGTTGCGCCGGCGGTTTGGCATCGTCTTCCAGGACCTCAAGCTATTTCCGGGCAAGACCGTGGCGGAAAACGTCGCGCTGGCGCTGCAAATCCAGGGCCACACGGGCCGGCGCGCCTACCAAAGCGCCGCGGAGGCCCTGGAACTGGTGGGCTTGCAGCACAAGTCGTCGTCGCTGCCCGGCCAGATTTCCGGCGGCGAGCAGCGCAAAGTCGCCATTGCCCGCGCCATCGTCCACCGCCCCGAAATCTTCATCGCCGACGAGCCCACCGCCAGCCTGCCGCCCGACACGGCGTGGGAGATCACCACGCTGCTCATGCAAATCAACCGGCTCGGCATCACGACCCTGGTGGCAACCCACGATCGAGACGTGGTTGATGGGTTTTCCCGTCGTGTGGTAGCGTTGGATAATGGCAGGATTGTCCGCGACGTGCAAATTGGCAAGTTCCAGGAAAACTAGCTCGATGAAACGACGCACGCTACTTGGGACAATTGTCGCCTTCCTGGCGGCTGCCCCGAAAGCCATTTTTGCCGCGGAGGATTCGGGCACCCCACTTGGCAACGACTTTCTGGAACATCTGCTAAATGAGCAACAGCAGAACCGTGAGCAGCTACAGTTACTCAGGAGCCAGGAGGAGCAAACGCAGCAGGAATTAGTGCGCACCCAGCGCGTGGAAGCCGCCGCCGCGGCCGACCTGCTGCAGGTGGAAAACAGCCTCTACGCCAAAGTAAGCGAAGTCAACGCCACCCAATTCCAGATCAACCGGGTCCAGGTGGAAATCCACAGCCTCACGCGGGACATCTCGCTGCAAGAAGCCCTGCTGACAGACGAGCAGGACATCGCCGGCGGCCGCATGCGCGCGCTCTATAGGCTGAGCCGCGTCTCTCCATTGGAATACGTCCTCACCGCCTCCAGCCTCTCCGACGCGCTGAACCGCGTTACCATCGTCCAACGCCTGCTGGGGGATGACGTCCGCCACATCCGCGCCACGCAGGAACGCAAAGCGGAGTTGGACGCCAAACGCGCCGACCTGGTGCAAAAGCAGGCGGATCTCGACGTGCTGCGGGCGCAACTCCAAAGCCAACAGGCCCAGCTTGAAGGGCTCAAGTCCCAGCGGGAATCGCTGCTGGCCGACGCCGAACGGCAAGCCGCGAGCGCTGCGCAGCAGAGCGTCGCGTTGCGCACCGAAATCCAGCACAGGGAGCAAGAAGACCAAGCGATCACGGCCGACATCGAAGCGGCAATAGAACGCCTGCGCTCGGGCCTCTGGGAGTTGCCCGAAGTCGCGCCCGCGGGCTGGCGTCGACCCGCCGGCGGCTATATTAGCGCCGGCTGGGGCGCGCGGACGTGGTTGCAGTTGTTCCACACCGGCATCGACTATGCGGTCACTCGCCTCTCGCCCGTCCACGCCAGCCAGGCGGGCCGGGTCGTGAAAGTCGGCTACGCGATCCCGGGAAATCCCTGGAGTTCCTATGGCATGATGGTCATCATCCAGCATAGCTGGCACGAAGCGTCGCTCTACGCCCACCTGGACGACTCCCGCGCGTTGCCGGTGCAAGAAGGCGATACCGTGCCTCGGGGCCAGACCATCGGCTTCGTGGGCATGACCGGCTTTACCAGCGGCCCGCACGTCCACTTCGAAATCCGCTACGATAACGTCCCGCAGAACCCCTACAATTGGCTGAGCTAACAAACGCGGGCCAGACTGCGCCCATCGCCGGTCGTCGCTCTGCCTGCTCGCGCTGGCAGCCCCGCACGGCCAGCCCCTGCGACCAACCACGGCTTGTGACCTTGGCTACTGCCTCTTTCACCAATCCACGGCCAACCCCTGCGCCCAACGCCGCCTGGCCGCAGAATTAGTAGGTAGAGGCTTCTCTAGCCGGAGGCTGCTAAGCGCTGCGGGCAACGCTCCTGGCAGCAAGGGATCCTGTCAAGCAACGCTTCTAGCAGACAACATCCCCGCAGGCAGACAACGTTCCCCCGCAGGCAGGCAACGTTCCCCGCAGGCAGCGTTCCTCGCAGACAACGTTTCCCGCAAACAACATTTCCCACAGGCAGCCATTCCCACAGGCAGCCGTTCCCCGCAGGCGGCGTTCCCGCAGGCAGCGTTCATGTCCTGTCATTCCGAGCGCAGCGGAGCGGAGCGAGGAATCTAAGGTGCCAAGCGTGGGGTACAGACGCTAGAGTCCTCGCAGCGCTCGGAATGACATTGATTGCCGTTCGGGATGACATAGGGGGTGCAGCGTTCGGTTTGGCGTGGGCGCGTGCTGCGTTCGGCGTGGCGTGGGCGCGTGGTGTGGGCGCGTGCTGCGTTCGGTTTGGCGTGGCTGTGCGTTCCCTGTCTTTTGTCATTCCGAGCGCAGCGAGGAATCTAGTGCCCGCGCAACGTGCCGCCCGCTTGGCGCGGCTCCTTAGATTCCTCT
>JAJEAH010000045.1 GCA_022824225.1 Chloroflexota bacterium
CGCGCATGACGTAGAGGTTATCGCCTGTGAAGATCGTGCGGTTTGCCCAATTCGGAGTACCCATCATTCCCCCTTGCGTTGCTTGTCGGTATTGTAGCAAGGGTGTAAGAACGGTCTAAGTCACTAACTTATCATTCCGCAAGGGTATCCATTTGCCAGGCGCGTGCTGCCGTGTCATCATCATGGTCAAATCATCCGCCGGCGCAAGCAAACGACTGGGTCCGATTTGCCCACGCACGAAAAGAAGAAGGGTGAAAACCTGTCATTCCGAGCGGAGCGAGGAATCTAGCGAACCCGCCCACGCAAGAGAGGACGAAAACCTGTCATTCCGAGCGGAGCGAGGAATCTCGTGTGCCCGCCCACCCAAAGCAGAGACGGGAACGCGCAATGCTCCCGCGCGGCAATGCAGGACAGCGCGAACATCAAAGCCTAGCGGCATAAGGAGGGTCATCCCATGCCAAACAAAATCAAAGTCGTCGCTTTAGAATCCGCGCATCCCCACATTCACAGCCTGATCAGGCAAGCGCAAGAGCTGGAGGGCGCGGAATTCGTCGGCTTTGCCGATCCGGACGCCGGACGCCGCGCGCAAACGAAAGAGCGCAACGAATTCGGTGACGACATGGTCTTCGCAGACTACGAGCAGCTTCTGGATGAACGCCAGCCCGACGCCGCCATCATTTGTTCCACCAACGCCGACCACGTGAAGTACGTGGAAGCTCTGGCGCCGCGCGGCATCAATATCATGCTGGAGAAGCCGTTTGCCGCAAGCCTTGCCGACGCCGATCGCATGATCGCGGCGTGCGAGCAGCATGGCGTCACGTTGATGATCAATTTCCCCACGGCCTGGGGTCCGGCCCTGCGCCGGGCGCGCGAGATTGCTCAATCCGGCGCGCTGGGTCAGATCTTTCAGATTGCCTTCCGGGGCGGCCACATGGGGCCCACGGGCGACCATGACACCTGGTGGTACCGCCCGCAGGACGGCGGCGGCGTGCTGTTGGATTACTGCTGCTACGCCGCCAACGTGTTCACGTGGATCCTTGGCAAGCAGCCCCGCCAGGTCTGCGGCATGGCCGATACGCTGGTGAAGCCGGTGAGGTCGGAAGACAATGCCGTGCTGCTCCTGCGCTACGACGACGCCCTCTGCGTCAGCCAGGCTACTTGGACGCGCTTTGGTCCCGAGCCGATCCACGGGCCGGTCATCAACGGCACGGCAGGCAGCGTCTCCATGGTTGGCCGTGAACAGCTCAAGCTCTGCTCGCAGGAGAACCCCGAGGGTGAAATCATCGACGTGCCGCCGCTGCCGGAACCGCACATGCAGAACGGTCCGGCGTATTTCGTCCACGCCCTGCAGAACGGCACTCCCATAGAGACGCCCTGCGACCCGGCCTTCAACCGTGACGGTCAGGAAATCCTGGAAGCGGGCAAGATTGCGGTCCAGACCGGTGTGACGGTGAATCTGCCGATCATCCGGGCGTAGGGCAGGCGGTTGCGTTTCTGGATGTTGCGGTGAGAGGGTATGCAACGCATGCCCTCTCATGCCGCTTCAGACGGGCTTTGCCGGCGTGAACGCCGGGCGCGGGCCGGGCGCGTTCCCGGCGGCTGTGCGGGCTTTGCATGCGGTTGCGACGTCATCTCCCTCGGCCCGGCGTGCGCTGCCCGCCTCACCGGGCGTGGCCCTGCCAGTTAAGCATCTTGATTGTCGTGCTTGCCACTCAGTACTATGAAGAGGGAACGCCTTGGCGTTGCGCGCCGGGACTGGATGGGCGCGAGCCACGGTCTGCGCGTCGGCAGTGGCATGCGGTCTCCAGCGTTCCCCTAGGCAGAGCCTGCGTTCGATAGGGAAAGCCAGCCGTGGCCGTTAGCGAGCAGACACACGCGGAACAAACCCTCGCCATTGCCGTCCAGGGCATGACGTGCGCCGCCTGCGTACTGCGTATCGAAGAGGCCGTCCTGCGGGTGCCGGGCGTGCGCCAGGCGGCGGTGAATCTGGCCACGGAACGCGCGCAGGTGACATTCGATCCCGCCGCGGTCACGCTCGCCGCCATTGCCCAGGCCGTTACCGACGCGGGATACCGGCCCACGGTCGCGAAACGGGCGCTGCGCGTGCGCGGCATGCGGGACGCGTCCGCCGTCAACCGCTTGGAAGCGGCCCTGCGCGCCGTGCCGGGCGTGCTGCAGGCGGACGCCAACGTGGCGGCTGCGCAGGTCCGCATCGCGTACTTGCCCGGCGTCACGCACCTTGCCGCGCTCCGGCAGGCAGTAGCCGCTACCGGCTACACACTGGAGCAGCCTGCCGGCGAATCCGAGTCACAGGGGACAGCTCCGGCGGGGGCAACGCAAGCGGGTGAGCGCCGCGGCCGGCACGTCCACTTGATCGTTTCCCTGGCGCTGGCGGGCGCAGTGCTGATCGGCAGCATGGCCGGCACGTTCATCCCGGCTTTGCGGGGATGGTGGGGCGAAAACCCCTACCTGCTGTGGGCGCTGGCGACGCCGGTGCAGTTCTGGGCGGGCTGGCGCTTCTACCGGGGCGCGTGGGCGACGCTCAAGCACCTCACCTTCGACATGAACGCCCTCATCGCCGTGGGCACCAGCGCGGCGTACTTCTATAGCGTGGCGGCGGTGCTGGCGCCGGAGTTCTTTGCCGGTCGGGCCGGGGCGGACGGCGTGGCGCCGCTCTATTTCGATACGGCCGCCGTCATCATCGCGCTGATCTTGCTGGGGCGCTTCTTGGAAGCCCGCGCCAAGCGGCAGACGGCTTCGGCCATTCATGCGTTGATGGACTTCCAACCGCCGACGGCGCTGGTGATGCGCGGCGGCGCCGCTCAGGAAGTACCCCTGGCCACCGTGGGTGTGGGCGATACGATCCAGGTCCGGCCGGGGGCGCGGATTCCGGTGGATGGCGTCGTCTTGGCCGGGCAGAGCGCCGTGGACGAATCCATGCTCACCGGCGAAAGCATGCCGGTAGACAAGACCCCTGGCGCAGAGGTCGTCGGCGGCGCGCTGAACACCACCGGGGCGTTCACGTTCCGCGCCACGAGGATCGGCAAGGATACGGCTCTGGCGCGCATTGTGCGCCTCATCGAGGAAGCCCAGGGCTCCAAAGCGCCCATCCAGCGCTTGGCCGACCGCATCGCCGCCCATTTCGTGCCCGCCGTCATTGCCGTGGCGTTGGCGACATTTGGCGCATGGCTGGTCTGGGGACCGGAGCCGCCGTTCACGCCGGCCTTGCTGGCATTCGTAGCCGTGCTCATTATCGCGTGCCCTTGCGCGCTGGGACTGGCCACGCCGACGGCCGTCATGGTCGCCATGGGGGCCGGGGCGCGGAAAGGCGTGCTGGTGCGCGACGCGGAAGCGCTGGAACGGCTGCACGGCGTCACCACGGTGGTGCTGGACAAGACGGGCACCCTCACCCAAGGCCGCCCGGAAGTAACGGACGTGATTGTCGGCGCCGCGCCGGAAGCTGACGTGCTGCGCCTGGCCGCCGCGGCTGAGCAGTCCAGCGAGCACCCGCTGAGCCAGGCCGTCGTGCGGGCTGCGCAGGCCCGGGGGCTCAGCCTGCCGCCGGCCACTGACTTCATTGCCGCGCCGGGACGTGGCATACGCGCCGAGGTAGCGGGCAAGCTGGTGCGCGTGGGCAATCAGGCCTACATGGAAGAGAGCGGCGTGGCGGTTGACGCGTTTGGCGCTGAAGCCGCCCGCGCGCAGGCGCTCCGGGCAGAAGGGAAGACCGTGTTGTTCGTGGCCGCCGACGGCGCGGCGTTGGGTATATTAGCCGTGGCCGATACCCTCAAGCCGAGCGCGGCGGCAGCGGTGCGGGCGCTCCGCGCCCGGGACCTGGACGTGGTAATGCTCACGGGTGATGCCGCCCCCACGGCTCGCGCAATCGCCGGTCAATTGGCCATCCGGGACGTGGTAGCCGAAGTGTTGCCGGGACAGAAAGCGGCGGCGGTGCAGCGGCGCCAGGACGCGGGTGAGGTCGTGGCCATGGTCGGCGACGGCATCAACGACGCCCCGGCGCTGGCCCAAGCCGACGTAGGCATCGCCCTCGGCGCAGGCGCGGACGTGGCCCTGGAAGCCGCCGACATCACCCTGATGGGCGAAAACCTCGGCGCGCTGGAAACCGCCTTCACGCTCTCCCACGCCACCCGCCGCACCATCTGGCAGAACCTCGGCTGGGCGTTCGGTTACAACGTGGTGCTCATTCCCGTGGCGGCGGGCGCGCTCTACCCCTTGTTTGGCCTCATGCTCAATCCCATGCTCGCGGCAGCGGCCATGGCGTTCTCATCGGTCTCGGTGGTGACGAATTCCCTCCGCCTGCGGCGGTTCTAGTGGGAACTGGGTCCGCACCGGGCAGGATGGGACCGTTTTGCTATGCGCAACAGGGCCAATGGTATGTCGAGCTCCTATCGTGCAGCGACCGCTCTCCCCTGTCCCAGGCGGCAGAGAGAAGGATCCGGCAAACCCGAACGATAGGGCGTAGGGAGCGCGCCACGGCGCCGCAGATAGCCTTTCGCGGCGCGTTTGGACTAGACTGGTGACAAGAGCCGTGGAGCCGTGCACCAGCGGCCCACAGCCGTCAAGCCTGCTGCGTGAGACAAAAGAGGGGTGATGCTCCGATGGCAACCTGCGCAACCTGCGACGAAACGGTAGACACAGCGACCGCCGCGCACAAAGTGGAATACCAAGGCACGGTCTATTACTTTTGCTGCGGCCACTGCCAGGCCGCTTTCGAGCAAGAACCGGCGCGGTACACAACAGAGGGCTAGCCACCGCGGCAGCCCATTCGCGCGCTGCTGTCGTCTACGTCTTTCCCTGCAAACTCTCCCCAACTAACTGCGGCCGCAGCTTTCAGCGGCGTTACGCGAGGGTTTCCTTTTCTCCGTCTTTCCGTGTTTCCCCGGCAGCAAGACCCGCGATCAGTACGTATTGACTTAGGCTGCACAGGTATGGGTGTCAACGTGAACGGCTGCTCCCCAAAATGTCATTCTGAGGAGTGCAGCGACGAAGAATCTAGCGTCGGGAGCATTTTAGGATTCCGCGTCTTTGACGAAGTCAGCGAACCCTGTTCGACGCTGCGCTCGGAATGACATGAGTTCTACCCCAACGAGGTGATCAAGTCAAAAGCTACTGATTCCCGCAAGACCGGCATTTGCATTTTCCCGCTGCACGCTGAAACCCCTGGTTGTCAAGGCCGTACCGAATCCTCCCATCGTTTTGCCGTGGCGGGAAGGCGGCCCGCACTGCTTGACACACAGGGCCGGTGTGCAAAAATGGAACCAAGAGACGGCGTCCGCACGCGCGACGGCAGTAGGACTTGAGCCGCCTTACGCCCGACGCGTCGCGCCCACGGGGTCCCGGTTCCCCGCCGCCCTTGCTATGAAAAGATGGAACTATGCTCAGGCGTCGTTCGATTCTCGCAAGCTCAGCGGCGCTCGCTGCGGGCTGCGGCACGGCTGGTAAACCGCTTTCGCTGCCCAGCGTGCGGCGGGTAGCTGCGATCAACGTCGTCGCGAGCACGATATATGGGTATCTCTACACCCCGATCGACGGGTGTTCTTACCGCGATAGTCCTGAAAGCAAGTTTCAACGGGCAGTTGCGGCGCTCGCGGAGGATAGCGATGACCCTTACGGTCCGGCGCGCGGCGGCTACCGGCTTGCATTACGTTTCTACGACGATACATTGCCGCGCATTGAGAGGGTTCCTGAATCGCTGGAAGAGTATGAGGCGGCGGAAGCTAGGGCGCTTAAGGCTGTAGGGGAACTCTTGGATAGTCTCGCTGCCGACCTTGTCGTGGTAGAGCCGCTTGAGGCGCTGCGGCTGGGCAGGAACGGCCTCTTGCTGCCCGGACGCAGCACGCGGAGGCGGCATATGCAGCGCTGCGCGGTTTCACACGCGCTCTGCAGGCGCAGGCGCCCGTACCCACGTGTAGAGAGGCGATTGCGCGGCTGGCGGAGACCCACCAGGACCTCCGCCCGGCAGAGGTTGCCGCGGTGCAGCACGCAATGGAACACGGCCGCCAATTGCCGCGGTTCGGGCTGCCCATCATCCTCATCGAAGAATTGATGAAGAATATCGCGCGCGGCGATGACGTGGCTATGGTCGTACGCAAGGCGTGCTTTACCGTGGACCACTTTCGCGAGACGGGCAGGCTGTCGTTTCCCGAGGAATAGAGAGTGGGAAGTCTCGCTGGCACGCAACGCGGCTGACCAGGCCTGAGCTCGACTGAGGAGAAACATAGCAATGTTCACGCGTCGATCGTTACTTGCTGGCTCGGCCGCGCTTGCCTTGGGCTGCGGGCGCGCCAAACCGCCGGTGCGAGAACCCGTCCAATTAAACGTTGCTGCATACATTGGGTTCGTCACTATTCGTCTTTGGGGAACATGCTATGAAGGGGCATACGAAGGGGTGTTGGCGGCGCTAGAGCAAGATACGGAGAGCCCTTTCGGCCCAACACGCGGCAGGTATCGCCTGTCGTTGAAGTTTGTGATGGAGTATTTTCCTGCGAGTGACAGGCATACGCCTTCAGACGTGGCGCTCGACCGCGTTGCCGCCCTACTGGAAGAGTTGGACGCAGACCTTGTCACTGTGTGGCCGGAGCTCGCGCAGTGGCTTGGGCGGCGCGGCCTTCTGCTTCCTCTAAATCAAATCAGCGGCGCTGACCACGACGTACTGGAGCGTGAATACTTCCCGGTAGCCCTCGACCGCTACCGGGCGGATGGCGCCCTGTACGCGCTGCCCGTGAGCGCGGCGCCGCTCATGCTCAATTATCACGAGAGACACTTCCGGGACCGTGGGGTGCCACCAGTAGATGCGACCTGGGACTGGGAGGACTTGGCGGAGAACGCGGCCAAACTCACGACACACAAGCAAGATGGTACCGTCGAGCGCTGGGGCTTACTGGCCCACCAGCATGACATTCGGTGGGCCTTGTGGCAGAACGGAGCGGAAGCGCTCAATCCGGACACGCTGGCCTGTCGGCTGCAGGAACCGGCAGCCATTGAAGCATTGCAGTTCGTGCACGACTTGATCCACAAGCATCGCGTCTCTCCTCCCGCAACCGGAATGGAGTTGTGGGAGAAATTCGGGAGCATCGCGCCTGCCATGCGCTTTGACTATTCTCACTTTGGACCCAATCCAGCGGAATTCCGCGCGGCGGCGGTGCCGCGCGGAAAGGAGATGGTCGTGCCGGTTAAGGATGGCTTTGGAGTCGGTATCGCCACGCGAACGCCCCGGACGGAGGCGGCGTTCACTGCCTTGCAGGGATTCATTGACGCTTGGCAGAATCAGGTGAGAATGCCCGCCAAGCGTGAGGCGGTCTCCCCGGGCGATAAGAGCGTTCACCCAAGCCTGATGTCTGCTGAATTAGCGGCAATAGAATGGTCTCTGGAGCACGGGCGCGCCCTTCCCGAAGATATCCGCTCCATCATCGCCTTGAATGCGGCGGTACGATCCATCGTGCAAGGTGACGACGTGGCGAGCGCGGTGAATAGGGGCTGCGCCGCCATAGAGCATTACGATCAGACCCAAGAGTCTTTGCCGAACTTTCCCCTTTGGCCTGATATAAGGGCTAGTTGTGAAGGGGCCAGGTGACGGTCTCTTGGCAGTCTGACAGAGGATAGAATCAGGCTTACACGTCGTTCATTGCTTGCAGGGCCGTGCCGAAGCCCGATTGAGACTGCCGAAACTCAGTTCCGGTTAGGCCGTTTCCCAATACGCTTTGCTCACCGTGGTTAGCCCATGCCTGCGCTAGAGGATTTCAGGCCCGGTGGTACCGAGCGGCGGGGTGGTGGTAGCCAACAGGCGTTCGGTGAGCAGGCCGTGGTGTTCGCGGATGCGGGCCTGGGCAGCGGGGTCGTGGGCGAGGTTGCGCATTTCGTGGGGGTCTGCCCGCAGGTCGTAGAACTCGCTGCCGAACTCTTGTCCCCAGTAGGCGTACTTGTAGCGATTGGTGACGACCGCCGTGCCGCGCACATCGCGGCCATTGCCGATGTAGTCTGAGAACGCCAGGCCGGGCAGGGCCGCTTTGCCCTCGATGACCGGGCGCAGGCTGGTGGCGGCCATGGATTCGGGAATCGGCACACCGGCGTAGTCCAAAATCGTCGGCGCGATCTGAAATGTCTCCACCGCGTCGTTCACCACCGGTACGCGCGCGTGACCGGCCGGCGGCGCCACGATCAGCGGCACCCGCGCCGACGGCTCCCAAAACGTGCCCTTGCCGCCGCGCGACCAATCGCCCATGTGGTCGCCGTGGTCGCTGACGTAGATGATGAGCGTGTTGTCCAGCGCGCCGGCGTCCGCCAGCGTCTGCACCAACTGCCCCACCATGTCGTCGATCATGGTGCAGAGACCCCAGTACTTGGCAATGGCGTTGCGGATGATGCGGTCGTCCGGTTCCTTGGCAAAGCGGCCGCCGCCGTTTTGCAGGTGTTTCGGCTTGTCGCTGTCATCGGCCAAATAGGTCGCCGGCATGTCCACCTCGGCCGGATCGTACATGCTGGCGTAGGGTTCGGGCGGGTCCAGCGGACCGTGGGGGCCGCAGATGCCGCACCAGGCAAAAAACGGCCGGTCGCGGCTCTCGCGCATGAAACCGGCGGTATTGTTGGTAATCCAGGTGTCGATATAGTCTTCCAACGGCAGCACGTTGGTGATGGCCGTCATCTCTTTGTATTTGGGTTCACGGCGCTGGGCGTAGATCTTCTCGTAGCCGCCGGGATGCCGCTCTTCCAGCCAGGCGGCGTAGATTGGGCCTAAGGGCCCGGGCCCCAACGACAGACCGGATGATTCCGTCCAGCGCGAGCCTTTGCCTTCCGTCAACATCGTGAAACGAAAGCCCTTGGGCGGCCACATGTGGATTTTGCCGAGCGCGGCGGTATAGTAGCCGCCCACGTCGTGGAGGCGCTCCATGAAGGTCAGTTCGTGGTGGGGCAGCCCTGGCGTGCGGTCGATGGGGTTCGCCTGAAACGTCACGCCGTGTTGGTGAATGTAGCGTCCGGTCTGCAGGCACGCGCGGGCCGGCGTGCAGATGGTGTTCTGGGTGTAGGGACGCTCAAAACGAGTGCCCTGGGCAGCCAAGGCGTCGATATTGGGCGTCTTGACCTTCTCATTGCCGTAGCAACCGAGGGTATCCCAGCGCTGCTGGTCGGTGGTGATGAGCAATACGTTCGGTGGTTGAGCCATGTTGCGCCTCCCAGAGAATCCGGTATTGACGTGCCCGTAGTTGTATCGCACTTGATTATACCGTGCCGACCCCGGAAAGTATGCCGTGTTGCCTGTGTCCGCGGACGCAACACGGAGCACGTGACCATGTCTTGACAATCGCAGAACGTGACCATGCCCAACCGAACACAGCACGTGCCCTAGCATCAGAGCGCAGCATGTAGCGATGCCACGCCGGATGAATCTCAAGCCCATGTAATTCGGAACGGAGCACGCGGCTATGTCATTCCGAACGGAGCGGAGCGAAGTGAGGAATCTACAGCGCTCAGCCATTTGGGCGACATGATGCACGGGCACTAGATTCCTCGCTGCACTCGGAATGACAAGAGACAGGGAGCGTACGTCCATGCCACGCCGAATGGAGCACAAGCCCATGTTATTCCGAACAGAGCGCACGACCATTTCATCCCAAACGGAGCGCACGACCATGTAATTCGGAACGGAGCACGCGGCCATGTCATTCCGAACGGAGCGGAGCGAAGTGAGGAATCTACAGCGTTCAGCCAACCGGGCGGCATGCTGCGCGGGCACTAGATTCCTCGCTGCACTCGGAATGACAGTCGTATGCTCGGAGTGACATGAGACCTAGCCCAACAAGGTGATCAAGTCAAGAGCTACTGATTCCCCTGAGTTAACTGCTTGCTGGGGTGGTGGGCGTGTGGTAGCATACGGGTACTTCCCCGCATGAGCGCACCGCCCAATCCAGAGATTCCCATGGCAACTACGGCACGACGTCCCCAATCGCGGCGTGCAGGCATTCGCAGTCTAGGCTCCACGGTCTCGCCGGCCCCGAGTTCTTCGCGCCTCGAACCCATCCTCACATCCAAGAGTTCCTCATCGGCCGCAGTCGCGCAGCGGCCCGCGTCCGCCCAGGCCGGACGCCGATCCCGCCGGCGTGTGCGGGCCACCGTGCGCAAGGTCTCGCTTCGCGGCTTGTTGCCGGGCTGGGTCGTGCGATCGGCACTCATGGCAGCCGTCATTGGGTCCAGTTGGCTGGCGTTGGTTTGGGTAATGGTCACGCAAGACCCGGCCCAGAGCGCCAGCCGCCTCTTCTTCATCATTGCCGTTGGCTTGGCCATATTCTTCACCAGCCTGCCTGCCATGCACCATGTGTTTTCGCGGTTTGCCCCCTCACGGCTGCAGCAGGGCGACCCCGTGCTGGTTGTCGGCAATTCGTTTCTGCTGTCCGGCGCCATTGTGGCCAATCTCAGCCTGATGCTGGCGGGAAGCTGGAACGTGACCATGTTCATGCTCATTGCCGCCATCACCGTTGTGGTGGAGTCGCTCTTTTTGGCCTGTAGATGAATCCTCAACTAGGACTTGCCTACGGACACCATGCTTGAGTCGGATGAACTCGCCCGCCTCTACGATCTGGAATACGACGACTGGGACGAGGACAGCGCGTTCTGGCAGAGCTTTGCCGCGCGGACAGGCGACCCAATCGTCGAGCTTGGCTGCGGCACGGGGCGCGCGCTAGCGCCGCTGGCGCAGCAGGGCTATGCCGTAATCGGCCTGGACTCGTCGGCGGCCATGCTGCGCCGCGCCGCCGAGCGGTTTGCGGTCTTTGGCGTTCCTGCCAGTCGCTACCAGCTTGTGGAGCAGTCTATGGAAACCGCCGCCGGCGAGCGCCAAGCGCGCCTGGTATTCTCCGCGCTCAACGCCTTTGCCCACCTGCGCACTCCCCGCGCGCAGGCCCGGACGTTGGCGGCCGCCCACCGCATGCTCCGGCCTGAGGGGCTGCTCGTGCTCGATCTGTTCAATCCGCTGACGCAAGAGCACGACCTCCGCGACCGCATGGTCACCCTGCGCAACGTGTTCGCGGACCCGCAGACCGGCGCGCCAATTCAGCAGTTCGAGATTTGGGAAGTTGACCGGGAGACGCAGGTGGTGCAGACGACGTATCTCTACGACTGCCTGCAACCCGACGGCAGCCTGCGGCGGACGACGTCCACTTTTCCCATGCGCTATTCGTACCGCTATGAGATCGAGGCGCGGCTGGCGGAGGCGAATTTTGCCGTGGAAAACGTCTTTGGCTCGTATGAGGCCGACCCGTTCACCGGCAGCGAGGAGAAGATGATCTTCGTGGCCCGGCCAAAGGTCTAGGCAAGGCTAGGCGGACACAGCGTTAGCGTCGAGGCCGTCGACCCGCCGTCACGTGACTCTGCCGCGAGCGCAGTCTTCGATCGAGCGTAAAAGTCCGGCACGGTCAGTTGGGCAAATCCCAGCACGGTGAGAACCTATGGCCTTGACCCTCGCGCCCGCGCGCGAATTGGGAGCGAAGAGGGCAGCCACAAGGGCCGCCCCTACCGGCTTGCGCCCACGTGCGATTCTGGGAGGCGGGAAGAGGGCAGCCCCAAGTGCCGCCCCTACCGGCTCGCGCCTGCGCGTGAATGGGAGGCGCCCACCGGAGCAACGCAATGAGGAACGCGGCAAGCTCGAAGCAACTCCCGGTCAAGACCTGGGCAGCCGGCAAGGCCCTTAGCCCACATGACTGAGACGCGACGCGGAACGGTAGGCCCCGTAGAGCAAGCCCCCCAGCGCCGCAAGCAGGAGATGATTCTGAATCTCGATTGCAAACAGCGTGGGACCGCCGGCTTGATACTCAAACTGCCAAAACGGCCCCAACGCAATTGAGAAGGGCTGCGCTCCGGTCCAAATCGCCGCCAGCCCGATGACTAGCCCTACTGTCACACTGAGCAATAGCGTGAAGGCTGCCCCGGCAATCCAATCCAGGCAAAACCGCGTCAATGATGGCATGGCAGTCCCTCCTTCAGGCTCTCTTGGCTTGAAGAATAGCGCACCGTGTACGGGTTGGCAAGACTCGTGGATCGCTCAAGCGGCGAGTATGCGCCCGCTTTGCCCCGCTTGTCCTTCCGGCCAAGGAGCCCACGGGCCGCGAATAGTAGGTATTGACTTAGTCTGTACAGGGATGGGTGTCAACGTGAACGGCTGCTGCCCGATATGTCATTCTGAGGAGTGCAGCGACGAAGAATCTAGAGTCGGGTGCAGTTTAGATTCCGCGTCTTTGACGAAGTCAGCGAACCCTGTTCGACGCTGCGCTCGGAATGACATGAGATCTAGCCCAACAAGGTGATCAAGTCAAAAACTACTGATTTCCCCACGGGCAACGTTGGACGTGGAGAAGTGCAGAACGTGCTATTCTGAGGGTGAGTTTGCCGAGAGTTATGCCCCATATTTTATAGGAACCGCGCGCCATGGCCACGACCCTAGAACGAAAACCGGAGTGGATTCGCGTTCGCTGGAAAGAGGGCGAGCAGTACCGCGAACTCAAGCAGATCATGCGCGGTATGGACCTGCATACGGTCTGCGAGGAGGCGCGGTGCCCGAACATCAGCGAGTGCTGGAACTCCCGCACGGCCACGTTCATGATTTTGGGCGATACCTGCACGCGCGCGTGCAGCTTCTGTGCGGTGAAGAGCGGGCGTCCCGCCGGTCTGGACAAGATTGAACCCATCCGCGTGGCCTGGGCCGTGAAGCAGATGGGATTGCGCCATGCGGTGATCACGTCCGTGGCCCGCGACGATCTGGCAGACGGCGGCGCGCAGATCTTTGCCGAGACCATCCGCAAGGTGCGGGAGTTGAACGAGGACTGTTCCATCGAGGTCTTGATACCGGACTTGCAGGGCAAGCACGATGCCCTCAAAGAGCTTGTGTCAGCCAAGCCGGAGATCCTCAACCACAACGTAGAAACAGTGCCGCGCTTGCAGCGGCGCGTGCGCCCAAAAGCCCGCTACGAGCGCAGCCATTGGGTGCTGCGCACCGCCAAGCAACTCGACCCGGACATCCTGACCAAGTCCGGTATGATGCTCGGCCTAGGCGAGACCTGGGACGAAATCACGCAGACCCTTGCCGATATGGCCGCAACCGGCGTGGACATCTTCACCATCGGCCAATACCTGCGCCCCTCCAAGAAGCACCAGAAGCTGGAACGCTACTACCGCCCGGAGGAATTTGCCGAACTGAAGAAGATCGGCGAATCCCTCGGCATCCGCCACGTCGAATCCGGCCCCCTCGTCCGCTCCTCCTACCACGCCCGCGATCAGGTGGATACGCTCCACGAGAAGGCGGAGTAGGATTCTCGCCAACGAAGAACCCTCTTCCGTGCCATTCCGAGCGCAGATCCCAGTCACCAGAGCGCAATTCTCTCTTACCGAGCGCAATTCTCTTTTACCAAGCGCAGTTGTCTGTCACCAAGCGCAATCCGCTGTCATTCCGAGCGCAGCGAGGAATCTAGAGTGCCCTGACCATACGACTTCCCATCGCTGTGGCCCCAAGGTCACTACCAATGCGGAGCGAAGAGAAGATGGATTCCGCGCCCCCGCACGGGCGCGAACTTGCGCGAGGATGACGGATCAAGTCTTGCTTTGTTCCCGGTAGCGCGGGGGCTTGTCCCCCGCTCTTGGCGCGGAGAGCAGGCGCATTCCCCGGGGCGTCGCGTTGGAAAATGGAACGGGGAAAATTGGCCCTACCGCGGACGCGGGTTGCTGGACGCAGGTCTCAAACCTGCGCTACCCGGAGGACGGCGGTCATCGCAGGTTGGCAGCGCCAATGTGTCCGGCTTCCGCTGCAGCGGCTGATGTACCACGGTTGTGGGGCTTGTCCCCTCGTCGTCTGTGCCGCGCAGGGCGTCCGTCTCTTGCCAAATGGGAGCGAACGGAGCGGCCGGCGAATAGTGGAATTCGCGTGGGTGGGGGAGTGTTGGGCTAGACAAATCTGCCATTCACTATTCGGTCGCGTTTGTCGCAGACTGCTCTCGCCAGACCCCTCTCGCGCTGGCGACATTGGGAGGACACCATGGCGCAATGGTTTGAGGACGAATCCCTCTGGGTGGAGACGTACCCGTACATGTTCTCGCCGTCGCGCATCGCCGCCGCCGAGGTGGAGGTCAAACCGCTGTTAGCGTTAGCGGGCAACAGGCCGCAGAAGATTCTCGATCTTTGCTGTGGGCCGGGACGCTTTGCAGTACCCTTGGCGCGGCGCGGCTATCAGGTCACCGGTGTGGACAGGGCGGCGTTCTTCCTCGACAAGGCCAGAGAGCGGGCCGCCGCGGAAAACGTGGCGGTCGAGTGGGTTCATGAGGACATGCGCACATTCGCGCGGCCGGGGGCTTTCGATCTCGCCCTGAGCATGTTCACGTCGTTTGGCTATTTCGACGACAAGGATGAAGACCTCACGGTGCTGCGCAACATCCACGCGAGCTTGCGTCCGGGCGGCGCGTTCATCATGGACGTGGTGGGCAAGGAACTGGTGGCGCGCGACTTCAGGGCCGCCGAGTCACGCACGTATCCGGACGGCACGGTGGTAATCGACCGCCGTGAAGTCTTTGCTGACTGGACCCGCGTGCGCATGGAATGGACCATCATCAAGGGCAATTCTGTGCGTGTCTTCACCATCGACCACACAGTCTACTCCGGCCAGGAACTCAAGGACCGGCTCGAAACCGCCGGCTTTGACGATGTACGGCTCTACGGCAGCATGGAAGGCGCTCCCTACGACCGCGCGGCGGAACGCCTGATTGCGGTCGGGCGTAAGCCTGCTCATTAGGAAGAATTAAGAGAGGGAGGGCAATCACAAGGACTGCCCCTACACAGAATGGGCGCAGGATTCAGACCTGCGCTACCGGGGACGGTGGCGCTCAATGTGCTCACGCCTTTCACCGCAGCGGTCAATGCGACAGAATTGGGGGATAGCGGAACACTCAGCCCTCAGCCTATGAAGTCTTGCCAACGCTCGGCGCAGTTTTGCCCAGTGCACGCAGGTAGACACTGGCCTTGCCGTAGAAGATGTGCAACGCCTCTTTGTACACCTCTAGCTGAATCTGCGGCGGCAGGCTAAAGTGTCCCCGGTCGATCTGGCGCTTGCTGAAGTCGTCTTCGGAGAGACTCTCTATTGCAGTCCGCAATTCCCGATCAAGTGCGGCGTACCACGCGGACAGCAACGCTACGCTAGAAGCCATCCCCGGCTGCTGATTGCGGTAAGAAAAGTCCAGCCTGAACGTCCTGAATGATTCTATGTAAGCTTGCTCAACTTCGCCAATCTCGCGGCAAAGCTCACCCAGACTGGGATTCTGCGCGGTCGGCCGGTAGCCGAGGTCCTCATCGCCCAAAATCTCCATGAGTTGGTCGCGCAGCCCTTGGTACGTCTCAAAGATCGGGTAGTAGTGCGTGATGATGCTATTCATAGTCTCACCATTGCCGTATAGTCGGGTTCGGTCAGGCGGCGCCTCTCTATTGTGTACCATGCGATAATGGGAAATGGGATAGAGCACTCAAGTCCCGCGCAAACTGCTGCTACCCTGAAAGACAAGCGAGCGTTTGCCGGTTGAGATTGCCCTTGGCAATGCGTCGAGCGGGCTTCACTACAGATTGGCGAAAGCATAGTGGCGAAACAGATAGAGGCCAAGCCGCAAATCACTGTACCGCGGGAGCAGATTGCCGCAATCTGCCGGCGGTATCACATTCGTACGTTGGCGCTCTTTGGCTCCGTGCTGCGCGAGGACTTTGCGCCCAACAGCGATGTTGACGTGCTGATCGAATTCGAGCCGGGGAAGACGCCGGGGTTCTTTACCATCGCCCGTATTGCGCGCGAGCTTGCGCCGCTGCTTGGCGGGCGTGAGGTAGATTTGCGCACCCCCCAAGACTTGTCCCAGTACTTCCGTGATGAAGTCGTCGACTCGGCATTTCCGGTCTATGGATATTCATGATAGCGTGCGTCTTCAGCACATGCTGGAGGCGGCTCAGGAAGCGCCCGAATTCTCCCAAGGCGCCACGCGCGAAGATCTGGAAACGAATCGCATGTTGGCACATGCCTTAGTCGACTGTTTGAACATTATTGGTGAGGCGGCGCGACAAGTCTCACCGGAGACTCGCCAAGATTGCCCCGCAATCCCATGGCAAGAAATCATCGGCATGCGCAACAGACTCGTGCATGCCTATTTTGACATCAACAACGACGTTGTTTGGCAGACGGTGAAAGAAGACCTGCCCTCGCTCGTCGCGGCGCTGGAACAAGGAAACCCGTGACAACCGGACAGCAGCACAGTTGCGCGTTGGTATGCCTCGGCCTCGTGCCCTACCGCGCCGCGTGGGAGTTGCAGCGGCGCTTGGCGCAGGCGCGGCATGCTGGAGACATTCCCGATGTTGTGCTGCTGCTGGAGCATCCCCACACGTTCACCATTGGGCGCAGGGGCGGCGCGGGTGAGGTGCTCGCCTCGCCCGCACACCTGGAGAGTCTCGGCGCGGACGTAATCGAAGTGGACCGCGGCGGACTGGCGACGTATCACGGGCCGGGGCAACTCGTGGGCTATCCCATCCTGGATCTGCGGCAACCCGGTCGGGAGGTGCGCCGCTACCTGCGCGACCTGGAACAAGCCCTCATCGCGGCGCTCCGGGAGATCGGCTTGCCGGCGGGGCGCGTGGAGCAGAAAACGGGCGTGTGGGTGGCCGACCGCAAGATCGCGTCCATCGGCGTGCGCTTCAGCCGGTGGATCAGCAGCCACGGGTTTGCGCTGAACGTCACCACAGACCTGAGCTACTTCAACCACATCGTGCCCTGCGGCATGCCGACGGTTCAAATGACGTCTGTTGCGCAGGAGTCGTCCGCCGCGCGGGAGAATGGCGCTGCGGACATGGCTATGCTCCGCGTGCGCGTGGCCCACCATCTGGCGCGGGTATTCGCTCTCCGCTACGTCGATGAACCACCGGCCGCACTGCGGGAGTTACTTGGCGCACTGGCGCAAGATAGCGTGGAAGCCTTGCGGTAAGTCTATTCCTAAGAAACTCCTGTTACAAATACGCGCGGCTCAGATAAGATGGATTCCCGCGTGCGCGGAATGACGGATATTGATGGCGCTGGCTTTCGATGTAGGGGCACGACATGTCGTGCCCCTACGAGACTCGTAGCGCGGGGGCTTGTCCCCCGCCTCTTGTAGCTCATGTGACTTCGCACTTGGACTAACGCTTCCGCGAAACTGCGGCTCGCGCCCACACTGCTCTTCCCTCTCGGAGATGTTCGGCCTCGCTACCCTGTCATATCCCGCGTGCAAACTTGCCCGCAGCCAGTGTGCGGGGTACACTTGCGCTCAATGCGGCGTCTGCGGCGATGTCAGTTTTTACCATCCGAACAAGCGTAGCCCATGGCAACCCCGGCAGGATCTTCTTCGGAGAAGCTGACTACCGCGCAAGACCCGTCGCCTTCTAACGTCTACGCGCTTACGTGGGTTGCGATGTCCGCCTTCTTCGTCATCCTCTTCTTCAACGTCGGCGCCGCCAATCCGCCCCGCGCGCAACTGCCAGTCTACGTGGAAAGCGAACTGGCGCGGGCGCCCATCGTCACGTCCATCGTCCAGTCCACGTTCCATATCGTCTTTGCGGCCATGCTGTTGGTGGGCGGTTTCTTGGCCGACCGTTTTCGTCCCAAGCGGACCTTCATCATCGGCTTGCTTTCGCCCGCAGTCGCCGGTTTTCTGTTGATCGCGCAAGAGGTCTGGCTGCTCGTTGTGGCGGCGGCGCTCACCGGCGCGTTCTTTGCGTTGCACGCCGCCGGCAGCCGGGCGTATCTCGTGCTGGCGGTGCCGCTCAAGCGTATGGGACTATTAGGCAATCTCTATGAATTGGGCTTTACGTTGGGTGCGGCACTCGGCAACGCAGCCGTCGGCATCATTGCCGCGCGTTCCGGCTTTCAGCTTGCCGGCATCATCATCGTCGGCTTGGGTGTGGTCACGGCGGTCGCGGCCCAGGTCTGGTTGCCGCCGGTGCAGCCGAAGGTGGTGAGCGCCGAACCCATTACGCTGGGTAGCTACTGGCAGATGATGCGCCGCCGCTCCGTGCAACTGCTGCTCTTGCTGCGCGCGCTGCCGACCATCTACTGGTCCACCGGACAACTCGTCATTGGCATCCAGCTACTGCGCCTGACAGACTCGCCGGTGGCGCCGGCGCTCTTCTACGCCGTCAGCCTCATGGCCATTGGCACAACCATGATGCCGGTGGGCTGGGCCGCCGACCGGTGGGGCAGCGGCTATCCGGTGTTGGCATCCACCATACTCGTCATCGGCGGTTCGGTGTTGGCGGCAATCTTCATCGGCAATGCGTGGGGACTGGCCGCCGGGGCATTCGTGGGGCATCTCGGCGCGTGGTGGCTGTCGGGGCTCTTTCCGCTGCTGGTGGCGGAAAGCGGCGCCCACGACGAACAGGGCCGCCTCGCCGCGGTTACGGAAATGGCCTGGAGCCTGGGCGCGGTGGTCGGCAGCTTGGGCGCGGGCGTACTCCTTACGGTCCATCTCAGCGGCCCGTTCATTGTGGCGGCGTGGCTGAATATCCCCACGCTGTTCATCGCCATGCTCGTTGCCAGCGGACGGCATCGGGCCCGGACACCCGCGCCCGCGGCGGCGAGCGAAGCCGGATAATACACTCAATAGCACGGGAAGCAGGTGCAGCACATGGTGGCAAGTTTGCGCGCGCGCATGGGCCAATTCGCCTCGTGGCGTTCCGTCTCGATCATGTTCGGGCTCTTGTTCGTGAACCTCGTGTTCATGAGTCCGGCCCAGGGCCTAATACCCGTATTCGTCGAAAAAGTGCTGGAGCAGCCGCCATTCTTCACGGCCATGGTCGTTTCGCTGCATACGGCGGTCTATGGCGCAATGCTGCTCGTCGGCGGCGTGCTGGCCGACCGGTTGGGCGCCAAGTGGACGCTGGTGCTGGGATTCTGCGGGGCCGTCGCCGTGGGTCTCATGCTGCAAACGAAGACGACGTGGCTGCTGCTTGTCATCGCGCCGGTGTTCGGCCTGCTCTTTTCATTCATGACAACCGGCAGCCGCACGTATCTTGCGCGTGTTCTGCCCTTGGGACAAATGGGGATTGGCGGCGCGCTCTACTTTCTGTGCCTGACCGTCTCCATGGCGGTCGGCAGCGCCATCGGCGGCAGGATTGCCGATACGGCGGGCTTTGCCACCCTCGGCTTGATTGCCATCATTGCCGGTATAGTGCTCGTGCCGCTGACTGCCGTGCTCCTGCCCGCCGTGCGGTCTGAAAGCGACACGTCGGAAGACGATGACGCCTCTGAACGCGCGGCCGCCTTCTCGGATTACCTGACTCTCTTGCGCAACCCGCGCATACTTTCCCTGTGCGGCCTGCGCTTTAGCGCCACCTATTTCTACGGCACCATGAACTTGCTCCTGGTGCTCCAGCTCTTCCGGCTCACGGACTCGGTCACGTTCGTGGGGCTGTACGGCAGCGCCATCCTGTTCATCATCGGACCGACCCAATTGGTGATCGGCTGGGTAGCGGACAAGCGCGGCCGGGAAGGGCCGGTGCGCTTGGCGGCGGTGTTCGTATTGTGCGGCGCGGTGCTCATTACGCTGCTCATCAACAACGTGTGGGGGCTGGCCGCCAGCGGTTTGCTGGCAAACATGGGCGCGTGGTGGTTCTCGGGGCTCTATCCCAAGCTCGTGGTGGAAGCCGGCCCGCCGGAGGAGCAGGGACGCCTCATCGCCATCACCGAGTTCTTCTGGGCGGTGGGCATCCTGGCGGGCACGCTCATTTCCGGCGCGCTGGTGTCCGTCTTCCTGCGGCTGCCGTTCATCGTCTGCATCGGCGTTACCATCCCCATGTTTCTCTTGGCCCTACTGGTGGCAAAGGGCTACCACCGCGCGCCTGACGACTCGTCTGCGGCGGAGGCTGGGTAGGACCGCGGGGGCCGGTTTTGCGCGTCTGTCACGCGGCGGGGTGTATAATCTGGGAACGTAGCGCGCGGCAACCGGAGAAGGATGGCAGAGCCATGATCATAGACGTGCACGTCCACACGCGATTGGGGCCGGACCCCGCCGGGTTTCAGTATTTGCTGGACCAGGCGGCCGAGCTTGACGTAACGCTCTGCGTGAACAGCCTCAGCCCGAAAGACGGCTCAGGCATGGCGCAGAGTCCGGACTTGGACGAAGTGAGACGCTGCAACGACTGGACCGCGGAACTCGCCGCCGCGCACCCGGAGCGCATCATTCCCATGTGGTACCTCAATCCCGCGCACGGTGACGCCGCCTGCCGGGAGCTTGAGGAGCGCGTGGCGGCATACTCTGGTCATCAGGGCGTCAAACTCTGGGTGGCGGTGCGCTGCAACGACCCTCTGCTCGATCCCATCATGCGCATCTGCGCCAAGCACAAATTGCCGGTGCTCCAACACACGTGGTTCAAGGTTACGGGCAATCTGCCGGGTGAATCGACGCCCATGGACTTGCGGGAACTTGCGCTGCGGCATCCGGACGTGAGCTTCTTCTGGGGCCACTCCGGCGGTGACTATGAGTACGGGGCCAAGTGCGCCCGCGGCTTGCCCAACGTTTACATGGACCTGGGCGGCGGCGAGGCTATGAACGGCTACGTCGATCTGCTGGTGGAACATGAGACGGCAGACCACATCGTCTTCGGCAGCGACGCGCCGGGCCGTTCGCTGGTTTCCCAGCTTGCCAAGGTGTACGGGGCGGACATCAGCAGAAAAGAAAAAGAGAAGATCCTCTTCCGTAACGCGCAGGCCTTGTTCGCCCAACAGAATCTCGCCAATGGAGCCGCGTCATGATCGATGCCAACGCAAATCTGGGAAATTGGCCGTTCCGCCAGTTGCGCTACACCACACCGGCTGCATTGCTCGGCAAGATGGACGCGCTCGGCATCGAGCAGGCGGTGGTTTCGTCGCTTGAGAACGTCTTCTACAAAGACCAACTCTCCGGCAACCGCCAACTGTATGCGCAGGTAAAGGGCCACGTGGATCGCTTCCTGCCTGCTTTCACCATCAACCCAACCTTTCCGGGTTGGGAAGAGGACCTGGCAATCTGCATTCAGGAATTCGGCATGCGCGTCATGCGGCTGCATCCGAACTATCACCAGTACGCGCTTGATTCAGCGCAGGGCGCAGCGGCGCTGGAAGCGGCCCGGGCGCACAACTTCACTGTGATTGTCACGACTGGCATCGAGGATACGCGCCACCATCACCCCTTGGTCAAAGTACCCGACGTGCCGAGTGAGCAGGTGGCATTGGCGGTTTCCGCTTTCTCCGACGTGCGGTTTCTCGTCGCGGCGGCGAATTTCTCAAGCATAACGGCCATCCGGTCGCATTGCGCGCAGCCGCAAAACCTCTCCTTCGAGGTTTCCCGCGTGCAGGGGCCGGTAGGGGACATCGAGAAGCTCTGCGCCACGCTGGGCGCCGATCGCGTGCTCTTTGGTTCCAACCTGCCGCTGCATGTACCGGAAGCCGCCAAGATGGCGGTCGAGCACGCCAAGATCAGCGCAGTCGAACGCGAGAAGATTGTGCGGGGCAACGCCGCGCGGCTGTTCGGGTTGGAATGAGGGTGTAGGGGCACGACTGCCGTATGTCGTGCTCGCCTGTCGCTTTTCTCGTAGGTAGGGGCACGACATGTCGTGCCCTTACCGTGGTTGACTGTCCGGGAAGCGGCAATCTGATCCTGGCTTTCGACGCTAAGACGACAGCATTGGGGGACAAGCCCCCGCGCTGCGGAGGCGGTAGAGAAGAGCCCCGTTACCCGCGCCATGGAACGTGGCGGGCCCCGCGCTGCGGAGGCGGGGGACAAGCCCCCGCGCTACAAGAGCTCAAACAAGCTCAGCACAGGCCTGCCGAAAGGTGAACGGCGGGTTGGTTTTGGCGCACTGTACTACCCGTTCGTGCTGAGCCTGTCGAAGTATGAACGGGTAGTACAGTGCCCATCGGTCTTGAGCGACAGCCGTAACGTGTCAGGCATCGACGGCCCCGACGTGCCGGGCATCGACAGCCGCGACGTGCCGGGCATCGACAGCCGTGACGTGTCAGGCATCGACGGCCGCGACGTGCCAGGCATCGACAGCTGCGAATTGCCTGGTATCAACGGCCCTTGGCCCGGAATTCGGTTCCGACGGGTTCCAACGTGAGCAATTGACGCAGAATGGCGTGGGGTTCGCGCCCGTCGACGATGTGGGCGGTGGGTGTACCCTCCAACGCGTCCAAGCAGGCGGTGACTTTCGGAATCATGCCCCCGCTGATGGTGCCGTTGCGCATGAATTGCCGCGCCTTGGCGGCAGTGAGATCGGGGAGCACCTTCCCGTCCTTGTCCTGCACGCCGGGCACGTCGGTGAGCAGGAGGAAGTGCCGCGCGGAAAGCGCCTTGGCAATGTCGCCCGCCACGGTGTCGGCATTGATGTTGAGGAGTTGTCCTTCCTCCGTGACGCCAAGCGGCGCGATAACCGGCACGAATCCGCCTTCGCCCAACGTCACAAACGTAGAGATATTTACCTTCTTGACTTCGCCAACGAAGCCAAGCCCGGCCGGTTTCTTGCGCGGTTTTGCCAGCAGCAATTCGCCGTCAGCCCCCGTAAGGCCGATGGCTTTGATGGTGCGGGCGTTGAGCATTGCCACGAGATCGCTGTTAATTTTGCCGGCGAGAACCATCTGCACCAGCTCGAGGGCATCGGCGTCCGTGACCCGCAAGCCCTGGACGAATGACGCTTCCCTGCCCAGTGTTTGCTCCCAGTCCGTAACGGCTTTGCCGCCGCCATGCACGATGACGGGGAGCACGCCCGCGTGAACGAGTGATTCAATATCTTCGCAAAACGCCTCGTGATGGGGCAGCACGTTGCCCCCGATCTTGATGACAACGACCTCGCCTGCGAGCTCGTGCAGTGCATAGATACAATTGACTACTTCCTGAAACGCTGTCACCGCGGTGTGCTCCCATGTGAGTGTGGGCTGATCATCTACCAAGTACCTCTGGGTTCACGCAGAAAAGGGGCCGTTCGCCGTGCAGGACCCTGGTAATGTCGTGTGCCAGCGTCGTAGCCATCCTTGTCATCGCTTCGTCGGTATGGGCGGCCATGTGCGGGCTCACGATCACGTTTTCCAGGGCAAAGAGGGGGTGGTCGGCCGGCGGCGGCTCCTGCTCCCAGGCGTCGATGGCCGCGCCCGTAATCTGGCCCTCCAGCAGCGCCGTTGCCAGCGCGTCCTCATCCACAATGCCGCCCCGGGCGCAGTTGATGAGGATGGCCGTCGGCTTCATCAGGTTGAATTCCCGCGGGCCGATGAGGCCCCGGGTTGCCGGCGTGAGCGGGGCGTGGAGCGAGATATAGTCGGCCTCCTGCAGCAACTCTGAGAGGTCCGCCACCAATTCTACGCCCAGCAAGCGGGCTTCGTCCGCCGCCAGAAACGGATCGTAGGCGATGACGTGCATATCCAAGGCCGCTCGGCACATGCGCGCCACGCGGCCGCCGATGCGGCCCGCGCCCACCAGACCGAGGGTCTTGCCATAGAGTTCCAGGCCGATGAGGCGCGTGCGCGACTGAAAGTCGCCGTTGCGTTGAGCGCGGTCGCCCAGCAGGATCATCTTGCTCACGGCCAGCATCATGCCCAAGGTATGCTCGGCCACGGATTCGGCGTTGGCCGCCGGAGTATAGAGCACCGGAATGCCCCGCGCCGTGGCGTACGCCACGTCCACGCTATCCACGCCCACGCCGTGCCGGGATACCACCCGCAGGGACGGCGCCGCGTCGATAACGTCTGCCGTGACTTTCGTGAGCCGCGTGACCAGGGCGTGGGCGTCGCGGATTTGCTCCACCAGGGGCGGGCCGCCGGTTTGGTCCGCCTGGCGCACCTCTGCAATCTGTTCCAAAATCGCGATCCCGTGCTCGTGGATGGGATCGGCCAGGACAACGGTGTGGGTCATGCGTTCGCGCTCCATGGGGCCGCCGGCCGCCGGATTGCGGGGACGTGGCGGCGCAAAATGCATGCTATAATGTAGCAGAAGTTTCAACTCTCTGCCAGGCATCGCGCCGATGCGAAACGTGGGCGCGCCAGCCTGGCGGTTGTGTGCCAGGCATTCATACCTGTGAGTGCCGTGCGGTGGCGGCGTGAGTTGGACGCCACAGAGAACACAAGCGATGCCGGGCCGGCGCGGGCACGCGGGCCGGTGGGATAGAGGCGAGAGCGGCTACATGGCGCGAGTGGTGCAAAAGTACGGCGGCAGTTCGGTAGCCACGGCGGAGCGCATCAAGGCCGTGGCGGCGCGCTTGGCCGCCGCGCGGGACGCCGGGGACGACGTCATCGTCGTGGTGTCGGCCATGGGCGATACTACGGACGACCTTATCGACTTGGCGGGCCAGGTATCCCGCGCGCCGGGCGGACGAGACCTGGACCTGCTTCTGTCAACCGGCGAAATCGTATCATCCACGCTGCTTTCCATGTGCCTGCGGGACATGGGCTACGACGCCGTGGCGCTCACGGGCCAACAAGCGGGCATTCGTACGGATTCGTTCTACTCCCGGGCGCGCATTGTGGACATCGATTCTGGGCGGATCGAGCAGGAACTGCGCAGCGGACGCATTGCCATCGTCGCCGGTTTCCAGGGGGTAACCCACGATCTGGACGTAACTACTCTCGGCCGGGGCGGGTCGGACACCACAGCGGTCGCCATTGCCATCGCGGTTAAGGCAGCGGCTTGCGAGATCTTCACGGACGTAGACGGCATCTATACCGCCGACCCGCGCGTCATACCCACCGCGCGCAAGCTGGACCGCATCGCCCACGAGGAAATGCTGGAGTTGGCAAAGCTGGGCGCGCGCGTGATGCATGGCAGAGCCGTGGAGTTGGCGGAACTCTTCGACATGGATATCGTCGTGCGGTCTTCGTTCAATGACGAATCAGGCACCGTGATCACCCGAGGTGAGGATATGGAGAAAGACGCCCAACGCATTCGCGGCATTGCAGTGGACACCGACGTGGCTAAGGTCTCCGTGCTCGGCATCCCGGACCGGCCCGGCATCGCCCATGGGCTCTTCCAGCCCCTGGCCGACGATAATATCAATATCGACGTGATCGTCCAGAACATCAGCCACGATGGCATCACGGACATTTCCTTCACCGTATCCCGCGACGATCTGGCCAAGACGTTAGAATTGGTGGAAGGCGCGTGCCAGGCCCTGGGCGCGGCGGACGTGTTGCACTTTGCCAATCTGGCCAAGGTCTCCATCGTCGGCACCGGCATCCAGAGTACGCCCGGCGTGGCGGCGCGGATGTTCGGCGCCCTGGCAGAGCCGGCGATCAATATCGAGAGCATTACCACCAGCGAAATCAGGATTACGTGCCTGGTGCATGAAGACGACGCGAACCGAGCGGCACAGGTCTTGCACCAAGCATTTGAGCTAGACCAACCGGAAGAGTAAACTTAAGAGAGCAAAGTGTGCGCGGCGCCGGGCTTGGGATCGCAGGCGATGCGGGGCCCATGGGGTGTCCGGCGCGCGAGATGGGTGCGCAACAGGCGGCAATGCCATGGTCGAAATGGTCATCGAAAAGGTGGGCAGGAATCCGGCAAATCCAACCCGGATCGTTGTCCTGCGTGAAAAAGACCAGGAACGCTACCTTGCCATCGTGATCGGTATCGCCGAGGCGGACTCCATCGCGATCAAGCTCCACAAGCACACGTTCTCACGTCCCTTGACCCACGACCTCTTGAGCAACGTCATCGAGTCTCTGGGCGCGCGGGTGGTGAGCATTCTCATCAACGATCTCTCCGACCGCACGTACTACGCGCGCATCGTCTTGGACCACGACGGGAGGCACGTGGAAATGGACGCGCGGCCCAGCGACGCCATCGCCCTGGCCGTGCGGGTGGATGCGCCCATTCTCGTGGCAGAGAGTGTGCTGGACGCCGCCAGCTTTACGCCGGTCAAGCAGGATGAGAGTGATGGCGAGGAGAAGAGCGAACCGGACCCCGAGCTGGAGGAGAAACTCGGTGTCTTCCGGGAGTTCATAAACTCGCTCGACGTGGACGACTTGGACAAGCCAAGCAAGGATTGAGCGCTTCACAACAACTACGCTGAAGTAAAGAAGACGTGCCCGCGGCGAACTGCTTCGAGGCGCGTTTTCTTGATTCTGTGGGACGCGGCGCCGGTCCTGCGGGCCGGGCCAGGCGCGGGCGGGAAGCGGCTACTTCCGCAAGCCGCAAAGGCACGGATAGGCCGCCGCGACTCGTGCTGTCGGCCCTTCTTTCTCGCTGCCGCTGTGCTCGTCCTGCCGCGAGCGGCACAAGTCGGTTTGGACTCATCGACCATCGCGGGGAATTCGCGCGAACAGAGGATCACTATACGTATCTCGCGGGCAGATGCTCGCGCAGGCGTGGCAATGCTCATTCTTTGCGGTGGGCCAGGACGCGGCCGGTGGGAGTGCTCGCTCTATGGGCAGACACGCTAGCCATGCCCGGCAAGCGGCGGTGTTCCTGGATTTGTTTGCCGAAACCTCTGGTAGAGTAGTGGGTCAAAGGGCTTGACGGTGACAATCTCGGATGAAGATACAATGACGCGAGTGTCAATTGCATCGTCCTCTTGGAGTTGCTGAATCGCCACAGTATAGTCGGTATCCATAACCAGCTTCTGTGTATCCACGTCACGGTGGCCGCTCTGGAGCGGCAATTGCTCTATGTCAGCGTCTTGCCCGTTCTTCATGCTTAGCGGAATTCCGATGTACGCTTTTCTAGTTCTCAACGTTACTTCGATGAACAATTCGGACCCAAGCGCTTCGGCGATAAAGGCCCCTACTTGATCCCCTCTCTCCCTTGCGGACCTGATGAAGCCCGCGCTCTCGTCGTACAAGAAACGCTCAAGCAATAGCCAAGTCCCGCCCAGGACAATGCCCGCGAGGTATGCGCCAGCATAGGTATCGAACGGCGCGAGAGTCTGCCACGTTTCGGTGACAGTCTCCACCCAATGAATAGCGCTTGAATGGTGACCCAATACAGCGCCAACGAGAAATGGGACGCCTACCAGCAGATAGCCGACGAGAGCGGACTTGAAGAAGAGATGATAGCCGCTTTCGTGGGGAATCGTAAGACGAGTGATCCTGGAGCTCTTGAGGAAGTAGTACCCAATCAGGGCCGGGAAGAGCGTTGTGAAGAGGTCCATGCAGGTGTCAGCGAGTCCCGGTTCGCTCCTTGGGGAGGGTCTTGGCCATTGGGCCCATCTCATTGAGGTTCTTTATCTTCTTGCGAATAGCCGGGTCTGCCAGTACGTCCTCCGGTTTAACGTAGAGGCCGCCGTTTCCGTCCGTATGCACCTTTACTTTCGCTCTTTCCTTCTGTCGAGTTGCAGCCATCATTCACACTCCTGTCTCCCGCATCTGCGAAACACTGGCCGCCAGCCTCATTGTGACTCTGTTTTCCACGGTACGTCAATGGCGACTCGCGGGCAAGGTCGCCCAGAGGCAGTTGCGGCACTCCCGGGCCCAACTCCGGCGCACAATTGGGCCAGAAAACCGCCCCAGGCTGTGTGTATATGTCGCTCCGCCAGTGTTCACAAGGTCACAAGCAAGTATTGTGGCACAATCTACCGCTCGCCTGTGGAGACGCTATTGCACCCTAAGCAGGCGCGAACAGAGGGGATCGTCACAATGTCCTGTGCGAGCGCACGACGCAAACTGCGGCCGGACTCTGAATTCGAAAGCGCCACTGCGACCGCCGCTATGAAATCGTCTGCCGTAAATGCGGCAGTCGGATCGGCAAAGAGGGCGGCCAGCAGCCGCAAACGCAGGGCGTAGCGGTTCACGGTCTCGCCGCCGGGGAGCATGTGCGGCGGCGCGTAGGCGCCGGTTGCCGCGATGAAGTCTGCCACGGGCGGCGGCACGCCAACGTCCGCCGGTGCAGCCGGATTCGTATCCGCGTAGGCTGTGCGCACGCCGGTCGCGGAGAGTTCTGGATCGTGGTACGCGGGGAGTGTGTCCAGGGCGGCAATATGCCGCCGGTAGGCGCGATTGGCCGGCGCGGCGAGCAGGTCGGCCAGCGCCGCCGCGCCGTGGGCGTCTCGCTTAGCCACCAGAAAGCGGCTGAGCGCAAAGAGCCGGGCGAGGCTGGCCTCACGGTCGTCATAGTAGCGGGGATCGAGTATCTGCGTGATCTTGTCGAAACCTACCGCGAATACCAGGCTGCGGTCCGGCGGCGCCAGCGTGCGGCGCAGGGCTTCGGCCTGTTCTACGAAGAGGCCGCGATTGGTGAGCACCACGCCTACGTTGGGCCGCGTCCGGGCGAGGGCTGCCAGCATGCAGAGCCGGTCTTCCAGGCACGCGCCGGTAACCTGCTCCTTGTCCACGGTGCGCACCGCCAGCAAGAACCATACAACGTCAATGCCCGGTTGCCGCAGGGCGCCGTCACAGAGGCTGAGATGCGCGGTGGTGACGGGGTTGAACGAACCGGCGACAACTGCCGCGCCGCCGCCGGAGCCTGCCCGCGGCGACACGATGACGCGCGCCGTGGGCGGGCCGTCGTCGGCCAGAGCAGCCACGTGGGCGTGCCAGCCGCGCAGACGCTCTACGTCATAGCAGTTCTCGGTCACCGATGTGCTCTTTCTTGGCGCGGTGGGATCGGGAAGTTAGCGTGGTGACGGCATCCTGCACACGTGGGCATGGCAGCGGCAAACAACGACCTATCCACGGCGACATGGGGACGCGCCCCCGCATAGCCTTGGGTTTCGTGCAGGCGTCCTGCGCAGATACGGCCTGTCCCGGACCCACCATGCGGCTGCCGCAGTCTCACTTCGCCTCGCTTCGTTTCCAAATCACGTGCGCCATCCCGTTGTATCGTGCACCGTGTCCGGTAGCGCCGGGGCGCCCGCAGTTGTTGGCAGCATAGCGAGCCGCGGGCGCGGCGGCAAGCGGCTCTCCCGAAGTGCTGGCCCGTAAGTCTGTCTGACCTTGGGCGCACGTGTCGCCATTGCCGGGAACGTAGCCGGGCGGTGCGCCCATGGCTATAATGAAGCCAGAGACCACGAAAAAGATGCGCCGTGCGCGGGCCGGCGGCTTCACAGTTGTTTCGGGAGCATTGCGGCAGTAGCGCTGCCCGGCGGCCCCGATGGCGCCCTAGCCGCCATAGTCCCTCCCCCACACAAGGCGATCACCCATGGCAGACACACGCGATACCACCGGCCAAGCGCCCCTCGTCACGCTCTCGACTGGATCGCTTTACACCTACGGCCTGGCGCGCACGTTCGAATTGATGCAGGGCTCCGACTTCGATGGCGTGGAGATCATCATTGACAACCGCTGGGACACCCGCCAAGCGACGTACATCAACGGCCTTACCGCGCAGTGGGGTATTCCGGTCTGCAGCATACACGCGCCTTTTCAGACTATATCCGAGATGGGGGCCGACTACCCCGGCACCCTCAAGGCGACGATTGCCCTGGCGGAAGCCGTAGGCGCGCGCACGGTAGTGATCCACCCCATTTCACGCGGCAGCCCCGACTTGCCGGCATGGCTGGGGCAGAACCTGGCCGACTTGCAGGCGCAAACCCCGGTGCTGCTCACCGTAGAGAATCTGCCGCGCAAGGTGGGGAAACGCCTGGGCATCCTGCAAAAGGACGAGCACACGTACTGGCATCCTGACGCCATGCGTCCTTTTGCCGCCTTGACCATGGACACCACCCATTTTGGCGTTTCGCAGGTGGACATCCTGGCGGCGTGGCGGCAATTGCGGAGCACGGTGCGGCACGTCCACCTGTCAGACGAATACAGCGGCCGGGAGCATCTCTTTCCCGGTGAGGGCACGCTGCCGCTGGCCGACTTCCTGGGCGAAGTGGGCCGGAGCGACTTTAGCGGCATCATCGTGGCGGAACTGCACCCGTTCGCGCTTCACGCCGGGCGTTCCGATGAAAAGGTGCGCGACCGCATCCACCAGGCGGCGGCCTTTTGCCGCCGGAATCTGGCCGTGGAGTCCGCAACCGGGCAAACCACAGCCCGCGTAGGCGGATAGTCCCTGGCGGAAACGGCGCTTCACGGCACGCGCCATAGTCCCGCCCGCGCAGGTGGATAATTCCCGCCGCCTCTTCCGCAGCCGCTTGCGTGCTAGCGGTCCCCCCGCGCAGGGGAAAATTCCCCAGTGCCGGCAAGAGCCCCGCTGCCGCAAACAGACGCCAAGCGGATGGAAGAACTACACGGCCACCTGCCGCAGTTGCGCCACGTTGCGGCGGACCTTGGCAATGCCCTCGGCAATGTCGTCCATATCGGACTCTTCCGCCAACAAGGTTACGTGGCCCATGGCAATGCCTTCTTCGCGGGTCAGGAGTTCGGATTCCGGACAGTCCAAAGCGCGGAATTTCCCCGCGCCGCCCGCAACGTCGCCCGTTTCCAGGTCGAGCATGGGGTTGTCGTAAATCGGGCGCGGATGGCCGCCGGAGACCGGCACGCCCTCGGCGTGCGCGGCATCGAGGAAAGTCCGCTTGTCGGTGCCGAATTCCTCCGGCTTGATGCGAAACGTATAGATGTGCAGCCCGTGCTGGGTAACTTCCGGCGGTATTGGCGGCGGCTCGATGCCGTCAATTTGCGCCAGCAAGCTGTTTAGGTATTGCGCGTTGCGGTTGCGCTTCTTCGTTTGCTCGTCGAAGCGTTCCAACTGGCCCAGCAGGATCGCCGCCTGGAATTCGTTCATGGGGTAGTGGCCGCCCAATTCGTAGTGCACGTAACCCGGCTCGTCCTTGGCGCGGCCAAAGCTAGAGAGGGTGTAGAGCCAACGCTCGGCGAGTTCCGCGTTGTCGGTGGTGAGCATGCCGCCCTCGCCGGTGCTCATGTTCTTGCCGCCGCCCAGGCTGTAGGAACTGGCGTCGCCCATGCCGCCGAGCTTTGTGCCCTTCCATTCCGCGCCGTGGGCGTGGGCCGCGTCCACGATGATGGCCAGGTCGTGCTTGCGGGCGATCTCCTCAAACCGCTCCATGTCCGCCGGATAGCCGCCGTAGTGCACGGGGCTGATGGCGCGGGTGCGCGGCGTGATGGCCTCTTCCGTCCGGTTGGGGTCGAGACACAGCGAATCCGGGTGAATGTCCGCCATCACCGGGGTGGCGCCCAGGTACATGGGCGCAAACGCTGTGGCGATGAAGGTGAAGGCCGGTACAATGACTTCATCGCCCGCGCCGACGCCGAACGCCTTGAGGCCGATCTCCAGACCGGCGGTGCAACTGGTAAGGCCAATGCCGAACTTGGCATCGTGATAGGCGGCGAATTTGGCCTGCGCCGCCGTCTTCATGGGACCGTGGGCCGTGCCGCCCCACACCCGGCTCTCGAACACCTCACGCACGTTGTTTAACTCGGTCTCATCGTATTGCGGCCACTTGGGCCAACTCTTGCTGCCGTCCCGTACCGGGGTCCCGCCGTGCAGAGCAAGTCGCTCCATAGTCACCCACTCCTATTCACTAAATGTGCTGGAGAGTCTTTGAAAAGTCGCAAGAGAGATTGCCACCGTTGCCTCATGCAATTGTATACCGGCTTGCTTACCTCGTGCCTTTGCGCAGCGAACACAGGGGGCTGATTGGTGAATGGCACTCTTGTTTGGCCCGAACTGAAAGATTGGCAGCCCTGTCGTATTCTTGCCTCGATGAGGAGCAAAGGACAAGAATAGAGTATCCGTTCGTCCAGAGCTTGTCGAAGGATGAACGGATACTCTTGCCGGGCACAGTCTACCACTCGCCCATTCTCAGAATGGGCGTCTGCGGTTGAGCGAGATTGCGCCGTGCGCTAGAACGATCTAGCGATCTCGCAACATGTGCTTACTCCCGATGCTCTTCCGGCCGGCGGTCGATTATCTCCTGGAGAATCTGCGCCGACTCGCGCAGGCCCTCTGGCACGGTGATCTCGCCTCTGAGCGCGCTGTACCACGGCTGCTGTAGCGGGCCCCAGGCCTCGTTGAACTCGGGTAGGCGCAGGAAGTTGTGGCCCTCCTCGGCCCAGGCCTCAATGGCGTCGTGGACGTTGGTGCCCTCGAACCGCGACGCCCAACCGGGATGGGAGGCGTGCTCGATGATGGACGGCCAAGAGGTCCAGCCGAAGTACTCGGAACCGGTCGCGCCCTCATCCGAGCCGAGCCACTTCAGCAGTTCCCACACCGAGTCCTGCACGTTGGAGAGACCCATGATGGAGTGGGCGTTGCCGACCACGGTGGCCGTGCCGCGCTCATTGCGCGGCGGCCGGGTCACGCTGAGCTTTTAGCCCAAGTGCTGCGGGGAGGCGTTGTAGCGGAAAACGCCCGTGAACTCCATGGCGATGTGCCCCAACTCCAGAATGCCGATGCCGGAACGGCCGGCTAGGAGTTCGCTGACTACCTCGCTCGGCGGCGTGAACTCGTGCTTCAGGTGCAGGTCCACGTTGAACTGGGCGCCGGCATGCGACTTGGGATCCTCGCCGTAGAGCACCCTATTGCCGTCTTCCGACAATTCCTCTCCACCGAAATTCAGCATGAAGGTGCTGGCCATGTAGAAAAGGCTGTTCTGGCCGATCCGCACGGCCCAGCGGTTGTCGTCTGGCTTGTGGACCTTCTGGCACATGTCGATCATGTCGTCATAGGTCCAGTCGCCGCCGGGATAGTTCAGGCCGGCTTCGTCGAAATACTGCTTGTTGAAGAGCACCAACTCGCCGCCGGATTGGGTGGGGATGGCATAGAGCTTGCCGGCCCAACTCCAGGCTTTGATGTCCGCGGGATAGTAGCGCGTGATGTCCACTTTGTCGCGCTGCATCAACGGTATGTGATCGATGAACATGCCGTTGAACCCGCCAAAGAAGACCCAGTTTACCTGGTTCATAGAGATGTCTACGTCGGCCTCACCGGCGGCAAAGGCGGTCTTGCGCCGGTCCCAAATGCCGCTATACTCACCGGGAATCACGTTGAACTTTACGTTCAGAGCTTCCTCAGCCTGCTTGAGGGTGTTCAGATAGGGCGCATGACGTCCGTCGGTCTCGGTGAAGTATTCGTCAATGTTGATGACGGGCGTCTCCATCATCTCCGTTTTTTCTTCGGCTTTCGCCTCAGTTTCCTCTTCCGTTGTTGGCGCGGTCGTAGCTACGGGCATGGCGCCGCAGGCGGCGAGGACCAGCACGCTCGCCATGCTGCCGGCGCCTAGAAAGAGGCGTCGTCGGGTGAGCGTATCCGTTCGTGCTTTCATCGCTCTTGACCTCCTTTGGGTCAATGGCGTACAAACACTGGAACTGTGCGCCTTGCTGCCATGAGGAATAGGAGTGAGGAACGGCCCGGCGCCACAGCTCTCTCCCCAGAAGCTTTGGTTCCCTCCTTCCATGGACTTGCATACTATTGACAATCCTACATGTAGCTATGGTACCACGGTTCTGGCGGGAGTCAATGTCAATAACCCGCATAGTGAGCTGGGTCTCTCAAAAAAATTTAGGCGCACTGACAGTCTCTCCCAGCCGGAGGAACTTTGTGTTCTGAGCATTCCTCTTTGGTGGTTGCTGCCACGTAAATGCGCAGAGCGCCGGTGAGCGCCTCTTGTTTGACATTGCTTCCGCCACCGCCTATGTTCTTTCCCAAGCGGTTGGCCTAAGAGAGCAAAGCCACGCACCGCCGTTTTGCGGCATGTTGCGTCAAGTAACATCCCAAACCCCTTTCAACAAAGAGAAAGATAGGTCCATGGCAAGCAGGCAATTCACGGTCCACGCAGGCAATCATATCCGCAAGCACTGCCCCGTTTGGGTCAATGATGGGAAACTCGCTGCGGATCGGAGTTATTTGGTAATCGATGACGTTACGAATGAGGCGCTGCCCGCGCAGGCGGTGGAGACCGCGGACGGTACGCGTCTGGTCTGGATTCTGCCTGCGCTTGCCGCACGTGCCAGCCGGTCGTATTCGCTGGAGACAGGCGCGGCGGACAGTGCGAGCGCCAAGCCAGGCCGGGATGGCGGCGGCGTGGCCGTGGCCGATGGCAGACACGGCGTGGACATAGATCTCGATGGCGAACTCTTTACCACCTATCACCACGCCCCGCAGCACAACAAGCTCTTTCTCTATCCCGTGGTCGGCCCCACCGGCAGGGGTATGACACGTGCGTACCCGATGATACCTGACGTGCCGGGCGAGAAGCACGACCATCCCCACCACAAGTCAATCCACGTGGCCCACGGCGACGTGAACGGCGTGGACCTCTGGAGCGAACTCGACGACCACGGCTACCAGCGCCATGTTTGTTTTCTCCCCGCGTTTGGCGCAGGCAGCGCCTACGTGAGCGGTCCGGTGTGCGGCGCGTTTCTCTCGCGCAGCCACTGGGTAAGCCGCAGCGAACAACCGGTACTGACGGAAGAAAAACGCGTGGTGGTATACGCCCCCGCGTCGGACGCGCGCATACTGGATATTGGCGTGACCCTCCACGCTACCGAGGGCCCGGTGCGCTTTGGCGATACGAAAGAAGGCGCCATGCTCTCCGTGCGCGTGGCGAGCAGCATGGACGCCGACGACGCCGGCGAGATCGAGAATGCCTACGGCGGGCGGGGCGAGGACGAGTGCTTCGGCGCGCGCGCCCAGTGGATGGACTACACCGGTCCCGTGAGCGGCAAAACCGTAGGCGTCGCCGTGTTCGACCACCCCTCCAGCTTCCGCTATCCCACGTACTGGCACGTCCGCAACTACGGCCTGCTGCACGCGAACTGCTTCGCCTGGCGGGAGTTCCTGGGCCACCCCGGCATAGACGGCAGCTACGTCCTGCCCGAGGGCGCGCGCCTGCGCTGCCAATTCCGCGTCTACCTCCACACCGGCAAAACCCAAGAGGCGAGAGTGAAAGAGCGCTACCACGATTTCATCACCCCACCGGTGGTAGAAGCCGTGGAGTAGCTTGCGCTCTCACGATAAAGGTCTGTTGGCAAGTGGCAAGGCTCACAATCTGGCATCCCGTGCGGTGACAAAGGGGGCTTGGCGTCAATCATGCTTTGACCCTAACTGGGCAGTTGACTACTATGAACAATAATCAAAAGGAGCAACAAGGCTACTTTGTATTGGTTTTGCTATGAAAGCAAGTAAATCGTGCAACAAGGGAAGTCACGAGCGAGGAGGTCCAACAGATGAGCTTCATTGACGAAGTGCGAGCACTTTCTAGAAATTTCGCTAATAGAATTGATCACCTTGATACTGAAGAAGCAACTAAGCAAGCGCTCGTTTTGCCTTTCATACAAGTCTTGGGCTACTCAATATATGATCCAACTGAAGTGAAGCCGGAGTTTGTTGCTGACGTAGGCATGAAGAAGGGAGAGAAAGTAGACTACGCCATTTTACAGAACGGTAGTCCATTGGTTTTGATCGAATGCAAGACCTATGGAACAAATCTCAACGACAGAGTGGTGTCCCAGCTTCTGCGCTACTTTCTGACCACTGAGGCCCGATTCGGCATTCTCACAGACGGCATTGTATACCGGTTTTTCTCGGACCTCGATGATGACAACAAAATGGATCTAGAGCATTTCTTTGAGTTCAATATGCTTGATTGCTCTGAGGTGCAGGTCAAGGAGCTCGAGCGCTTTACGAAAGCGTCTTTCGATATAGACGAGATTGTCAGCGCCGCAAGAGAATTGAAGTACACGACAAAGATCAAGCGACTACTTACCCAGGAACTTGATAGTCCATCCGATGATTTTATCCGTTACTTTGTAAAACGCGTTTACAAGGGGGCTGCAACTGCAAAGATAAGGGAGCAATTCTCAGTTCTTCTGCAGCAAGCGTTCACAGAATTTATCAATGAGCGAGTCAACGGTGAAGGGTGGACGCAAATCGATAAGCCATCTCCGCCAGCGGCCACTGCTGAGCCGAGGCCGGAACTCATCACTTCTCAAACGCTGCCCCCCACTGATGTCGACAAGGAATGGCAACCGCTATCCAATGTGAAGCCAGCGAAAGGGCATCCCAAGCCTACTGGCATACGGTTCCCGGATGGTTCGCACCTTCCCGTCAAGTATTGGAAAGACTTAACAATAGGAGCTACGGCTTGGCTTATGCAGAGCAAATTGCTGCACACGGGCCTGCTACCAATTCAACGCGCCAGTCGATACCTAGTTGCTTCTGAGCCGATACATCCAGACGGCGGTTCATTTAAACAACATCAATTAGTAGAGTCAGTTTACATCGAGAAGAATTACGATGCGGCCGATCACGTCGAAAATTCTTGCATAATCATCAGGCACGTTGGTCAGGATCCGACCAAATTCTCGGTTTGCTTCGATTGACTGGAATTGGCGACGAGCTACTTTCGCAGTACGTTCGTGGAGAAGCTTGAAAATTGTCATGATTCGGCCAACGGCAGTAGAGCCGTGCAAGGGTTTTCGCATTTGGCTACGGTATGCCGATGGCACCGCCGGGGAAGTCGACCTAATGCACTTGGCAGGACGTGGTGTATTCAAGACGTGGAAGGATCGACGTTTCTTTGAGTCGGTGCGTATCACGACGGCTGGCGGCGTTGGTTGGGGGAAGGCGTTGAGCTTTGTCCTGACGCGCTCTGTGTGCAGCTTACTGGGAAGCCTGTTTCAGAGGTGCTGCCCGGTGTGGCGTTGGGTGAGTGAGCGGGCAGGGGAATTCTGTAACCGATTCTGTGTGCGGGACTTCGGGAGTCGATTCTGCACGCATTATTCCTGAGATTCCTCGCTGCACTCGGAATGACAGGAGTTGTCTTTTTGGCGCAGTGCTAGCTTGTGGGTCTTCGCTTCCTCGATGTTGCCTGCGGCAATGAAGCTGTCTCGCATTGGACTGGATGACGGGCAGGCCCGCAGGTTACAAACCTGCGCTACCGGAGAGGGCGGCGGGCTTGCATTCTCGGGCTAAGTGAAGAGGTCCAGTTGGTGCCTGCTGCAGTGAAGCTGTCTCGCATTGGACTGGATTCCGGCTTTCGCCGGAATGACGGGCAGGCCCGCAGGTCACAAACCTGCGCTACCGGAAAGGGCGGTAGGTCGCGGAACTGTGCCAGGCAAGAGGCCCGATGGTTGCTGACTTGGCCTACCGGAGGGGAAGGCAGGCTTGCATTCTTGGGCCAGGGGGAGAGACCCCCCAGGTATCAAACCTGGGCTACCGGAGAGGCCCGCAGGTTGCAGACCTGGCCTACGGGAATGGGCGGCAGTTTGCGGAACTGGGCTAGGCGAGAGGCCCGCGAGTTGCAGGCCTGCGCTACCGGAACTGTTGGCAGGTCACAAACTTGTGCCTCCGGAGAGTACAGCACGTTCTTCTGGTCTGCGGCAGGGCGTTTCCAATTAGGTGGGGAACTGATAGAGGCGCTGCCGTCAAATAGGGCGTCGAGACGGGCATTGTCAATGGGCCGGCAAATGATCGCCTGACGCCACATCCGGCAGCGTTCACTTGTAGCTGCGCAACTGGCAGCGTTCTTTCGGAGCGGTGCATCTGGCAGCATTCACATAAAGCGGAGTATCCGGCTACCTGCAGGCGAAATCGAGGTCTCACCATGGCGCCAACAGACAGCACCTTTGACATAACGCAAGAAATAAACGTCCCTGTGCCCATGCGGGACGGCACCATATTGCGGGCCGACGTATATCGACCCGATGCGCCCGGTGAATATCCCGTGCTGCTCTGCCGCACGCCCTATGACAAGACCGATCAGGGCGTCGGCCAGGAGCTTGCGCGGCGGGGCTACATTGCGGTGGCGCAGGACGTGCGCGGGCGCTACGCCTCGGCTGGCGAATTCCGCCCCGGCTTCTACCGCGCCGATACCTACGACGACGTGGACGGCTACGACACGGTGGAGTGGGCGGCGCGACTTCCCGGTTCCACCGGCAAAGTGGGCACCTACGGCGGTTCGTACAACGGCTGGACGCAATGGGAACTGGCCCACACGCGCCCGCCGCACCTGGCTACCATGATCCCCAGCGCCATCGCCGCGAACCTGCTTGACCGCGAGTTGGGCGGGGTGCTGCGGCTCGGCCGCGTGCTGTGGTGGACGATCAACTCGCTGGCGCCGGACCTGCGCCGCCACATCGGCGATACCAAGGGCCCTACCACGAATGCCGACGCGGAGCACATCTGGCTGGAGCAGGACCGCAGCAAGTGGCTCTGGTACCTGCCGCTGCTGGATATCCCCGACGACGTGCTCTCCGGCATGAAGCCGCACTTCCACCACTGGCTGAGCGACCACGCCCAGGACCATTTCGGCTTCTTGCAGAAGCACAAGAAAGTTAACGTTCCAGTCCTGAGCGTAACGGGCTGGTACGACCAGCAAATCGGAACCATCAAGCATTTCACCGGCATGCGCGCCAACGGCATGACCGCCCACGCCCGCGACAACCAGTACCTCATCATCGGCCCGTACACCCATACGACCGCCGACCTGAACCGCACCGTGGGCGAGGTGGACTTCGGCCCGGCGGCGGAGCGGGACTACTACGCCATCGCCGACGCCTGGTACCGCGCCTGGCTGAAGGACGACCCCAGCGGCATCGCCGACTGGCCGCCCATCCAGCTCTTCGTTATGGGCGCGAACACGTGGCGGAGCGAAGACGATTGGCCCCTGGCGCGCACGCAGTATACGGACTTCTACTTCCACAGCGATGGCGATGCCAATACACCGTTTGGCGGCGGTGCGCTCTCGCGAGAAGCCCCCAGCGAGGAACCGCCGGACACGTACACCTACGACCCCCGGGATCCCGTGATGACGCTCTACACCGGCCCCGGCCAGCAGGTGCCCCTGGACCAGCGGGCCTTGCAGCACCGGCGGGATATTCTGAGCTATGCCACGCCGCCGTTGGCGGCGCCTTTGGAGGTCACCGGGCCGATTACGGTCACGCTGTGGGCGGCGTCGTCGGCCCGGGATACGGACTTCGTGGTCAAGCTGATGGACGTCTGGCCCGATGGGTTTACCCAAGAGCTGTGCCACGGCATCGTGCGCGCCCGCTACCGGGAGTCCTACACCGAACCCACCCTCATCGAGCCGGATGCGGTGTATCAATACACGATCCAGGTAAACCCCACGAGCAATTGCTTCTTGCCCGGCCACCGCCTGCGCATCGACATCACCAGCAGCGACTTCCCTAACTTCGATCGCAACCACAACACCGGCGCCCACGAATACGCCGACGGCGAGGTGGTCGCGGCCCGCCAGACCATTTTCCACGATCATAGCCGGCCCTCGCATGTGACTCTGCCGGTAATACCGCAGTAGCCTCAAACTACGATGGAAGGCATGCCAATGCGCGCGCTCTACTCGAATAATCGCGGTGAGATGTACCTCAAGGAAGTTCCCGAACCCACGCTGCAGGGCTCCGGCGTGGTAATCCGCACGCTGGCGTCGGTCTTTGGGGCCGGGTCCGAAATGGCGGGGGTCGGACGCCGCCGCCAGGCGTTGGCGGAGGGCAAAGACCCCGGTCTGTTCTCTGAAAAAGCCCACAGCTACCAGTCCGCCGGGGAAGTCGTGCAAGTGTCCGACGACCTGCGGGACCGCTTTCAACCGGGCGACCTGGTGGCGGCGACCGGCGGCGGCTTTGGCTATCACGCCGAGCAGGCCTTCGTGTGGCAGCACTCGTTTGCCAAGATACCGCCGGGCCTGCCGCCCATCGAGGCGGCCACCACGAACGTGGGCCTCACGGCGTTCCACGCCATGCGCCGCGCGGTGGTGCAGCCGGGCGAAACGGTGGTAGTGCTCGGCCTGGGCATGGTGGGCCAGATAGCGGCGCAGCTTGTCGGCATGGTGGGCGGCCAGGCCGTCGGCGTAGACCTGCATGACTTTCGGCTGCAGAAGGCCCGGGAATGCGGCGCCGCGGCCACGGTTGGCGGCACGGAAGACGAAATTGCGGCAGCGGTTGCTGACATAACGGACGGCGTCGGCGCGGATGCGGTCTTTGTGGCGACCTCAGCGCGGGTGCGGGGCCCGGCGTCGCTGGCGGTGCGGCTGGTGCGGGAGAGCGGGCGCGTGCTGTTCATCGGGCGCGTGATCTGGGACTTCACCCCCACCCACCCGGACGCCGACCCCCACACCAAAGAGATTAACATCCACTGGGTGAACGGCCGCGGCCCCGGCAGCCGCGCCCGCGACTACCTGCGCGGCGAGGTGGACTACCCCGACCGCTTCGTGCCCTGGGACCAGGAGCGCAACCTGGCAGCCCTGCTCGCCCTGCAAGCCGCGGGCAAAGTCCGCGTAGACCCGCTCATCACCCACCGCTTCCCGTTCGACCAGGCGCCCGCGGCAGCGGAGGTCGCCATCAACCTCCCCGCCGAGGCCCTCGGCGTGGCATTGGAGTACGATTGACGGCAGTGTTGGCTCAAACAGGGACTGGCTGCAAGAATAGCTGCGTGACTTGCTATCGCGAAAGTATGCCTTTTGGCCCAGTCTTGCGGGGCCATTCCGTGCCATTAAGTCACAAGAGTCTCATTTCGGCGCGGCTAGCGGCTAGACAATTACCACCTGGAGACTCTGGCGGCTTGCTCTCGTGTCGTTCGTTCTGCCTGCTGGTACTCGCGCACGATCGAGCAGGCTTCGTTCACCACCGACGCCACGTCGTCACCTTGTACGAGCGCCTCGACGATGTACCGAATGACGTGTAGTTGTACCCCGGTCAAAGGCCACCCGCTTTCATGTTCCATGGACTGCTGCAACGCAGTTATCTCTTCTGGCCGAAGGTCCTTCCGAAACTCTCCAAGTCTTGCCATCGCTTCTCTTTGGGTGGGCACAATCACATACGGTTGCATCGCTCCCACAAGGCCCCGCAGGGCTGTGTACGCCTCCTCCGGGTGGCTGGTCCGCGCGGCAATTGCAATCCCGACTTCCCCATACACCGGCACTGCCCGCACCTTGCCGCGCGGCAACTGCGCTAAGCGGTACTCTCCGGCAGACGGGCGCTTTGGCGGCAGTTCGTAGACCATCGCCGGCGGATTGCCCGACTCGTAGATCATCCTGCCCAAATACGTGAATTCGGCTGGCGAGACGCGATGAGTATGCAGCAGGTCGTAACAGAATTGCAGGGCTTCAAGCGCGCTCGGTTCCTGCAGCCGGCACTGCAATCCGTCCAGGTCGAGCACAGCTGCCTCGTTCTGCCAGAGCGCCCACCAGAGTCCTTGGCTGTGCGTCGCCAGTCCCCAGCGCGCTACGCTCCCATTCGCCCGCCGCTCTGTCAACTTGGCTGCATTCACCACTAGGTCGTCCCATCCCCAGTTGCTGTGCGGTGCCGAAACGCCCTCCCGCCGAAACAGCGCGGCGTCATAATAGAGCACCTGTGGGCGCACGCCTACCGGTAGCGCGTAGAGTGCTCCCCGTTGAAACTGTGCCAACACGTTGGGATAGAATTCTCGCTCAATACCCGTGCCCTCGGAGCCGGTGAACCGGTCCAGAGGCAACAATACTCCTTGTTCGCCCAAGACCTGCGCATTATACGGCCCCACTGTAACAAGGTCTGCTCCCAAGTCTGCTAGCGTTGCTGCATATTGCTCCCGCTCTAGCCAGGGACTTATGCGCCGCAGAGAAAGGGTATACCGCCCTTGTTTGAGGCCGCGCGGGTTTTCTTCATCTTGCGCAAGCTCCGCCGCTGCCAGTTCGAACTTCTCAAGCGCAGACATGCCCCGGGTGCCCGCAAGACTAGCAAACGAGTCTGCAACCGCCCAAATCAGGCTTGCCCCCTGCACAATGGCCGGCGATTCAGGTTGAGAATTGATGAAGCTGCAGCCAACTGGAATTAGAGCCGCGCTAGCCATTAAGGTCCTGCGCGAGAGCATTAGCCTGCTCCTTTCACGCGATTGGATGCACTGTCCTTACTGTCGAAGAATCGCGAATCTAGGCCAAAAGGCCGGAGCACCCTCGAAGTATTGAATCCTACGGGGGCGCTCCGTCTCTCGACTCACACAACAGTGTGCTGAATCTGAATTCGTTTCCAGACTTACCTTACGGGCAACTGCCACCATTGCAATCGTAGAACGAGTACTTAGGATGGCACGTTTGACCTGAGAGGCAATGTACTCCTTCTCGCACTAACTCCCTCGACTTCTTGTTGCTGGGGCAGCTGCTGTGGCAAGTGCCGATGATGACATACCGGCTAGTTTCGCAAAAATACGGTCCCGAACAATGGGCGCTGGCAGACACAGCAACAGCAGCGAGACCAGTGAGAACAGCCGCACCACCGGTTGCGCGGGCTAGTCTGCCCAAGAATCCGCGTCGGTTCATGCCGGCTTTTGCCAGGCCGACGCTCGCTTTGCTATTTCATGCATGTTTCCTTTGCGGTCATCATCACATAAAAGCCAATAGAGTCAAGTACCGAAGTACAGAAACTATTAGGAAGCACCAAAATTTGTGAAAGCAAGTCATGGATCTTATGGTGATGGCACAGACTTTGATCCGCTCTAGTTGTACAAGTGTCGGCTCTATGATGGTTTGCTAACTCCCTGTTTTCCGTTTCCGCAATGGGAATCTGGCCATCTGGGAATTCTCCAGCGTACGTTCTCGACGGCGTAAGACGCCCGCTTCGCCTGCGTAGTATCCTAAGAGAGAGCGCTCTTGCGGTATGTGCTGGTTTGGGCCTCTTCTAGGCCCCGATCATGAGCCGGGACGGCGTCCAAGAGCAGCGGCTGCGCCGCCAGAGTATTGGATGCGTCCGGCCTGAGGCCTGATCACCGGGGAGTGCGTTGTGTGGTTGGCGATTGCATTGTGGAAGACGAGTGAAGGATTAGGAAAGTCGAGATGCCTGCACAGGGTCCGGCGCAGCGCGACCGTTTCGATGAACTCTATCTGGCCACTTACGCCGATCTGATTGGCGATCGCTATACCGTGCCGGAGGTGGAGGCCATCGAGCGGTTGTTGGAGTTGCGGCCGGGGTCTACGTTGCTGGACCTGGCGTGCGGCCAGGGCCGCCATCTCATCCAACTGGGGATTCACGGCTACTCCGTCGTGGGGCTGGACCGCTCCGACGTGCTCATGCGCCAGGCGTACAAGGATGCGCGGGTGCGGGGCTTGGACGTGAACCTGGTGCAGGGCGACATGCGGGCCTTGCCGTTCGACCGCGCGTTCGATGGTGTAGTCAACTGGTTCACGGCGCTGGGCTACCTGGAAAGCGACGCGGAAGACCAGAAGGTGCTGCACGACGTGGCGGCGGTGTTGCGTCCCGGCGGGCGTTTCGTCATGGAAATGGCGAACCCCATCCAGACCTACCAGAAGCAGGCCTGGGAGGACTCGGAAATCGCCTCCACCGGCTACACCATGCTGAACCGCAGCCGCATGGACTACGAGACCGGCTACCAGCACACGAGCCGGGTGATCATCACCCCGGACGGCGAGCGCATCGAGCGCGAACTCAAGGTACGTGTCTACTTGCCCCACGAACTGTCGCGCATGCTCGCCAGCGCCGGCCTGGAGCGGCTCGACTACTTTGGCGGTTTGCACGGCGAACCGCTGACCCCGGAAAGCGGCCGGTTGATCTTGACGGCGCGCCGGCGAGACTAGACAGCCTGTGCGGTCCGGCGCAGACCGCGCTGCATAACCGACAAAGCTCTAGCGAGGAACAACTCATGCGGCGGGCGATCGTGTGGAAGTCAGTCGTATACGGGGCCGGTATGGGTCTGGCGGTCCTGCTCCTGGTGGGCATACCCAGCGGCGTGATACCCAATCCGTTCTTCGTGCGTCCGCTGGACGCCCGCGCCACGGACTTCGTCTTTCTCGGCGCGATGGCGGCGCTTGCGGTTGCGCTGGGCGCAACGTACGGCGTGCCCGCGGCCTGCCCGCCCCAGGATGGAAAAGCCCTCGGCAGCGGGCTGTTGCTCTTCGTCGGCATTGGCTGTCCGGTATGCAACAAAGTGGTCTTGCTCCTGGTGGGCGCGACCGGCGCGGTGACGTATTTCGAGCCGATCCAGCCGCTGTTTTCGCTGGCCGCATTCGCGCTCATGGCCGTTGCCCTGGCGCTGCGCCTGCGGGACATCAGGCGGTTTGGGACAACGGCGCCTGCGGTTCCGGCGTCCGCGGCCCCGACACCCACGGAACAGTAGCCCCGCCGCTAGGCGGGACCGGCGCGGATTCCCTTACGCCGTGTGGCGCGTGGGCGATGCCTGGGTCCCGCCTCCCGCCCAGCGCGACCTGACGCGCCAGTGGGAGAGACTGCTGCCGCGCGTAAGCCTTGGCGCAGACAACGCTCTGAAGCAAGTAGCGGGCAACCCACCAGCCCCGTTTCAGGTTCTTCGCGCCCTGCAACATCGCACTAACCTCACCGTAATGCCCTGGCACAGCGACTGGCGTAGTATGGACGCCAGCGAGACGTGCAAGCAGTCGTGAGAGGGAACCATGAGGATAGGACATAGGCGCAGAACGTGGCTTACTTTGGTCTTGGCGGCATTGGTGGTTGTCTTTGCCCTCACGGGGTGTGGGGTCACGGAGACGGGTACAGAGCCAAGCGCAATTTCGGAACCGACAGCAGAGTCCGCTGCGGCCGCCACGGTGTCGCCCGCGGCTCAGGCAACGCCATTCCGGTTGACGATTCTTCACAATAGCGACGGCGAGTCGCAGTTGATCGATGCCGGCAGGGGGCGGGAGGACTTCGGCGGCGCGGCGCGCTTTGCCGCGCTCGTGCGGCAGTTGCGCCAGGCAGCGGAGGCGGACGGCGGCAACGTGCTTGTCCTTTCGGCCGGCGACAGCTATCTGGCGGGTCCCGAGTTCAGCGCCAGCCTCGATCGGGGCACGTTACCGTATTACGATACCATTGCGCTTGAACTCATCGGCTACGACGCCATCGCCATCGGCAACCATGAGTTCGACTTCGGCCCCGACGTCTTGGCGGACTTCATCGGCGGCTTCACGGCCCCGGTACCGTTCGTCAGCGCAAACCTGGACATCAGCGGCGAGCCGCGTCTGGCCGAATTGGCTGCGGCGGGCCGCATCGTTGCCAGTGTCGTGCTGGATGTCGGCGATGAGCGCGTTGGCATCGTTGGGGCAACCACCCCGGGGCTGCCTTACCTATCCATCCCGCGCAACGTGCGGGTTTCGGCGGATGTGGCGGCGCTGGTCCAGCGGGAAGTGGACGCCCTCACATTTGCGGGTGTAAACAAGGTTATCCTCATCAGCCACGTGCAGGGCTTGGATGGGGACGTGGCGCTGGCGGAACGTCTGCACAGCATAGACATAACGATTGCGGGCGGCGGCGATGAGTTGCTGGCAAGCGCCGACGACGCGCTGCTCCCGGGGGATGAAGAACAGATTCGCGGCGCCTACCCGCTCATCGTGCAGGACAGCCGCGGCCAGGACGTGCCCGTGGTCGTTGTGCCGGGCGGCTATACCTATGTGGGGCGCCTGATCGTAGAATTCGACGCTCACGGCGAATTGACCGGCATCGATCCGGCAAGCGGACCGGTGCGCGTGGTCGGCGGCAACCACCCGGATGCCGTGACCCCGGACCCGCTGGTGCAGGAACAGGTGGCGGCGCCGGTGGCGGGCTACCTGGAAGGGCTGGCGGCAACCCCGGTAGGTACAACGGAAGTGCTCTTGGACGGCCGGCGGAGCGCCGTACGTTCGCAGGAAACCAATGAGGGTAACCTCATCGCCGATGCCATCCTCTGGCAGGCGAACGAGCTTGCCGGGGAATACGGCGCGCCGCCGGCTACGGTAGCCCTACAGAACGGCGGCGGCATCCGCAACAATAACGTACTGCCGGCGGGCACGGTGTACGAGGTGGACGTCTTCAGCATGGCGCCGTTCCCGAATTTCATTGCCATCGTGCCCGAGATACCGGCGTCGCAGTTCAAGGAGATTCTGGAAAACGCGGTCTCCCGCGCCGAGCACGGCGCCGGCCGCTTCCCGCAGATCGCGGGCTTTCGCATGACCTGGGACCACAACGGCACGGCGCAGACCCTCGATGAAAACGGGCAGGTGAGCACGGCGGGAACCCGCGTACGGGACGTGCAGCTTGCCGACGGCACGTGGCTCGTGCGGGAGGGCAGCATCGTGGATGGGGCTGGTCCCGTGCACGTGGCGACGCTTGACTTTCTCGCACGCGGCGGCGACGAATATCCCTTCCGGCGCGCGGCGTTCGTGTCCCTGGGCGTCACGTATCAGCAGGCGATTAGCAACTACGTTGATCAGGCGCTCGGCGGCGTGATCTCTGTCGAACAGTACCCTGAAGGTGGTGAGGGCCGCATAGTTGCCGTCGACTCAGGGGAGTAGCGGGGCCGGCGGCGGGCAGCAGCCATTTGCGCTCCGCCGGACCGATAGTACTGGAATCAAACAGGCAGGTCGCCAATGGTGGAGGCCTGCCTGTCGGTTTAGCAATGGACGCTGTGGCGCAGTGGCGTGGCACGTGTACAGCTTGGCGCGGGGCCAGGCTATTCGATGTTGATGCGCTCCGCCTTATCTTGCTTGGCTTTAGCGGTGGTCTGGATGCGGATGTCCACGCCCCGGCGAATGAAGTCCAGCAAGGCGTTCGCCTTCTCGCTGACCTTCTCTTGCAGGTTCTCGAAGGCGTCACCGGGGGAACTGCGCACCTCGATGGTGACGCGGAAGAATGGCTGGTCTGCGGAATTCTTGGGCGCGGCGCCGTTGCCGCTATTAGTCGTGTTTTCCATGGCGTTTTCTCCTTGGTGCGTAAAGCTACTGTTCAGGGCGTACGGCCGCGGGGTGTCGCGTACGGACGAGCCCTCCACGTCACCGTTTCCTCTCCCGCGCAATAGCTGCCGTCAATCCAATCTCTACATTCAATTATAAACATGTCTGGCCAGGAGATGCAAGATATGTCAAAGATATTCTTTAAAAAATGAACTACTTAGCCAAGCTGCGGCGCAGACGGCGCCTATTTGCCCAAAGAGGCCGCGTGCACCGCTGCCACTCTGGCGAGCACTGCCGCCGCTTCCTGCTCAAGCGTGAGTTGAGTGGTGTCGAGCACGAGGGCATCGGGGGCTTGCGTCAGTGGGGCCGCGTCGCGGCTGCTATCGATGTGATCGCGAGCACGGAGATTCTCGGCGACAGCCGTTGTGGCGACCGCTGTTCCGCGCTCCGCCAGTTCCTGCTGGCGGCGGCGCGCGCGGGTTGCCAGATCGGCTACCAGAAAGACCTTCACCTCAGCTTCCGGGCAGACCACCGTGCCGATGTCGCGTCCCACCATCACCACGCCCTTCTGCCGGGCTAAGCGCTGTTGGAGTGGCAGCAGGGCCGCGCGCGCTTCCGGTTGGGCGGCGACCGGCGACACGTTGGCGTCAACCTCCGGCGCGCGAATGGCCGCGGTGACGTCCTCACCGCCGAGCCGGAGGGTGAACGGAGGTTTGGGTGTGTCTTTGCCGTCGTCGCTCGGGGGCGGCGCGAAGCGAATATCCAGCGTCCTCGCCAGCGCGGCCAGCGCGAGGCCGTCGTCGACCGGCGTCTGCGCCCGCAGGGCGGCCAGGGCCAGCACACGGTAGAATGCGCCGGTGTCCACAAAGAGGTAGCCAAGCCGCGCGGCTAGCAGGTTGCCCAGCGTGGTCTTGCCCGAACCGGCGGTGCCGTCGATGGCAATGGTGAGGCGCGGCTTACCGGCGGACACTGCCATCCGTTCCTGCTTCCGTTGACGCCGGAGAACGTCGCGCTCGTTTGGTGTACGGCGTTGCCGCGTGTCCCGCGTTTCGCGATGCCAGGCGCCGGGCCTCAGCTTGACCCTCAGTCCGCGCGCGCCGCGGCGTCCGCCAGTGGCCAATCTCCGCCTCCGTCAGCGGGCGCAGCTTGCCTGGCCCCAGACTGCCCAAGCGCACCGGTCCGATGCGCACGCGAATCAAGCGCGCCGCCCGCTTGCCGACCGCCGCGAGCATCCGGCGGATTTGCCGTTTGCGTCCCTCGGTAAGGGTCATGGCAAGCCACGTTGCCTCACCTTCGGTTTTCGTAACGCGCACGCTCACGGGATTGAGTCGATACCCGTCCAGGACCAGCGGCCCCCGCAGCGCATCAAGCTGGCGCGGGGAAAGCGCGCCGTACACCAGCACCGCATACTCTTTCTCACCGCCGTACCGGGGATGGGCAACGCGGTGCGCCCACTCGCCGTCGTTGGTAAGGAAGAGCAGGCCTTCGCTCCGGCTGTCCAGACGGCCCACGGGAGCTAGGCGCGGGAACTGCGCCGGCAGGAGATCGCAGACGGTGGGCCGGCCGTGGGGGTCGTCGCGGGTGGTGAGATAGCCAACCGGCTTATGCACGGCCACGTAGGTGGGGGCCTGTGGCGGTGAAACGACCTTGCCGTCTAACGAGACCGTGTCCGCCGCCGGTACTACCTTGGCGCCAAGTTGCGTAACCTGCTTGCCGTTAACGCTGACCCGGCCCTGGGTAATGAGGCCCTCGGCGCGGCGGCGTGATGCTACCCCACTGCGCGCCAGGTACTTTTGGAGTCGTTCTTGCATGACGTGTAGTATACAGGGTCGCCGGGCCGCGCCGGGGACTACGCTCCTCACAAGCGCGGCCCATCGTCCGGCCTCGCTGCGCGTTGACAGCGTCGGCGGCCTCATGCTACGTTCTGCCCGTTACTATTGAGAACTACACCGAGCAAGACAGCAGGAGAAGACTCTCATGAAGGTACACCTTGGGTGCTTCAGCCGGCCGTGGACGAAGTACGCGCTGGAAGTTTCCATGGAAGGCACGGCGCAGGCGGGCTTCCAGTACTTTGGCTTCATGACGGCGGGGGACGGGCCGCCACTGCCGCCCAATGCCTCGGACGATCAGGTGAGCAAGCTCGCCGGCTTGCTTGAGAAATACAACCTGAAGAACCTGGAGAACTACACGAGCATTCCCTGGGGCGATGAAGCCGTGGCACGCTCCGCGCTGCACAGCTACGTGGATAACAGCCACACGCTGGGCGCGACCTTCATGCACAATAGCGGCACGAACGACGAGGCGCTCTACGACCAGTTCCTGGCGCTGATGGAAGAGGCCGCCGAATATGCCAAGAGCAAGGGCATTGTGGTCATGATGAAGCCCCACGGCGGCGTGACGGCGACGGCCCGCGGCCTGGTGGCGCTGATGAAGCGGATCAATTCCGACAACTTGAAGGTCTTCTACGACCCCGGCAACGTACTCTTCTACACTGGCGAGCGACCGGAAGACGATTTTGAGGAACTCGCACCGCACGTGGCGGGCATGTCCATCAAGGACGAGACCGGGGGCGTCGGCGGCTCTGTGGACGTGACCCCGGGCGATGGCGACGTGGACTTCCGGACGCTCTTTACCATCCTGCGCGACCACGACTTCGACGGGCCGTGCATGATCGAACAACTCGGCGAAGGCAGCATAGAGGAAGTCCATCACGAGGCAACGCGCGGCCGCCGGTACCTGCTCGATCTCTTGGATGATCTCGGCGCCGACGTGGACTGACCGGTTGAATTACGACGGCAGAACAGGACATAAATCTTAGGACGACGGTGTACCAAGGGGGTATGAGGCAGCGTGGGCAGACTGAATGACATGGTGGCCGTGGTTGGCGGCGCCAGCACCGGTATGGGCGCGGCGACGGCACGGCTCTTTGCGCAGGAAGGCGCCAAGGTGGTCGTGGCGGCGCGCAGCACAGATAAACTCTTTGCCCTGGTGGCAGACATTGCTGACCACGGCGGCGAGGCTTTGGCGGTAGCAACGGACGCCAGCGACCGCGCCGCGGTGGCGGCGTTGGCCGAACGCACGCAAGAGCAGTACGGCCGCATCGACGTGCTGGTCAATAGTGTGGGCACGAATATCAAGAACCGCGCGTTCAGGGAGATGCGGCCGGCGGACTGGGACATGATGATTGCCCACAATCTCACGGTGGCCTACAACCTGGTGGACGCGTTCCTGCCGGTGATGCGCGCGCAGGGCGCCGGCACCATCATCCACTACTCATCAGACGCCGTGCAGAAGCCCAACGTCGTCTCCGGCATCGCCTATCAAGCCACGAAACACGGCGTGCGCGGACTGGCCCACGGCACCATGGCGGAAGAACGAGAGCACGGCATTCGGTGTTCGGTAGTTTTCCCCGGCCCCTGCGAGACGCCGCTGCTGGACAAACGACCGGAGCCGCCGCCGCCGGAGGCCTTTCCCAAAATGCTCCAACCGGAGGACGTGGCAGAAGCGGCGCTCTTCATCGCTTCGCTGCCGCCCCGCGCGTTTGTGCCCGAACTGGTGCTCGGCGCCAGTACGATGTAGATTGCGCGCGGGGGAATGCCCTGGGGGCCGGACGATTGGCCAAGCGCCCACGGCAAACCTCTGTGCCATGCCCATGACAGGCAGGGAAGCTAGCGATTCGGCATTCTTGCGTTGATGGATAGGAGCCGCGATTAGTAGGTATTGACTTAGGCTGCACGGGTATGGGTGTCAACGTGAACGGCTGCTCCCCGAAATGTCATTCTGAGGAGTGCGGCTGACATGTCATTCTGAGGAGTGTAGCGACGAAGAATCTAGAGTCGGGAGCAGTTTAGATTCCGCGTCTTTGACAAAATCAGCGAACCCTATTCGACGCTGCGCTCGGAATGACATGAGATCTAGCCCAACAAGGTGATCAAGTCAAAAGCTACTGATTCCCATAGGAGCGCCAGTAGCACAGGTTTGCAGCCTGTGTCCGGCAGCATAGGTTTGCAACCTGTGCCGGGCAGCACAGGCCTGCAACCTCTGCCCGGTAGCACAGGTTTGCAACCTGTGTCCGGTAGCATGGGGTTTGGAACCCGTGTCCGGTCCCCTGGTTTGGTGCGCTCGTGCCACACTGCGGCCCGATGGCGAAAGTTGCGCGCGCGTCCCGCGCGGACCTACGCTTCCCTTCAGTGCGATCGTGTTGGACTACCAGGGTATACCGACAGGGCGCGCCTGAGAACAACGCAGAATCCGGCGCGAAGTTAGCTTCCGTTCGCCCCCGTATTAGGTACGGGGCAGGCTCTGAGCACTCCAGCAAGCTCAGTACAGGTTTGTCTTAAGGTGAACGGAAGCGCATTCACAGACCCCAACATCGGATCCCTTCAAGTCTCGACGAGGAATCTCGCCGATGCCGACGTTTCGGGATTGGGGATCGTTGGTCTACGCATGAGATAGTGCAATGTCGGAATCTGCAGCGCCAGAATCTCTTGTCACCATTGTTGGCCCAACGGCAACGGGGAAGACCGCGCTCGCCGTCTCGCTGGCGGCGGAATTTGACGCGGAGATAGTCAGCGCGGATTCGCGCCAGGTCTATCGCGGCCTGGACATCGGCACGGCCAAGCCGACTGCCAAAGAGCGCGCGCAGGCGCTCCACCACGTTCTGAACGTCGTCGATGCGGATGACACTTCGTTCTCGGTTGCGGTGTGGCGCCGCCATGCGGAGGAGGCATTGGCAACCATCGCTGCGCGGCGCAAACAGCCGTGGCTCGTGGGCGGTACCGGGTTGTATGTGCAGTCCATCGTAGACGGCTTGGTGTTCCCGGACGTGCCGCCCCAGCCCGAACTGCGCGCTGAGTTCGAGCGCACGTTGAATCAAGAGGGCATAGACGCGCTGGTCGCGCGCCTGCGGCGGCTGGACCCGGTGGCGGCTGCGCGGGTCGATGTGCGCAATCCCCGGCGGGTGATCCGCGCCTTGGAAGTTTGCCTCGTAACCGGCAAGCCATTCTCGGCGCAGCGCGGCCAACGCCCCCCAACATATCCAGTCCTGCAAATCGGTCTGCGCACCGACCGCGATAGCTTGTATCGGCGCATTGACGAGCGCGTCGATCGTATGATCGCGGATGGCTTCGCGGCGGAGGTTGAAAGGCTCCTCGACCGGGGCGTAACCACCGATCTGCCCAGCATGCAGAGCGCCGGCTATCGCCAGCTTGCTGACTATCTCTGTGGAAATTGTACCTTGGCGGCTGCTATCCAGCAGACCAAGTACGCCACCCACCAGCTTGCCAAACGCCAAGAGACTTGGTTCCGTAAACAAAAGGGCATACAATGGATAGAGGTAGGCGCTGATGCCGTAGGAGCTGCGAGGGAGCGGATAGAAGAGTTCAGCGGGGAACGCCAGCGGCGACACGGAGAAATCGCCAATTGAGGAGAAGCGAACGGTGGCCGTGAAGGATACACATAAGGCATTCGAACGTCTCACCGGCGCGGGCTGCAGCAAGGAGATGACGGAAGCCTTGCTGGAAATCCTGGGTGAGTCGTGGGACGATCTCGTAACCAAAACGGACATTGCCAACATGGCTACCAAGGCCGATTTGCGCGAACTTGAGTCGCGCTTGGAACTGCGCCTCACGCTACGCTTCGGTGTAATGCTGGCGGCTGCCACCAGCGTGATGATCGCGGTGCTGCTGGTGCTGGAATTGTTGCCGGCGCAGTAGGATTGGGTGTTTGGCGAGACTCTTGCCGGTTCCATGACCGTGAGGGCTGCAAGCCGACAAGCGTAAATGGGTTCCCTATCTCTCTTTCGGCGTCTGGCCGAAAGAGGCACAGCTTAGCCGGAGAAACGAGAACGCGGGCTGCAGTGTGGTCTCACTAGAGCGGAGGGGGCAAGCGAACGGTGGCGGTGAAAGACACACACAAAGCATTTGAGCGCCTGACGGACGCCGGTTACAGCAAGGAGATGGCGGAAGCCCTGCTGGAAACCCTGAGCGAGTCGTGGGATGCCTTGGCGACTAAGACGGAAATAGACGCGGTGCGGGGCGACATAAAGGCATCAGAAGTAGCCACCAAAGCGGAAATAGACGCAGTGAGGGGGGATGTAAAGACCTTAGAAGCCGCCACCAAAGTGGAAATAGACGCGGTGCGGGGCGACGTAAAAGACTTGGGAAAAGAGACTAAGGCAAACCTGCGTGAACTAGAACTTCGCATGCGTTTGCAGCTTTATGCGGTTGCCATTGTGGTGATTGGCGTCTTGGCGGCGCTGGAATTGATACCGCGCTAGGTGCCAAAGGGTGAAGTATGCCCGCGATTGATGAGCGAGCCAGGATTGGGACCTTTGAAGACAGCGCGCGTTAGAGCGGAGGGATGGATTCCCGCGAAAGCGGGAATGACGGAACCCATCGTGCTGTTTTCATGGTAATGACGGGCCGGGATGATGCCTGCTCTAGAGCAATGGTGAACTGGTTCTTGAAAAGTCAACACAAACTAACACGAACGCCCGATTTCACGCATTGAGTTCGATCAGGGAGCACACGATGGGACAAGACTTGGAATTCATCAAGATGCACGGCACGGGCAACGACTTCGTCGTGGTGGATGCCCGCGCGAACGGCGAGCGGCCGTGGGCGGAGTTGGCGGAGAAGCTCTGTCACCGCAACTTTGGCGTTGGCAGCGACGGACTCCTCATCATCGATTCGGATGACCGTCAGGGCTACCAGTTCCGCATGTTCAATCCCGACGGCAGCGAAGCCGAAATGTGCGGCAACGGCATCCGCTGCTTTGCCAAGTATCTCTACGACACCGGCGAAATCGGCGAAGGGTGGTTGGAAGTGGCTACCCTCGCGGGAATGCTGAAAGTCAACGTGCATCCGGGCGACAACGACCACTTTGCCGTCTCCGTGGACATGGGCCCGCCGTTCTTGGCGCCGGCGGAGATTCCGGTGCAGGCAGACACTAACCCGGTCAAAGACATGCCGCTGAGCGTGAACGGCACGGAACTCGCCATCACGGCCGTTTCCATGGGCAACCCCCATGCCATAGCCTTTCTCGACGACATCGAATCCTTCCCGCTCACGACCATTGGCCCGGAGGTGGAGCACCACCCGGCGTTTCCGCAACGCACGAATTTCGAGATTGCCCGGGTTGTTGCGCGCGACCGGATCGAGATCAAGGTGTGGGAGCGCGGCGCAGGCCCCACGCTGGCCTGCGGCACGGGCGCGTGCGCCACGGCGGTGGCCGCCCGCCTCCACGGTCTGACGGATGAGACGGTTACCGTCGGCCTGCCCGGTGGCGACCTGACGATTTCATGGAGTGGCGAAGGCCGCGTGCTCATGCGCGGCGCGGCGCAGACGGTCTTCTTTGGCACGTGGCCGCACGGAGGCTAGCGATGTCTGACGGTACGAAGCGCACACTGGTCATCATTCTGGCATTGGTGCTCGGTGTCGTGTCTATCGCTCCTTTCGGCCGCCTGAACCGCAGCGAGCGGGCCGGTGTGCTTGGCGCGCTTGTCACTGCCATCGTCGGCGCTATTGCGTTTATGCGCCGCGAGCCGGAGGGGGAATTGCTGGGAATACCCTATAGTTTCAGCCCCCCAACCCTCGAACGAGTGAAGGGGCGGCTGTGGAATGCTGAAGACCCACGCGTGCTCACCCCACACATCTTTGGCTGGGGTTGGAGCATCAACTTCTGCCAGATCGGCAAGCGCCTCGGCCTTATCTCGTAGGCTCTTTCCTCTACAATTCGGACAAACAACCTTGCCATATAGGTCATTGCGCATGGGCACGCTGGTGGGCGTAGACATCGGCGGCACGTTTACCGACGTGGTCGTGCTCGATGAAACTCGCCGCGAATTGCGCATCGGCAAAGTCTCATCCACACCCGACGATCAGTCCACCGGTTTCATCGCCGCGCTGGACGAACTGGGCGTTGCCTACCCCGACATCGATCTCGTCACCCATGGCACCACCGTCGCCACCAATGCCGTTCTGGAGCGCGACGGCGGGCGCTGCGGTCTCATCGCCACCCGCGGCTTTCGCGACATCTTGGAGTTGCGCCGCCGCGACCGCCCCCACATGTACGGCCTTACCGGCTCATTCGAGCCGCTCATTCCCCGTGACCGCCGGTTGGAAGTCACCGAGCGCATCGCCGCCGAGGGCGCCGTGCTCACGCCTTTGAATGAAGAGGAGGTCTTGGCGGCCGGCCAACGCCTGGTGGCGCAGTGGGTGGAGGCCATCGTCGTCAGCTTCATGAATTCCTACGCGAATCCGGAACATGAACTGCGCGCTAAGGAGATTCTGCAGGCGGAATGGCCGCACCTCTACGTAGTCACGTCGAGCGAAACGCTGCCGGTCTTCCGCGAGTTCGAGCGCACGAGCACCGCGGTGGTAAACGCCTACGTCCAGCCGAACGTGGGGCAGTATGTCGAAATGCTGGAGCGCCGCCTGCGCGACCGGGGCTATGCCAGCGAACTCTTCATTATGCAGTCCAACGGCGGCATGATGTCCGCCGCCACTGTGCGCGATTTGCCCTTGAACACGGTGCTGTCGGGTCCCGCGGCCGGCGTCATCGCCGCCACTCGCATCGGCGCGGAAGAGGGCTTCCCTAATCTGATTACGTACGACATGGGCGGGACGAGCCTTGACGTCTCGTTGGTGCAGAACGGCAAGCCGCTGCCGTCCAGCGGGATGGACTTGGAATTCGGCATCCCGCTTATGGTCTCCATGATCGACATTCATACTATCGGCGCGGGGGGCGGCAGCATTGCCCAGATCGACCAGGGCGGGTTGCTGCAAGTGGGGCCGCAAAGCGCCGGCGCTGAACCCGGCCCCGTGGGCTACGGCAAGGGCGGCGCCGCGCCTACGCTTACGGACGCGAATCTGGTCCTGGGCAGAATCAATCCCCACTACCCCATCGCCGGCGTGGCGGGCGCGTCGTTCGACGTAGAGGGCGCACGCTCAGCCATCGCGGAGGCCGTGGGCAAACCGCTGTGCCTCGACCCCGAACAGGCGGCGCACGCCATCGTGACGGTTGCCAACAACCGCATTGCCGGCAGCTTACGCCGAGTCTCCATCGACAAGGGCCACGATCCCAGAGACTTTGCGCTATTCTCGTTTGGCGGCAGCGGGCCGTTGCACGTCGGCTATTTGCTGCACGAGTTGGGCATCGGCCGGGGCATTGTGCCGTATTATCCGGGCATCGCCTCCGCGTGGGGCTGCGTAATCGCCGACCGGCAGCACGATTTCGTTACGATGCAGAACTGCCTGCTCAGTGAACTCGACCTTGCCGTCGTGGAGCAAACCTTCGCCGACCATCTGGCGGCGGGCCAATCAATGCTCGCGGGCGAAAACGTGCCCCTGGAGCGCGTCAGCGTCGTGCGGGAAGCCGACATTTCGTATGAGGGACAGACTCACGTCATCCGGACTCCTCTACCGGCGGGCAAACTCAACCATGACACCATCGCCGCCAGCTTTCGGCAGGCCTACTTGCGGCACTACGGCCGCGTGGATGCAGGCTTCGGTGGCTTGGAGGAACTGCTAGCCCAGATCCCAATGCGGCTGCTCAATCTGCGTACCGCCGTAATCGGCGTGCGGGCCGATGTGAAGTTGAAAGACTATGTGTCCGCGCCGCCGACGACGTTTGCGGACGCCCGCAAGGGGAATCGGCCCGTGTACGTGGACGAAGGCTGGCGCAATTGCCCGGTCTATGACCGCGCCAAACTGCCGTGGGACGCGGCGCTGTCCGGTCCGGCCCTCATCGAGCAGCCGGATACGACAATATGGCTGGAACCGTGGTGCCGCGCTACCGTGGCCGCGGGCGGTAGCTTGCTAATCGAGGTGACGTGACGTGCCCCTTGACCCCATCACCTTGGCCGTAATCCGCGGCGGCCTGGAACAGATTGCCGACGAAATGGACGCCACCCTGGAGCGGATGGCGTTCTCGCCCGTGATTTCGGACGGTTTCGACCGCGCCAGCGGCATCTACCACGTGCGCGACGGCGAGGTCATCATGCAAGGCCCCCGGGGCTTGCCGAACTTCATCTGCGTGATGGAGTTTACCGTACGCTCCGTCATCGAGCGGGTTGAGGACATGGCGGACGGCGACGTCTACATCGTGAACGATCCCTATCTGGGCGGCACCCATCTCATGGACGTCAAGATGGTGAAGCCGTTCTTCTACAAAGGGAAACTCACGGCGTTTCTGGCCAACAGCGGCCACTGGCCGGACATCGGCGGGCGGGTGCCTGGCGGCTTTTCGACCCGCGCGACGGAGATCTATCAGGAGGGTTTGCGCCTGCCGCCGGTGCGCATCATGGACCAAGGCACGCTCAACCAGGACGTGCTCGACATAATTCTCCAGAACGTGCGCGTATCAGCCGAGCGCCAGGGCGACATAATCGCGAAGATCACGGCGCTCAACCTCGGCGCCGACCGTCTTACCAAGCTCCTCGACCGCTACGGTGAGGCAACCGTTTTCGAGGCTGTGGACGAGATGAAAGCGCGTTCCGAGCGGCTCATGCGCGGCCACATCGAGACCATCCCCGACGGCACGTATGAGTTTACGGACCACATCGACAGCGACGGTGTGGAGTGGGAGCCGCTGGCCCTGCGCCTGAAACTGACCGTGAGCGGCAGCGACGTGCACGTGGATTTCTCGGAGAGCAGCCCGCCGTGCCGGGGGCCGCTCAATAGCGTCTTCAGCACCACGCTCGCCGGGGTGTTCATCACGTTCAAGCACATCTTTCCCGACGTGCCCATCAACGCGGGGTGCTTTGCGCCGATTTCGGTAGATATTCCCACTACGACGTTTCTCCACGCGCAGCCGCCGCGGCCGGTGGCGGGTTGTGCGGCGGAGGTCTGTCAGCGCGTGATCGACGTCATGCTGGGGGCATTGAGCCAGGCGATACCGGAGCGGGCCTACGCCGCGCCCATGGGCACGGTGACGAACCTCTCGGTCGGCGGCGAGAATCCGGGACGCGGCTACTACGTTTTCTATTCCTTCATCGGCGGCGGCTACGGCGGCAACTATCTCACGGACGGACTCATCAACGGCAATCCCACCATCGCCGTCGCCCGCACCCAGGCGCTGGAAATTTTCGAGTTCCGCTACCCGGTGCTCTTCAACCGCTACGCAATTCGCGAAGGCTCGGGCGGCGCGGGCGAGCGGCGGGGCGGCTACGGCGTGATCTTCGAATTCCAGATTCGCGACGGCGACGCCAGCGCGTCGCTGCTGGGCGAGCGCGGACGCTTTGCGCCGTTCGGCATTCTTGGCGGCACGTCCGCTGAGATGGCGGAGCATGTCTTTACCCTGAATGGCGAAGAGTACCGGCCGGAACACATCACCAAAGACGAAAACGTGCACATGCGGCCGGGAGACGTGCTCAGCTTGAGAACGCCGGGCGGCGGCGGCTACGGCGAGCCGTTCGAGCGGTCGCCGGCGCTGGTGCTCCAAGACGTGCGGCGCGGCTACTACGATCGCCAGACTGCCATGCGGGACTATGGTGTGCGGATTCAACCGGATGCGTGGGTTGTGGATGAGAAGTCTACCCGCATGCTGCGCGCCAATCGTCGCGCTGCCGATACGATGGATTGACTTTGCTCCCACTTGCTCACGTGCAGTGCGCGGTGGATGGGAAGACGGAGTTTAGCGGAGCCCAGCAGGCGTAGTGGCTAACTCTTGAAGTGTGCCGGCGGGCGCGGCGGCCGGTACCATGCCGCGGGTGCCGTACAGTCTTGCTGGCCTGCCGGACGTACCTCGTCGTAGTCTTTCCCGCCCGGTGTGTAGCAGGGCGCACGGCGTTTCGCTAGAGTGTAGGTAGGCCACGGCGGTCATGTACCGGTGGCGACGGTGTTGTTGGGGAGTCCTGAGGAATGCGTGCGGTGAGCATGTTGCGCAAGGCGGCTCTCGTTTGCCTCCTGGCTGCTGCTTTGATCGGCTGCGGCGACTCTACCGAAAACGAGGAAGCGACCGTGCTGCCGGAGAATTCGCCGGCCGCGGCGGATGCCGCTGCCGCGGCCTCGCCGGAGGCTGGCCCGACGGCAGCGGCCACGCCAACGTCCCCGCCGGCCGCCGACGCGGCGCCAAGCGCGTCCCCGTCACCTGACGCTGCCGCCCAGACTGCTGCCGAGGAAGTTCCCGTGGAGCCCACTCCGGCGCCGCCGACCCAGACCCAGAGCATCATATTCTACGACCTCACGAAACTCGAGAGCACGTGTCCCGGCTATCAGGAACTTACCGGCTTCCGCCAGACCGTTTCGCAGGTCAAGATTACGTGCACGGGTCCCGGTGTGGAAACGGTGTATTTTGTGGACTTGGATAACTTCGTGGTGACCGGCATTCGCGTGCCGCTGCTGGACCCGGAGATACCGTAAGCCATGCGCCATGTCCGGCGGAGGCGCGGCCGGCCAAGCGATAGTCCGGGATGTGTGACGTGAAGCGGTCAGCCGTACTCATTCTGGCACTTATTCTGGCGGCGCTCAGCGGCTGCGGCGGCGGGGATGAGCCGGTGGCGGCGGCAACGCCTGTGCCCGCGCCGACCGCGGCCCCCCAACCCCAACCCACGCCGACGCCTGCCCTCGCCCTCATGCTGCGCCGGGAAGGAATTATCTTGCACGACCTCACACAGAGCGAGGAAGTGTGTCCCGGGTTCCTGGAGACGCTCGCGCCGCCGGATATTTCACCGGAGCAACTCTCCGACGGACCCGTGGAAGTCGTGCGCCAGGTGCGCTTGGTGTGCACCAACGGCGAGAAGGGCACCGTCTACTTCGTGAACCTGAGCGACCAGACCATAACCGTTACGCGCAAGCCTCCGCCCGTGCCCGGGATGCCCTAAGCCATGGACGTGCGTTGCCGTCAGGCGCTCGTGTTGCTCGGCATGTGTTTGGTAGTGGCCGGCTGCCGTAGCGCGCCGCCGGCGCCCACTCCCACGCCGACCCCAACGGTGACGGCGCCGCCAACGGCCCAGCCCGCCACGGCGCAGCCGACCTGGCCAGACGGCGTGCTCTTCTACGAGCTGGAGGAGCCGGAACAGGCCTGCCTCGGCTACCAGGAGTTCCAGTCGTTCAACGACTCCGTCACCCAGATCAAGATCATCTGCACGCAGGAAGGCGTGGAAACCGTCTACTTCATCGACACGGAGAAGCAGACGGTTACCGTGGTGCGCATTCCCATTCCTCTAACAAACAAGCCGCAAGAGTAGGGCTGGTCGTGGGTTTGGGAAGAGTGGCCCACACGGCATATGAATACCAGAAGGCTTGCTATGCGCGTGGGCGCAGGTTGCAGACCTGCACTACCGGAAGAGGGATGTTCAATTTGCTGCGTATTCTCCTGCGACAGTAGTTGGTGAAACATCGTTGCTTCATAGAAGCAGTGGAGAGCGGCTTCAAGGGTGGAAGGTACCCTGGCTTACCGCAACATGCTTTTCTCGGAATGCACATGCCATTGCGGGAGCTCAAACAATGACTAATGACGTATTGGCTCTCTATCGAAGGTATTTCGTGGATACAGGCTATGAACGGCTGGGGTTGTTTACGCTCATGGCTGAGCGCTTTGCCGGCCGGCGCGCGCTCTACCCCGGCAGTTTTACTCACGTAACGCCGGCGTTCGTCTATCCGCTCACGTGTTTTGTGGATACGGATCGCCGCGCCGCGCGCTTCTTTGCGGACCCGGCCGTGCACGACTACGTGAACCGACGGAAGGCCTATCCGGAGGAGCCAAGCATTCGCTTTCATCGGGCTGACTATACGCAAGGGTTTCCGGAGGTTGAGGAGAGCTTCGATCTGCTGATTTCGCAGTATGCGGGGTTCGTCTCGCAGCACTGCAAGCGGTATCTGAAGCGTGATGGCGTACTCGTGGTGAACAACAGCCACGGCGACGCCAGCATGGCGTGGCTCGATCCGGAATACGCGCTCGTAGCCGCGATCAATCGCCGCGGCGAGCGGTTCAACTTGGTGGAGCGGGACCTCGCGTCCTACTTCGTGCCCAAGCGAGACATCGCGGTCACCCGGGAGTACATTGAGCGGACGCGGCGTGGGGTGGCGTACACGCGGCGCGCCAACGCCTTCGTATTCGAGCGAATTGGCTAGGTTGTGTTGACATTTTGTCGTCATTCGCGCGCAAGCGGGAATCCATCCCTCCGCACTAACGCGCGCTAACCCAAGCGGGATACAAGCCCCCGCGCTACGCTTTAGATTCCGCGACTTTGACGAAGTCAGCGAACTCTGTTCGACGCCGCGCTCGGAATGCCATGAGATCTCAGCACTGCCAAGTTCGATGCGTTGCTGCACCGGCGCAAGTCTCCGGCGCGGAGCGCAGACAATGGCTCGGGAAGCCACTCCGGCGCGTGTATAGGGCGGGGCCTCGTGCTTGGCCGACGCGCCAATTACGGCGGGGCCTGGCGCGGAGCGAACGGTCCGAAAGTTTGCCGCTGTGAGCGTTCTACAGGAAGAGATTAGGCGTAGGCGCGGCGGGCGCGCTGTTCCAGACCTTGCGCACGCGGTGGTTGAAGCTGTCGGCAATGTAGAGATTGCCCGCAATGTCCACGGCCACGCCCAGGGGATAGTGCAGCGCGGCCTGGCCGGCCGGCCACCCGTCGCCGCTGAACCCAAAGAGATCGCCCCCGGCCACCGTATCGATGGTGCCCGAAGGTGAGACTTGGCGCACGCGGTGGTTGAAGCTGTCGGCAATGTAGACGTTCCCCAGAGCGTCCACGGCAACCCCGTACGGCGCGCGCAACGAGGCGGTGACGGCGTCGCCGCGATCGCCATTGAAGCCGGAACTGCCGTTGCCGGCAACGGTTGTGATCCGGCCGTCGTCGGCCACCATGCGTATGCGCCGGTTTTCGCGATCGACGATGTAGAGCGTGCCGTCGGCGGACACGGCCACGCCCCGGGGACTATTCAAGCGCGCGAGCGTGGCGGGGCCGCCGTCGCCGCTGAAGCCGGGCGCCCCCGCGCCCGCCACGGTAGTAATCGCGCCGTCCGCCGCCAGTTTGCGCACGCGGTGATTGCGGGTGTCGGCAATGTACACCGCGCCGTCTGGGGCAATGGCGATGCCGGTGGGATAGGCGAGTTGGGCGTCTGTGGCGGGGCCGCCGTCACCGCCGAAACCGGCTTCGCCGGTGCCGGCGATGGTGCTGATAGTCCCGTCGGCGGCTACGGTCCGGATGCGGTGATTGTAGGTGTCGGCAATGTACAGCACCCCGTCGGCGGACAGCGCCACGCCCAGCGGCGTGCGCAGGCGGGCGTCTGTGGCGGGGCCGCCGTCGCCGTCAGCGCCGGCCTCACCCGTTCCGGCTAGCGTGGTGATGACCCCGTCCGGGGCTACGCGGCGGATACGGTGATTGAAGGCATCGGCAATATAGACGTTGCCCACGGTGTCAACGGCCACGTCGGCAGGTGCGTTGAGCGTTGCCGCGGCGGCCTGACCGCCATCACCGCCGCTGGTCGCGAAGCCGTTGCCTGCAAACGTGGTGATGACGCTGCTGCGCGTGACCGCGGACTGGGGCACGAGCTGCGGCGGCGGTGCCGCCCGGGCCGCCGGGAGCCCCGACAACAGCGCGACGACAGCTACACAGAGCAGTGCAAGACTCGTCCGAGCGCGCTTGCCGGGCTTGTCAAGCGGGAGATGAGTTTGACGCAGCATGACCGTTCGGCAAATACTGGGAGCAGACCGAGCGCGCACGTGAATGCGCGTTGCCTCATTATACGCCAAGCTACGCAGACAACGAGTGCCCCAACAGTCAAGAGCAAGGCGGTGTTTCGCGGTGACGTGGGCGCGTGCGCAGATTTCCGGACACCTCAAGTCGGCGGCTGCCCGGCGCGAATCGTCAGATGAACCGGCGCGGGTGGAGCGCGGCCCCGGCATCGTTGCCCGCGCGCGATGGGGCGTGCCGGCAGGGAGAGCGCTGGTTCGCCGCCGAGCACACGCTGCCCGCGCGCGGCGGGCCATAGCCACGTCTATCACCCGCTGCCTGGCCGTATTCCTTTTGGGCGGCATGCTGATGGCGCTCGCGGCCTGCGGGGGCGAGGAGCCCGACGGCGAGGCCCCGGCGCAGACCGCGCAAACGCTCCCGACGCCGCTTGCCACGCCAAGTGCCGCGCCCACCGCGACCGCTGTTCCGGCAATCCCAACCATCACGCCAACCGTGCAGCCGACGAGCGAACCCACGGCGACCGCCGCACCGGCTCCCAGCCCGACGCGAGAGGTCGAGCCGAGCCCTGCGCCTGCGCCCACGGCAACGCCGACGCCCAGGGCAACGCCGACGCCCAGGGCGACGCCGACGTCCGCGGCAACGCCCGCCCCGGCAGCGACACCCTTGCTCGCGGCGACGGCTGCGCCAGAAATAACCCCAACCCCGCAGAGGACACCCGCTTCGGGGCTAACGCCCGCGCCGGAGATCACGCCAACACCGGCTGCGGCCGCGTCGCTGCGTTTCACCGGTGTGCGCCTGGCGCTGCGGGAGCCGAGCCAAGTGCAAGCCACCTTCTCCCTGCGCGACCAGGACGGCAATCCCGTCATCGCGCCCGCGGCCGAACTGCAGGCCGCTACCCGTATCTTCGAGCGTCCCGCGGGCGTGGAAGCATGGGAGGAAGTGGACTACTCCGAGACCAACTTCTTCGTGCATTCGTCGGAGCGGTTCGATCTGGAAGTGGTCTTCGTCCTGGACTTCACGCGCAGCATGACCACGCGGCGTTTGGCCGACGGCGCCACGGGCAGCACACTCATGCGCCAGGCGCTGGCAAGCGCCCTGGACCGCCTGCCGGCCGCTCACCGGGTGGGCGTGGTTGCCTTCCACGACCGCAGCGCGGACCCGGTAATCATCGCTTTTCCCACAACCGATAGAGACCTGATTCGCGCCGAAGTCGCACGCTTTGCCGAATCCGGCTTCGATGCCGGTTCCAGCCGTCTCTGGGATGCGGTGGAACGCGGTTTGGAATTGTTCTCAGCGCCTACAGGCGCTGCCGACGTCACCCGCGCTTTGGTCTTTCTCTCCGACGGCAGGGATACGAGCAGCCTGCGCACCCGGAGCGAAATCGGGCGGCTGGCCCGTGAGCGGGACGTGCAACTCTACCCCCTGGGTCTCGGTGACGTCTACCAGGATTCAGAGCTTCGCTTGTTGGCGGCGGCTACCAACGGCGCCTACTACGCGGCAGCCGAACTTGCGCAACTGTCCGCGCAGTTCAGCGCCTTGGTGAACGACTTCGCGGGCCAGTACAAACTCAGCTACACCACGCTGCGGCGCGACCGCGAGCATGAAATTCGCATCGAGACCACGTTGGCAGGCGACACCGCCGAGTTTGCCAGCGAACCCTTGCCCTTTGGCGAGGTCTACAGCCCCGATACCCAGGGCCGCATCGCCGTGGACCCACCCACCATGGACACGGAAAACCGGACGGCCACGACGTTCATACGCGCGCTGCACGTGCCGCGCAACATCCAGCACTTCCGCTTTACGCTGGACGTGGACCTGCCGGTCGCGGTCTCTCTGGCGCCGGCGGGCGCAGGCGGCTTGCTGGAGGGTTGGGAACTCGCGCAACCTGACGCAGTGGGTTACTGGCTGGCAACGGGTCCCGCGCCGCTGCCCTTCGGCAATTTCGGCCTGCTGTTCAAGGTGGTGGTAGCGGACGTGACGACTGAAGAGCTTGAGTTGCGCATAGTCTTTGATAACAGCGGCTATACGGGCAACAAGCGGTTTGTGGTCGTTGGCGGAGCGGAAGAACGCCTGCCGCGGATCGCCTTTGCGAGCTTGCGGGACGACAACTGGGAAATCTACATAATGAACTCTGACGGCAGCGGCCTGACTCGCTTGACGGACGATCCGGGCAACGACGTTGCGCCCCACTGGTCGCCAGACGGCCGCCGCATCGCGTTTGCCAGCAACCGGGCCGGGAATTTCGACATCTACGTCATGGACGTCGATGGCAGTGCGGTTACGCAACTGACCGACCATGAGGGCGATGACTTTGCGCCCCGCTGGTCGCCCGATGGCCGCAAGCTGGCGTTCTACAGCGAACGGGACGGCAACGTGGACGTCTACGTGATGAACGCCGACGGCAGCGAGCAGACCCGCCTCACCGTGAACCGCCAGCGCGATCTGGCCCCGTCGTGGTCGCCGGACGGACTCAAAATCGCCTTCACAAGCGACCGCGACCGGAACTTCGATATCTTCGTGATGAATGCCGACGGCAGTCAGATTACGCGCCTGACCAGCGACCGCAACGCGGACACTGCGCCGGTGTGGTCGCCGGCCGGGCACAAGCTGGCGTTCACGAGCAGGCGCGCCGGCAACTGGGAGGTCTACACCATCAATGCCGACGGCAGCGAGCTTGCGCGCGTCACCACGCACCCCGCCGACGATTTCGGCCCCGCCTGGTCGGCCGACGGCGAGAGCCTGGCCTTCTACAGCATCAGAAACTTGAACTACGAAATCTACGTGATAGACCTGGTCGAGAACACAATCACGCGCCTGACCGACCACCCGGCCCTGGACGGCGATCCGGCCTGGTCTCCATAGTGTCTACTTGAACGTCGGTTAGTCCGGTTCATGTTCCGCCTTTTGCCAATGCCGCTCTCGATGTAGGCGAGCCACAGCGATCGAGTGAAGCAGTCTTGGCGCCCCCCTGGGTCCTGCCGCCGCCAGCGCCACCCGCAACTACCCTCGCGCCAATAATCGTGATACCGTATACTGCGATAGTTTTGCATTATGGATTAAACGCGTTTGCCTTCGCAGGACACGCAACGCACGCGCATAGATGAAAGAGGAAACACCCATGCGTTTTGCGAATCGGATAGCCAAGTTGCCGCCGTACTTATTCGCCGAGGTTGACCGGCGCATTGCCGCCAAGCGCAGCGAGGGCGTGGACGTCATTTCGCTGGGGATCGGCGATCCCGACCTGCCCACGCCGCAGCACGTCATCGACGCGCTGGCCGCGGGCGCGGCCAAGCCCTACACCCACCAGTATCCCGAATACGAGGGTCTGCCGGAGTTTCGTGAAGCGGTCGCGAACTGGTACGGCCAGCGGTTCGGCGTGAAGCTGGACCCAGAGACCCAGGTGGTCTCGTTGATTGGCTCCAAAGAAGGCATTGCCCACTTTCCGGTGGCGGTGGTGGACCCCGGCGACGTGGTGCTGGCGACCGATCCCGGCTATCCGGTCTACCACACCGGCACGCTCTTTTCCGACGGCGAGACGTACTACGTGCCCCTGCGTGAAGAGAACGATTTTTTGCCCGACCTTGGGGCGATCCCCAGCGACGTAATCAAGCGCGCCAAGCTGCTTTGGATTTGCTACCCCAATAACCCCACGGCGGCGGTCGCGCCCCGCTCGTTCTTCGAGGAGTGCGTGGCGTTCGGCAAGGAACACGATCTCATCATCGCCCATGACGCGGCGTATACCGAGGTCTGCTTCGACGGCTACAAGCCGCTGAGCTTCCTGGAAGTGGACGGCGCCATGGACGTGGGCATCGAGTTCCACTCGCTCTCCAAGACCTACAACATGACCGGCTGGCGCATCGGTATGGCCGTCGGCAATACCGACATCATCGAGGCGCTGGGCCGCGTGAAGACGAACATCGACTCCGGCATCTTTCGGGCGGTGCAGGAGGCCGGCGTGGTGGCGCTGAACGAAACGCCGCAGTCCTGGATCGACGAGCGCAACGCCATCTACCAGGATCGCCGCGACCTCATTCTGGACGCTCTGCATGGCATGGGTCTGCAGGCCCAGAAACCCAAGGCCAGCCTGTACGTGTGGTCGCCCACACCGGAGGGCATGTCGGCCATCGACTTCTCCGTGCGGCTGCTCGACGAAGCCGGTGTGGTCATCACGCCCGGCGTGGGCTTTGGCGAAGCGGGAGAAGGATACTTCCGCATCTCCCTGGCCTGCCCCACCGACCGCCTGCAAGAGGCGATGGAACGCCTGGCGGCGGTGAAGGTCTAGGTAGAACCTGCCCAGCAGTTCTTGGTCGGTTGGGCCAAGGAGCGGGGGACAAGCCCCCGCGCTACGTGTGACGGTCATTGCGCGGAGCATCGCGACGAGGAATCCCGCGGGACGAACTGCTAAGGAGTAGGGGCACGATATATCGTGCCCCTACGTGCCATGCAGGCGCTTGGAGTTGATGCGGATTTTGCGCGGGCCAGTGTTGCCGCGGGCACAGAGAAGTTAGTAGAGACCTACGGGAGCGATCCATGAACACACCACCGGACTCCTATATTCGCGTCCAAGCCGCGCCCATGGAGGCGTTTGTCAAGCGTTGCTTCCTCGCGGCTGGCATGTCGGATGCGCATGCGGGGCAGATGGCCGGTTGGTTGACCGGCAACGACCTGCGGGGCGTATTTAGCCACGGCACGCGGCAGACGGTGGCTTACGTGGGGCACTTCAAGAAGAAGGAACTCAACGTTACGCCAAACGTGCAGGTGGTGAGCGAGACTGCGGTCACGGCCACCGTGGACGGCGACGGCGGTTTGGGCTACTTTCCCTCGTTTCGGGCGGCGAATCTGGCGGCGCAGAAGGCCAAGGAGCACGGCGTCGCCAACGTGACCACGCGCAATCATGGGCACTTTGGCGCGGCGGGCCTCTGGTCCCGCGTCATCGTGGCTGCCGACCTGCTGGCCTACGTGACGTCCGGACACCAACTGCGGCTGCAGCCCGGCGCGCCGCACCGCCATGCGGCCGGCGGCTCGCCCATGAGCTTTGCCGCGCCCGCGGGCGAGGAGCCGCCCATCGTCGTGGACTTTGGCGCGGTGCATGATCTCTACGACGGCGAACCCCACGTGAAGGCCATCGAAACCCTGGCCCCCAGCGCCACCTACCGCAGTATCGGTCTTGGGTCGTTTTGCCAGATATTGGGCGGTTTTCTCTGCGGCGTGCCCTCCGCCCCGGAGCGAGCCAAGCGGGAATGGCCGGGCGCGAACCAAGGCTCGTTCATGACTGCCCACGACGTTTCCCACTACATGCCCCTGGACGATTTCAAACGCGAGGTGGATGACTACATTCGCCAGGTACGCCAGCTTACGCCCATTACGAACCAGTCCGACACGGAAGTCTCCGGCGGCATGGAGGCCAAACGCGAGCGGCTCTGGCGTGAAGAGGGCATCCCGGTCGGCCCCGAGCACGCAAAGGCCCTGCAGGGGCTAGGGCGAGAACTAGGGGTAGAATTGCCGTTCTAAGGCTGCGGCGAGATGGTCCGTCACTCCGGCGGAAGCCGGAGTCCAGGGGTCGAGGTGAGGGCAGGTTCTAGCGGCAGCCGGTGTGTTGGGATTGTCCTGGTCGGGAGCGGGGGACAAGCCCCCGCGCTACAGGGGACATCGGCGGAGGGATAGCAATGGCAGACGCACGCGCGGACTTGTCCTCGCGCTATGATTGAGAAGAGACTCGCTGTGCCTAATTCACTTATACAACTCTCTGTGCGCCACATCGTGCACGAGCCGAATCCGCCCGACCTACCGTATCGGGAAGAACACTTCGGCTATGTCCACCTGCCCGTGAGCATACCCCTCCAGCAGGCCGCGCTTGTGCTGGTGGACTGCTGGGACCAGATCATAGTGGAGAGCTTTCAAGAGCGGGCGGGGCGCATCTGCGATGAGACAATTCGTCCGGCGCTGGCGGCAAGCCGGAGGGCTGGCATGTCAGTTGTCCACGCGCCCTCGCCGCCCGTAGCCGAGAAGTTTCGGCAGTTCTGGCCGCGGGGCATGGCGGAAGAGGAAGCGCCGGTGTCCGCGCCGGCGGACGACTGGCCGCCCGCGGACTTTGCCCAGCGGCGCGGCGAGTGGACGCACTTGCAGGCCCGGCGCTGCGGCCTGCACCAGGAGCAGCTTGACCGCATCGACCGCGACCGTTACATCCATCCGGCGGTATTGCCGCAGGCCGGAGACTACGTGATCGCCACCGGCGAGCAACTTCACTGGCTCTGCCGCGAGCGCGGCATCCTCTACCTCTTCTACGCCGGCTTTGCCACGAACGTCTGTATTCCGGACCGTGACTACGGCCTGCGCGCCATGCGGGAGCGCGGGTATGCCCTCGTGCTCTTGCGCGACGCCACCACCGGCGTCGAGGCGCGTGACACGTACCCAACGCTTGCGGCTACGAGCGTGATGATCCACCAGTTCGAGTTGCGCGACATTGCCGGGACTGTTAGCTCAGACGCGTTCGTGGCCGGCCTGCGCGGCGGGTAGGCGCGAGTGATCGTCAAACTAAGGGAAGAGCGTCGGCGGCCAACTGTTCATATTCATCCAGGAGAAGTAGATGCTCACCAAAGCAAAATTCAAGGTTGTCGGCTGGGACGAACAGCCGTACGACGAACCGGAGGACGGCCCCAAGCTATCCCGGGTGCACGTCAAGCGGACTTTCAGTGGCGGCTTGGCCGGGACCGGCAACCTCGTGTTAGTCATGGCGTACCTCGACAGTGGGAACGTCTTGTTCACCGGCTACGAGAAAGTGGCGGGCAGCTTGGACGGGAGGGCCGGCAGCTTCGTTCTGCATCACACCGGTGTGCATTACGGTCAGGGAGCAACGGCTGAGCACGACGTGGTTGCGGGGTCCGGTACCGGCGAGCTTGCCGGAATTGCGGGTACCGGCGGGTATTCCGCGGGGGATGAAGAGGAGTCCGACATGACGTTGGACTATGAAGTGTAACTCCCCGGCGAGTTTCACTCCCAACCTGCGGCAGACGGCAAAGGGCGGTGCGCGGGACTTGTATCGCTAGAGCCTATCCAGCCACTTCACGAATCCATCCGAGCACCAATAAGCCGGGTCGCGTTCCGCCAGCGCGATCCATTCATCGACAACCGGTTGGATGCGCATGTGCCGGAGGCGTGCGGAGCCAATCTTGCCGTAGCGCAGCAGGCCCCGCTCCGCAAAGATTTCTTCCGCGATCAGGCGTTTGGCGGTGCTGATGCCGGGCCAGATGCCGGTGCGCGTCCAGCCGCGGACCTCGCCAAGCAGTTCGTCGCGGCGCTTGGGCGCGGCGCGCGCGAGGGCACGGTGTACCAGGTGCGTTTCCACAAAGTGCACCATGGTCAGCCGCTGGCAGTTTACGCCAATGAGGCAGCAGAACGCATTCCAGTCATAGAGGCGTTGCCAGGGACTGGCTGCGGCGAACGCGCCCGGGCCCCAGGGCGATTCGCGCGGGCCGGAGACGCCGTGGTCTGCGGTGAGATCCCCAGCCTGCGCCCCGATGGCGCTCACCGAGTGGGTATAGTGGTTGCTGCGCAGGGCGTTGGGCCGTCTGCGGAAGGTTTCCGGTATCAGGCCGCAGTACGTGGGGGTCTCCGCGACGTTCCAGAGGCGCCACACCCGGAGTTTCTCCGTGAGCGCTTGCCACGAACAGAGTGTGGGCACGGCGACGGTCCCGGTGGGCCCCACCGCGTCCAGGAAGCCGTCGATTACGGTTTCCGCGCCGCCGGTTCTGGTATCCGCGTTGCTGGCCCCGGCGTCATCGCCGCCGACCTCGGCGTCCGCGCCGCCGACTACCGTGCCCATACTGCTCAGAGAGCTGTGGAAGAGCACGGTGTCCCCTGCGCCCAGGCCCGCGGCGTGCAGGGCGCGCGTAACCGATTCGCGGGTAACGCGCACGGCCGGGTTGCCGGGTTCGTGGTCCATGTAGCCCCCGGCGGCCGCTTGCGGCTCCACGATGGCCTTGATGCGTTGGGCGGTGCGCGCCGCATTCTCATCCGGCGCCACAGCTGGCGCCCTCTTGAGCTTGACGCAACCGTTGCCGCGCGCCGCGCCCTCTCGGGCCGGACGCCGCGTTCATCCGGGGAGTTCCGCTGCCGGCGGCACGATCTCGTCGATGGCGGCGCACTCTTCTTCCGTTAGCGAGACGTCCAGCGCGCCCAGGTTGTCCTGAAGTTGCGCCAGCGTGCGCGGACCGACGATGGGCGCGGTGACACCGGGTTGCGCCAGCAGCCAGGCGAGGGCAAATTGGCTCAGGGTGACACCTCTGGCGGCGGCCATGGCCTCCAGGCCTTCGAGCGCGTCGAAGGTCGGCGCGTACACGTCGCCTGCAAAGTCCATGCCGCGGCCGGCGAACCGCGAGTCGGCGGGAGCGGTCTCGCCGCGCCGGTACTTGCCGGTCAGCCACCCGCCTCCCAGGGGACTGAACGGCACGACCCCAATCCCGTACTTGCGGGTGAGCGGCAGCACCTCGGCCTCGATAGACCGGTCCACCAGGCTGTACTCCGGTTGCTCCGAGACGATTGGCGCGAGCCCCAGCCGGTCGCTCGTCCACAGGGCCTCGCAGAGCTGCCAGCCGGCGAACTTTGACGTACCGAAATAGAGAATCTTGCCCTGGCGGCGCAGGTCTTCCAGCGTGCACAGAGTCTCCTCGATTGGCACGTCAGGATCGGGCCGATGTAGTTGGTAGAGGTCGATACGGTCGGTGTTGAGCCGCCGCAGGCTGGCGTGCACCTGCTCCATGATGTGGTAACGGCTGTTGCCGCGATCGTTCGGGCCGTCGCCCATGGTGTTGTAGACCTTGGTCGCCAACACCACGCGATCGCGCCGGTCGTGGATAGCCCGGCCCACGATCTCCTCGGAATAGCCCTTGGGCTGGGAATAGACGTTTGCCGTATCCACCACGTTCAGGCCCGCGTCGAGGGCGGCGTGCACCAGCGCGATGGCCGAGTCTTCCGGAATGCGGGTGCCGAAATATGCGGTGCCCAGCCACAACGGGGAGACTTTGACACCGGCCCGACCGAGATTGCGGTAGTCCATCTTTTGGCCTCTTTCTCTACTAGCGGATGAGGTCGTGCTACTAGCATACCGTCTAGCGGCAATCGGCGTGTCGTGAATCGAGGCGCGAGGCGGGCATGAGCACGTTACCGGCATCCGCGCGCCGCGGCGCTCTTGGCTGCCTAGTAGTTTAAAAGTTTTGCAGTGATGGGTAGGCGTAACCGGCGGTGCGAGAAAACGGCGCAGGCTGCAAACCTACGCTACCGTTGTCTCTACTTATCACCTCAAAATGGGTGAACTATTAGGCCGAGGTAAAAAGAACAAACCAGCGCGACTACGGGGCTTTCCAGACCCATAGTCGCGCTGGTTCTCATCTCACGCATCACATGTGCGTTGAAAGCGCGCTTGTTGAGTGGGCGCGCTTTCCCGCGCCACGTGCCGGTGGTTTAGCCGTGCTGTGCGATGAAGTCGTCCATCGCCGTTTGGGCTTGCTCCTCGAAGTTGCGCATGCCCTCGGCAACCGTGACCTCATTGCGCATGATTGATTGCAGGTTCTGGCTGGTGATTGGCAGAATGTCGCCCGCGCCGGGCACACTCACGACGAAGCGGGCGCCAACCATCTCGTCAATTGCCAGTCTGCGCAGCTTGTCGTCGCCGATGTAGTCGGCGCTCTGAGCCACGCTCTGGCGCACCGGAATGCGGTCCATGGCGATTGACCAGCGCAAGTTCGCGTCGGCGCCGTACATGAAGTCGGCCCACGCGAAACCGCCGTCGGGATTCTGGCTGCCGTTGGGCAGGCAGAAGGCCCAGTCGCCGGAATAGGTGGCTTGCAGAGCGGTGTTGGCATCCAACGCCGGATATGGCCCAAAGTCGTAGTTAAGGCCTTCGGCGTAGGGCGCCATGGATGCACGGGTAGCGTTGGTCAGATACATGTAGGTATTGCCGCCGCTGCCGTACTCCTGCAAGCGGTTCTCGAAGGTGCCGTGGAACTCGCGGACCTTATCGTATCCGCCTTGGCCGTCAAGGACCTTCTTGAGCCAGGTCACGGTATTGATGGCGAGCTCGTTGTTGACCTGGATCTTCGTCCGGTCCGGGCTGAGCATTTCGCCGCCCTGCTGCCAGTAGCCGACCATCCACGTGTGGATGCCACCGGAGCCGCGGAAGGGGTCCCAGCCGAGCCTGACGATGTTATCGCCATCAACCTTGTGCACCTTGAGCAGCGCTTCGTCCATCTCATCCCGGGAGGCCGGCGGGGTTTCGGGATCGAGGCCGGCTTCCAGCGAGTGGTCCACGTTCAGATAGATGATGCGGGCGTCGATGCTATAGCTGATGCCGAAGGTCTGACCCGCCCACTGCATGGCTTCGTATTTTCCCGGCCAGAGGTCGTCCAATGGCACGTTGGCCGAGGCAGCGATGTAGGCATCGAGCGGGCGCACGAGTTCCAGCAGACCCCACTGGGGCTGGATGTACGACTGGGTCTTGGAGTTGTCCGGCGCCGTGCCGGCCGCTACCACGGTGGGAATGTCGCCAAACCCGCCGTTGCCCTTGATGATGGGCTCGAGAACATAGTCGGACGTCTCATCGAACTCCGCGCGCAACTGCTGGGGGAGTTCCATGGTATCGAAGTTCCACGGATCGATGCCGGTATACCAGAAGACGACGGGCGTCTTCTCCTTGGCGGGCATCGCTTCCGCTTCTTTGGCTTCCGGCTCGGCTTCTTCGGCCATTTCTTCCGTAGCCGTTCCTGCTGCGCCGCAGGCGGCCAAGAGTGCGCCGGCGCCGGCAACGGCAGTTGCGCCAAGCAACTGCCGTCGAGTGAGATCTGCCATCGCGTTCACCCCTCCTGGGTTGAGAACAACACGTGAATACCCCTGGCATTCCGTTGAGCTACGGTTCCGGATCGGGCCACTCCCCGCCATGCATGCATAGCTCGCAGTAGATGCCTTGTTAGGATTGTAGCCACACTGTGCAGCGTTTGGCAAGAAAAGCGGGAATACCACGTCTTCGCGCGCCTTTCCCGTACGGAAAACCCGCTTCCAGCGGTCACCTGGGGGCAGCGAGCGTCTAGCGCACGCAGCCGCCTGTGTCGATCCAGCCCTGCACGCGCTCCTGGAGTTGCGCCACGCCCGCGGCGACCGTGAGCGAACCTTCCACCATGGCGTCCCAGGTGGCGCGCCACGCGGCGTCGAAAGCGCGTTGCTGCCGCAGTCGCGGCGCCGGCCGGCCGGTGCGCGCCATCTGCTCGTAGTGTGCGGCGTTTTCGTACGGATAGACGGTTAGTGGTTGGAGATGCATATTCGCGGTAAAGCGGCCCTGGCCGATCGCGGTAAGCTCCGGCAACACCGTAGCGCTTACCGTGTGCTTGATAAACGCCCACGCGCCTTCAGCGTTCTTGGCCCCTGCGCCGATGAAGATGCCGCCAGGCGTCATGACCGTTGCCCGGTCGCCGTTTGGCCCCCGCGGCCGGGGCGCCATGCCGATGGCAAAGAGGTCGCGGGCCGCAATCTCCGCCTCGAAACGGGGCAGGCCGGCGGTGGTGCGTTCCACCATGCCCTGCGTGCCCCGCAGAAAGTCGCCGCCGATAACGCGATGCGTGGCAAACAAATCGACGCAGTACTGCACCGCGGCGGCAAACGCGGGCGTGTCGCAGGTGGCGCGCGCGCAGCCCTCATCCCACAGGTCCGCGCCCCACGCCCAGGCATGGTAGAGCAGGTGCGTTGTGAGCATGGGGTAGACCTGCAGACCGCCAAACGCAATTGCGGCGCCGTCGCGCGTGGTGAGTCTGACGGCCGCGGCCAACACGGCGTCCCACGTCCAGTTGCCCGCGTCCTCAAGCTCGGCGGGAGTCTTCAGGCCGGCCGCCAGGAACGCGTCGTCGTTGGACCAGAAGGGGTGCGCGGTGAGCTGCCACGCCAGGCCATACGTGATGGCTTTGTGTTTGAGCTTGCCGAAATCATGAAAGTCAGCCGGGGCCACTTCCGCGTCGTTTGCCAAATGCGGATCCAGCGACTGGATGATGCCGGCATCCACGAACAGCCCCAACCACTCCCAGGAACCGTAGATAGCATCGAACGTGAAGCCGGCCGCCATGAACGTGGCTGCCCGGGAGGTGACGCCCGCCAGTGTGGAATCGTTGATTTCCAACGTGTAGGCGGGATGCGCGGCGATGAATTTCGCGAAGATGCGGTCCCACGCCCGTTGCCACGTCTCGCTTTGGCCGCGCAGCGCCATCAGCGCGCTGACGAGGGTTGGCGCCGCGGCCGGGGGTTCCACCCCGCCCGGCGTCTCTGCCGGCGGCGGAGCCACGGATTCCGGCGTGGCCGCCGCGCCCCCGCACGCCGCCAATGCCAGCGCGCCCGCGCCCCCAGCGGCGCCGCCCAGTAGGGTCCGGCGCGTCAGGCGCGTGCGGCTGCCCATGATTTCTCCGCTTTCCAAACCCATTGCCCCGCTCCTTCCGCCTTCGAGTATGGTATCGCGCCGGCGGGAAGGTCAAATGAAAGCGGCAACATTAGTCACGGCCGCATCTCGATAGCCGCCGGTCTGCCCCGCCGCCGCAGACAGCCCTCCACGCGCAAGGAAGACCGGACGCAATCGCAAGCCCGGCGGGCGCTCTCTCCCCATTAAAGGAAAGATATGGGCACGACAATCAAAGAAAATCAGGGACACGGCAATTAAAGAAAGGTAGGGGCACGATATATCGTGCCCCTACCGGCGGTAGCCCGGCGCCCCTACCGGCGGTAGCCCGGCGCCCCTACCGGCGGTAGCCCGGCGCCCCTACCGGCGGCAGCCCGGCGCCCCTACCGGCGGTAGCCCGGCGCTCCTACCGGCGGCAGCCCGGCGCCCCTACCGGCGGTAGCCCGGCGCCCCTACCGGCGGCAGCCCAGTTCCGCAGCGCCATCGCAACAATGCGACGCGCCTCTGCGCCCCTACCGCAGGCAGCCGCCCTCGTTGATCCAGCCCTGCACCTGCTCCTGGGTCTTTACCATGCCCTCGGCCACGGTGAGAGAGCCCTCCACCATGGCGTCCCAGGTGGCACGCCACTCGGTGTTGAAGTCGCCCTGCTTCAGCAGTTGCGGCACGGGACGGCCCTCGCTCGCCATCTGCTTGTAGACTTCGGGATTCTCGTAGGGATACAACGTCAAGGGCTCCAGATTCTTGTTGGCCGTAAAGCGGCCCTGGCCGGTGGCGGCGATCTCCGGCAGGGCGTCGGCGCTCACCGTATACTTGATGAAGTCCCAGCCGCCCTCAGGGTTATTGGCGCCTTCGCCGATGAAGATGCCGATCGGCGTCATGACCGTGCCGCTGTCGCCGTTGGGGCCCTTGGGCCGTCCCGCCATGCCGATTTCGAAGAGATCGTTGGCCGAGATGCGTTCCTCGAACTGGCGCACGCCGCCGGTGGCGCGCTCGAACATGCCCAGCGTGCCCTCCAGGAAGTTGCCGCCGATCACCTTGTGCTTGGCAAAGAGGTCCACGCAGAACTGCACCGCGTCGGCAAACGCCGGGTCGTTGAACGTGGCTTGCGTACAGCCTTCGTTCCACAGGTCCGCGCCCCACGCCCACGCATAGTAAGGAAGGTACGACGTGTACATGGGGTAGATCTGCAACCCGCCAAACGCAATCTCGTCGCCTTCGCGTTGGGTGAGTCTGGTGGCGGCTTCCAGCGCGGCTTCCCAGGTCCAGTTGCCCTCGGCTTCCAGTTCTGCGGGGGTCTTGAGGCCGGCCTCCACGAACTTGTCATTATTGGACCAGATGGGGTGCGCGGAGAGGAGCCACACCACACTGTACGCCGTGCCCTTGTATCTGAGAATGCCGGATTCGTAGAAGTCATCCAGGGATACTTCGCTGTCCTTCGCCAGGTAGGGATCGATCGGCTGGATGACTCCGCCGTCGACGAACGGCCCCAGCCAGCCGAAGTAGCCGTAGATGTCGTCAAAGGAGATGCCCGCCGCCAGGGCCGCGCCCGCCTTGGTGGTCACTTCCCCAAACGTGGAATCGGTCACTTCCATCGTGTACTCGGGGTGCTTGGCTTCGAAGTTGGCAAAGATGGTGTTCCAGGAGTTTACCCACGTCTCGTTCTGGCCCTGCAGCACCATGAGCGCGCTGACGACGGTTGGCTCCATGGCCTGCGGCGCTTCTTCCGCCTCTGCTGCTTCTTCCGCAGGCGCCGCGCCCGCTTCCGGCATCATGGTCGCGGTCCCGCAGGCCGCCAAGGCCAGCATGGCCGCCCCGCCGCCGGCTCCCCTGAGCAGATTCCGGCGTGTCATTCTGCTGCGTTTGCCTCGCATCGCTGTGCCTCCAATGTGATTGACGATAGTACTACCGATGTCAAGTATGGTGCCAGAAAAGCGAGTCTGTCAAGCGAATAGAATGGTATCGCTGGCAGAGACCGACACCTGGACACCGGCCTCGCATCCTCCTTCGAAGTGAAAGCCCATAGCGGCGGCAGGCATGGGTCTGATGAATGCCTCGGGAGATTCCCATTGCGCTGGAGCCCAATTGATTTTGATTTAGCACTGCGGTTACACTATGACGTGTAGCGCAATATCCGAAGTGCGCAAGGCAGCGCCATGAACCTATTCTTAGTGATATTCGAGGAAGCTATTGCTGCCGCAGCAAAGGAGCAAGCGCAGTCCTCGTTCTCTTCTGGCGGCGTTTTCGAGCTATCAGACCACGTCCTATTGGTGCAAACACCCATAAGCGACCCTAAATCTCTGAGCGCGTCGTTTGGCCTTTCGGACAATATTGGCTCTTCGAACGTGGGTGTGGTGTTCAAGTTGGATGGGTCATACTACGGGCACTACTATTCGAGCCTCTGGGATTGGTTGAAGAAAGCCAGGGAAGTAGGTGTCTGATTCCGACGGCTCGCTACGTTCAGAGGGATACCACGTGCAACGCCTAGACTGATGTTCTCGCGCGCGTGTCCTATATCGAGGGCAGACTGGAAGCGCTTGCAACGAAAGAAGACGTTGCCAACGCAAAATACGCTCTGCTCGTTGCCTACATTAGTATTGGCATTTCAGTGCTCGTGGCGGTAGGGACAATCGTATTACGGGTTTGGCTTGGTTGAAAGCGGCAGCATTCATCCCAGCTTCCCCTGCCGTGGCAGTTTTCCCCGTACCCAGCGGGCCGACGCGCGCAACACACTTCTACTCAAGAGGTGTCATTTCTTAAGTGCAAATCGCAGCGAAAGCAGTTGAGGTGAATACCTAATGGCCTGGGATGGCAGCGTACCGATACTCCTCATTGGCGGCGGCATGATCAGCCAGGACGTGATCATTCCCACGCTCATGCAGGAGCAAGACCGCGGCGTGGTGGGCGAAATCAGCATTGCCTCCCGGCGGGCCAGCACGCTGCGCAAAGTGCGCGAACTCTTTCCTGGCCGCGCGTTCCGGGGCTATCCCGACCCGGACACCGGCGACCCCGAGGCTTCCGTGCCGGATTCCTACCGGGCGGCCTTGGCCGACCTCGACCCCCATGGCGTCGTCATGGTGGCCACCCCCGACCATCTGCACACCGAAATGATCCTGGCCGCAATCGAGCGCGGCCACCACGTGGTGGTGCAAAAGCCCTTGTGCCTCAAGGTAGCAGACGTGTATACTATCCTCACCGCCGCGGAGAACCAGGGCGTTTACGTCTATACCGACTACCACAAGCGCCACGACCGTGCCGTCCGCGCCGCCCAACGGTATTACCGGCAGGGCCATCTGGGTGAAATGCTCCACGGCCACGCCTGGATCGAAGAACGGCGCGAGATGCCGCTGGACATCTTTTCCCGGTGGGCCGAAGAAAGCTCTCCTTTCGAATACATCGGCGTGCACTACGCCGACGCCTACTACTTCATTACCGGCCTCAAGCCCAAGCGCGTCTGGGGCTACGGCCAGAAGAAGTTTCTGCCCACACAGGGCCAAAACGCATACGACGCGGTGCAGGGTGTGATAGAATGGACGGACGGTTCGGTGCTTTGGGTGCAGACCTCATGGGTGTGCGCGGAAGCGAACAGCGCGCTCACCAACCAGGGATTGCAGCTTTCCGGCACCCAGGGCGAATACTGGGCCGACCACAAGGACCGCAAGCTGCACTTCGTCACGCAAGATAGAGGCTTCGAGCATTTCAATCCCAATTTCTTCAAGCAGTATGAGCCATGGGACGGCGAGGGCGCCGAATACGTGGGCTACGGCTACGATAGCGTGATGCAAGGCGTGCACGACGCGCGCCGGATACTGCGGGAGACCGAGGGCATGGACGCGGCGCACGCGCTGCAAGCGCGGCGCGGCCTGCTCGCCGAATTCGCCAAATCGCGGCCCCTGCCCCAGCAAGCCGTTGTCGGCACCGCCATAGCCGAGGCCGTGCGCCTCAGCATAGACAACAATAACCGGGCGGTTGCCTTCGATGAACTCCTCTATCCCGCACTGGCGTAGCGGGGCCGCCCTTTCCCCCGCCTCTATCGCCTCCCCCGGCCGGCCCGCCGGCTCCACCACCGTCGCCGCCAATGAATATCAATCACCGTGTACATACCCAAATCACACCCAACAAAACGCCAACCGCACACACGCAACACGATCCCAACCGAACACGATCCCAACCTAAACGCCAATCGCCGATATGTCATTCCGAACGAAGCGCGAGTTTTGGGAACTGTCATTCCGAACGCAGCACAGACCGCCAAAATGTCATTCCGAACGCAGCGCAGACTGCCAAAATGTCATTCCGAACGCAGCGGAGCGCAGTGAGGAATCTAAGGCGGCAGGCAAATCGAGTAGAATAGACGGACACCCTAGATTCCTCGCTCCACTCGGAATGACAAGCGTGAGAGTAGGAATGACAAGCGCGAAAGTAGAAATGAGAGGCCCGAAATCCCAAAACTGTCATCCCAAACGGAGCGCGAAATCCCAAAACTGTCATTCCGAACGCAGCGCAGACCGCTAGAATGTCATTCCGAACGCAGCGGAGCGCAGTGAGGAATCTAACGCGGCAGGCGAATCGAGTAGAATAGACGGACACCCTAGATTCCTCGCTCCACTCGGAATGACAAGCGTGAGAGTAGGAATGATAAGCGCGAAAGCAGGAATGAGAGGCGCGAAATCCCAAAACTGTCATTCCGAACGCAGCGCGAAATCCCAAAACTGTCATTCCGAACGCAGCGCAGACCGCTAGAATGTCATTCCGAACGCAGCGGAGCGCAGTGAGGAATCTAACGAGCGGGCGAATCGGGTAGAATAGACGAACGCCCTGGATTCCTCGCTCCACTCGGAATGACAAGTGCGAAAGCAGGAATGACAAGTGCGAAAGTAGGAATGACAAGTGCGAGAGTAGGAATGAAAGGCGCCTCGGAGTGACAACCGGCTCGCAACGACAGCCGCCTCGCAACGACATCCGCCTCGCAACGACATCCGCAAAAGCCCGCATGACGATCCAGCAAACACACCGGCCGCACGAAGTTGAACCAAACACACCGGCCACGCACAGACGAAGCAATCACACCGGCCGCTCCGCACTGTCCGTCATTCCGGTGAAAACCGGAATCCAGTCCTCGGCATCCGTCATTCCGGTGCAAACCGGAAACCAGCCCGCACCACCCGTCACCCCAATGAAAACCGCAAACCGAACCCAACCATCCGCCAGCCCAATGAAAACCGCATACCGGGCCGACCCACCCGTCATTCCGGTGAAAGCCGGAATCCAGTCCTCACCACCCGTCATTCCGGTGAAAACCGGAATCCAGTCCGCACCATCCGTCATTCCGGCGAAAGCCGGAATCCAGTCCGCAGCCGGCCTTCGCGTGGCCGTGAGGAACGGCGCTTCGACAAGCTCAGCGCGAACGGACGGGGCCTGCCAACGGGCGGTCGGGCGGAACGGCGCTGCGCCAAGCTCAGCACGAACGGTGGGGGTCTGCCAACGGGCGGTCGGGCGGAACGGCGCTTCGACAGGCTCAGCGCGAACGGTGGGGGTCTGCCGGCGCGCGGTCGGGCGGAACGGCGCTGCGACAAGCTCAGCGCGAACGGTGGGGGCCTGCCGGCGCGCGGTCGGGCGGCCCTGCGCTTCGACAAGCTCAGCGCGAACGGACGGGGTCTGCCGGCGCGCGGTCGGGCGGCCCTGCGCTTCGACAAGCT
>JAJEAH010000032.1 GCA_022824225.1 Chloroflexota bacterium
TCTTGGCTGCAAAATACCAGTCTGATGCACCAGAAAAGCGGGCGCTGCGGGTCTCAGTGATAACACGATCTGCTCTATTGAAACTGATCTTGGCTCCCACTCCAGCAAACCCAATAGTGGTTCCCCGTGTCTTAGTTTCGGCAGCCAAATTGTGGTATTCCCTGAATTGGGACCTGGTCATACCGTTACCGTTGTCTTCTACCACTAGTGTTCGGGCTTCAGGCTCATACGCAATAGCAATACGTGAAGCATGGGCATCCAAGCTATTCGCTACTAGTTCAGTCAATACCACTTCTTCTGGCTGGCTGTCCGGATACATTCCTGCCAAGTCAGCTATCAACTTATCGAAGTTGACGGTGCTCTCGTGAACTGTCACTTTCGTATATCCGTTCCCTGCGCGAAGCAAGTCCTACAATACTAGGCCGATACGTGCCTAGTATACACTCGGAGCCGATGGGCGGAACAGAATAGCCCGCAAATTCTGCAGGAAGGGGTGCAGGAACGCGTCGGTTTAGAGTCTCACCCGGGGCCAGGTGGTGAGGAGGCCGACGGTGAGCACGGCGGTGATGACGTGCATGACCATGAGGCTGGCGACGGCGGGGACGGTAGCGCCGGGTCCGTTGGTGGTGAGCATCAGAATGTTCGGCACGAAGGACAGCAAGAGGAGTACGGCAGAGAGCAACCGGAAGACGACGACGGCGTGTTGCGTCAGCCGGGTCAGGACCGCGAAGACTATGGTTGCGCCAAGCACGCCGACGAACGTCAGGAAGATGACCGGCTGCGCCGATTCCAGGGCCTGAAAGAGCGGCGATATGGGGAAGACGGCCACCACGACGGCGCGCACGAGGATGTTCGCAACAACGGAGAAGACAAATGCGATTAAGCCGGCCAGCCACACCCGGCTGATCACGATTCGTTCGGCAACGTGGGTGGACATTTGGTTGCGCCTCCCTAGGGGAAACTGCCGCCCGACGGGCGCGTGACGCGCAAACATACCGGCGCGAAGACCCCGGCAGCGCGCGTGCCTCGCCCGCCAAGCGGAGACGGCGCCGGGGGCGATTCCCGGACTCGTGTGCCCGCTGCGTCCGGTTCGATGCCGGAGCCATGCATCAAACGCACTGCCGGCAACGCGCCAAATGCCGGGTGTGCGGGGCGGCGCGCTATCCATGGCAAACGCCGGGACGGGAGAATCTCCGCCCGGACGAATCTCTGTGCGGCGTCTGCGGTAATCGGTAGCAGAGCCAGGTCAAAGGTGTACGCGTCTACGCTCTCAAGGCGTCGAAGCTGAATCACACAAGCGCAAACGGCGCGTCTGCCATGCCGCGGCCGCACCCGCGGCGCCGGCATCGTTACGGATTCACATTCATGTCGTACTTGCCCGGGGAGATCAGGGCTTCGGTGGTCATGCCCATAACGCCGCCGCTGACGCCCTTCGTGAGGGACGAGCGCACGACCTTGATGGGATCCACGATGCCTTCCCGCAGCATATTGACGAATTTGCCGTTCTGCACGTCGAAGCCGGTGGGATATCGTCGGCGGTAGATGTCGGCGATGATGGCCTCGGGGTCATAGCCGCCGTTCAGGAGAATCTGGCGCAGGGGGGCTTCCGCCGCTTCGGCCATCATTCTGATGCCGTAGGCTTCCTCTTCGTCGGTGGCCTTGAGCTTGCGCAGGGCTTTGGCGGCGTGGATGTAGGCGATGCCGCCGCCCGGCACCACGCCCTCTTCCAGGGCGGCGCGCACGGCCAGCATGGCGTCGTCGGCCCGCAGTTTCTTCTCTTTCATTTCCGCTTCGGTAAAGGCGCCGACCTTGAGGATGGCGATGCCGCCGCTGAGCTTGCCGATGCGCTCGCGCATCTTGTTGCGCTCGAACTCTTGCTTCTCGTCGGGCAGGAGCTTCTTGACCTCTTGAATGCGCCGGCGGATAGCGACCTCGCTGCCCATGCCGCCGACGATGGTGAAGAAGTCGCGGTTGGCCCAGACCCGTCTGGCGCGTCCTAAGTCCGCCGCGGTTACGTCTTCCGTGAGGTCGCCGGCATCGTCGGAAACGAACGTGCCGCCGGTCATGATGGCGATGTCTTCGAGAATGTGCACCATGCGGTTGCCGGCGCCGGGGGCCTTGATGGCCAGGGTCTGGATGTCCCCTTCTTGCTTATTCACCACCAGCGCGGCCAGAGCTTCACCTTCTACGGTATTGGCAAAGACCACCAGGCTCTTGCCGCCCACGGCCTTCACGGCTTCCAAAGCCGGGACCACCTCGTCCGCCCGCTTGAGTTGCCGGTCGGTGACCAAGATGAACGGCGATTCGATGGTGCAGTCCATGCGGTCGGGATTTGTGACGAAATACGGCGATAGGTAGCCTTTGTCCCACTGCATGCCTTCCACGTATTCGCGGTCTACCCGCGTGCGGCTGCGGGACTCTTCCACCACGATGATGGCGTCCCGCCCCAGGGTCTCCACGATCTCGGCAATCAGGGAGCCCATGTATTCATCCAGGCAAACGACCGTGGCCAGCCGCTTGATTTCCTCGCGGGTCTCCAGGGTCTGGGTGAGTTTCTCGATCTCAGCCAGCATCACACCAGCCGCGCGCTCGATGCCCCGGCGCAGCGACATGGGATTGTAGCCGACGGCCATGGCCTTGTAGGCCTGGCCCAGGATGGACTGCGCAATGACGGCGGTGGTGGTGGTGCCGTCGCCGGCCTGTTCGCCCACGTGCCACGCCAGGTGGCGGATGAGCATGGCGCCCATGTTCTCGAAGCGGTCCGGCAATTCCACGATGCGGCGGGCGATGGTGGCGCCGTCATTCATGATTTCCGGCGGCACCGTGCGCTGGGACATGCTCTCGATGGCTACGGTCCGGGCTTTGGGACCCAGGGTAACCTTCAGCACGTCGGCCATGGTGTCAAAACCGCGCTTGAAGGCTTCTTTGGCTTCCGGTTCCAATAGCAAGCGTTGTTTTGGCATTGCTCGTTGTCTCCCCAATCCTTGCGTAGGTATTATTGTCGCGGCCGCTGTCACCGGTCACGGTCTTGCGCGCCGGCAAACGAGCCGCTCTGTGTGCCGGAGATAACGTGGTTTTGGTTGGGCGAACCGGCGTCTGCGACATTCACTGAATACGACAACTGGCCGCTGAAAACGACAGTTGGCGTTTAGGTTTCCGTCCTCGCACAGAGCCACCTCTGTACGATACACAAGAAGGCCGCTGCGCCGCAAGGGGCGGAAAGGTCAAGGCCGGAGAGCCGGCGCGGCGGTGGCAGCGTGTGCGCGGTGGCCCCGGTATCTTACGATACGATAGAGCGTGCCCAACGGCACGCTCTAAATCGGTTGCGTTCACTTGTTTGCGCATTCGTGCGTGCAGGCAGCGGCGGCAAGGCCGCGCCGCGCATACGCGCACAGGCAGGCGCAAGCGCCGGTTACTCCATAATCGCCAGCACGTCTTTTTCGCTGAGGATCAAGAGTTCGTCCTCACCCAGTTTCACTTCGGTGCCGGCATATTTGGCAAAGAGAATGCGCTGGCCCGGCGCCACCGACACTGCTACTTTCTCGCCGTTGTCAAGCGTGCGGCCTTCGCCCACGGCTACCACCTCACCCTCTTGGGGCTTCTCTTTGGCGGTGTCAGGAAGCACGATCCCGCTGCGGGTCTTCTCTTCCTGCTCTAGGGCCTTCACAACCACACGATCACCCAGCGGGGTAATCTGGACACTTGTCGCAGTGGCCATCCGTAACAATCCTCCCGATTAATCGGAATATACAAAACAACACTTCACACTACTAGCGCGCACGAATTTAACACACGCTGCTAAGAGGTGATAACGCCATTATACTGAGCGCCCTGCGCAAGGTCAAGGAGTTGGCGCAACCGCCGGGCGGATCGGGACAGTTCGGGATCAGAAGACCAGGGCTTGGTGTCAAGGCAGGCGCCGTTCACGCCATGCCCAGGTCCTTCGCAACAACGTTATTCCCATCGCAACCATGTCATGCCCGCTACAGCCATGTCCATGCCTGTCGCAGCCGTGCCATGCCAAGCCCGGCTGTATGTCATTGCGAGCGAAGCTCGGTGCCATTTGTATGTTGTAAAAGGCGGGGAGACGGTGGGGGGAGTAAAGGGGAAGCGCGAGGGGTGTATCGATTGTCATTCCGAGCGCAGCGAGGAATCTAGAGTCCACGTCTCAACCGATTCCCATCAGCTCCCTGCCCTAGGTGCCCCACCCTGAGCGACTCTCCGCTGCGCTCTTTTACGGAATGACATAGAAGGTGCAGCGTTCGGTTTGGCGTAGGCGCGTGTAGCGTTCGGTTTGGCGTGGGCGCGTGCTGCGTTCGGCGTGGCATGGATGTGCGTTCCCTGTCTTTTGTCATTCCGAGCCCTGCGAGGAATCTAGCGCCCGCGCAACGTGCCGCCCACTTGGCGCGGCTCCTTAGATTCCTCACTGCGCTGCGCTCCGTTCGGAATGACATTTGGTGCACCTTTCGCGCTTCTACTTCACTCCCCCCCCACCGTCCCCCCGCCTTTTACAGCCTACGAATGACAGGCATACACTCGGCGCGCCAAACCGCACTGCCATGCGGTGAGCGCCGGGTCTTTCCGCGAATTGCTCAGCGCTTTCAGGAGTGGTCGACGATGCGCCCATCGCAGTACTCCCTTCGACCCCAGCATTTACCTTCTTTATTAATGCACTCTCGCGACGTGGCTGCGCTCAGCATGACATGCACGCCGCCTGGCAAGACAACGAGCCGACACCTACTGGCTCCGGGACTGGGCCGTCTTGTTTGTCGGCGCGGGCCAGTGCTACAATGCAGGCGAGGCATGGGCATCACCAGCGCCCTCACGGCCCGCTAGCTCAATTGGCAGAGCAACTGACTCTTAATCAGTGGGTTCGGGGTTCGAGTCCCTGGCGGGTCACCGATAGGCCGTAGGCGAGCATTGCCAAGCTCAGCCCCAGTATTCGCAGTGCGGCATTTGTAGCATTGCGTTTGCAGGCGGCCGGCAAGCCTGGCTGCCTGCGGCTCAGGTCGGATTGCTAAAGAGCACCAAGTAGCAGGTTGCCGCCTGCGCGAGCACAGCCAGTGCCATCGCGCCCACCTTTAGGGCGTCTAAGAGCCGGCTTTGTGCGATGCGTTCCAGCACGCGCAGCCGCACGAAGGCCAACCCAAGCGCCGCCCACAGCGCCACGACAACTGCGCCGGCCCCGATCGCGACTCTCGCAAGCCTGCCTTCACCCCCGCGCCAGCCGCCGGCCTGCGCCGCGTCCACGTCATCGAGCAACGCCGCCCGGTCCGCTTCCGGTTGTGTCTCTACCCACTCTCGCAGGGGCAAGAAGTCCTGCTGGGGCAGACCTCCCGGATCCGCCAGCAAGTAGGGCCGGGTTATTCTCTCCCAGGGCGATGCGGCTAGTTCCAGGCGCACGTGGTCAATGTACGCCTTGCCGGGCTCATTGAGGAGTCCGAATATGATGGAGACGGCGCGGCCGGAGCCGCTAACCGCAAACTCATACTCTTGCTCCATCCACGTGCCGGAGACCATTGGCTGGAAGACCTTTGCAGTCCGACGCCAGCCATCCTGATGGAGGTCCCACTCCAGAATCTCCACGTACAAGTGGGCCGGCAGCGGCGTTTCGCTGGCGAATCTGTACGAGAACTTGAGCCTATAGGTCGTGCCAAACCAAACGGGCGCGTCTTGAATGATGCGTGTTTCTCGTCCCCGCTCTGTTCTCTTGATTTCCAAGAGCGCGGAGCGAAAGCCGTCTCGCGCGCGGTACGGATCTACTTCCAGCGGCGCAACGCCTTCCCCCACCACCGCTTCATAGCGCCAGGCTGCCGCCGCCTGGTCGGTTTCGAAAGAGCCCTGCTTGAGAAAGGCGGGGCCTTGCAGGAAAATCTGGTATGCAAGTGCCACAGGCAAAGCCATTACCAGCGCCGCCAGCAGCAGATTCCCGGGCAGCCGCCAAGCGTGATCTTTCTCCCTGAGCGCCGCCGCCAACAGGCCGGGAAGCACAGCACCTCCAACTAGCACAAGCGGCATCGCCGGGCCGCTATAGCGGGGAATGTAGAGCGTCATCGTATAGAACAAGCCGTAGTAGAGCACAAACATGGCGAAGAACAAGGCGGTGCGCGGGCTGCGCCGCATGATGAGCAAGAGAGAGAACAAGCCCGCAAGCGCGAGCAGCGCATAGAGCCTCTCATATTGGGCTTGCCCCGGGGCGGATCGAAAGCCATGCGGAAACGAGCTGTTGTTCGCCGAATACGGCCAGTCGTTAGCGGGCACAGTCCAGAAACTTGAGAACTTCTCCCATACATAGTCCGTATACGCCGTTGGCGAGCGCTCGATGCGTTCCCATAGCAAGCGCAGCGTGTTCAGCTCGAACTGCAGTGTCCCTAGCTCCTTTCCCGCCGCCTCCGCCTCCGCAATAGCCCGATCGATCTTCGGCACAAGGTTGCGAAGGTCATGCTTTAGCTCGCCCTCGTCGACTACATGGATCAACAGCGGCGAAAATGGCTGTCCGATTGTGGGGGCGTTCTCCGTGAGTTGGTTCCGTACCAGCCAAGGTGAGAGCACGAGAATGAAGGCCGGCAATAAGACAAGCCACTTCAGAACCCAACCACGCTCGTGCCGCGCCAAAATGTAGACCGGCAACAGAGCCAACGGCCAGAAGATTGTTGCGGGCTTTACCAAGGTGAGCAATCCCCAAGCGACTCCGGCCCCAACGTCATAGCGCAACTGCCTTCGCTCCAACGCGAAAAGTGAGACGATGAACGCCAGCATGAGCAGAGGCGCCTGCAGATTCTCCGTGAGTATCAGGCCAACGTTGCCAAGCAGCGACACGTCAAACATCACGAGGAGCGCCGCGCAGATGCCGGCCCCATGGCCGGCGAGCCGTTGCGCCAGCCAGTAACTCAGGCTTACGGTCAGCCCGAAGAGCAGACCTTGAACCAGAAATACCGCTTGAAAGTCGCCTCCCAGCACATAGATCGCCGCGAGAAAGATGATGTAGAGCGGATAGGGATAGCCGCCGGAGTCCAGCCGAAAGTCTTGCGCCAAGCCCAGCGCCAGCCCGTGGAAGAGAGGCCCGTCCGTTTCGCTGACCGCCGGTTGCGCGACCAAGACTACAAATGCCGACGACAAGATTACTGCCGCCACCCACAAGAGCGCAGCCCAGCGTCTACGCTCATCGCGCAGTAGTGTATTCAGACTTTCAACAAATCGAGCTGTGTCCACTTGGTGGCATTCTCTAGAACTGATAGGGCGCAGGCGGAGTCCGGGCTTCTATCTCGGTTCAAGAAGTCACGGCCCATTCCGCAGATGCAGTTCGTCCTGCGCCGTCACTCTGACCCCCGCAATTGCTGCGGTCTCGACGCATGAGCAGTAAATTCCTCAGGCGCGAAGTTGCGCTATCGCCAATACGTTCAGTGCTGCCGCATGGCTGCCTTCCACTATGTCGAAGTCGTCCAACGTCAGGTGGTATTCCTGACGATCGGCGGCTCGCGCGATAAGGCGGTTGCCAATGAGCGCAGCCAGATCGAAGAGCACTTGGTGCACTCGTCTCGGTATGCGATTGCGCAGCTTCAGCGGGTCGAGCGCATACAGACGCCGCACCATCTGCCGCCGGAGCATCCGATATTCCTGAAATTGCGCGCTTAGCATGAGGGAGTACATTTCCACGCGCGGGAACTCGCTCTGCAACATTTCTTCCAATTCGGCGTGGGTGCATTCATGGTAGTGGTATGGATTCTCCATCAAAGAAGAGAGACGATTTGGCGTAGCGATGCACAGGATGCCGGGGGGAGCTAGCATCTGCTTCATCGTGCGAATGAGACCGATCTGGTCTTCTACGTGCTCCAGGAAATGTGACATGACAATTGCCTGAAAGCGCATTCCCTCCTCGTAGAGTTTCCACACGTCAGCGCGGTGGAACCGGAGGTTGGCGCAAGTGAAGTGTTCGTTCGCCCACGACAGGGCCGCCGCTGAACGATCCACGCCGCAGACGCGTCGCGCCCGTTCCGCCAAGATGGCGGAGCCCAGGCCAGGTCCGCATCCTATGTCGGCGACGTCGAGGCCCGCCAACGTGTCGCGAAAGTACCGGTTACTCGGTGCTAGTCTGCAAGGTGAAGGGCTGTGTGTCCTGGCGTTCAGGATTGGTTCGTTCAGAGCTCCACATGCGCTATACCCTCCCCTGCACAACCCGAAAATACCAGTTCAGGACTGGGTTTCCGATCTGGTCTAACAGGGCGCTACGAACATCCGGCACTACTAGCGTACCGCACATTGCGGCCAACAGTCTCCGGTCGTCCAGGCGGCGTAGGGCTTGCACACGTTCGCGCAAGGCACGCACCCGGCCCCGCGCTCGCCAGACGTCGCGGTAAGCAGCCAACTTGCTGCGCAACCAGCCGTCGCGCCAAGCGAACACCAGTAGCCCCACTTCAAGGGCCAGAAGCGCGGGAGAGAGTATCAAGAGAGTGCGCGCTCGGTAGTGGCTCAAGAGAATAATCCAACGGTTGCGCTCGAGAAAGTAGAACTTGCGTTTGCCCGTCCGGCCCAGAAATCGGTACTTGTGCCAGACCCGCGCGGACGGAGCGATGACGACGCGAAGCCCCGCGAGCCGCGCCCGCAGCGAGTACTCCAGGTCTTCGCTATAAAAGCCAATCGTCTCATCCAGCACGCCTATCCGTGCGCACGCGCTCACGCGAATGAGCATTGCCGCGCCGCTCGCGAATCCTATATCTCTGGCGCACCGGGTAGAGTCGGTATCTTGCATGCCATAGTTTCCACAGTAGCCAAATCCCAAATAGTGAACGACGTTGCCATCCGTATTGAGGCGGTCAGGCGCATCATAGAGCAAGATCTTGGCCTGACACACGGCGATCCGCGCATCGGACTCGGCCGCGGCGACAAGCTCCTCCAGCCAGTTTGGCGCCACCGTAGTGTCCGGGTTGAGCAGCGCCACATAGTCTACCCCGTGTTCTGCGGCCAAGCGCAACGCAACATTGTTCGCGGCGGCAAAGCCCAGGTTGCTTCGCTGCGGCAGCACGCGCACCTCCGGAAACTCGTGCCGGACCATGGCGACGGAGCCGTCGCTGGAGGCGTTATCGACGACCAGCACTTGGGCTGCGGGGCGGGTCTGACACCGCAGAGTGGTCAGGCACTCCTGCAAGTCGTCACGGCTGTTCCAGTTGACGAGGACAATCCAGGCCACAGGCCTATCGATTGCGCCCTCAGCCTCGATTCCGCCGGTCGGCGCGTTCCGGGTCATCCATCTTCCTCTCACACCGGCTAACCCGCCACTGCAATAGAGCCACCTCCTGCACCAGGTCCTTAATCTCATTTGCTTGGCGTGAGATTATGGCAGAAAAGTGCAAGAGCACAAGGAGGAACAAGAAGAAGCCGATAAGAAAGAGGGCAGACGGCGGATAGTGGATGCCCAGTAGCTGCGCCACAAACGCTAGCAGCGGACGAGAAGAGGAGAGAATGAACAGGATGACACCGCTTGCCAGCCAGGCAAGCGCATACTGTTCGCGCAGGCGCCGGCGGCGAACGAGGTCCAAAACCAGGATCAAGAGCATCAAAGATCCAGCTACTGAAACGATGATCGTGCGGTCAATCATGCTCTTCTTTCCTCGATATGCTAGGTCTTACGTATGACGCGGCGACAGCAAGCAAGACCTTTGCCACATAGTAGACTGAACGGATTGGCGTAATGCTCGATTGACCGGCTTGGCGCGGCAGCATCGTGGCCGGATATTCTCCCACGCGGTAGCCCGCGCGCCCCGCGCTTATGGTGCCCTCAATCTCTGGATAGTCCGTCGGGGAATCGGCGGCATAGTGCGCTGCAAGCTCACGACTAACCGCCCGCAATCCGGACGTGGCGTCGGTGATGCGTTGGCGCAGCAGGAAGGTAAGCATGCCGGAAAACAGCGCAACACCAAGGCGCCGGGAAAAAGCGCCGCTGTAGCCGCGATCATCCATGTACCGGGACCCGATTGCGAGCTCGGCTTCTCCGGCCGTTACCTTCTCGATCAGCAGTGCCAGGTCTTCGGACCGATGCTGCCCGTCGCCATCTACCCGGCCAACGACGTCGTACCCTTGCCGCACCGCGAACTTATAGCCGCTCTGCACCGCGCCCCCGATCCCAAGATTGCAGGGGAGCGCGAGCACTATTGCCCCTGCTGCTTCCGCGCGTTCTGCGGTCGCGTCCCGAGACCCGTCATCAATTACGAGCACGTCCGCTGTCGCAAGCTCGCGCCGCACGTCTGCCACGACCGACCCTATCGCGCCGGCTTCGTTGTAGGCTGGAACTATGACGAGTACTTTGGGCGTGCTAACTGTTCACTCTCTCCGATCGTTTGCCTCACCAACACCTCTCAAACGTGGTCTCCTGCCATTCTAACAGCATGGGGATTCGAGTGGTCTCATTCGGCGGCGCGTAATCCATCGAGAGCAGTAGACGGTACGGCTTGCCAACCCTACGTTAGCCGCTCTTTTGGAGGAGCTAACAAGATTACCCTTTGGCGCACCGAGCAGCGCTACGCCTATGCCCAAGCAGCTAAGCCCCGGGGACGCGATAAGGGGGGACTCGGCCCACGTCCCTGAGGCGCGCCAAAATCCACTCCGCCTACTCGACAAGGGCGAGCATACCAGCATACATGACTGCAACTGCCTCCCCCTCGGCAATCGCGTGTAGGGGCCGCAAGAAAGGAGTATACTTACTCTGTGGTTGAGAAGGCGCTCCGGCGCAAAATAGAGCATTGCGCCGGCTATCGTCGAGTTCACGGACTAGGTACAACGTTATGTTCAGTTGCGCGGCCTGGCAGTCCAGGCCGGTGTTTCGCGTTCGCTCTAGCGGCAACTATGCTGATTGACACGCACACATACATCGGTCATTGGGGGTTTCGTCCGCTGCCGTGGCGGTCGACGGACGGCCTCCTGCGCGCCATGGATGAGCACGGCATCGACCAGGCGTGGGTGGCGTCCGCCAGCGCAATTCTCTACCGCAATACCCACGCCGGCAACGAGGAACTCCACGCTGAGGTGCGCCACCACCGTGACCGCCTGACGCCGTTTGCCGTGATCAACCCAACGTATGCGGACTGGGAACACGACCTCGCGGTCTGCCAGGAGGAGTTCGGTTGCCGGGGCGTACGGCTGTTTCCGCCCTATCACCGCTATGCGTTGGCTGATGCCGCGTGCCGCGAGTTGGTGGCGGCTGCCAGCGCCCGCGGCATGGTGATTTCCGTGCCGCACTGGGTGGAAGACGACCGCGAGCGGTCCTGGCTGCTAACCCAACCCGGCATCGTGCCGGTGGAGGACATGGCGGAACTGGCGCGGGCATTTCCGGATTCTCGCTTCGTGTTTCACTCCGGCCTGGGTTTTTCGTCCACGGCGCTCGGTGAAAAGGGCGGCGTCCAGGCCGATTACGGCCTGGATATAGCGCGGCTCACGGTCTTCGTCCGCGAAGAACTGCCGACGCTCCTGGCGTGGCTTGGCCCCGAACGGCTTATCTTTGGCAGCGGCATGCCGTTTACGTCGGTGGACGTGCCGCTCTTCAAGCTGGAAGTGTTGGACGTGCCCGCCGAGGCGCAAGAGGACATTCGCTGGCGGAATGCGGAGCGTCTGCTGGCCGGAAGCGGCTGAGTTGTTGGCCGCCTTGGACACGCATTCCCCAGATGCAACACGCGAGGCGCAGCACGGACGTCTTTTCCGACGGAACAACCGACATCGCCGGCGCTATGAGTTGACACGCGATGACAGACGCTAGAGGTTTTGCCCATGGTCATTGACTGCCACGCCCACTTGACCGGCGCGCATACCGGCGTCACCCGCATTTGGGGCAAGAGCGACGCCGCCGTGCTGGCGGCCGCGGCGCGCGTGGGCATCGACGTGAGTTGCGCCTCGATCCTGACCACCGCGCTGCCCGCGCCGCTCGAAGGTTTTCGCGAGTGCAACCGCCAACTGGCGGCAGTGACCCGGCAGCATCCCGGGACAGTGCGCGGCTACTGTTACGTGAATCCCGGCTATACCCGTGAGGCGCTGCAGGAAATCCGGCGCTACGTGACAGACCACGATTTCATGGGCATCAAACTCTACAACGAATACAAAGCCACCGATCCAGTGCTCTACCCAATCGTCGAGTTGGCGATCGAGCTAGGCGTGCCGATTCTGTACCATGCCGGGCATCAGCACCGGCCGGTGCCCGGCCAACCCAACATCTCGGATAGCGGTGACCTGGCCGCCCTCGCCGCGCGCTACCCTGAGGCCGTGCTGATCTGCGCCCACATCGGCGGCGGCGGCGACTGGGAGTGGACCGTGAAAGCCGCCCGCGCCGCGCCAAACGTCTACCTGGACACCAGCGGCAGCGTGTTCGATAGCGGCATGGTCCAGATGGCCGTGCGCGTGGTGGGCGCTGAACGGGTGCTGTTTGGCTGCGATACGTCGTATACCGCCGGTATCGGCAAAGTGCGGGCCGCGCGGCTGACAGACGAGCAGCGCGCGCTCATCATGGGTGGCAACATGCAGCGAATCCTGGCCATGCGGCGCGGCTAGTTTGCGGACATTCTCTCACGCTAGATCGTGAGCACGCGTCCGGTCAGCGCGGCGGCGCTTTTTCCTTCCTCCACCGCATTGCTTCTCCCCTCGAGTGATCTGGCGCTGCTATCGCGGCGCCTGTGCAAACTTCCCCTGCCTTACGCCCCGCGTCCCGTCCATGGTTCGACAGGCTCACCACGAACGGGACGCTATGCTATTCTTGTCTCATTCATGGTTCGACGGGCTCACCACGAACGGGACGCTATTCTCTTCTTGTCTCGTCCGTGGTTCGACAGGCTCACCACGAACGGGATGCTACAATTTGTCCCTGCCCGGCTTGGCGTGTTTTCTCGGCCCACGCTGGGGGCGCGGATGTCTGCACCCAACGCGCGTTGGGCCTATCCGGTTCCTCTGTTCTGAAAAACCGCGTTGACAATGTGCATTTTGGGCAAGTACACTCATGGCAAGAGTGGACAGGGGCAAGCGGGTATACATGCCAGCGTATCGCCCGCGCGCCACTCCCACGGTCGAAATAGATAGGCACAGGGAGGGCAACCATGCAGAGCACGCAGCGTGTTACACGACGACGTTTGCTGGGGGGCGCGGCAGCGGCCGGCGCGGCCGGGCTGTTCTTGGCGGCCTGCGGCCAGGTGCAGACAGCGGGTGCGCCCATGGAGCAAGCCGAGGAGGCCCCACAGGAAGAGGCCGCGCAGCCGGAAGCCATGGAGCACGTCCCCGTGGTGGCGTTGCTCATCAGCCAGCGCGAAGACACGATCCAGAAGACGGAGGACACCCTGGCGCTCTTCCACGAGGAGCATCCGGACGTCCTCATCGACTGGAAGCTGGGCTATCCGCCGGGCGAATTGCCGGCGCTCCTGGCCGCGGGCACGCCGCCGGACGTATGCTGGTGGGGCGTCGCGCCGCACCAGGTCGCCGACATCGTGCGCGACCACCGTCCCATCCTGGCGGCGCACGGCCTGGACATCAACGACATCGTCGAGCCGGTCATTTCCGGCAACACCTGGCAGGGCAAGCTGCTCGGCGTGCCCTACGGCCTGAACACCACGAGCATCTTCTACAACCGCGACCACTTCGATGCCGCCGGACTGAACCCACCCACGGACGACACGACGTGGGAGCAGATCATGGAGGATGCCGAGGTCCTGACGGCCCACCTGAACCAAGGTCAGGAAACAACCACCTCGTGGGGCATCAGCACCAGCTCGTACATCCCGCAGTACATGCCGTTTGTCTACGGCGGCATGTTGGACGCTGACGGCGAACTGGCCGCGGACCGGGAGATCGTGCTGCACATGGTGCGCATGATCAAAGACGCCTGGGCCAAGCGGCAAGCGGCGCCGGGTCCGAATAACGAGAACGTCGACCTGAGCGGTTTTGCCATCAACGCCTTTGGCAACCAGCAGCTCAGCCAGGTGATTTTCGGCACCTGGGGCATCGTGCCCACCCGGGATCAGGCGCAATTCGCGTTTGACTCTATCGAGCCGCCGTACCTGGAAATTGGCGGCGGGCGCACCCGCGGCGCGTTCATGGGCCAGCAGGAGCACTTCGTGCTGGAGAGCAGCACGAATCCGGATGCCGAAGTCCTGGTGGTGTGGTACGCGCAGCCCACGCACCAGGAGTGGCAAGGGCGCGAGGGGCATGCCATTCCGGTGCACATCCCGTCGCAGCACGCGTTCGGCCCGCCGGCAGACAATCCCCATCCGGCGAACCAGTTGTCGTTTGCGCGCAGCGCGGCGTACGCCACGCCGTTCTGGCCGCATCCGGCCTATTCCAAGTTCACCGGCGCACTCAACACCCACATCCGGCCGCACTTCCAGGAAGACCAGTTGACGGCGGAAGAGGCCGTGGACAACGCCTTCACAGAACTCGAGCAGGTAATCGAGGACTGGAAGAAGGAAAACGCGTAGGCCGTACGCGGTAGGGGCGGTCCGCAAGCCAATAATGCCGCACTGGAATCGAATGCCAGGACCAGATCGCCGCTGTCCGCACTGTCAACCACGGTAGGGGCACGACAGTTCCTACGCAACGGTGTAGGGGCACGACATGTCGTGCCCCTACACCGTTGGGACAACGTTGCCATTGCGTAAGCACGGCAGTTTCGCCGCTCTTGCCCCAGTCTGAGCTCAACGCGACAGCACTGTTTCGCGAACCGCCCTTACGGTGTCGCGCCCTGGAGATAGGCCGCCGCTTCGACGCATGGGCCTGCGACCAAAAGGCGCGTAAGCAGAAGACCTACCGAGGAGGGAGGCGCGGGGCGTAGCCTCCCTCATTCGCGTTAGCCCGCCAGTAGGGGCGGTTCGCGAACCGCCCCTACTATCCCCCAGCGCCTGCCTGCCAGCGCTAGACTGTCCCGTCTGCCGTGGCTTCACCGCGCGCCGCGGCCATGAGTTCCGCTGACGTGATGGAGCCTGCCAAGCTGCGCGACTCAAGGTGATGGAAGACCTCCTCGGTGCAGAGTTCGTGGGGCAGGCCCGGCGCGCCGATGCTCGTGGTGCAGTCCCGCAGCATGATGACGCAGTAGCCGCGCTCGCGCATGGCGAGGACGCCATAGTCGCGGTGGGGCACGCAGTAGTTGGCGGCAAAGCCCGCGTAGAAGAGGTAGCGGATCTTCCTATCCCGGCAGAGGCGGTGCATCTGCGCGCCGGTGGCGATCACGAAGTCCTCGTCGGTGGGCCACACGGCGCGGTCGATCGACCGGATTTCGTCGTGGCGGCGGCGGAGCGGCAGCCACTCCTCACCATAGTGCGCTTCCAGGTTGGCCCACTTGCCCTGGCGCCGCGCAAAGTCCGGCGGCGGCCAGTCGGCGGCGGGAGCTTGGGGCGGGGAGAGTTCGCTCTCGCCGGCGTAGCGCAGCCATTGGGGAAACTTCTGGGCCACCGGCGGCGACGGCGCGTGCACCACGGTAACGCCAAGCGCGCGGCATACCTCAAGCACGGGGCGGATGCGGTCGCGGCAGATCCGGGCGGAGCGCTCGCCGTGGCTCGCGATGGTCGGCTCGTCCCAGCAGTCCACCAGCACCAGGGCCGCTTCCACCGGCGGCACGCGCACCGTCGTGTACTTGTAGCCAAAATGCTCCTCCCGGTACGGCAGACCCGGAGCGCGGGGTTCGTGAATCAGAAAGCGCGTGGCCAGTTCCAGGTGCGTCACGCCAGTCCTCCTTTAAGGTTGGGTAGTGCGCGGTCTTGCCGGTGTCCATTCTAAGGCGCACGCGCTGAGCCGTGCATTCCGCTTTCGTTTAGGATACCTTTAGGGTGCGGCGAGGGTGCGCCGGAGGACAACCGGCCCCGCGAACGCCGGGTAAGATAGACAAATCCGGCGGGCGGGCAAGTGCCCGCGGCCGTGTGCGCACGAGGGGGCTGGGCGGCTGCTGTTGCAGGACCGTCCTGTGCATTGTCCGCGAAAGGGAATAGACGCGTGTTGCGTGTAGAGACTTGGAAACACGGGCGGCGTTGGGTGTATTCCGTCACCTATGACGGCGGGTCGTCTGACCTGCTGCGCAGCGCCCTGCCGCTGCACCGGCAGCACGGCGTGCCGGCAACGGTGGCGGTAGCCGGGGCGAGTTTCTTCCCCGGCGCCAACGGGCGGCGCGGCGCGGGTTCAGGCGAGCGAAACGTTGCGCTCGACCTGGACGCCATTCACGAACTGCAGCGCCACGGCTGGCGCATCGCCTGCCTCGGCCCGATCGGCGCCCAGACCCCTGCGCAACCCCCCGGAGCGCCGCCTGACGCCCAAGCGCTTGCCGACGCGGTGAGCGGGCCGGTCACGCTCCTCATGGTCGAGACCCACGACCACTACCACGGCTTTACACCCGCACAGGTGCAAGCAGCCGGGTACTTAGGCGTGTTCACGCTGGCAGACCGGCTGAACTACAACCACGTGGACGAGGACCTCTGGGCCCTGGGCCGCGCGCCGCTGTATACGCTGGAAGGCGAGGTGCTGCCGCACCGGCTTTACGACCCCTACTGGCGGCTGCACCAGGCCCGGGACGCCGGCGGCTGGCTGGTGGATAGCGCAAGAGACGTTACGGACTCCCCCACTGTGCCGGAACGTGATGTGACACCGGCGCTGCTGGCCGAGCGCTTTTCCAAGGTTGCCGAGGTAGGCGGCGTGTGGCACGCCACGCCTGAGGACGTCTTGGACTACGTGCTCATGCGCCGCGCCGCGCATCCCCGCGGCTTCCGGGCCACCGGCCAGGCCATCACGTTCACCATGGAAGCGCCCCGCATTCCTGAGCGCGTGCAGAACCGGGAGCTGACCCTGACCCTCGCGACACCCTTAGGCTGGCAGCGTCCGCAGGTCAGCGCCGACGGCGCGCCGGTGGAGGACGTTACGGCAGTTGGCGAGGACGGGATCCGGTTCACGCTGCCGGTGCGCGACGGCCAGCAGGTGCGCATTGAAAACGCGAGGAGTGCGTAGCGCAGTGTCAATCTATTTCTGACAGATATTCACGCGCCGAATCTGCCGCCTCTCCTTACAGGGGGAGGGTTGGAGCCTGGCCCATACCCGTTAGATCGGCGAGTTCTTCAGTAGCACGGGGGATTGTACCCAAGGCAGTCGCTTAGAACTGACAGGCATTGTACTACCCGTTCGTACTGAGTACTTCGGCGGGATCAGCACAGGCTCTGTCGCAGTATGAACGGGCAGTACAGGGCGCTACAACCATCCCGCCGTTCACCTTTCGACAGGCTTTTGGCCGAAACGACGCAAGCGGGAGCGCCGCAGTCGTGAATGGAAGTGACGGCAGCATGAGTTCATTCATCCTCGCCCTCGACCAGGGCACTACCTCTTCCCGCGCCATTCTTTTTGACGCCGCCGGACAGATCGTCGCCAGCGCCGCGCGGGAGTTGCCCCAGATCTACCCGCAGGCGGGCTGGGTGGAGCATAACCCGGACCTCATCTGGCAAACGCAACATGATTCTCTGCGCGCAGTGCTGCAGGAGGCGGCAGTTGGTCCCGAACACATCGCGGCGCTTGGCATCGCCAACCAGCGGGAGACCGCCGTGGCCTGGCAGCGCTCCACCGGCGAACCCCTGGGCAACGCGATTGTGTGGCAATGCCGGCGCACGGCGGCGCGTTGCCGGGAGTTGGAGGCTCAAGGATTGGCCGCTACGGTCCGGGAGAAGACCGGCTTGGTGCTGGACGCCTACTTTTCCGGCCCAAAGTTCGAGTGGATCCTGCAGAACGTCCCTCGCGCCGGAGAACTGGCGGCCCAGAACGACCTCTGCCTGGGCACGGTAGATGCCTGGATCATTGCCAATCTCACGGGTCACGCGCGGCACGCGACCGATCCCACCAACGCCTCGCGCACCATGCTCTACGACATCCATGCGGGCGATTGGGATGACGGCCTGCTGGCGCTCTTTGGCATCCCGCGCGAGGCGCTGCCGGTCGTCGCGCCTTCCTCCGGGGTGGTGGGACACACGGACCCGGCAGTCTTGGGCGCAGCCGTGCCCATCGCGGGCATCGCGGGCGATCAGCAAGCGGCGCTCTTCGGGCAGACCTGCTGGCAACCCGGCCACGCCAAGAACACCTACGGCACCGGCTGCTTCCTGCTCTCCCACACGGGAGAGCAGGCAAGGCCGTCACAGTCCGGTCTGTTAACGACCGCGGCAGCTTCTGCGAACGGCCCGGCCTACGCGCTGGAAGGCTCGGTCTTCGTGGCGGGCGCCGCCGTGCAGTGGCTGCGCGACAAGCTGGGCGTCATTGCCACGGCGGCGGAGAGTGAGGACCTGGCACGACAAGTACCCGATTCCGGCGGAGTGGTCGTGGTGCCCGCGTTCACCGGCCTGGGCACGCCCTACTGGGACCCCGACGCGCGCGGGACGATTCTGGGTCTTACGCTGGGTTCCACCAAGGCACATATCGTTCGCGCTACCCTGGATGCCATCGCGTTCCAGACCCGTGACGTGGTGCAGACCATGCAAGCGGATTCCGGGGTTGCGCTGCAGGAACTCCGGGCAGACGGCGGCGCGGCGGCGAATGCTCTCCTGATGCAGACCCAGGCCGATCTGCTCGGCATCCCGGTGGTCGTGCCCGCGGTGACCGAGACCACGGCGCTCGGCGCGGCCTACCTGGCGGGGCTGGGCGTGGGTTTCTGGCCGGATGCCGCGACAGTGGCGTCGCAGTGGCGTGTTGCCGCCCGCTACGAACCCCAGATAAGCGCCGACGAGCGTGAATCCCGCTACGCCACGTGGCAACGCGCCGTAAGCCGCGCGCGGGCTTGGGCAACTCACTAAGCCCTTAGCCCTGCCGTGACGCGCCGCCGCGCCAGCCCTGCCAGGCGCCCTGCGCTCAGCCCCTGGTGATACCATAGCGGGCGCGCAGGCATGGTCGGCTGCGGCGGCCTGCGCGCCCGGCGGCTGCGCATTCCTCAGTCTATTCCGCTGCTGTGACCTCCGGCGGCGTGATGTAGTCGTGATACCGCTGCCCGACCTGTGCGCTGGCCGTGTCGCCCGCGTGGACGTAGATGCGGTACTTGAAACGCAGCACGCCGCCCTCAGGCAGGACGTGGCTGCCATCCACACCGGGATCGGCGTAGAAGTCGCGCAGGCCGAAGGGATTGGCGGTGAAGAGGCCGTAATTGCGCGCGTGCCAGTAGGTCGGATGCCGGAAGCTGGACGGGTGGTCGTAGACGGCGAAGCCCACCGTCTCGCCCTTCACCGGGCCGGTGTAGTCGAGCCACTGCGCCCGCTTGCCCCAGCACTCGTCCTCGCCGATGCCGCCGATGGCATTCTCCATACGGCCGTCGTCGGCAGCGTCCATGCTGGTGGCAACGCGCAGCGAGATGATGCCGCCCTCTTTCGTGTCGCCAAAGTGCACCGGGCCCGCCGTGGCGCGGAAGGTGACCTCCACGTCGATCAGACGCGCGCCGGACGGCAAGGGATAGAAGGTAAAGCGGCGCTCGTCTTCCACCACTTTCCCCTCGTCCGCGCCGACCCAATTGTTGGTGGAGCGGATCGCGCCCAACACCGGGCCGCTGATATAGCCGCCGCTGCCGCCGAACGCCGGCAGAAACCCCACGTGGCGCTGGTAGCCGTGGCCTTCCACCTCGCTCCACACGTCCGCGCCGCTGACCTCGCCGTGGGAGACGTAGATGGACTTGTGGTGGGGATGGTCGTGCTTCTCGCCGGGCACGTCGGGAATCATGGGATAGTTGCGCGTCATGCCCTCGCCGGTGGGACCGATGACGGGATAGAGATACGGCTTTACCACCGGCGGCGCGTAGCGATAGGTGGTAAAGAGCGCGCCGTCAAAGCGAACGTCCACGCCGTGCGCGCCGTCTGCCAGCGACACACCGCCTGCCGCCGCGCCTTCCTGCACCGTATAGGCGCGCGACGCGCCCGCCGCCAGGGTCGGCATCACCCACACCACGCGCGCGCCTTCGCAGCCCGCCACGATCTGCGCCGGAACCTCGGCGCCGGTCTCATCGTCCCGCGCCACGTAGCCGGCGTCCACATCCAAACCGCCGGCGTCCGCCCACACCGGGCACTCATTGCGGTCGTGATTGCCTGCGTGAACGGTAATTCGCTTGCCTGCCATGCTGTCGTCCTTCTCCATGTTGAGTGCTGTAGTAAACGCAATCTCCGGTCGATTACGTGTGATTATACACTGTGGGGCCGGAGTGGCTGGGAACGCAGGAATCGCGCGAACGGTTGCGATATCCCTTGCGCCCGGCACTTCGACAAGCTCAGTGCGAACGGTTTGGGGCTACGTGCAATTTGCCCCGGCACTTCGACAGGCTCAGCACGAACGGCTGCTTTACGACCTGCTGACCGCACTTCGACAAGCTCAGTGCGAACGGGTCTGGGATACTTGCGATTTGCCCCGGCATTTCGACAGGCTCAGTGCGAGCGGCTGCTAACCGACCTGTTGCCCGCACTTCGACAAGCTCAGTGCGAACGGTTCTGGGCTACATGCAATTTGCCCCGCCACTTCGACAGGCTCAGTGCGAACGGATGCTACGCCCCTGCTGCTCGCACTTCGACAAGCTCAGCACCAACGGCTACTACACTCCCTGCAACCTGCACTTCGACAAGCTCAGTGCGAACGGAAACTAACGCGCTCCTTCCGTTCGCTTTGACCCTAGAGACTGCCGTCCGTTCGCCTGAAAACAGGAGGCCACCTCCCGTTCGCCTTGAGCTTGTCGAAAGGTGAACGAGCGACCAGTCTGCCTCACGTAGCGTACATGCTTCGACAGGCTCAGCACGAACGGCGCCTGGCCGCCCAGACCTTGCGCCGGCGGCCAACCCTTTCCCCGTACGGTACACTGGTTGCACAGCCATCCGTCTAGAGCCAAGGAGCCGGTGTTCATGCGGATACCCATCACCATGTCCCACGGTACCGACCAGATTCCGGGCAAGCGCAATCCGCTGACCCAGGAGCACTTTGCGCAACTCATCGCGATTGCCCATGAGCTCGGCTTCCAGACGATCAGCTACGACCAACTGGCGGCGTGGCGGCGGCAGGGCGCGGGCTTGCCGGAGCGCCCCATCATGTTCGACTTCGACCATCCCATGAAGTCCATGCGCCACGAGGTGCTGCCCGTGCTGGCGCGTTACGGCTACACCGCCAACCTCTTCATCAACACGGGCCTGATGGACGACATGTACCGCGCCGGTGTGCCGGACTTTGCCGAGCGCGAGGTGCTGTTGTGGGAAGAAGCCGCCGAACTGGCGGCGGCCGGCTGGCAGATCGGCGCGCACACGGTCACCCATCCAAATCTGTCGGAACTCAGCCAGCAAGACCCAAGCGGCGAGCGGCTGCGGGCCGAACTGGCGCAGTGCGACGCTACTATCGAACGACACCTGGGCATCACGCCACAAGACTTCGCCTTTACCGGCACGAGTTGGAGCAGCATCGCCGAGCGCGAGGTGAAGGCGCGCTACCGCTTCGGGCGCTTGTGGATCATCGGCGCGGAGTACCAGGTGGACGGCCGCGCGACCCGCTACGCGGACTTGGTGGGCGCGCCCGGCGCGGATGAAGCGGACGGCGGCCCGCCCCACGCCGCGCGCTACATTACGCGGGAGTCCGACCCGTACCGCCTGCCGTCTCTGGAGATCAACCGGCTCATCTTCGCGCCGGAAGCGTTTCGCGCATATTTGCAGGGCGCGCTCGCAGACTGAACGTTGCGCGCCGCGCCAGGTGCAAAACCGCGCTGGGGAGCATGCGGCGCGTGCGGTACGGAAGCGATGGCACGGCTACATGCGATCGAGGCGGCTGGCGCGTCCGGCGCGCGGCGCGGGCTGCCAGAGGCTGCTGGGCACGAGCAGCGCGACGCTGGCGCAAGCCCCGCGGCGGACAGCGGATCCGACATGTGTCCGCGCGCAGGACTTTGCGCAACCGGCGCTGTTGGGGGACAATACGGCAAGAGACTGCCTCTGCCAATGGAGAAAAGCGCGCCCGTGGGCGTGCGAGCCATTTTGGGCGGCACCGCGCCCAACGGAAATACCCAAAGCGGGGCGCGGGGACACCTCCGCCGCTTGCGCCAACGAGCAAGAGTAACGAGAAGGGACAAACATGCGCTATCGACCGCTGGGAAACACGGGACACGAGGTCGCGGAAGTCGGCCTGGGCACGTACCCGCTGGGCGGCGCGCTCATCACGAGCGGCAGCTACTGGACGGGGCCCGCCACCTACGGCACCGTGGCCAGGGATACGGCCCTGCAGACTATTCATCACGGCCTGTCGTTGGGGGTCAACTTCATCGATACCGCGCCGGTGTATGCCGAGGCCGAGGTCTTCATCGCCGACGCGCTGCGGGAACGGCCGGCGCACGTGAACGACGTCCCGGTGTTCGTGGAGACCAAGGGGGGCGAGCACGTGCGGCCGGCGGCGGACGGCGGGCCGCCGGTGCTGGCCCGCGACTTCTCCCGCGACGCCCTGCGCGCCAGCATCATGCGCAGCAAGGAGCGGCTGGGCACGGACCAGATCGAAGCGGTGCTCTTGCATAGCCCCGAGCCCGCTGAACTCGGTGAAGACCCGTTGGGGCTGTTAGCTGAAATGCGCGACGAGCGTCACATCGGCCATATCGGGGTTTCCGCCACAGACGTGGCGGATGCGCTGCGACTCATCGAGGCGGACGGCCGCAGCGAGATCATCCAAATCGGCTTCAACCTGCTCGAACCCGCGCCCACGGCCCGGCTGCTGCCGCTGGCCGAGGAGCGCGGTGTCGGCATCGTTATCCGCTCGCCGCTGGCTTCCGGATTTCTGGCAGGCGACATCACGCCCGATCACGAATTTGCGCCCGACGACCACCGCAGCCTCATGTCGCGGGAGCAACTTGCCGCCCGCATCCGGCAGGCGGAATCGTTCATGTGGCTGGTGGAGGAAGGCGTGGCCCAGAGCTTGAGCGAGGCGGCGCTGCGCTATATCCTCAGCTTTTCCGGTGTATCGTCCGTAATCCCCGGTGCGATGAATCCCACCGAACTCGAGCAGAACGTCGCGATTTCCGATCTAGGGCCGCTGCCGGAAGCCGCGCTGGCGCGCGTGGCGGAAACACAACGCGAGATGGGACTCCTGACCTAAGCCCGCGCATCTGGGCTTGGCCCGCATTGCGCGACTAGTAGGTATTGACTTTGTCTGCACAGGCATGGGTGTCAACGTGAACGGCTGCTCCCCGAAATGTCATTCTGAGAAATACAGCCGAAATGTCACTCTAAGGAATGCAGCCAAAATGTCATTATGAGGAGTGCGGCTGACATGTCATTCTGAGGAGTGCAGCGACGAAGAATCTAGTGTCGGGAGC
>JAJEAH010000078.1 GCA_022824225.1 Chloroflexota bacterium
AACGGCTGCTCCCCGAAATGTCATTCTGAGAAATACAGCCGAAATGTCACTCTAAGGAATGCAGCCAAAATGTCATTATGAGGAGTGCGGCTGACATGTCATTCTGAGGAGTGCAGCGACGAAGAATCTAGTGTCGGGAGCCTCTTAGATTCCTCGCTGCGCTCGGAATGACATTCGATCTGGACCAGCAAGGAGTTCAAGTCTAACCCTACTAATCCCCTTGGGTTGGTTGATTGCGGACTCCTGTTCAGCCAAAGAGCGTAGGCACGCGCAAGCGCCGCGAGGAAGAGAGTAGGAAAGTGCTCACGATGTGCGGCAGTGGGTACTGCCCGTGGGATGGGCGTGGCGAAGCACGCCCGAATGCTTAGCTGCAAGCAGAGCGTGGTAGCGCGTGGGAGGGCGTGTTATCTGGGAACGATCACATTGGTCGCAACTGTGTGTGAGACACCGACCGGTAAGTCCTCATCGGTGGTCAGTGTATATTCGCGAGTCTCGCCGGGCAGCAAATTGCTCACCAAGCCGGTTGCCATGCCGGTTACAGCGCCGCCGGCGTCCAGGAACGCGCCGCCAAGGTCGAGGCTATAGGGGCGCGAACCGCTGTTCGTAACCGACCCGCGCAGCACGTGCAGAGCGCCTTCGCGGGTGTACTGCGCCGGGCTCAGGCTGATGATGTGTTCCAGGTTGTTGCTGCCAACCAGCGTGCCGGAGAAGCGAAGTTCCACCGACGCGGGTTGGGCGAACGGGTCGCTGGAGATAAGCCGCACCGCCCGCGTGGAACCGGGCGGCAGATTCGAAACCGCGCCGCTGGCGAGACCGATGGCGCTGCCGTCTTCAGCGAGAGCGAGCACGTCGATTGCCGTGGACACGCTGACATTCGCCGTATTCTGCAGGCGTACGTACGCCCGCAGATTACCGTGCGGCGAGACTATGACGTTCACCGGGCCGACAATCGTCAACTGATCGGCCGTATCCCCGGTGGCAATGCGGGTCACCGGCAGTCCAGGCGCAACCGGCTGAGGCGGCGGCGCGGGCGGGTTTGCCGCCGGCGGCAGTGCGGCGCTAGGCGGCGCAACCGCGTCCCGCGCGGCGGTGGCGGCGTCCATGGGTTGCGCCGCAGACGCCGGAATGAGACCCGCCTCCTTCGCTATGTCGCCGCCGAGCACGGCCGTGACGTCACCTGCATTCGCCCACGGCATGCTGACTTTCCAGTATTGCAGGGCGGCGCGCTGGGCCCGCATCACGACCATGGGTCCAAATTCCTGAATGGACAGGGGCAAGCCGGACAGGACCAGCCAGTTGGGATTGCTGAGGAACCGTTCTTGCAACGCCGCGCGGGCCGCGACCATCTCGGGCGTATCGCCCGGCTGGGCGGCGAAAATGCCGTCAAGATGGTTCTGAACCGTGCCCGGCCAATCGTTGACGGGGTCGTCCGCCGACCAGTCAAAGCTCTTGGGAATCTGCCGGAAGACCACAAGCCAATCGTCATAGTTGGCGGCAGACAGGATGTCGAACGTGTTGGCCACGTTCACCGTGCCGTTGGCGGCGTCCCACTGCAGCAGGACCTTCTGCGTTGCCTGGTACACGAAGCCATCCAACAGGAAGCGCCCCGAAACCGGATAGCCGAGTTCGGCCACGCCGCCCAATTGCTGGAAGCCGGTCCAGAAGGCAATGCCCCCATTGTCAGTGATGGCAAAGCCTCTTCCCGTATCCTCGCCGGTCTGCGTGTAGTACCAGCCATTCTCGATGGCCGTGTCGGGATCGGCCACGGCCTGGGCCTGTACTGCCAGGGCAGACGTGGGCCACAGAATGAACAACAGGACAAATACGCTGGTGGCGCGCGTGTATCGTTTGTGCATGTTGAGTGTTTTCGCGTGGCTGAAGTTTGGTACAGTTAGAGGGAAGATTGCTTTCCATCGTAGCTGAACTGCGCGCGGGAAACAACGCGGGCGACCGGCGGACGGGCCGGGCAATAGGGCGCCGGACAGTGCGCCGGCGCAAACCGACCTGCGCTAGTCGGCGCAGCGCGGCGACGCGAGGCCCGCCGCTGCCGGCGCAAGTGAATCATGCCGCGACTGGCGGAGCGGCGTGGCCGCGGCCGCCGACCCGCGATTAGTAGGTATAGACTTAGGCTGCACAGGTATGGGTGTCAACGTGAACGGCTGCTCCCCGAAATGTCATTCTGAGGAGTGCGGCTGACATGTCATTCTGAGGAGTGCGGCGACGAAGAATCTAGTGTCGGGAGCACTTCAGATTCCGCGTCTTTGACGAAGTCAGCGAACCCTGTTCGACGCTGCGCTCGGAATGACATGAGACCTAGCCCAACAAGGTAATCAAGTCAAGAGCTACTGAGTCCCCGCCGTCCCACGGTGGGCATGCGGCGCCGTTCCGTGTAGTATGAATAGTCTGGGTCTTGCCAGCGGAGAACGTCCGCGACGCATGCGGACGCGCAAGCCGGCAAGTGTAGGAGGATACATGGGCCGCGTACCGCGAGCGTGGATGAAGCCGCTCGAAGACGATTACAAAGTCAAACCGCTGCCGGAACGCAAACGGCGGCCCTTCCACGAGACCGTGGTCGGCCGCGCCGTGATGGTCCCCATCCGTCGTCTCGACCCCTACGTGCGCTGGTGGGAACTCCTGGAGCGCATGCTGCACGGGGTCATGCTGGATACGTCCGTCTTCAAGGACGTGCACGAAGACGAGTCGGCCAACCTGCAAGCGGTGGCGGCGGTCGCGATTGTGGCCGTGGTGCAGAACATTAGCCTGTTGCTCATCGGGATGTTTTGGTTCGGCTTCTTCGGCGCTCTTGGCTACGTCGCCCGGGCCATCAGCGACGCAATGGTGTCCTGGGTAATCTGGTTGGTGGTGGCCTACGCGCTCTGCAAGGTGCTCTTCCGCAGCCGCGCCGGTTTCATGCAAATCTTCAGGACCCTGGCGTTCGCCTACGTGCCGGCAATCTTCTTGTTCTTCCAAGTGATCCCGCTGTACGGCGTCACGCTTGCCGCGCTTACGTATCTTGCGTTGATCGAATACGGCGTTCTGGCGCTGCGGCCCGCGCTGAACGGTTCGATTTGGAAAGCGCTGTTGGCGAGCTTCGTGGGTTGGTTCGGCTTGCTCGTCGTCAGCCTCATTCTCAGCGAAAGCCAGCTCTTCACGCTCATCCAGGACTGGATTGCCGAGCAGTGGTTGTAGGCGCTGCTGCCTGAGTTGGCGCCGCCAGCCGCCCCACGGCAAGCGATTTACGGTCTTGTGCTACGTAGCGTGCGGGCGCGAAAACTCGGCGTCCGGCGCGAGGTCCAGTCCCCAGCCGGGCGCGGTGGATAGCGTTACCTCGCCGCGGTCGGGCAGCGGCTCTCCCACAAAGAACGGGTTGATGGGCGCGATCTGTGTGCCGTCACCGCTGCCGAAGATGAACTCCGCCATGGGACACACCTCGTGCGCCGCCACGAATGCGTAGCTCATGGCGCCGCCAATATGGGGAATCACCTGCAGGCCGCGCGTTTCGGCCATTGCGGCCACCCGCCGCGCCACGGTAACGCCGCCGCACCAGGCGAGGTCGGGCTGCAGAATGTCGGCGCATTCCCGCTGGATGAGGTCGCGAAACCCGAAGTGGGTGTACTCATGCTCGCCGCAGGCGATGTTTAGCCACGGTAGATGCTTCCGCAAGCAGGCGTAGCCTTCGTAGTCATCAGGGATCAGAGGTTCTTCCAGCCAATAGATGTCATATGGGCGCAGGCGTTCGGCCATGGTCAGCGCATACGGCACGTCCCAGCCCATCCAGGCGTCGACCATGAGCAGCCGGTCCGGCCCCAGCGCGTCCCGGGCCGCCGCTACCTGTGCCTCGTTGCGGCGCATGCCCGCCGCGCCATCCGGCGGACCGTAGCGCATGAAGACCTTGTTGCGCGTAAACCCCAGGGCCGGATAGGACTCCGAGCGGTTGCCGCTGGCGTAGAGGGACACGCGGGGCGGGGAATTTGACGACCCTTGCGCATTCCCGCCGAGCAGCGCGTAGACCGGCGCGTCCGCGGCCTTGCCTTTAATGTCCCACAGCGCATTGTCTATCGCGCTCACCGCCATGAGGGGCAGTCCCTTGCGTCCGTACGGCAGCGTGGCGCGGTACATGAGGTCCCAGAGCATTTCCGTGTCGCGGGGGTCTCTGCCGACGAGCAGCGGCTTGAGATGGCGCTCGATGATGTGGCAAGCGGGCGCGCCGCCGCCGCCCACGCCGAGGCCGACGATGCCCGCATCCGTGGTCACCCGCGCCAATGCGCGCGGCACCATGCCCTGCCACGAACTGCGCGTCTCGGCGTATTCGGGATAGGCCGCCATGGGGCTGGACATGCGTTCCGCCACGAGCCAGCTACTCGCCTTGGGCGCGGCGGGCATGAGGGCTTCGATATCTATGATTTTCATGATGAATTCGGCGCCACTTTCACTACACAAAAACCCTCTCACAAGCTCGTCATTCCGGCGAAAGCCGGAATCCAGGAATAAGCGGCACACTGCCTACTGCCCCAAGTCTCTCACGTAAAACGACTGGCAGTCTCAGGCTTGGGTTGGGAATAGGCAAGGCATTTGTTCGCAAGTGGGTTTGAGCCAACTTTCCACGGTCATTCTGAGGAGTCCTTCGACAAGCCTGCCTTGAGCTTGCCGAAAGGCCTGCCTTGAGCTTGCCGAATAGCCAGAATTCACTCCGCGAGGAACAATCTTGTGTGCGGAGATCTCTAGATTCCTCGCTGCGCTTGGAATGACAGGCAACGCTTCCGCTCGGAATGACAGGCAACCACACCTAACAGCGCCAAAGTACCACACCCATGGCATTCCGAAGGCAGCGGACACCCAAGGCATTCCGAACGCGGCCCACCCGCATGTCATTCCGAACGGAGAGGAGCGGAGTGAGGAATCTGGAGTATCGAGCCAACCAGGCGGCACGCTGCACGGACTCTAGATTCCTCGCTCCGCTCGGAATGACATTGATTGCCGCTCGGAATGACACAGGGGGTGCAGCGTTCGGTTTGGCGTGGGCGCGTGCTGCGTTCGGCGTGGCAGGCTGTGCGTTCCCTGTCTTTTGTCATTCCGAGCCCTGCGAGGAATCTAGCGCCCGCGCAACGTGCCGCCCGCTTGGCGCGGCT
>JAJEAH010000002.1 GCA_022824225.1 Chloroflexota bacterium
CGCCGCCCGCGGCAGCGGTCACGGCGACGCCGACTACTACGTCCACGCCTCATTCCGGGACGCTGTCCTCGGCACCACCCCCCTGGAATTCGACGTCTACCAAGCCATGGACACCGCCGCCCCCGCCATCCTCGCCGCCGATTCCATCGACCAAGGAACGGAACTGCTTGAGGTTCCCGACTTCCGCCCGGGGGCTAGGCGAAAGAAGGGCGAAGCACGGCAACAGTCTTTCAAACAAGGTCAACAAACGGGCGCTGAATAGTCTTGCAATTAGATGCGCTATTTCCAACCATGGTTGACTGAGCGGCTCGGGATGTCCTGCTACTTAGCTAGTCTCCTAGTTTCTGTCGGCTCGCCGCTCTAAACCTCTCCGGGGAATTCAAGACTAACTCGACCTCAAATCTGCGACGATCTAGCACCTCCAAGAAACCCATTACCTGGTCTCCTGGGATGCTAAGCTGACCATCACTTTCCTCAATTCCAACCGCAGTTGCTTCGCATAGCTTCGTAAGGGCAGACTTATCTATATCTTCTGCCCAGCCTTGAGATCGAATAGACGCCAAGTATCCGGCAGCGCGAGGATGATGGCTAGCATATTCTTCGATTGAATCGAATTTAACAAATGGCAGACTGGAACTAAGCGCTTGGACATTCCTAGGCACTGCTTCTAGTATGGATTCCTGCAGCTTCCCCAAGAGTTCGAAGCTTCTTGGACGAAAGATGTGGACTCTATTTGAGTCAACCAAAAGGTCGAAGTCAGCATCCAGTTTGAAGAGTGGGTTCTTTGTGACCGTCAACGTATCATCCAGGAGTTGAAGGATTGGCCTCTTTCCCAGACTCTTGAATTGAGCGGATCGGTGCAGGGCTGTAAGCTGACGATCTGAATTGTCGGTGAACTTTGCCAAGTAACAAAATACGCTGTCAATGTCCTCTAGGGCTCTTTTATCTATATCCAGGTTGGCAGCTCGATGAACAACAGAGAATAACTCGGCCATTTCATTGTCAAGAGGAATATAGAGGTGTTCAGTTCCTGAATACTTCTCGGAAGGAGCGTATAGTTGAGGTTCTTCTGAGATTTCATTCATCTGATCGATTGTCGCGTTTAGCATGTATTCTAGGGCAGACTGAACCTCATTATTGGATGGCACAGCGCTATAAACTTGATCTTCGCGGATGTATCGGCCCACCGCCAATTCAGTTGCAGCTATGTTCTCCAGATCAAAGTCAAAATTCACGTGACTTTCTCCAAATAGACAGTATTGCTCAGTCGGTATGCGAGCAGTCGTTTACCGTTGGGAAAAGTGCTTCTTTTTGTGATTAGTGCGATGTTTGTCCTGCCTGAATACTCACTGTCCTGCGGAGGCTGAATTGTTAAGACTCGGTAACCTCTAATAGCGAAAAGAATGTTCATATAATGGTAGTTGAGATGCCAGAATAGAAACAGTATAAACCCCAAGGCAACTAGCATAGCAGAGAAGTCTCTCCAAGAATCTATGTTCTGTCGATAGAAAGGCAGTAACATTGCAAAGAGATAGGCAAGCACGTGTCCTCGATTGTCCTCTATGGAGCCAACGACAAGGCTGCGGGTGTCGTTACTCCTCTTTGCGACCATTAGTCGAAGCAGTAGAAATCCAGTCGGAAGAGTAGCAAGCAATAGACAGCCAGCGATAAAGTAGCAGTCAGGAATCACGTTTGCTCCACGTATTGCCCAGAGCAGGAACAAGGGTGCGACACTGCTTAGCACCATTGCAAATCTTGTAAACTTTAGCCCTTCTTCTGCAGTTGTTTCTTTGGAGATGTCCATGAACTTGCTACTCCCTGCCGCTTAACCATTTCTAATTCGCAAGATCCTGCTACTGTAGATCAATGAGGTATATGGTTGGGCGGATTCTCCAACATAAGATGGGGTTCAAGTACGAGTCTTATTGTGCAACGCAATAGGTAAGAGTCTCTTGCACTGAGTACAAATTGCTATCAACCTTTAATCCCTTCCGGCATAGCTAAGGCAGTAATCTAATTTCTACTTCCCGTAGAATCTAACTATAGGCAGCCTACCACTTTGCCGAATTTCCGCTTGCCGACTTGGAAGATCTGGCCCGCTTTGGCCTCGTAGGGGGTGTTGGTGTCGGTGATGCGGGTGTTGTCCAGGCGGACGCCGCCTTGTTGGACGAGGCGGCGGGCCTCGGAGCGGCTCTTGGCGAGGTTGGCGGCGATGAGGGCGTCCACGATGGTTAGGGCGTCGCGGAGCGCGTCGTTCAGGGAGATCTCCGGGATGTCGGTAGGTAAAGCGCCCTGGCGGAACATGCGCACGAACTCGGCCTCGGCCGCGTGCGCGGACGCCTCATCGTGGAACTGGGTCACGATCTCACGGGCGAGGTGGGCCTTCACGTCGCGGGGATTGCGTTGCTCGGCTTCCATTTCCGCAAACATCTCTTCGATTGTCGGCGTTGGCACATCGGTTAGCGTTATAAAATAATCGCGCATCACGTCGTCGGAGAGCGACATCACCTTGCCGTACATGTCGTTGGGCTCATCGGTGATCGCCACGTAGTTGTCGTAGCTCTTGCTCATCTTGCGGGTGCCGTCGGTGCCGACGAGCAGCGGCCAGGTGAGGAACTGCTGCGGCGGCTGGTCGTGAGCGGGCATGATGTCGCGGGCCACCTGAAAGTTGAAGTACTGGTCGGTGCCGCCGAGCTCCACGTCTGCTTCTATGGCCACCGAGTCATAGGCTTGCAACAGGGGATACAAAAATTCCACCACGGAGACGGCCTGTCCGCCTTTGTAGCGGGTGGAAAAGTCGTCGCGGTCGAGCATGCGGTTCACGGTGTACTTGGCGCAGAGGCGCACCACGTCTTCCAGGGAGAAATCCTCAAACCACGACGTCTGCCACGCCACCTCGATCTTGTCCACGTCGACGATCTTACCCATCTGGTCGAGGTACGTCTGAGCGTTGGCGTGCACCTCCTCGGCGCTGAGCATCTGGCGCGTGTCGGAGCGTCCCGACGGATCGCCGATGCGGGCGGTCCAGTCGCCGATGATAACGATGACGTGGTGTCCCAGCTCCTGGAACTGCCGGATCTTGCGGAAGCCCACCGCATGGCCCAGGTGCAGGTCGGGGCGGCTGGGATCCACGCCGAACTTGATGCGCAGCGGCTGGCCCGCCTGCAGCATGCGTTCCAGGTCGGCCCGCACCACCGCATCCACCACGCCGCGGTTCAGGAGAGTTTCAAGCGCCTCTTGTGACGTCTGTACCGTCGCCATCGATCACTCCTCAGGTCTCAAGATTCACAAAGTGTGACAAGTGCTTAGAAGGTTACAGATGCGATTATATACCGTGGGCGGAGATTGGTTGCGGCCGGTCCGGATTCTCAAGCAGCGCAGGCTGCCCATCGAAATCCATACCCAAGTGTGATCGCTCTATCACGAAAGGCGCCAGCGCGTTGCACTACGGCGGCTGCGGCAGACGGCAGACGGCAGACGGCACGAAAACTGTCGCTCCGGCGTATGCCGGAGTCCAGAGGGCGGCGGGAGGAGAGAGTCCGGCGGGCGTCGGCAGGGCATGAGTTGCCTGATTCGTTGACAGGACTTGGCGTTCACCAGGAAACGTCGAAGGAGTATGTCGCAGCGTCGAATTCGAATGCCGAATTCTCGAGACGATCTGCCGACGCATCGAATGTGTATGCCGAGTTTTCGATGGTGTATCTAGCTGCGTCGAGGGAAGGTGTCGATGAGTCGAACGTATGTGTCGCAGCGACGATCGTGTGTGTCGCAGCGTCGAACGTATGTGTCGCAGCGTCGATGGAACTTGCCGACGCGTCGATCGTATTTGTCATTCCGAGCGGAGCGAGGAATCTGGGGAGCCTAGTGGTCGAACACTCTTTTCACGGGCTATCTGAATTATGCGATTGCCCGCCATGACTGGGGCGAGCGCAGGTTGCGCGCACGTCCCGTGCGAACCTACACAACCGTCGTCTCTACTCAGCACTACAATGCTGTTGAACCACTAACCACATGTGCTCCGTTTGGCTTAGCATCCTAGATTCCTCACTCCGCTTCGCTCCGTTCGGAATGACATGCAGTGCTGTGACAGGCGGCATGGATTGCTGTGACGAATGACATGAGGTGCTGTGACAGGCGACATGGATTGCTGTGACGAATGACACGAGGCGCTGTGACAGGCGACTTGAATTGGCGTGACGAATGACATGAGGTGCTGTGACAGGCGGCATGAATTGCTGTGACGAATGCACGAGGCGCTGTAAATGGCGACATGCCATGCTTTGATAGGCGGCATGATTTGCTTTGATGTATTACGCGAAACGCCGAGTTATGTGAATCTGGCGCCGCCGACCTTTCCTATCGGAATTGTCAACGAATTCCCTTACGTCTACGGGAATGACGGCACAGAACGTCTTCTACCTGCTATGGCATCAACCAGAATGACACTTCATCTAACGAATTGCTCAGTGCACTTGAATACGACAGGGGCCAATGTAGGTCTTTGGGGATGTCGCACCGAGACCCGCAAATCCGTTACTGCTTACGCGATGATCCCGCCAAAATGCCGCCCAGGAAGGTGGAAACCAGAAACGCGACGAGCAGGCCGCCGGGAAACCACAGCCGCGCCGGAAAGAAGACGTAGAACGAGAATACAGCCCACAGGGAGAGAAGTCCGCCGATCGCGCTGGTGACCGCGATGGTGCGGCCTTTCGCGACCTTAGCGCCAACGAAGCCGCCTACCAGTCCGCCCAAAGCGCCGGCGAGTATCACCAGCACCAGGCCGTTCGTCTCGGCGGCTGCCACCCGCAGCGCCGTGGCTTCCGGCGTCTGGGGGTCCATCAGTTCCGGCGGCGTGGGGTAGAACCGGTTGGCCGCAACGCTCCCCAGGAAGAAGACGACGTTGGCGACGATGACGCCGAGGACAACTGCCAGGCCGTTTCGCATGAGATTCTTCCTTCCTGTTGGTGAACGGTATGGCGCTGCCAAGCCGCGGGACGAAGGCAAGACCCGCGCCAATGCTCCCGTCTTCTCAGCCTACTCCCACCGAGGGAGAGCGATAGGGCCGCGGATCGCGGCGCCGCATATGCTCCGCGCTGCGCAACGATCGGGCGTTCACGCCGATAGACGGTGAACGCCTGCGGACAGTGCGCATCGGCATACAGTTTGCCGCAGGGCGGCCGGCATCCCGTCAGCCCGCCACGGCGCGGCGCAGCGTGTCCAGCGCCGCTCGTTCGTGTTCGTAGATATCGAAGAGTTGCGCTTGCATGCGCGCGAAGAGGTCGGTGATCCAGGCCTCGTCGCGGGGGAAAGCGGCGTCGGCGGCCGGGCGCATGGCTGCGAACTCCTTGCCCAGACGCACGATCGTATCCGCCTGCGCGTCGCCGCCGGTCTTGATCGCCGCTTCCCGTTCATCCAGGAGCGTGCGCGCGGCGGCCAGGGACGGAACGGATTCATCGGCAGCCATATCCGCCAGCGCCCGCCACTTCTCCCCCAGCGCGCGGTACTCCCCGGCGGCTTCATCGAGCACAGGAGCGGAGCAGACAGCGGCCGCTTCCGTCAAGAAGTCGGCGTACATGCCGCGCAAGGCCGCGCCGTCGCTGCCCTCGTGCACTATGCCCGCGTAGACCGAGAGCAGCCCGGAAAACAGCGCCTTCCCGCCGGCAAAGACCGTCGGCCAGCCCTTGGCGTTCTTCGTGTCCGTGAGCATGCGCGCCCACTTGCGCAGCGTGGGCAGGGCAAACGAGGTTGACTTCGATCCCAGGTAGTCGATATTCGCCTGAATGCCGGCGTTGATGGCCGCCGGCAGGTCAGGCGCCTCCCGCGGCGATAGCAGCAGCAAACGGTGCTTGAACGACGGGATGCGCCGGCGGGCGGCGGCCAGCGAGGCGCCGGACACGGTGAAGGGCCGCGCCCCGGTGTCGTCGATGGCGAACGCATCGGCGGCCGCATCGTAGCCGCAGGCGGTCACGACCCAACTGAACCAGCCCGTGTCATCGGGGTCGCGGTTGTAGTACTCGAGCAGTTCCCGCTCCAACCAGAGTATCGCGGGCTTGCCCGCGGCCAGCGCGTCGTGCAGTGTTTTGCCCGCCCTCTTCGCGCCGCCGGTCTCGTGAAACTCCGCGGCAACGCCCAGCCGCTGGCAGAGCCCTTCCACATAGCGCACGGGATAGTTGAAGATATGCTGGAAGCCAACCACGATGGCGGGTCGGTCGTGCTTGTCGAATTCCCACAGGATGTAGCACGCGCCCAACCCGCCCGCCACGCCAAAGAGCATGGCCTCGCTGTACGGCGCGCCGGTCGCGGGATTCTCCACGCCCAGAGAGCGCAGGTAGTTGGCAATGGAGGCGGTCTCCGGATGGATGCCGCCAAAGTGATCGTAGCCGTCAACTACAGTCATGATGCGGTACTCTTCCACCTTGTTACAGCTAGTTCAAGAGGATGCGGCCCATGTAAGCGGCAGAATGAGACGACTCTCGCTCAAGTCTCCCAGCGATCAACGCTCTTGTTGGCCCGTCGGCTCCTGGAACCTCCTGTGCAGTCCAGGAATAGAGGGCCTGGCAGACACTATTTCGGATGAAGGAATTGTGGATTCTGGCGAATTCGTTGGCAGAGTCTCCGCTCAACCGGCTAGCATTGTCACTCTATGCCACTTCGAGCATTGCTCGATGTCGCTCCGGGCCTTACTCGGTGTCATTCCGGGCGCAGCGTCGAACCTTGTTAGCGGAAATTGGTGCCCCTGCCTCAACCTGCTCGGCTCGCGCACCACCCTAGATTCCTCACTGCGCTGCGCTCCGTTCGGTATGACATGTCTATGTGCGGCAAAGTAGCGCTGAGGCACTCTGAGTGGCGCTGGCGCTCCCTAAGCCAACCTGCACTCCCTGAGCAGCACTTGGCGCTCCCTGAGCAACCTGCACTCCTTGAGCAACATGACGCTCCCTGAATAGCGCTGAGGCACTTTGAGTAGCACTGGCGCACTCTGATTAGCGTGAGACGCCTCAAGTAGCGCTGACGCACTCTGATTAGCGCAGAGATACTGTGAAACTGTCCCAATCAGTGTCAATTAACTACCTGACAACTACAAGCTCAAGCGCAGGCATGCCATTCCAAGCCCGACCACGTCACTCCAAGAAGGTCATCTCATTCCGAGCCCGGTCATGCCACTCCGAGTCCGATCAGCCACTCCGAGCCCGGTCATGCCATTTCGAGCGGAGAGTCCTGTCGTTCCGGGCGGAGTTCTGTCACTCTGGGTACAACTCAATGTCATTCCGAGTGGAGCGAGGAATCTAAGCGAGCCGCCGGATCGAGACTCTTCGTCACTGCACTCCTCAGGGTGACAGTCTACTCCTCAAATTGCCAGTGCGCTCTCCGAACGACAGTCGGCAGTTGGTCCAGAGCAAAGCATGATCCCTAGTCTTGCCACCAGCCCACCCACGCATGCAACTGCTAGCCGAATCCTTGGGAGGCGGCTCAATTCCCCGGAATTGCCCACGACCTCCGCCATTGCCTTTCACACATATCTGCGCACAGCACACTCAGTTGGCGTGTGCAGGCACTCGCATGGCCGTATGTGGCACTCGTGTACCGCCTTCGATATTCACTATTCACCTGGGAGTACCACCGCGCAACCCCTGCGGCGGCTTCGCATCAGAAAACCTCTCGATACGTCACAGAAAGTCGCCGGGTATCCATCCGCTGGGCCGGTGAGCAGTCACTCCGGCAAATCGTTCACCCACGCGCGAAAAGCGTCGCCGCGCTCGAACTCGTGCTGGAACATGCCAAACGACGCGCAGGCGGGTGAGAGTATTACCGCGTCTCCGGCGCGGGCTAGGGCAACGGCCTGCGCGAGAGCTGGCTCCAGGCCGCCAAAACGTCCCGCCGCCGGCAGCGTCAGCGCTGCCGCAAGCCGGTCCGTGGCGCTGCCTTCCAGCAGCACAATGCCGCGTATTGCGTCCCGCTGCGCTTCCAGCGCTGCCGCGAGACCCGCAAAATCCAGTTGCTTGTCCGCGCCTCCCAGCAGGAGGACCTTTGGTTCCCGAATAGCCTCGATGCAGGCAACCGTGGCAGCCGGCATGGTGGCGGTGGTGTCGTTGATGAAACGGATGCCGCGCCACTCCCGCACCAGTTCCTGCCGGTGGGGCACACCGCGAAAGTCCTTCACTACCGACGCGATCGCGGCATCATCTGCGCCCCACACCCGCGCGGCGGCCGACGCCGCAGCCAGGTTTTCCCGCTGGTGACCGCCCGCGATTGGATGCGCATCTGCCCCCGGAATTGCGTCCTGCCCGGAAAACCACACCAACGCGCCCGGCGCGCGCTCGCCCATCTGCCGCGTATAGCCGTTTTCCTTGTTTAGCACCGCTACACCGGCAGAATCCTGGTACCGTACGTTGATCTCTTTGGCGGCGGCGTAGTCGTCCATGCCCGCGTAGCGGTTCAGGTGGTCGGGCAGCAAGTTGGTGACCACGGCCAGCGGCGGACTGTAGCGATGGGGCACGAAGGCTTCCAGTTGCCAACTCGAAAGCTCCAACACCACCCGCGTTTCGGCGGTGATTTCCCCAAGTTGGCGCAGCATAGAGACCCGCAGGTTGCCGGCCGTAACCACGTCGCAACCGGCGGCGGCCAGCATCTGCGAGAGCAGCACGGTGGTCGTGGTCTTGCCCTTCGTGCCCGTTATTCCCGCAATGTAGGCGCTGGGGCACGCCGCCACAAAGAGGCTGCTCTCCATTTCCACGCGGGCGCCGGCGTCCCGCGCCACGGCAAGATACGGCGAATCCAGCGGCACGGCGGGATTGCGGACCACGAGATCGGCCCGGCGGAAGTCGGCGTCTTCATGGCGGCCCAGCACGTAGCGCAGCGGCAGGCCCGCCAGGGCCGCCAAGGATGGAGCGAGCGCCGCCTCGTCGCGCAGGTCCGTCACCGTGACCACTGCGCCTTGGTCCGCCAGATACTGCGCCACGCCCACCCCGCCGCCGTGGAGTCCCAGTCCCATCACCACGGCGCGGCAGCCGGAGAGATTCTTCCCTAGTCTGCTCTCGCTGCTGTTACTGGTCGGGATAGTCATGCGGTTTTCACAGGGCCCATGGTTCGTGATGGTCGCGCGGCTGCCGTTCTCGCTGGGCTAGGCGAACAGATGCGGCAGCGGGCGTCGTTGCGCGGACTCCTGTGCCTGGCGCGCCTATGCGGGCGCGCCGGTTGCCCCGCTCGCCGACGTGGGCGCCGTGGGCGGCCTCCCCCGTCCGCACAGGGCGCCGGGCGTGCCTGACGCACTCTTTGCTACCATTGTACTATGGCGCCGGCGGCGGAGAGACGTCTGCCGCGAACTGGGTCTTTCCGACAGTGGAATCTACACATGCCCCGTTTCCTTTTCGTTACCATACCTGCTTCCGGGCACGTCAATCCCACGCTGCCCATCGCCCGCGCGCTGGCGCAGCGCGGCCATGACGTCGCCTACGCCACCGGACCCAACATGGCGGGCGCCGTGGCGCCGCTGGTTACCCGTTTCTATCCGGTGGGACCGGACGCGTCGGCGGCGGCAATGCGGCAGTGGTGGCCGGACATGGGTCAAATGCGCGGCCTGCGGCGCCTCAACTTCATGATCAGCCAAGTCATGTTTGCATTCGCCGAGAGTGTGGCGCAAGAAGTGTTGGACGTTGCCGATTCGTTGCGGCCGGACGTGCTCGTCTTCGACGCGTTCACGCATCCCGCCAGTATCGTGGCGGAGCGCACCGGCCTGCCGTGGGCTACGACAACCGTCGTTCCGGGACTGCTGAACACAGGGCGCGCCCATCCCTACGGCCTGGGCCTGGCCTATCCGCCCAGACTCCATGTGCGCCTGGCAACCCCGCTGTTGCGCTGGCTCTTGCGCGCCGCCGCGCGCAGGCATGACCGCCAGTTCAACGCCATTCGCGCCCGTTTTGCGCTGCCGCCGCGCCGTAACTGTTTCCTGGAAAGCGCCATTTCGCCGCACCTGGTGCTGGCTCTTGTGCCCCAGGAGTTCGAATACCCCCGCCGCGCCTGGCCGCCCACGGTGCACTTCGTCGGCCCCTGCCTCTGGGACCGGCCCCACGACTATGCGGTACCCGGGTGGCTGGAGGCCCTGCCCGGCGCGCGCCCGCTGGTCTACGCCACCATCGGCACCGTGCAGAGCGTCTACCAGGCCGCGTTCTTCGGAAAGCTCTTCGCGGCGGCGGGAGCGCTGGACGCCGACGTGGTGGTGACCACCGGCGGCAACGCTTCCGACCTGCCGCCGCCGCCCGCCAACGTGCGGGTGGAACGCTACGTGCCGAACAGCGTCATCATCCCGAAGGCTACGGTCGTCCTCCACCACGGCGGCGTGAGTTCGACGATGGGCGCGCTGCAGCACGGCAAGCCCGCCGTAGTCGTGCCGTTCGCCGACGACCAACCGGACAACGCCCAACGCCTGCGCCGGCTGGGCGTGGGCACAACTGTTGACCCGTACCGGGTCTCCGGCGAGGAACTGCGCGCGGCGATTACGGATGTGCTCGCGCGGCGAGCCATGCACCACCGGGCCGCTGACCTCGGCCAACAACTGCGGCAGTATGACGCGGGCCAAGCCGGAGCGGCGTTGCTGGAACGGCTGGCAGTGTCGAAAGCGCCGGTGGTGCGCTAGAGGCCCGCGTCAGCATACGCAATCAGCCAAGGCAACGACCCCGAAACGGCGGCCATGGCCGCGGCATGGATTGGGCGCTGGATTGCCTGAGTTTGGAAGTTCTGTGTCCGGTTAGGGAGTTTGCCGCGCGTGCGGCGACCCACGTTGGTTCGTCAACGGCTCGCGCTTCATAGCCACTTCGCGAACCAGTCGAACGCCTTTGCGCCGCTGAAGGCGTGGGCGCCGGGGTGCAGGTCCAGGTCGAGCCGGTCGGCGGCGCCCGCGGCGGCGTAGATACGTTCCACCTCGCCGTAGCAGCGCAGGGCGTCGTCCTTGATGAAGCAATCGTCCAGTTCGCCGATCTCGACCAAACACGGCCGGGGCGCGATCAGCCCGGCCACGGACGAAACATCGCCGAACGTCAGCAGGCCCCGGGCGAACTGCGAGCCGCAGGTGTTGCCCCGGCCGCGATGGCCGATGGCGTCCCAAATCGTGCTGAGATAGCAGACGATGTCGGCGCAGCGGACGCGCTCGTCCAGGGCTGAAAGGTAGGTGGTCATGGTGCCGCCAAAGGAAAGGCCGATCATGCCGATGCGGTCCGGGTCTACGCAAGGCAGCCCTTGGAGCAGGTCGATGCCGCGCATGCCGTCCCAGATATCCAGGGCGAGCAACTGAAAGCCCAGGTAGCCGTAGCCGAGATAGAGCGCGTTGCAGCCGTCCCTGTACTCCCGCCGCCACTCGCGGGGGGCTTCCCGTTCGCCAAAGCCCCGCCAATCGGGCGCCAGGCAAACGTAGCCGCGCTCGGCAAGCTGATGCGCGTAGTCTACGCCGGACTTCCGCTCCAACTGCGCTGCATAGCTGGGATCGTCTGCTGGCGGCAGCACCCCGGCGGCGTCGTCTTTACCGCGGCCGTGGCCGTGGGCGCAGAGGATAGCGGGCCGTTTCTCGCCCTCTGCGATGTCCTTGGGCGTGAGCAGCCACGCCGGCACGGTGGCAAAGGCCTCGCTATCGTAGAGCACTTTCTCGCGGATGTAGCTGCCCTCGTCGTGGCGCTCCACCACCTCGACGTTCAAGGGCACGGCGGCGGGGTACGGGCCGATCATCTCCCGCACCTGGTTCAGGGTGCGTTCATGCCAACTGCGCCATTCATCGGCGCTAGAGGGCAATGCCAGCGGCGCCGCGGTGGCTTTGGCGCGGGCGAGGAGACCTTCCACGGGATCGATATACGGTCGCGTACTGACACTCATGCCCACATTCTCCTTGGGGTGCGAAAGACTTCTGCCGTTACCATACACCGCCGGGGTGAAGTGTGTTCACTCTTGCCAGCCCGTTCTTTGGCCGAAGAGCGCCATCGTCTCCGGCCGCGTTAGCGCCCAGAGCGAGTAAACGCCCAGCGCGGTGCCAAAGGGTACGTTGAAGAGTTGCAGCACGCTGAGGATGAGCACGAGGATGCGCGCCCAGTTCTGCCGCTTCAGTAGTCCGATGCCGCCCACGAGACCGGGCGCCGACAAGAGGAACAAGAAGAAGCCAATGGCAATCGCAATGATGGCAAGCACGCCCAAGGCCTCCGGTTCGTCTGCCGCCGCCAGGAGCAAGCCAATGACTAAGAAGACCAACAGAAGGAACGTCGCCAACAAGAGACCGAGAATGCTCAGCAGTAAGTGCAGCCAGCCGACGATCTTCACGTGGGTCTCAGCATCCTGGCGGCTCATATTGGGTTCCTCTTGAACGAGACTGGGGGCGGTTAGGCCAGCGTTTGGCGCACGCGGTGGGTGGCGGCTACGAGGTTTTCCAATTTGGCAACGGCGGATTCGCGGGGCACGGCCTGCAATCCGCAGTCGGGATTGATCCAAAGCTGTTCAGGCGCGAAGTACTCCAGCGCCAGGCGGATGCGCCCCTCGATCTCCTCCACTGATTCTACACGCGGGTCTTGCGCGTCCACAACGCCGTAGCCCATGGCGCGATCGGCGGGAAACGGGTGCCGCCGCAGGATGTCGAGCATTTCGGGCGCTACGTGCGCAAGCTCCAGGCAAAATACCTGCGCCGGCAATTCGAGCATCTTCGGGTAGACCTCGTGAAACGCGCCGTAGCACATGTGGGTGGAGACGGTGACGTGCGGCGGCAAATCCGCGCAGATGCGTTGCATGGCCTCGACAGCCACATCGAGTTCCGCCGGTTGGTCGTAGCGGGTGACGAAGGCCGGCTCGTCTATTTGCAGGTGGCGCACACCCGCCGCCACCAGCCCGTGCACCTCTTCACGGACGTATGCCGCCAGGCCCAGCACCGCGGCGCGGCGGTCCGCGTAGTGGAGATCGAATACCCAATCGCGCAGGGTGTACGGTCCGGTGACTGTTACCTTGATCTCGCGGGTGGCGTGGGAGGCGGCGAAGCGGTACCAGTCCACGAGCAGAGCGCGCGGCGCGGTGGCCTCACGCTTGATCACGGCCCGCTGGCCGTACATGTTGTCCAGCACCCACACCGGATCGGGGTCGATGTCGGCGCAGCCCCAGCCTTCCAGAAAGTAAGTGGTCATGGAGCGCCGGTACTGTTCGCCGTCCACCAAAACGTCGATGCCCAGGGATTCCTGGATACCAAGCCAGTCGGCAACCGCCGCTTCCTGGCTGCGGCGCATCCAGGCCCGGTCCTGCTGTTCCAGCGGGGCCATTTCGGCCTGAAAGAGAGCGGGCGGCTTGGGCAGGCTGCCGATGCTGGAAATGGGCAGAATGGGTAGTTCACGCATGGTCACGCCCCCTCCTTGCCAAAACGATGGGCGGCGCGCGCCAGCGTCGCCAATTTGTCGAAGGCCGCGTGGCGCGGCAGGTAGAGCAGCGCCGTGCTCGGCGCCGCCCAGCACTGCTCAACCGGCACGGCGGCGGCGACGGCGGCCAGGGTCTCGTGGAGTTCGCTTTCCGTTTCCACGCGAATGTGGCGGGAATCGGCAATACCGGCCTGCAGGATGGCATCGCCGCGCCAGCCGGCCAGGGCCGCGAGATTCGGCGCGCGATAGGCGTCCGTGAAATCCAGGCCCAGCCCGCCCAGACCGGGAATGGCCAGCAACGGCTCCAGCAGGTCGCCGACCTCCCCGCACGCCAGGTGCAGAATGATCTTTGCCTCCGGGGCGGCGCGGGCAATGCGCTCGACGGCTTGCGCCACCAGCGGAAAATCGGGCCGGTGCTTGGGCCGCAGCACTACGGATTCCTCGATCTGGATGTACCGCGCTCCGGCGGCGGCCAAGGCCGCTGCGTCTTCCGCCCACAGGTCCACCAGCGCGGAAAACGCCGCCGGCGTGTCGCCCCCGCCCTGCCGGTCGGCGTAGGCCCAGATGGTGTACGGCCCGAAGAGCGCCGGCTTGACGGGGGCTGCGGTGAGCGCGGCTGCGTGACGATATGCGCTGACGGTAGGACTCTCCGCCGCTCGTGCCGGCATCTTGTCGAGTACCCAGTGGTGGTAGTAGGTGTTGGTGTCCAGGTAGCGCAACGGCGCCGCCACGTCCAGACCGGCCACCGCGCGGGCCATCTGAAACCACTCGTCGTAGACCGGCACGTAGCCGGAGTCCAGGATGTCCGCGCCGGCGTCCGCCTGGGCAGCCAGCAACTCGGCTTGGGTCTCGGCCTGCACGGCGCGCAAGGCCTCATCGCGCCACGCGCTGTCCGGCGTCGGCGTTACCCGCGCCCGCCACTCTTCAACGGCGGCGCGGAGCGGATGCCGGCCGTCGCTGACGATGGGAAGGCGTCCGGTCGTTGTCACGAGCATGTGTCTTATTCCCTGTCGATAGGCGTAACGCACTCACGTAGGGGCACGACTCACGTACGGGCTCACGTACGGGTTCACTCACGTAGGGGCACGACATGTCGTGCCCCTACGTCCTGGGAGGTGCCGTTCCCTAGAACATTCACCCAATAGCGATCAATTGTCGTGCCCCTTCGTTTGGGGGTGCCGTGGTAAACGGCGCGGCAGGGCTGCCTATCCCAGTCGTGCCCCTACGTCTGGGGCGGGCCCTGGGAACGCAGCCCGCTGACCCCGATCATTGGGGCGGGCACCCGCGTCTGTGTCAGGCCCTTACGTCTTGATAGAACTCTCGCCGCTGGCGGCCTACTAGCCCTCTGCCATGAGGGCGTTGGCGCGTTCGGCGGCGTCGGTGAAGGCTTCCGCCACGGTGATGCCGTCGGCGAGGACGGAGTTGTTCCACGCCTCCACGATGAGCGCAAACACCTCATCGTCCTTGCGGAAGAGGCCGCCGTTGGGCCAGGCGTACTTGCCGCGCACCGGATGCGCAAACGCGTCCAGATTCTTGTCGGCCAACGCCGGGAAGTTCTCCCGCATGATGTCGATGTAGCGGTCTTGCATGGAAGCGCGCGGATGCTGGATGCTGGCAATCTCGCACTGCAAGTCCAGGTAGGAATCCGACTGCAGGAACTTCTGGAAGTCCCAGGCCACGTCGTGGTCCTTGGTGCCTTCCCAGAGCACCCACGCGTCGATGGAGCCCTGGGTTGCGCGGGCCGCCGGGCCTTGCGGCAGCGGCGCCACGTCCCAACTGGCGATTTGTTCGGGGAAGTCTACCGTGTACTGCCCCGGTCCCCACGAACCGTGCTCCCACGTCGCCAGGGTGCCTTGCAGCAGGGCCTGGATTCTGCCGATGTCCAGCGACGCCCATTCGTCGCCGTGCACCATGCTGCGGTCCTGTTGGAAGCGCGCCCGCATCCACTCCATGGCCTCGATGGCTTCGGGGCCGTCGAACGTCGCGTGGCGGTCGTCCTCGGGATCGACGATGGTGCCGCCGTTCTGGACGATCTTCCAGATGCCGCGGCCCCAGCCCATGTCCACGCCGCCGAATGTGCCGGCGTTGCGGTCGGTGTGCCGCAACAACGCGGACTGGTATTCGTCCCAACCCCAGGTGTCGTCGGGATAGGACATGCCCAGCCGATCGAAGGACTCTTTGTTGTACCAGAGCACGTACACGTTGATGTACATGGGCAAACCGAATTGGCCGGTTTCCGGCCAGTACATGGCGCGCACCTGGAAGGGAATGTAGTCGTCCATGGGATGGTTGTCGCGCTTGATGTACTCATCCATGTTGATGAGGAGGCCTTCCCGTCCCGCTTCCACGAGATCAGTGCCCCACATCATCGCCACGTCCGGGCCGGAGCCGCCCAGCCAGGCGGTGATGTAGCCCTTCAGGCTCTCTTTGAAGCCAACTACGTTGACGGTAACGTTCGGATTGTCGGCCGTATACTGGTCGGCGCCGGCCTGGGCCGCCTCCAGCCACGTGGAGTCACCCCAGAGCGACCAGTTGAGCGTAACCGGTTCGGCCTGCGGTTCCGGTTCACTCGCTTCCGCTTCTTGCGCTGCGGGAGCTTCTTCCGCCGGCGCCGCCGGAGCGGCCGCCTGGCCGCACGCAGCCAAGGCGATGGCGCCTAGTGTTCCGCCACCCAGCCAAAGCACAGAGCGTCGCGTCAGTCGGGTCTTGTTGTCGTCGGCTTTCATCATCTTCTCCTCCATTGTTGCCGTTGCGGCAAGCCGTTCGCACACGAGGAACACGAACCGGGCCTATGGGCGAAAGCGGAGCGTCCGCGCTTTCCCCGCAGACCGTCAGCCGGTCACCTATCACCTCCCTGCGGCTGTGTAAACGTCGCCAATGCGGTCGTTGCGTTCCATTATTGCGAATTTGGCGCATTGAGTGCAACAAGTCAATGCAGGGGAATCAGTAGCTCTTGACTTGGTCGCCCTGTTGGGCTAGATCTCATGTAATTTGTATGTTGTAGAAGGCGGGGAGACGGAGGGGGGTGAAGTGGAAGCGCGAAGGGTGTATCGAATGTCATTCCGAACGGAGCGCAGCGCAGTGAGGAATCTATGGAGCCGCGCCAAGCGGGCGGCACGTTGCGCGGGGGCTAGTTTCCTCGCAGGGCTCGGAATGACAAAAGACAGGGAACGCACATCCATGCCACACCGAACGCAGCACACATCCATGCCACGCCGAACGCTGCACGTGCCCATGCCAAACCGAACGCTGCACCCCTTATGTCATTCCGGGCGCAGCGTCGAACAGGGTTCGCTGAATTCGTCAAAGACGCGGAATCTGGTGTGCTCCCGACACTAGATTCTTCGTCGCTGCACTCCTCAGAATGACATGTCAGCCGCACTCCTCATAATGACATTTTGGCTGCATTCCTTAGAGTGACATTTCGGCTGTATTTCTCAGAATGACATTTCGGGGAGCAGCCGTT
>JAJEAH010000047.1 GCA_022824225.1 Chloroflexota bacterium
TCTAGTGTGCTCCCGACAATAGATTCTTCGTCGCTGCACTCCTCAGAATGACATGTCAGCCGCACTCCTCAGAATGACAATCTGACTGCACTCCTCAGAATGACATTTCGGGCAGCAGCCGTTCACGTTGACACCCATACCTGTGCTGACTAAGTCAATGCCTATTAGTCGCGACAAAGCGCAGGGTTTACACAGCCTCAGCGAATGTAGCATGATAGAGCATAAGCATTTGCGCCCCCTGGGCTAATGAGGAGGTCGGCTGTGGGAGAACCGTTCGCGTATTTTGAAGGTAACGTGGTGCCGCTGAGCGCTGCCAAAGTCGGCATCATGACTCACGCTCTGAACTACGGCACCGGCTGCTTCGAGGGCATTCGCGGCTATTGGGTACCGGAAGACGAGCAGGTCTACCTCTTTCGCGCGCACGAGCATTTTGAGCGCCTGCACCGCTCCGCGCACATCCTGCGCATGAAAGTGCGCCTCAGCCCGGCAGAACTCACGCGGCTTGCCTGCGATCTCGTGGCGAAGTCCGGCTACCGTGAAGACGTGTACGTGCGCCCGCTGGTGTACAAGAGCGCCGAACAGGTCGGCCTCTCCCTGGTGCGCAAGTCCGACGACGGCGGCTTAGAAGACGTGCCCGACGACTTCTTCATGTTTTCAGTGCCGTTTGGCGCGTACCTGGACCTGGAAAAACCCATCCGCGTCACCGTCTCGCCCTGGCGGCGCATCGACGATAACGTAATCCCGCCCCGGGCGAAAGTCACCGGCCTGTACATCAACTCGGCGTTGGCGACCTCCGAGGCGAAAGTGCTGGGCTTCGACGAAGCAATCATGCTGAATGGCGACGGTTCGGTGTCGGAAGGTCCCGGCGAGAATATCTTCATGGTCCGCGACGGCAAGCTCATTACCACGGGCCCGGATTCGAATATCCTGGAAGGCATCACCCGCCACGCCGTGATGACCTTGGCGCGGGAAGAACTGGGCATCGAGGTGGTGGAGCGCCGCATCTCGCGCACCGAACTCTACATTGCCGACGAACTCTTCTTCACCGGCACCGCCGCGCAAGTCTCGGCCATTGGCGAGGTGGACGGCAGAGTCATTGGCAACGGCGAAATCGGCCCGGTCACGGCTGGCCTGCAGAAGGTCTTCTTCGATGCTGTGCGCAACCGCGTGCCCAAGTATGGCGAATGGTGCGCCGCGGTCTATCCCGTGGGCGCGGGCGTGAAGTAAGGACACCAGGCTTGCGGGCGCTTTGGCGCGCTTGCGTAGGCGTGCCCACGCTTGCTTGAGTTTGCGCACGCTAGCGTAGACTAGCGGAAGCTGGCCTAAGCTAGGGCATGCTAAGGTAAGCTAGCGCAAAGTCCGGCCGCGGCGTCTGCCATGCCTCGCGTAGCGACTTGGGGCTGGTCGGCGATGAGCGCCGCGTGCGTCTGTGACCGACCGGCAGAGCACAAAGGGCGGCGGGTGGCAACAGCCTGTCGCCGCGCGAGGGAAAGAGGATGGCAGACCCGGCCACCGGAGCTCAGGGCGCGACACCTGCGCCCACCTACCGCTTTTGGACAGACAAGGCTTCTATCGGCCTGCTCGTGTTAGCGCTCCTCATCAACGGCGCGCTGCTAGCCGCGATCTACCAACTCTCACCCCAGTTGCCTGAGCGAATTCCTATTCTCTTCAATCCGCAAGGCCAGGTGGACAGTATCGCCAACAAGGTCCACCTCTACCGCATTCCCCTCGGCCTGCTGCTTGTGACCATGATTAACGTGGCGGCGGCTGCCGTGCTGCCGCGCGGAAACGCCTACACCGCGCGTATGCTCATGCTAACCCCCAGTTGGCTGGGCGCGCTGCTCTTCGCCGGACTCTGGTTCATCATTCGCTAAGGAGAACGAACATATGCAATTGGCAGGCAAATGCGCCATCGTGACCGGCGGGGCCACTGGCATCGGCCGCGCGGTGTGCCTCTGGTTGGCGCGAGAGGGCGCCAACGTGGTTGTCAATTACTCAAAGTCTGAGAACGAAGCGGAAGAGACTGCCCGGGACGCCACCGCCGCCGGCGGCACGGGCGTGGCCTTCAAGGCGGACGTCGCGGATGAGGCCAAGGTCAAGGAGATGGTGGCCTTCACCCACGAGTCCTTCGGCCGGGTAGACGCCCTGGTCAATAACGCCGGCTACACGCAATTCATCGACCACCGGGATCTGGACAAGCTGACGGACGAACTTTGGGACCGCATCTACGCCGTCAACGTGAAAGGCGCGTTCTACGGCATCCGCGCCGTCGCGCCCATCATGCAAGCCCAGGGCAGCGGGCACGTCGTTAACATTTCGTCCGTCGCCGGCCTCACCGGCGGGGGCAGTTCGGTGCCGTATGCCGCATCCAAGGCTGCCATGATCGCCCTGACGAAGTCCATGTCGGCGGCGCTCGGGCCGGAAATTCGCGTCAATTCAGTAGCGCCGGGCCTCATCTACACCCGTTGGACGGAAGGCCACCCGGAGCGCAATGAGGAAATCCGCCAAGGCACGGCCATGCAACGCCTGGGCACGCCGGACGACATCGCCGGCGCCGTGCACTACCTCATCTGCAACGGCGATTGGGTGACCGGACAGACCATCGTCATCGACGGCGGCCGCGGCGTGAGTTGAGCATCAGGTCGGTTCACCTACTTGGGTCCGTGCCCTGCGGCGTCCCCTACGACACGGGGCGCCTGCTTCCATCACTGTAGAGAAGGAAGGACGCGCTACCAATGCCGGAAGACTCCGAATTCCTCGCCCGGATGCAAATTCGCGCGTATCAAGCCAAGGACGAAGCGCGGGTGAAGGAACTCACCATCGCCGCCTTTGCGGGAGTGAGCATCGAGCACAATATCGAGAATCGCTGGCCCAATGCCCTGCCGCTCCCCTGGGGCGAACGCAAGTGGCCCATGGTCGCGGGCGACCTGACCGCCCATCCTGAAGACTGCTTCGTGGCCGAGTATGACGGCGAAGTGATTGCGTACGTAACGACTCGTATCAACCCCAAGAACAGTGTCGGCCACATTCCGGACCTGGCGGTAGACGAACGTTTCCGCGGCAAGGGCATTGGCCGCAGGCTGCTGGAGCACTGCCTCGCCTACTTTCGCGAGCGCAAGCTCGATCTCGCCCGCATCGAAACGCTGGAACAGAACCCCATCGGCAAGTATCTCTATCCCGACCTCGGCTTCGAGGAAGTGGCCCAGCAGATCTTCTACGCCATGCCCCTGACGCCGCAGGAGGACTGAACCCGCGCACAAGTGCCGGCTGCGATGAAGTCGCCGCCGCGCCACATCGCGGACGCGCTTAGCCCGCGCCGGTGTGGAGTCTTTGCCGCGCCGCATCTTCGTCAATTCGATGAGCGACCTTAACTCGCGCCCGTGCGGGGCTTTTGCGGTTGGGCTGGGACTGGCGCCCTGCGGGTCACTGCCGCAGTTCGCGTCGGCATGCCCATCCGGACCATTGCCATTGCCGAATTCTTGCCCTTTGGCGCGCGGTCGCATTGGTTCCCAGCCCGGGGGCAGCCAGCCTATGGCGTCGCACTAGAGTCGAAAGCGAGCGATAGACAGTCGGCATTTGGTTTGTCAAGCTGTCGTAGGGGCACGACATGTCGTGCCCCTACGACAGCGAAACTGAGTTTCAATCGCCTTAGCAACAGAGACTACCATGGCAAACCAAGGCAAAAACTTAATGCGACAGC
>JAJEAH010000067.1 GCA_022824225.1 Chloroflexota bacterium
GGAGCGCAGCGCAGAGAGGAATCTAAGGAGCCGCGCCAAGCGGGCGGCACGTTGCGCGGGCGCTAGATTCCTCGCAGGGCTCGGAATGACAAAAGACAGGGAACGCACAGCCATGCCACGCCGAACGCTGCACGCGCCCACGCCAAACCGAACGCAGCACGCGCCCACGCCAAACCGAACGCGGTACACACCCACGCCACGCCGAACGCAGCACGCGCCCACGCCAAACCGAACGCTGCACCCCCCTATGTCATTTGGAACGGCAATCAATGTCATTTCGAGCGCAGCGTCGAACAGGGTTCGCTGCCTTCGTCAAAGACGCGGAATCTGGTGTGCGCCCGACACTAGATTCTTCGTCGCCGCATTCCTCAGAATGACAAATCGGCTGCACTCCTCAGAATGACATTTTGGGCAGCAGCCGTTCACGTTGATACCCATACCCGTGATGACTAAGTCAATACCTACTAGCCGCGAAGCACTCGAAGAAGCCAGGGCTGGCGCCTTAACCGGGTAAGAGTTGCTAGAATCCCGGCCCGGCAGTGCCCCATATTGTCCCTTCACTCCCTCCGGTACGGCGCTGCCGCAACAGTCGCCGTCCTGCGGCGGCGGGAAAGTTAAGTGCTATAATGGCTCTAGTGGCGCGACGCTATCACGAGCGTCGTGGAGCGTTTGCGCAGCGCACGTTATCTTGTACTATTTCGGAGGCGATAGCCTGCGCGATGTCGGAGGAGGCACACCATGGCGGGTCACTCAAAATGGGCGCAGATCAAGCGCCAAAAGGCAGCGAACGACGCGAAGCGGGGCCAGCTCTATACGAAGCTGGGGCGTGAGATTACGGTAGCCGCCCGCGACGGCGGCGGCGACCCCGAATCAAACTTCCGCCTGCGCCTCGCCATGCAGCGTGCCAAAGATGCCAATATGCCCGCCGACACCATCGAGCGCGCCCTCAAGCGCGGCATTGGGGAGCTAGATGAAGACATCCGCTTGGAGGACATCGTCTACGAAGGCTACGGTCCCGGCGGCGCCGCCCTCTTGATCGAGGCGCTCACTGACAACCGCAACCGGACCGTGGCGGAACTGCGTAACGTCTTCACCCGTGGGGGCGGCAACCTGAGCGAGTCCGGCAGTGTGGCGTGGATGTTCGACACCCGCGGCCAAGTCATCGTCGAGCTAAACGGCAACGACGCGGATGAGGTGATGCTCGAGTCCATCGAGCTTGGCGCCGACGACGTGCAGGAAGAAGATGGGACCCTGGTTGTGTTGACCCTGATGGAAGAGCTCGAGGCAACGCGCCGCGGCCTGGAAGAACGCGGCTACGCCGTGGAGAGCGCTGAACGAACCCGGGTGCCAAAGACCATGTCGGAGCCGGAAACCGCCAAGGCGGAGCAGTCAATGCGGCTCATCGAACGCATTGAAGACCTGGATGACATACAGAAGGTCTACACGAACCTCGAGCTAACCGATGAATTGATGGCCACGTTTGCAGGCTAGGTTCGCCAATGCGCATTCTCGGTATCGATCCGGGCACAGCCCGCATGGGGTACGGCGTCATTGAAGACTCGCCCCAGCTATCCGCCATCGACTACGGTTGCTTGACCACGCCCGCAAGCCTGAGCCAGGCCCAGCGGCTCGAATCACTGTACCGGCAAATCGGTGAGGTCATCGCGGAGACTTCGCCGGATGAGGTGGCTGTGGAGCGGCTCTTCTTCAACCGGAATGTCACCACCGCGTTCACCGTGGGCGAGGCGAGAGGCGTAGTGCTCCTGCGCGCGGCCCAAGCCGGTTGTCCGGTGAGCGATTACACTCCCTCTCAAATCAAGCAGGCGCTCGTTGGCTATGGCCGTGCCGATAAGTGGCAAATGCAGGCCATGGTAACTATGGCGCTGTCGCTGGCAGAACCGCCGACTCCTGACGATAGCGCCGACGCGCTCGCGGTCGCGATTTGCCACGCCCACATGCGCACGGCCCAAAAACTGCTGGCCCAGACATGATTACGTTCGTTCGCGGCGAACTCGTAAGTACGGGGGTCGATGCGGTAACGGTCCGCGTCGGCGGCATTGGGCTGCGGCTGGCCGTGCCCGGCACCGCGATACAGCACCTGGGACCGGTCGGCGAGACCGTGACGCTGGCGACCCGTTTGCTGATACGGGACGATCGACCGGACCTCTACGGCTTTGCGGATGAGCGCCAGGCTGCCCTCTTCGATCAGGTGCAGACGGTGGGCGGTGTGGGGCCGCGTCTGGCGTTGGCAATCCTCTCTACCTTCACGCCGGACCAGTTTGCCGGGGCGCTGGAAAACGAGGACGTGCGCCAACTCACCCGCGTCAGCGGCCTCGGCAAACGCACGGCGAGCCGTCTCATACTGGAGCTGCGGGGCAAATTGGCGCCGGCGCCGGAGGCCGAGGCTGCTCCCGACGAGGCCGGAGACGCACTGGCCGCCCTTGGCTACTCGGCCGCCGAAATAGGCCGCGTACTGGCCCATCCCGAGGTGCAAGCGGCCGAAACCGTCGAAGAGCGCATTGCCGCCGCGTTACGGCATATGGGAGGCTAGCACGGCGCCACCTATGGCGACCGCCAGGGCCGCCGCAAAGTTGACGCCGCAGATTGCCGGACCGGCCCACACAATTCCTTTGGGCGCACACGGTTGAACAGTCGCACTGAAGCGAGAGAGCAGACTATCTGGAAAACTGGGCGAGACTTTCTGGCGGGTGTCTGGTACTGGCAACGAACGCGCTCACTCGCACCGGCATGAGCACTGACAAAACAATGAAGCGAAGATCCATGGGATCGAGCACATGACAGAGAGCCGTCTGGTCGCGCCACAGGAAGAGCCCGAAGACGTCCAGGTCGCGCGAACGCTGCGGCCGGGGTCTCTGGACGAGTGCATTGGGCAAGACAAGGTGCGAGAGCACCTGCGTATCGCGATTACGGCCGCGAAGCAACGGGAAGAGCCGCTGGACCACACGCTCTTCCACGGACCGCCGGGCCTGGGCAAGACAACGTTCGCCAACGTGTTAGCCACGGAGATGGGCGTAAACATCAAGGTGACGGCCGGCCCAGCCATCGAGCGTCCCGGCGACTTGGCGGCAATCCTCTCCAATGTCCGGCCCCACGACATTCTCTTCATCGACGAGGTGCACCGGCTCCATCGGGCGGTAGAGGAGATTCTCTATCCCGCCATGGAAGACTTCGCCTTGGATATCGTCATGGGCAAGGGCATGGCGGCCCGCAGCATACGGCTGGCCCTCCCCCAATTCACCCTCATTGGCGCCACCACGCGCCTCGCGCTGATGAGTTCGCCGCTGCGCGACCGGTTTGGGGCGCACTTTCACATGGAGTACTACGACGCTGGCGCCATGCGCCAGATCGTCGCCCGCTCAGCCCGGATATTGGACGTGCCAATCGATCGAGAAGGCGTAAACGAGATCGCTCAACGCTCTCGCGGCACGCCCCGCATCACCAACCGCCTGCTGCGGCGCACTCGGGATTGGGCCCAGGTAAAGGGCGACGGGCGCATCACCGCCGCGCTTGCCGAGGACTGCTTGGCCAGCCTTGAGATCGACGGCTTGGGCCTGGATGCCGTGGATCGCACGATCCTGCTCACCATTTTCGAGAAATTCGGCGGCGGGCCGGTGGGCATCGATACGCTGGCCGCCGCAATCGGCGACGAGGCCCAGACAATCGAGGACGTGTACGAACCGTATCTCATGCAGCTTGGCTTCCTGGCCAAAACTCCCAGAGGACGCGTAACCCTCGCGGCCGCCGGCGCACACCTGGGGATCGAGGTTGAGGAGCCTGCCGACGGCGGGCAGCCGCGGCTGTTCGAGTAGCCGGCGTTTCGCCGCTGGGCGTGACGGCGACTCACCAACTGGCAATTGACTATGGCACAAGAGACCCAAACAGAACGTCCGCCCGTGCTGCCGCGCCACACGGCGCGCTATTCGCTGAGCTGGATCGGTTGGGACGTAGTCAAACGGCTCGTGCCCTTTGCCATCGTCGCCCTGATTTGGGCCTACGCGTTGGCCAACGGTGCGGATACTCTCAAACTCACCTGGCGGCTCACCGGCCTGGACTTCGCGCTCATCGTGGGCACGGGCATTCCGACCTTCGTGGCGTGCACGCTCTTTCGGCGGCGCTACTGGCCCATTCACTCTCTGGCCTCGCCGCGCGCGCACCTGGTGGAAGACGGCTATTTTCTCTTCTTCAACGCCCCTGCCGAGGAGCTCTTCTTTCGCGGCATGCTCCAGTCGTGGGCAATGTCCGTGGGCGTCTGGCATCCGGTCGCCGGTTTTATGGGCGTTAGCCTCATTTTCGGCTTCTACCATCGGTTAGCCGGGTTTCCCCTATCGTTCCTGCTGCTTGCTACCGCCGGTGGAGTTCTCTTCGGACTCCTTTTCCTGGTGTCAAGCACCATACTCACGCCAATCATCGTGCACTTCATCGCCGACCTGGCGCTCTTCAATCTGGGACCAGCGCTACTCGCGCGTGTAGGAAGGCTGCCCAGGCGGGCGCTGCACACGCGCTCTGTTTGACAGCCCTTCGCGCCGTTTCTTACACTAGGGGTAGTGCCGGACCAATATACGCACTGGCGCGCTATGCCGAGAATGTGCCGCGCCTGACGTTGCAGAGACTGTCTGGACGCACCCCAGGGCTGCGGGAACGCGGGAGAAGGTGCACGCTTTCATTGGGCTACACCGCTGCTGTGCTGCCATCTTTCAGAGCCCTGCCGGGCGATAGCTCGCCACCGACCGCCGCCAATGTAGCGAAAGACGCGCTCCGTGAACACTATCGACGGCGCAGTTGACCTCATCAAGAAACGCAAGCGGCACCGCGCGGTACTGACGCCGCGTGTTGGTCAATTCATGTACCACTGGATGAAGGGCACGACCCATCTGCCCTACTTGCCGCTCAAGCTGCACGTCGAGCCCACGAGCGTCTGCAATCTGCGGTGCCCCATGTGCCCTCAGAGCTTGGGCTTGCCCGATGAGCAGGGCTACATGGAGCTGGACCTCTTCCGCAAGATCATCGACGACTGCAAGGACTACGTCCGGGAAATCAACCTCTTCCTGCGGGGCGAATCCCTCATCCATCCCCAGCTCGACCAGATGATACGCATATGCGAAGGCGCGGGTATTGTCGCGAACTTGAGCACGAACGCGAAGATCCTAACGGCCGACCGTGCCGAGATGCTCCTGGACGCGGGCCTGAGCAAGCTCACGGTGAGCTTCGACGCCGGTGAAAAAGAGATGTACGAGAAGATGCGGCACGGCGCGAAATTCGACCGCGTCCTGAGCAACGTACTGGAATTCCTCAAACGCAAGCAGGCGCGCGGCAGCGAAAAGCCGTACGTCGTGATGCAGATGCTCGTGTTCTACGAGCCGGGAGCACACCCAAGAATCCCGCGTGAGTTTCGGCAGCAGTTCGAGGGTCTGCCCGTGGACGAATGGGACCCCATGTTCGCCCATGGCTGGGCCGGCATGTTCGACAACAGCCAAGAGTATACGCCGCGACCCAGCGGCCCGAATTACCATCCCTGCAACTGGCTGTGGAAGTCTATGACGATCTACTGGGACGGTACCGTGCCGGCGTGCTGCGCGGACTGGACGGGCAGCTACGTGCTCGGCGACGTGCGCGAGGAGAGCGTCAGCGACCTGTGGAACAATGAGCACATGGTGCGGCTGCGCCAGATTCAGGTGGAGGGGCGGTATAAGGAAGTCGGCATATGCAGCCGCTGTGACGCGCTATGGCAACCCGACGGCAAGCTCTGGGACGCCATGTCGAAAGTGGAGAATCTCATTACCGGCGGCAATCCGCCCGGCAGTAGCGTGCGCGCTGCCATGCAGAACGGCGCGAACACAAACGGCGCCGCCAAACCCAAAGTCAAGGTGAGAGTGCGCAAGGACCCGCCGCCATCATAGGGGCGGCTCTTGGAGACCACGTGTAGCCCTGGAGAACAGCCTAGATGCCCATTAATGAGCAACTGTTGGAAATACTGCGGTGTCCCGCTACGAAGGCGCCATTGCGGCTCCTCGCCGATGACGAGATCGCGGCACTGAATGACCGCATCGCGAAGACTGAGGTAACCTACCAAGACGGCAGCGCAGTGGACGCGCCGCTGGACGAGGGGCTGATTACGGAAGACGGCGCCACCGTCTACCGAATCGACGAGAATATTCCCGTCATGCTAATCGAGATGGGCATACCCACCGGCTAGCAGTCTATTGATGCCGGTTGGCGATGGCGAATTGGCGCACGCGTAGATGATCCAAGCCAGTTTGGCGACCCGCCGCAGACCGCAGACCAAAGCGCCCTCCTGACAACAGCATTTGTCAGAAGGGCGCTTCACATTGTGGCAACTACAGTGGAGCAGATGCAGGCGTCAACCGAACCTGAATGCGATGGCCTCTCGGGGTGGGCCTCGTTTGCCGCTACTGGAGCTTACCGCGTCCCAGAATCGGCCACACCGTTTCCACGCGGCCATCGCGGATGCCGTAGAAGTTGTCGTGCAGGAATACGGTGGTGTCCCCGTAGCCCACGATGAAGCGCAGCTTGTCGCCGACCCGGGGCGCCGCGCTCGGCTCCGACAGTTCAATCTTGCCGTGTTCGGCGGAACACGCAAGAGAGACGACGTCCGGCAGTCCCCACGGCACAGGCACGCTGCCGTCGGTACTCATGGTCTTCTTGCCCGCGTCGCAGATGATGCGCGATGGCGCCGGGCGGCTGGTAACGGTGGCAAGAACGGTCAGAGCAAACTCATGGGGCACGTGAAAGCGCTCGCGGTACGTGATGTCGCAGAAGATGCCGCCGCCGCCCTGGATTTCTGTCACCCCAGGTTGGAATGCGGTGTGCCAGTAGTCGCCGCTGCCACCGCAACTCACGATTTCCACCGGCAGCCCGGCGTCGCGGCAGCGCTGAGCGCTATCCGTGAGCAGCGCAATGGTCTCTTGGACCTGCCGGGCCTTCTCTGCGTTGCTGGGCGCGCTCAAGACGTTTGCCTCCCACCCCATCATGCCGGCAAACTCCAAGCTGGGATATGACGCGATCTGCTTGGCCAGAGCCACGACCGGTTCGCCGGGCAGTACCCCAGCGCGGTCGATGCCGACGTTGACCTCGACGATCAGGCGTTGGCGCACCCCCTTGCGCGCCGCCGCCTCGGCGATCTCGCGGACGTTCTCCTCGCTGTCCACGGCCGAGATGACGTCCGCGTGCTTGCGCAGGTTCACCAGGCGTTCCACTTTCTGCCGACCCACAATCTGGTTGGCGATCAGGATGTTGCGGATCCCGCCCGCGACCATGACTTCCGCTTCACCGAGTTTGGCGCACGTAACACCGATTGCTCCGGCCTGCAGGAGCAGATGGGCGATGGCCGGCGACTTGATGCCCTTGCTATGCGGACGCCAGTTTATCCCTGCCTCTTGGATGATGACGCGCGACATGCGCGCGATATTGCGCTCCATAGCGTCAAGGTCGATAAGGAGCGCCGGTGTGTCGATCTCCTCTAGCGGACAGCCAATGATGTTCATCATGCCAGGTCTACCCACCTGTTCGTACGGCTTGCTTCAAACGACGATTCGATGATGCGCGTGGACTTTGCGCCCTCTTCTCCCGGATAGAGCGGCGGCTCTCCGGCCAGAACGCGCGCACTGAAGTCCTGGATGAGCGGCAGATGCCGGTTCTCGGCGTGGGGCAGCGAGAACTCCTCCGTGCCCGCGGCGGTCTTGAGCACGAGACCCGGCCCATCGGTGGGCGCGCTGAACAGCGCGCCTTCCGTGCCGAAAATCTCCATGGTGTCGTGCCCGACGCCAATGCTCCAGTGGAATGAAGCGGTGACTTGCACACCGCCGGCCATCTTGATCAACAACACGTCGGAATCGTCAGCCGGATAGGAATGGACGAGGGTCTCGTTCCGCGCCGCCACGGCCACGGGATCGCCGAACCAGTGGCACAGCAGGTCAAGACGGTGCGAGCCAACGTCGGCAATCGGACCGCCAGCGCTCTTCGCGGGATCGATGCGCCAGTATTTGGGATCGTCCGGCGCTGGATTGTAGTTGCCGGTCAAGACCATGCGCACGAGAATTGGCGTACCCAGCCGACCTTGATCGATGATCTCTTTGATCTTGCGGTTGTGGGGATAGTAGCGGCGGTAGTAGGCGATTGCCAAGTTCACGCCGGCCTCGTGACAAGCGGAAATCATCTCTTGACACTCGGCGTCGGTAAGGGCCATGGGCTTTTCGCAAACAACGTGCTTGCCGGCGGCAGCCGCGGCCGCAGTTTGCGGCAGGTGTTCGTACACGCGACTGGCGGCGTAAACGACATCCACCTCGGGATCGGCCAAGAACGCGTCCAGATCGCTGTAGGCCCGCTGTGCACCGTGGCGCGCCGTGAAGTCTTCCGCCCGCTCCTGGCTGCTGCTCGCGAAGGCGACGAGTGTGCTATTCGGGTCCTCGTTCACCGCCGGCGCCACCGCCTTGTTGGCAATGTCGCCGCAGCCAATAATGCCCCAACCGACGCGCTGCATAGTGTCACTCCTATATCCTGACAAACACCCGGAGTCTGCACCGTTGCCCAGCCACTCTCGCCGCGCCGGGCCACGCCACGCTCCGACCCAACCGACAGCTTGCCGCTTCGCTCTGTGTCTTTGCGCCCTGTCAGGCCAAATCCTCGCATGCTCTGCGGGACTTTGCTAGGCCAAGGGAGCACCGTCCAAAAATCGTACGCTAAGCGAGTACCTGGGCGAGCAATCCAACCGTACGAGGCGGAAGCGAGACTGCGCCCGCGCGCGCCCGGCCAGTGCCAACACCGTTGGCTATTGTACACCAATTGCCCGAGTGGGGGAGCCGCCCCGGACCCGGAGTCCGGACCGGCCGCGCGCCGCTTTCGGCCTGGGCGGTTGCGGCCTGGTCTCGGCAATGTGCCGGACGAATGCCCTACGTTCCGTGGCGGCCCAGGACTTGCCGCCTGCTGCCGTGGCAAACGCGCTCGCGTCTGCTGCTCCAGCGCTGGCACACACGCCGGGCGTACCGGTATAATGGCGCGCAGAGATTCCGTGACACCCCAAAAGGCAAACTTCAGCGGATTCGCCAAACTGGCCTCGGCCCGCCGAGACTAAGCGGCAGCACAGCCTCGTGCGGGCGCCAATCAGACATAGAAGCCGGAAAGCACGTGTTCCCATGCCGCGCTATGCAATCGGCCACCGATTTCCAGCACAGACCATCGTCCTGAAACGGGAAGACGTACAGGCCTACCTTGCGGCAACGCAGAGCGAAAGTCCGCTCTATCGCGGCGACAGCGATGCGACTCCGCCGCTGGCAATCGCCGCCTGGGTGTTGGCGGGTCTGATCAAGGAGATTGGGCTACCGCCCGGTTCGGTGCACGCTTCCCAGGAGTTTCGCTTTGCGGCTGCCGCGCCGGTTGGCGGAACGATTGCCGCTGAGGCTGAGGTCGTGCAGTCCGCAATGCGCGGCGGCATGGACGTCATCGTCGTGGAGATTCGGGCCTCCCATGCGCAGAATGCGGTGTTGTCAGGCCGCTCCATGCTCATGATGCCCGCAAGCGAGGAGAATCGATGAGTGATGCGCAGCGCTGGCAGACCGGCGTCGAACTCCCAACCACGTCTCGCCGTGTAACTTTGGAGATGCTACGCGACTACGCGGCGGCGAGCGGCGACCACAATCCCATTCACACCGATCCGGCGTTTGCCGCCGCCACGCCCTTCGGACGGCCGATAGCCCATGGCATGCTGCTCCTCGCTTACGTGACGCATATGCTGACCAATACGTTTGGCGAGGCATGGATCACATCAGGGCAGCTAAAAACGCGCTTTCGCAAGCCCGCCTACGAAGGAAGCACAATCTCTACGTGGGGCACGGTGAAGAGCGTGGATGCACACACCGGCAGCATCCGGCTCACCGTGGGCTGCCGCGACCAGGACGGCAACGAACTCGTCACCGGCACTGCTCAACTCGAGCTGGAGTCTTGACCTGCCAAGGCGGCGGCCGGGGCAACAGTCATGTCGCCTCTACGGGTCGCGAGTTTGCCAGACGCGCGGCGTAATTCCGTTCGTAATACGCCCGAAAACTGCCGGACTTTATGGGCCGCCACCACTCCTCGTTCTCTACGTACCAGTTGACAGTGGCTGCCAGCGCCTCGGCAAAGGCGTAGCGCGGCTGCCAACCGAGGGACTCCAAGCGAGAGGAATCGAGGCTATAGCGGTAGTCGTGACCCGGCCGGTCCGCAATCAGCCGCATTAGCGAGCGTGGCTTCTCTAGTAGCTCCAAGATGCTCGTGGCGAGCGTAACAGTATTGACTTCGAATTCCACGCCAACGTTAAAGATGGCCCCCGGCTCCCCGGAGCGCAGCACGAGATCTATGCCGGCGCAATGGTCGGCAACGTGCATGTAGTTGCGCACCGCCGTACCCTCGCCGTAAATGGGTAGGGGTTCACTCTCCATGGCGTTAGTGACGAAAACTGGCACCACTTTTTCCGGATACTGGTACGGTCCGATAGTGTTTGCGCCACGCGTGACCATTACCGGCAGATCAAAACTAGTGAAGTACGAAAGCGCCAGCAATTCGCCCCCGGCCTTGCTGGCCGAATACGGATTACGCGGCGCGAGACGCGCATCTTCGCCGGCGGCCCCAATGGGCACGTGGCCGTAGACCTCATCGGTACTCACCTGCACGATGCGCCGCACGTCATGGGTCCGGGCCGCCTCCATGAGTACGCGGATACCCTCGACGTTTGTCTTTACAAACGCCGCCGGGTCCATAACGGAGCGGTCCACATGGCTTTCGGCGGCAAAGTTCACCAGCGCGTCACAGCCTGCCAGGGCTTCGCCTACGGCCTCGGCATCGCAAATGTCGGCGTGCACGAAATGGTAGCGCGGGTCACCATCGAATTCGGCAAGGTTGGCCGGATTGCCGGCGTAGGTCAACTTGTCCAACGCCACGACGCGATCCATCGGATGCTCTGTTAGCACGTACCGCACGTAGTTGCTGCCGATGAAACCGGCGGCTCCCGTCACCAGGATGCGCATCTTGCCCCGTCCTTAATCTTGATCCTCATGGCGTTGTCTTGGACTTTTCGTCATCTTCCTTCACGATCCGATTGACGGCAAAGCTGACCACGCTGATGATGAGCGCCACAAGCACAGCCGTTAACAGTGTGGGCCGGTCAGAGTCGGCCAATTCCACACCTGGCAGCAGCGCCGTGCCCAGCCAGAAGAGCAGTCCGTTCAGCACGAGTATCCAGATTCCCAATGTCAGCACCGTCACGGGAAACGAGATGAACTTGAGCGCCGGTCCGATGACGGCGTTGATAGCCGCGACGCCCACGGCGAACACGATGAGCGACAGCCAGTCGCCCTCCGCGGTGATGTCGACGAGAGCAAAGCGGCTCGCGATGAGAACGGCCACTAGCACTGCCAGACTGCGGACTATCAGTGTGCGCATGCGTCGTCCTTTCACTAGCGTCGCACACAGGACAACCACATCTCCTGAGTCCAATTATACGGCCTTGGCAATTCCGGGACGACTCCCTGCTGCCGGTACTGCCGTTGCGAGCCCGCCGGCAGCGGCCTTGCAGACTGGAGGAGCAGAGCGGCCCGACTCGGCAGATCGGCAGCCATCGACAACTGGCGGGTGTGGACTCTTGCGACAGTGAGAATGAGGCGTGCGAGACCCCGTGCAGACAGAATTGGGAAGTCCGGGCAAGCGCGTCACGCCGTGACGGCTGCATTCTAGCCATTTCAGATTTGCGCGAGCAAGCGCAACGATTCCAGGCGGTCGGCGCCAACACGCTTTCCGCGCCACGTGCGGCCCGCGCCGGCTGCAGCCGGATTGCCTTCCCGCGGCGATTGCACATCACAAATCGGGCTGGCAATGTCCGAACAGACCCATCGCGGTTGGTATAATTGCTTTGTGGTGACTTGGTGGTAAGAACTTGAGAATTGCAGGAGAAGACGGTGTTTAACGGAATTGACCGGTTTCTGGCGACGATCCTCGCAGCGATCGCGCTGATCGTTGTCGTCGCAATCGTGCTCGTATGGCGTTCACCCGCCAGCGTCGAACTGGAATATAGAGAGGGCGCCAACCCGGCCGACGTGGTGCACAATTTCATCGTGGCGGTGAACAAAGGCAACGAGGAGCGGGCGAAGTCCTACCTCTCGCAGGAGGTGTTGGAGAATATCGCCGAGCGAGAAGACGAGTACGAATTTTCGTTGATCAATCCGCGCACTCGTGTTACGAATTCAGGCATGAGAGTGACCGTAGAGGAATCCGGCATCGAGGATGGGCTTGCGACCGTAGATGTTGAAATTACCCACTTCTTCTCCAGTCCTTCGCCAACCGGACTCTTTGGACTGTTCAACAGCAATCAGTATTCAACGAACTACGCGTTGCGGCTGCGCCAATTTGACGGCGCTTGGCTGATCATCGAACCGTTCGATCCCTACATGGTGAGATAGCTGGCAGTCGCCTGCAATTGCAGTTGACGCTAGTCTGTCAGCAATCTTCGGTTTCCCCATAATAAGGAGCCCGCAATGCTCAACGTACGCCGTCTCTATGTTCTCACAGCCGCGTTCATCGGCCTGCTCCTCTTCCTACAGGGCGGCAGCGATTTGCTGCGCCTCGTCTTCCTGCTCGCGCCCGGTGAATCCGACTCCGGCATTGACAGCGCGTGGTGGCGGGAGCAACTGAGCATCGGCATCGCTTTGGTCGCAGTGGGCACGCCGCTTTGGCTCGGCCACTGGATCTGGGCGCAACGCCTTGCCCGCGATCGCGCGGAAGCCGCTAGCGCGCTCCGGTCGCTCTACTTCCTCGGTGTGCTGACCGTAACCGTTTTCATTGCCGGCGGAGCCGCCGGCACACTGCTTTTCGATCCTCTCTCCCGGCTTGCCGGCGGTGTGACTTCAACGTCCCAGTCTCTGGAGAGTCTTGCCAGACTAATCATCTACGGTCTGTTCTGGGTCTATCACCTGCGGCATCGGCCGGCCCCCGCACTGCAAATGGGCTGGGCAGCAACCATTTCGCGCTGGTATTGGTACGTCCTTTCGTTTGTCAGCGTTGGTGTTGCGGCTACTTCGGTGATATTCGTCATCGCCACGCTGCTGCAGCGGGCCGTCGGCGTGGAGGCCGCCAGCACCGGGCACTGGGAGGTGCCGCTGGCAAACAGCATCGCGTGGACCATCGTGGGCAGTATCGGCTGGGCAATCCACTGGGTTGTCATCCAACGCCGCGCCGGAGAGGCGGACAGTCCCGAACTGCGTTCGGTTCTGCGCAAGGTCTATCTGTATCTCATGGTCGGTTCCGGCGCGGCCGGGGCGCTGGTAGCCATCGGCCGCGTCCTCTACTGGATTCTGCTGAGCGTCACCGGCGCCGTAGAAGACCGGATGGAGATTACCGACGACCTAACGCGGCTGGCGCCCATCGCTCTGGTGGCCGTTATCGGCTGGTTCTACCATCGCAACCAACTGCGCCGCGACGCCGCGCTGGTCGCCGAACTTCCTCGGCAGGCCACTATCCGCCGCATCTACACGTATATCTTGTCCGGTATCGGTGTCGCACTGCTTGCCGTCGGCGCATTTGGCATTCTGCGCTTGGTGATCGGCATTCTGACCGGTCAGGCGGAGGCCCTAGACTTGCCGCAGAACTTCCTGCAACGGCAGTTGAGTCTCTATGTGACGTTACTGCTGGTTGGCTTGCTTGCCTGGGTGTGGTATTGGGGACAGGCGCAGCGCCACGCGGCGGCAGACGACAGTGGCGAAGAACGCCAGTCCCTCGTGCGGCGCATCTATCTCGCCTTGGCGTCGTCAGCAGGCGTAATCGCGCTGGCCGTCGCGGTCGGTGTGTTGCTCTACCAAGGTCTGCGTTCGATACTGGGTATCAGTTCCGGCAATGACTTAATCGACGCGTTGAACATCTATCTCAGCGCGGGACTCATTGCCCTAACGGGCTTGGTGTACCATGCGCGCTTCTTGTGGCTGGAACGCCGGGGTGCGCGCAAGGAAGCCGGACCTACCGACGCGGAACCGCCGGCCGCAGAGTCTGCTGCTCCTGCACAGGAGCAGGCCGGTCTTGTTGCCATGATTACGGGCGGCGACGTGCAACACGCGCGCCGGATGCTGCAAGATTTGGCGCTGCCGGAGGGCGCGGAAATGGCGCTGATGGAGAGTGAATTGTCACCCCAGGAGATACAACGGCGCTTGGCCGCCTCAGCGGCAGACGAAGACTGAGACTCCAAGGTCCTGTCGCGAACGAAAGCGCCCGGCCTGCCGCAGTGCGACAGGCCGGGCGTGTTCTATGCATAGTAGAGCGAGACACCGAGAGGGGCTTTTCGCCCAAATCTAGACCTGAACGGGCGTCCGGGCGCCGGACAGCGTGGCTGCCGCTGCCGTAGCGGCGGCAATCGCCGTTTCGATGTCTTCCGCCGAAATCTGATGGTACGTGACAAGGCGAATGCGGCTATCGTTTACGGCGCCGCACTTTACGTCGCGCGCCGCCAGTTCGTCGGCAAGCTCCGCAGCCGTGCCAAGCGAGGGGTCAACGTCGATGTAGACCATATTCGTGTACACAGGATCGGCGGAGATGCCGGGAATAGCGCCAAGTCCTTCCCCGAGCCGCCGGGCGTTGGCGTGGTCTTGAGCAAGCTTCTGGGGAATGGTCTCCAGCGCGATAATGCCCGCGGACGCGAACACTCCGGATTGACGCAAGCCGCCGCCCAGCATGCGCCGGAAGCGCCGCGCCGTTTCGATGAAGTCACCGTCCGCGCACACAATCGAGCCAACCGGAGCGCTAAGCCCCTTGGAGAGGCAGAAGGTTACTGAATCCACGTACTGGGTGACGTGGGCTACCGGTACGTCCAGCGCGGCGGCGGCATTGAATACCCGCGCGCCGTCCATGTGGACGCCGATACCCAGCTCGTCCGCCAGGTCCCTGATTCCGGCAAGGGTCTCAAGCGGGTAGACGGAACCGCCGCCCCGGTTGTTCGTGTTTTCCAATGAAATCAAGCGTGTCGGCGGGAATGCGGAATAGGGACGGCGCAGCACGCTGCGAATGCTATCGGGTGTGAGTATGCCGCGCTCAGACGGCGCAACACGCGGCGAAAGCCCGCCGACAACGGCGTAGTTGCCAGCCTCCGTGGACACCGTGTGGGAATCTTCCGCCACGATGAATTCATCGCCGTTGCGGCAGTGCGTGAGGAGCGAAACGATGTTGCCTTGGGTGCCGCTGGTCACCATAACCGCGGCTTCTTTACCCGTGAACTCAGCCGCCATTTCCTCCAGACGATTGACCGATGGGTCTTCCCCATAGCAGTCATCGCCCACAGGCGCACTTGCCATGGCCTCGCGCATCGCGGCGGTCGGCATGCTTACGGTATCACTGCGTAGATCTATTGTGCGAGACATCCGCCAAATCCCCTCATGTTTTATTGTATTGCGGTCTGTCGTAATCTAGTTGGCGCAAACAAGCGCAGAATCGTCGTTGGCTCCGCGGGCAGCGCCAAGCGCTGCGCCACACCAGCGCGTGGAACAGACCAAGGCCTACCCTCTTTCAGTATAGTTTCCCTGTGAATTCTGCGCACGCGTCAAGCGCCGCGTGAAGTCCGCGGCCGGTCCCGATCCCATGGCGTCGCGCCCGCCAAAGCCCTGCCAGATTCCCGCATTCCGCAAGCGGCGGAGTGCGGTTAGTCCGCGCCTTCTTCGAAGAAGCGCGCCAGTTCATCCCTGGGGAACTCCGGCAGGTCGTGCCATGCGCCGTCCACCTGCAACCGGAGCCCCTGGGCGGGCGCCGTCAAACGGCCAATGGCTGCGCACGTGATTCCCGCGTCCCGGAGCGCGTGCGTTGCCGCCAGCACGTCTCGCGGCGCGACCACTGCCAGGAGGGCCCCGGAGGCGAGCAATCCCAGTGGATCGAGTCCCAGCGCCATGCAAATCTCAGCGGTCTCCGGCAATACCTGTACAGCGCCCATATCTACGTCCACGCCACATCCGGCGCCGGCTGCCAGCTCGGCCAAGGCTGTGGCCAGGCCGCCTTCCGTGGGGTCATGCATGGCCCGTGGGCGCACCGCGCCGCAGAGCGCCTCTGCGGCGGGCACTACGCTGATGCCGGGCTCGTCGAGCAAAGCCCGCGCGCGGTCGATGGCGGCTTGAGCAACACCGCACCGTTCAAGTTCCGCGGCGGCGTCCTGCGCGAGGATGGCGGCGCCTTCGATGGCGACGCCGCTCGTAAGGAGGAGTATGTCCCCGGGTTCGGCATTGGCGTTGACGATTAGGCGGTCTTTTGCCACCTCGCCCAACAACGTGCCGGCCAGGATCGGGCGTTCGACGCCGTCGGTCACTTCGGTGTGGCCGCCGACCAGCGTCACACCGAGTTCAGCGCACGCCGTCGTGATGTCGTCGAATATCTCCTTGACCGAAGCCGCCTCACAGGCGGGCGGCAACAGCAAGGTGCCCAGAAACCAGCGGGGCCGCGCGCCCATAGCCGCCACGTCGTTGGCATTGATCTGAAGAGCGTACCAGCCGAGCCGGTGCGCTGTGAACGTAATGGGATCGCTCTTCGCCACCAAGTAGCGGTCGCCAATGTCTAGCACGGCGGCGTCCTCGCCCACGCGCGGCCCCACGACGACGTCCGGATCCTGGATCACTACCCCTGCAAGCAGCTCCCCCAAGAGAGCGGCCGGCAGTTTACCTTGCAGCATGGCGTCAGCCCTTGATTACGCCCAGCGGGCGTACTCTCGCCACCACGCGGGCAATACCGGCTTGTTCGACAACGTTCACGACTTCCCGCACGTCCTTGTAGGCGTCGCTGGCTTCTTCCAGCAGGCCGGACTTGCTCTGCGCCCGCACGAAGATGCCTTGTTGTTGGAGCATCTTAGCCAGATTCACGCCGGCCAATTTCCGCTTGGCCGCGCCGCGGCTGAGCACGCGTCCCGCGCCGTGGCAGGTGGACGCAAACGTTTCTGCACGCGCCCGCTCTTGCCCCACCAGAATGTATGAATAGCGTCCCATGTCACCGGGAATGAGCACCGGCTGGCCCACGGCGCGGTACGTGGCCGGCACTTCCGGATCGCCCGCGGGCAGGGCGCGGGTCGCGCCCTTGCGGTGGACGCACAGTTCCACTTCACTGCCGTTGACCCGGTGTTGTTCCATCTTGGCGATGTTGTGCGCCACGTCGTAGACCACGCCAATGTCGATGTCCGGCTGGGAACGGCCGAGAACGTGCTGGAAGGCGCGGCGCACGCGGTCCGTGATGGTCTGGCGATTGGCAAAAGCGAAATTTGCCGCCGCGGCCATAGCGCCAAGATACGCTTGCCCCTCCGGCGATCGGATGGGCGCGCACGCCAACTGCCTATCAGGTACGTCGATTCCGTACTGCGTCATCGCCCGCTGCATGACGCCCAGGGATTCTTGGCAGACCTGGTGGCCCAACCCGCGCGAGCCGGTGTGGATTGAGAGCACGACCTGACCGGGCTCGGTGATACCAAATGCGCGCGCGGCTGTTTCGTCCGCTATAGTCTCCACGGTCTGGACTTCCAGAAAGTGGTTGCCCGAGCCCAGCGAGCCAAGCTGCGGCGCACCCCGCTGCCGCGCCCGCTGGCTCACCTGGGCGGGATCCGCGCCGGGCAGGCAGCCGCCCAACTCGATCGCTTCGAGATCGTCGGGCAGGCCGTGGCCCTGGTCCACCGCCCACCGGGCGCCCGCCGCGAGAGCACCCTCGATATTCGTCGTCTTCCCGCGCCTTTTCCCCCGGCGGCCCAGGCCGGTCGGCACGTCGCGAAAGAGTTGGTTGACAATGTCCGGCAAACGGTCTCTCACAGCGCGCTCATGCAGGTTGGTCCGCAAGAGCCGCACGCCGCAGTTTATGTCAAAGCCAACCCCGCCCGGTGAGACCACGCCGTCCTCCGGTCGCATCGCGGCCACGCCGCCAATGGGAAACCCGTAGCCCCAGTGAATGTCCGGCATGGCCAGCGCGTTGCCCACGATGCCCGGCAACGTTGCCATGTTGGCCACCTGCTGTATCGCCATGTCGCCGGCCATAGAGTCGATCATGGCCTCATCGGCAAAGATGAGCCCCGGCACACGCATGCCGGAGAGATAGTCGGTTGGCAGTTCCCAGCGGACGGCATCGCGCCGCCGCAATACGGTTCGCCAGCCCTGAGGAGCTTTCTTGCCCATCGCAATCCGCCTATCAGACATCAAAGTAGACCTGAATTGTGGTGCGTTGCCGGCTTATGTCAACGCGCAATTCGTGGTACGTCACCGCCTTGATCTCGATTCCGCCCTCCGCGTCGTGCTCGTCACCATAGCAGACACCGGTGACTAGGGCCTTGCACTCCGGTGGTGCGCACAACGTAAACGCGCACGACTGCGCGACCATACCTTCCACAGTAAAGGAGAAGAGCAACTCGGCCAGCCAGTTCACCACCACGTCCGGCCAGGTGTCGCCGCTCACCGCGACCTCTAGGCTAACCGGCTCTCCGGTCACGCGGGCGGGGTCGCGGCCAAGAGTGATAGCGTACATCCCCCGGGTGACCGCCGCAAGGGCTGTTGCCGCATCCGGCCCCCACGCCTTCACGCCGACGTCGGCCGTATGATCCAGCAACACATAGCCGGCGTCGTCAGGGGCATGTGCCTGTCCGCTAGTGGTCGTGCCCATGGTCGTGCAAGCGGCCCTGCAGGTGCGCCTTGGCATGTTCGAACACCCGGCGCACACCGGCGTGGCGCTCCGCGTCCGCCCGCGTCGCCAGGGTATCCAGCCACGTGATGCCGCCATCGAGGATCGTCATCATGTAGGTCGCATCGCTGGGGTTGAAGAGGTCCTGGCCGCCGGCCACAACGTACACCGGTGAGGTGTGCGCAGCGACATTGACGATCCACGAGTGCTGCACTTCCAGGGAACTCACGCAGCGCGCGGCAATCCAGCCGCTGCCGTCGAGTTTTACTTCCCGGCTGAGCCGGCACGACTTGCCGCCGTCCGCCACGGGTTGAGTTGCCACTACGGCGCCGTTGCAGACGATTTGCAGCTCATGGAACGGCAAGACGGACTCCGCCCAGGCTTCCACCGTGAGCGTGCCGCCGCCGTTGGGCAGTTTGAGTTCGTCGCCCGGCTGCTTGCCTTCCACGCGTACGTCGATGAGCGGGCCGCTCGTGGTAAATGTGCGGCCGCCGCGCACGGCCTGCGCCCAGGTGTCAAATGAGAATTCGTCCTGCAAGAGGGCATACGTGCGCACGCCACCAACCGGGATTGCGGCGCTCATCTTGTCCGTGCCGCCCACAGCAGCCACGCGGTAGCCATTGTTGAGGAAGCGGTACCACTCGTTGATGCCGAACTGCTCCATGGTGGGTGTGAAGTACTTCAGCTCCACCGCGTCCACCTTGCCCAGCACGATTTCCGCCACGGCTTCCGTGTACGGATTGGGGAAGTGCGGGATGACCACCAGGCCGTCTTGGGCCCGGGCGCGGTCCGCCCACTCGCTCATGCTGCTCACCACGGGATCGCCGATGTAGCTTTCGGAGGGCCCGCCGGTGGTCATGGGATAGATTGGTTCGCCCTGCACGCCGAGCAGGCTCATGTGGCCCAGCAGGTGCTGGCGGTTCTCCGTACCCACGTAGACCACGGTATCATCCGTGCTCACACCGGAAACATCGCCGGTAACGTCGGCGACATTCGTGTACAGGTCGCCCCACTGCGACGCGAGAAGATTGATAAGGTTGACGCCTTCAGCCTGGCCTTCCAGCCACGCAGTCTGAGGAGAGATGAAGTGCACGTGGGTGTCTGCCGTTACCCAGCCGTTGGCCCGCCAATTCAGGGGCCGCGCCAGCTTGAGGGTGAGTTCGCGCTGTCCCGGCGCAATATGCAGGCGCTTGCGCAGCGGCTGGTACTCGAAGCCCTTGAAGATCTCGACGAAGACCTCTCCCACCGGAAGTTCAATCTGAAACGTGCCGTCCACATAGGCGTACTGCGTCGCGCCGAGCTTGAGGTCGCCCGCGTAGTCTTCGAACCAATTGTCGTTCACCTCGTGGCGGTGGCCGTACGGCGGGAAGTATCGTCCGTCCCGCGAGCGAAAGTGGACGCGCGCCGGCGTTGTCTTGCCGCTGGCGGCTTCTTCCAGGCGCACGTGCACCCACGACCGATCCGGAGTCAGGATTTCCACCCGCACTTTACCGTCGTCGCTGGCGCTCAGGCCGGACTCATACAGCGCATCCATGGGCACGGGGTGTCCGGATACGTCCAGCGTGGCGTCGGGACTGGCCGTGACATCTACGATGAGGGACTTCTCACCGTCCTCGGCCTCCGGCTCGCCCAGGCCCTGCCCTTCATCCGCCAACCAGGCATCCGAGTCGAAGCCCGGCACCGCGTACTTGCGGGCCAACGTGCCAAGGTCCACGCTCACCGCCGTCTCTTCGGGAGGAGCGTCTGCCTTATCCGGCGGCAGCGCAATGCGGAAACTCTCCAGTTGCTTGTGGCGCAACGGGTGATGCTTGCCCGTGAACAGCGTGATGCCGCCCACCACCACATTTGCGCCGCCGGTGGACGCCAGGTGCAGCGAGGCTACGGTGCGGTCGGGATGGGGATTGGGCAGGGCGAATATCCAATAATGGGCGGCGGTGCCTCCCGGTTCGCCGGTGACGGAGGTCTGATAGCGCCCCCACGCGCCGCGTGGGTAGGGCCCGTTGAGGTCCGCCGGCACCGTGCCTACTTGGGGCCTGGACGCGAACGCCAGTTGCCCCCATGCAACCGTGGAGTTGATCTCGAAGCGCCGGCGGATGGCTTGAGTCACCTCGCTGCCGTCGGCGTAGCGCATGGTATAGGCGGCAAGCTGCTTGCCTGGCTCTATGACCATGCCCCGCAGGCCGGGCTGGGCAGTGGCGCCGGGCTCGGCGTCGCAGAAGTGGGCAAAGACGAAGTGTGAAATACCGCCCCGGTCAACCGGCACGGCCACGGGCTCAGCGCGCAAGTGAATCCAACTCGCCGTCGCGTCCGCCGCGCCCAGCGCAAAGGGAATGCCCCAAAACTCGCACTCGCCTTCCGGGAGACGCGCCAGCAGCGGCGCTACCGAGCTGTCCCACGAGGATGCATCATCCTGACGCCCCGCATTGCGCACAGCCGTCAAGTCCAAGGGAGTCGAGAAACTCATTGGGCGTCCTCCTCGCGGATACTCAAGTCAGAATGAACGGAATTGTCATTGCCAAGCAGTTTAGTGGGTGCACGATACCACGAACTTGCCAGCGGCAACAATCGAGAACGCGGGCGGGCAGCGGCCCCGCCGGACAGCTATTCTTGGCGGGGATTCTGGGGGTTCGCGTCCTGAACGGCTTGGAGAGCGCGCATCGTCGGCAATACCGCTTCACCCGACACCAAGGGTTCGCGCCCCTGGCGCAGCGCGCTGATGAGCTCGATGTTCTGCAAGTATACGGCGCTCGCCTCTTCATTCTCACCACCGGCGGCTACGATCTGGTCGTTGGGGTCAACCAACTTGCCGTCTCGGATCATCAAGGTCGTTTCTTCGCCGATGATGAGGATTTCGAGGAAAGGCCGCATCGTGTTATACGAGAGGGCGCACGAGACGATTTGCTGGCGGGGTGTGCGCATGGAAACGGCGAGGTCGAGTGGAATGCCCAATTCGCTGTGAGGCGGCCCCATGTACCCCGCAACGTCAATCGCGGGTTCCCCCAGCAGCCAGAGCGCCGTATCCACAGCGTGGCAGCCGTGGTGCCACAGCAGGTTGTCCGTCCACGACCGCCGCCGGCCCTGCCAGTTCACGTTTTCGCGGCGGAGAAAGCCGTAGTGAATGAAGACGCTGTGCGCCTGCAGGTCACCCTCGGCAATGCGCTGCCGCACCGCCGACAGGGTCGGCCAGAAGCGCATAGTGTGGGCCACCATGAGGGTCCGTTCTTGCCGCTCGGCCAGCGCGGTCAGCATCTCAGACTCCGCCAGGGACAGCGCGAGGGGTATTTCCACCAGCACGTGCTTGCTGGCTTCCAGCGCGGCCTTGGCCTGGGCGGCATGTTTGGCGCTGGGAGACGTGATCACGACCGCGTCTAGATCGTCCCGCGCGAGGGCTTCATCCAGGTCAATAGTCGCCAGCGCCGCGCCGCACTTTTCGGCAAACGACTGGGTGGGCGCCAAGAGCCGGCCCACAACCGACGAAATCTGTACGCCGGGTATGCGGGCGAACGAGCGGCGGTGGACTTCCGCGATACTGCCGTACCCAACCATGCAAAGGTTCATCGCAAGACTTTCTCAGGAGCATAGTAATTCAGTTACAGGAGTCGTGCGCCCCGCCTCGGACAGTAATACGGCGCCGCGCAACGGACGTGCACGGCAGTCCGCGCGCCGGGTCCGAGCCTTGGCTTCAGGGTCGGATGCTGCGCGCACGGCGATCCCTGGAGCTTGGGCGCCGCGCGTTAGCGCGTGTGGCCGACCAGGCTCGTATCGGTTACTGCCGCCGCGACCGCGTCATCATCGACCTCGCCGGCGGGCGGTTTCGGGATGACGAACGCGCGTCTGTCCACGTCCGTATCCACTACCTCCAGCGTCTCTCCGGCGGCGAGCGTAGTCCCCATCTTCTCCAGCCAAGCGGCCGGATTGTTAAGGATAGCGGCCTTGTAGTCCGGGTCTTTCCAGTAGACGGGCGCTTTGCCCAGAAACGAGGGATAACAACTGCACGGCGTGCAGATCACCATGTGATGCGTAGCGCCGCCGTTGTCATAGACCGCCAGTCCCAGGCGCTCGGGCACGTCTATGGCGAGTTCCGCGAGCGCTGCGCGCGGATTGGCCAGGAGACGGTCCTTGAACGCCGCATCCTCCCAGGCGCGTTTAACAACTCTCTGTGCGTTGGCAAAGTCTGAATGAGACATAGTTCCCCTCCTCTGCGAGTGTGGAATTCAGGATACCATACGTACCGGTCGCCAGCCCTTGGCTGCCAGCTACGCGGGGGGTTCGATGAGGTGAATTTGGCGTCCGATAGCGCTCTGCGGCGACGCAAAGCCGCACGGGGTAGGCCTGAGTTCCGAATTCCCCCAAGTCTTGCCAAGAACGGCACGTTTCGCTATAATACGGCTATATGACCATTGCGGAAGTGGCTCAGGGGTAGAGCATCTCCTTGCCAAGGAGAGGGTCACGGGTTCGAATCCCGTCTTCCGCTCCGGGCGGCTCACAACAGGCCGACATCGATGGAAGAGGAGCGCAGCTTTGGCCGCGCCTCTTTTTTTGCTATGCGGAGGACGTTGCTTGGCGCGGGTCTCCGCGATGAAGAGCACCTTGCAGGGCGCCTGCATGTCATTGGCATCGGACACGGAACACCTCTCGCGTTTCAGGCAACGGCGTAGGGTACGGTATTGCGGTAAGGGAGAGCACTCACGGCAATGATAATCACGGTCGCGTCGGAGAAACTCGAAAAGAGCCGGGTGAAGCTAACGGTAGAAGTGCCGGTGGAAGAGGTGGAGACGGCCTACAAGCGGGCCGTGCGCCGCGTGAGCGACAAGGTCAATATACCCGGATTCCGTCGCGGACGTGCCCCACAAGCCCTGGTCGAGCGCCATGCCGGCGTCGATTCAGTCTTCCGTGAAGCGCTAGACCGCTTGGTGCCCCAGGCCTTTGCCGAAGCCGTAACCCAGACCGAAATCCAGCCGGTAGGCAATCCCGAACTCGAAATGCTGCAAGCCGAAAGAGACGAGCCGGTCTCCTTTGCCGCCACGGTGCCGGTCAAACCCGTTGTCGATGCCGGCGATTACCGGAGCATTCACGTCACCAAGGAAAAGCAGCAGGTCTCCGACGCCCACGTTGAAAGCGTGCTCCAAAGCCTCGAACAACAGATGGTGCAGTGGGACGACGTGGACCGGCCGGTGGAAGCCGGTGACCGAGTCAACCTGGACTTACGCATCAACGTGGAAGGCCGGACAATCAGGAATTCGCCGGGAACCAGCATGATCATCGGCCAGAGCGGGATGCCGGAGGGCTTCGACGAGGCCGCCACCGGTATGCGCGCCGGTCAAGAGCGGTCCTTTATCCTCCTGCTGCCGGACGACTATGCCGTGGAGGCGGTGCAGGGCAAGTCCGCCGACTTTGAGATTAAGGTATTGGGCACGGCCCAAAAGCGGCTGCTTGGCCTTACGGACGACCTGGCCAAGGCTATGGGACAGTTCGAGACCATCGACGAACTCCGCGCCGACGTGCGCCAACGCTTGGAAGAGCGCGCCGAGCAAGAAGCGGCCCAGCAGGCGGAGAACGCCCTAGTGGAGAAACTCGTTGCCGGCGCTACGTTTGAAGTACCCGACGTGCTCATCGAGGAACAGGCCCAACGCCTGGAGCAGCGAGAGGCATTCGAGGCCGCGCAGCGCGGCATTCCCAAGGAATACTACCTCCAGATGATCAATCTTTCCGAGGAAGACTGGAAAGAGCGGCTGCACGAGCGGGCGGAAGCCATGGTGCGCAACTTTGTCGCCCTGGATGCCGTTGCCAGTGAAGAGGACATTGCGGTCCCCGATGAGGAGATCGAAGAGGAAATCGCCCGCAGTATGGCCGCCTATCAGGCCCAGCTTGCGCAGCAAGAACAGCCCACCGGCAAGATCATCACGGAGAAGCAACCCACCAAGGACCAGTTGCAGGCGCGCTTGCAGCAGATGCAGCAGTACTTGAACAGCGACGCATCGCGCACGAACATCGCCATGAACCTGCGTATGCGCAAAACGATTGACTTCTTGCGCGAAACGGTGACAATCGAAGAGGTCACCGTGGAGGCCGAAGCTGACGCCGCGCCGGAGGACACCCCAGCGAACGAGACCCAACCAGCCGACGAGACCCAAGCTGAAGCCCCTACGGAAGCCGCCTCTACCAAACCTTCCTCCTAGCCCACGCCTGAAATGCGCGAAAATGCTGCATGCAGAACCTGCGCCCGCGTTCGGTTCGAGACCGGTATCCGGCCATGGATATCGGTCTTTTCGTTTGGCTTGCTTGCCTGAGTCCGGACCGTTTGTTTGGCTCCACCCAAGGCGACAACCTTGACATGAGCAGACCTTCTGATGACCAACTACAGGCCGGCGCCGTGACGCGGGTTTCGCGCGGCGAGTACATCGTGGAGACGGACCGGGGCACGATCACGTGCAAGCTGCGGGGCAAGTTGCGCAAAGAACTCGTTTACTCCACCAGCAAGAGCCGCGCCCGGCGGGTGCAGCGCGTGCAGCCTACCCAAACCCGTTCGCCCCTGAGCGTCGGCGATCGCGTGCGCGTGCGCCTGCTCGGCGCCGGCACCGGCGTGATCGAGGAAATCCTGCGGGACGACGACGAAACGTGGGGACTCCTGCGCCAGGCCCCGGAGAGCAAACGCGCGCACGTGCTGGCCGCTAACGTGGACCAAGCGGCCATCGTGTTGGCAGCCGCGGAACCGCCGCCCGACTTCATTCTCCTGGACCGCTACCTTGTCCTGGCGGAATACCACGAACTCGCTACCTTTCTCGTGCTCAACAAGATCGACCGGGGCATCGAGGGGCGCATTGCCGGGGAATTGGCCGTCTACGCAGGCCTCGGCTATCCCGTACTGCACACGAGCGCCGCGAATGGCACGGGAATCGATGCGCTCCGGGCGCGATTGCAGGGCCAGCGGACCGTCTTTAGCGGGGTTTCCGGCGTTGGCAAGTCTTCGCTCATCAACCTCCTCTCCGCCGATGCGGCGCTGCCCACCGGCGCGGTCGGGGCCAAAGGCGAAGGCCGCCACATCACTACGCGCGCGGAGACCATCCCCCTCGATCCGGAGTCACACGTCATGGATACGCCCGGTTTGCGCAAGTTGACCTCATGGAGCATTGAGCCTGAGGACTTGCCGCACCTCTTTCCGGAAGTTCGCGTGTTGCTGGGCCAGTGCCGGTTCCGTGATTGCGTCCACGTGGATGAGCCCGGGTGCGCGGTGCGCGCCGCGCAAGCAGACGGCGCCATGTCACCGCGCCGCTACAAGAGCTACGTCTTGTTCCATCACGAATTCACCGCCCAGAACCTAGCGCCCTGGGAGCAGGCGTAACGCCGCGCCTCGCGCCGTGTGGGCCCGATAGTTCTGCATCTCGCGGCGCTGCCCCGGCTCGAAGCGGATTGCTCACGCCGCCAATTGACCGCTGGCGCGTCACTCGCGTACTCTAATCACCGTAGCCCTGCCTTCCGTCACCGGTGTGAAAGACCCGCGAGTAGCCCAGAATCTGGAATTCGACTTGACGTCTCCCGTCAATCAACCACCCCGCCCCCTCCTTATCGTGCTGTCCGGTCCGTCGGGCGCGGGGAAAGACTCTGTCATCGAGGGTCTCCTGGCCAACGGCGCCCAGATCTATCGTGCGATCACTGCCGTTACGCGCGCGCCGCGGCCGGGAGAGGAACCCGGCGTGCACCACTACTTCTTGAGCGAGTCCGAGTTCGCCCGGTGGGAATCGGAGGGCAGATTCCTGGAGACCGCAACCGTATACGGCAAACGGTACGGCACGCCGCTTCATGAGGTGACCACGGCCCTGGCAGCGGGCCGCGACGTGCTGTTGCGCGTGGACGTGCAGGGCGCGGCGGCCGTGCGCGAACGCATGCCGGAGAGCGTGCACATCTTCATCGGCGTACCGGAGCTATCTGTTGCAGCGTTGCAGGCGCGCCGCGACCGCCGCGGCGCGGAATCGCCTGCCGAGCGGACCGCGCGCAACGCCCTGCTGCGGGCAGAACTCGCCGCAATCCCCAACTTCGACTACTACGTCGTCAACGAGACCGGCAAGATCGATCGTGCCATCGACCACGTGAGCGCCATCATCACGGCGGAAAAATGTCGGATTTGCCCCCGCGCGTGAAACCCCGCCCTCTCGAAACGCCCTTCGCCGAAGTTGCGGTGGACGTTCTCAACGTTCCCGCCGACAAGACCTACCACTACGCGATTCCCGCTCACCTGCGCGACCGGGTGGCGCCCGGTGTCATGGTGCTCGTGGGCTTTGGCGACCGCATCATCGAGGGCCTTGTGGCAGCCGGCAGCGAATCATCGCCGGTTGCGGACGTGCGGGAAATCCTGGACGTGGTTGCGGATGGCGCGCTCCTGACTCCGGCCCAGATCGATCTTGCCCGCCGGATTTCCCGTTACTACTGTGCATCTCCTATGAAGACTATATTGCCCATGCTGCCGCCGGGGCTCCGCGGGCGCGTGCAGCGCTGGTCCCGGCTGGACCCCCTCGTTGAACTGCCGGAAGATGTGGCTACCACCCGCGGCGAACAGCGCTTCATGGCCGCGTTGCGGAGCGAGACGGAGGTAGCCCACGAGCGGCTGCGTGAACTGGCCGGCCCGACGGTCTTCAAGCGCATGCAGCGCAAGTTGGAGCGTCTCGGCGCCGTGCACCTGCGCGCCGCGCTCCGGCCCGCAGCCCCGCCGCCGCTGCGCGAGCAATGGGTGGAGAGCCGCTCCAGCGCCAAAGAGGCCGAACCGCTCCTGCGGCGGTCGCGGGTGCAGCGCAGACTGTTGCAGGCGCTGGATAGAAGCGGGGGCGGCGCACAGGTGGGTGCGCTTCTCGATGAAGTCGAGACCACTGCGGCGCCGCTGCGCTCATTGGCGGAAAAAGAGTTGGTCCGCTTAGCCCCCCGGCGTAGCGGTCATGCCGCAAGCGCGCCTGTTCGCGAGATGCCGCGCCTGCAAGCTCCACAGGCACAAGAGGCCCAGGAGCGCATCGCTGCCTTTATGTCTATTTCGGGCGCGGATACCGGTTGTCGCACACTCGTCGTCATGGCCGACGGTGACACGGGGCCGCAGAGCAGCAACGCCGCGCTCTACGTTCACGCCGTCGCGCGGGCGCGTGAGGACGGCGCGCAGGCGCTCGTCCTCGCACCCAATGCCCTTGCCGCGCAGCGACTCGCGGGAGCCTTGGAAGACTACTTTCCCGGGAGCGTCGTCCCCTGGCACGGCACGCTGCCACCGGCGCAGCGCCGTCCGGTCTGGGAACGGGTGCGGCGCGGCGAATCGGTGGTGGTGGTAGGCGCGCGCTCTGCGGTCTTCCTCCCCTTTCAGTCCCTCGGCGTTGTTGTGGTGGACAATGAGCATGAAGACTCCTACAAGAACGTGGAAAGCCCCCGCTTTCACGCCGTGACAGCCGCCGAGTGGCTGGCCGAGAGTTTCGCCGCGCCCCTCTTGCTCTTTTCCCACACACCACGCGTCACCACCTATGCCAAAGTGGAAGAGGGTCGCGCCTGCTTCACGCGGGCGACTGGCGTGAATCCAACCGCCACCGTCGTCGACATGCGCGTCGCGCGCCACGTGGGACCCCGCCAGTTGGTCAGCCGCGAGTTGCGGGACGCCATCGCCCATTCGCTCGCAGAATCCCGGCCGGTAGTGCTCATGCAAAATCGCCGCGGCGCCGCCACCCATGCATTCTGCCCGGAGAGCGGCCACGTAGTCGAGTGCCGGAACTGCAGCGTGCCACTGGTGCAGCACCGGGCGAGCGGAGTCATGCGCTGCCATCGCTGCGGATCTGAAACGCCGATACCAACCCAATGTGCGCTCTGTGAGAGCGAGTTGCGGTTCCGGGGCGTGGGATCGCAGACCGTGGAACTGGAGATGCGGCGGCTCTTCCCCAAGGCACGCATTGCCCGCTGGGACCGCGACGTCATCAGCGCCAAGGAAGAGCCAAATCCCTTTGCGGCGCTTCGCAGCGGCGCGCTGGATATACTCATCGGCACCGCGGCGGTGCTGGTGGAGTCCTTGCCGGCGGGCCTCTATGCCGTCGTCTCCGCCGATACGGCCCTCCACCTGCCCGACTACCGGGCTTCAGAGCGGTCATACCAGCTCTTGCGGCGCATCGGGTTCCTGGCCGCCCGGTGCCAGGCGGATATGCTCGTGCAAACATACACGCCGGAGAGCCTGCCGGTGCAGGCTATGCAGGCGGCCCGCTACCTGTGGTTCTACCGCAAGTGCCTAGCAGAGCGCATCGGCGCTTTTCCGCCCAGCATCGCCCTCGCGGTCTTGCTCTACCAACACCGCGACGCCGATCGCGCCGTTGCGGCGGCGGTCGCTTTGGTACAATGTCTACAGGAGGTCGCGGCCCGCGACGGGCTGGATGTTGAACTCCTCGGCCCGGCGCCCGCTTTCCCCGAACGGGTACGCTCCCTCCATCGTTGGCACGTCCTGGTACGCGGGCAAGACATCCACGAGCTGCTGCCCTACGTGCCGCAGGGGTGGCTTGTGGACGTAGACCCCGTAAGCGTTCTGTAGACGAATAGCCGCATAACGGAATTGACAGTCGTGCCCGCTAGAACAATTCTACAGCTTGGCAATGAAGTCCTGCGCCAGAAGGCCAAGCCGGTGTCCAAAGGCATGCGCGGCCTGCGCAAGCTGGCAGACGACATGTTTGCAACCATGGACAACGCCGAGGGTGTAGGTTTGGCCGCACCGCAAATCGGTGTGCCCTTGCAAGTAATCGTAGTCGATGCCGAAGACGTTCGCATGGCCGTCGTCAACCCGGAGATCGTCAAGACCTCAGAGCCCATGGTAGAGGATGACGAGGGCTGCCTCTCCTACGCAGGTTTCTTTGGCCCGGTGAGCCGCTACCAAAGCGTAGTAGTGAAAGGCCGGTCGTTGGATTGGAAGAAGGTGCGCATTCGCGCCAACGATCTCTTGGCCCGCGTCTTTCAACACGAGATTGACCACCTGAACGGGACCCTCTTCTTGGACCACGTGGCAGACCCGGATCAACTGCAAAGGGCCGAGGCGGACGACGAGCCGGACGCGCCGACTCGCGGAGCGTAGGCAGCCGCAGTGCGTGTCATCTTCTGCGGTACTGCCGCCTTTGCCGTCCCCAGCCTCCGCGCCCTGGCGCACCACCACGACGTGGTCTTGGTCGTTACCCAGCAAGACCGGCGGGCCGGGCGAGGGCGACGGACCCGCATGCCGCCACTTAAAGAGGCGGCGCGAGACTACGGCATTCCGGTTGCGCAGCCGCGTTCGTTGCGCAGGGAGTCTGTGGTAGCGGAGTTGGCAGGACATGCGCCGGAAGCCATTATTGTTGCCGCGTACGGCAAGATCATTCCACCGGCCATTCTCGCATTGCCACCCCACGGATGCCTCAATGTGCATGCGTCCTTATTGCCGCGCCATCGCGGAGCGTCTCCGGTCTCCGCGGCGATTCTTGCCGGCGACCGGGAGACCGGCGTGACGATCATGCGCATGGATGAAGGACTGGATACCGGGCCCATTCTCAGCCAGCGAAGGCTGCGGCTCACGGGAACGGAAACCACGGCGGACCTCACGCGCACGCTGGCGGATATCGGCGCTGAACTGCTTGTCCCAACATTGGCGGATTGGGCTGAGGCGCGCATCGATCCACAGGCCCAAGATGATGCCAAGGCGACGTACGCGCCTCTTCTGAGCAAAGAAGACGGGGCGGTCCAGTGGTCGCAAGATGCGGCGGCAATCTGCCGCCTCGTGCGCGCCATGCACCCGTGGCCGGGCGCGGTGACTATGTGGGAAGACCGGCAGATGAAGATACTGGCCGCCCGCGCCGAAACGTGCCGCGGCGCCAGCCCGCCCGGAACAGTGATCGAGCGCGGCAAGGAACTTGCGGTGGCGGCCGGCTCCGGTTGCGTCGTGCTGGAAGAAGTGCAGTTGGCAGGCAAACGCGCAACGCCCGGGGACGCGTTTCTCCGGGGCTACGGGGCTATAATGGGCGCGGTGCTTGGGCTGCCGGGCATGGTATCATGATGGTGATGAACCAGCGTTTCTTTCCCATGAAAGGGTAGCGGTTGCACCTCGCGTGCTTGCGTGCAGAAGGGTCTGGCGCCCATACGGTTGGCGAGGCAAACGCGCATGAATGAGCCGGCAGCAGTGGGGCTCCCGTCAACCCAGGCTGAGATTCAGGTTACGGATGACATAAGCGAACTCGTGCGCGTCATGCCGCCGCGCATCCGTGGGCCGTTGGAGGCACTGTCCGATCCGGCGGATCTGCTGGAGATAGTGCTGGATCTTGGACGCAAGCCGGAAGCGCGCTTTCTGACGCGTGAAGCCATCCTGGACGACGCCGACTTAACTGCGGATGACATTGCCTTCGTCGTCTCGCGGTTGGGCGCGTTCACCGCCGATAACCGCGCGGGCATTCCCCGCACACTGCACCGCATCTCCGCCATCCGCAACCGCGCAGGTGACGTCGTCGGCCTCACGTGCCGCATCGGCCGCGCGGTGTTTGGGACCATCGAGATCATTCGTGACCTGGTGGAGACGGGCAAGAGTCCCTTGCTGCTGGGTAGTCCCGGTGTGGGAAAGACCACCCTCTTGCGCGACGTGGCGCGGGTGCTCGCCGACGAGTCCCGTAAGCGCGTGATTGTGGTGGACACCTCCAACGAAATCGCCGGCGACGGCGATATACCCCATGCCGGCATCGGCCGCGCCCGGCGCATGCAGGTGCCGAGTTCCACCGACCAGCACAAGGTCATGATCGAGGCGGTCGAAAACCACATGCCCGAGGTGATCGTCATCGATGAAATCGGCACGGAGCTCGAAGCCGCCGCGGCGCGGACCATAGCCGAGCGCGGCGTGCAACTCGTCGGCACGGCCCACGGCAACACGTTGACCAACCTGATGCAAAATCCGACACTATCCGATCTCATCGGCGGCATTCAGTCCGTGACCCTCAGCGATGAAGAAGCCCGGCGACGGCGGTCGCAGAAGTCGGTATTGGAACGTAAAGCGCCGCCGACGTTTCAGGTACTCGTGGAAATCAAGGGCTGGCACCATATGATCGTCCACCACGAGGTCTCCGAGACTATCGACAATCTCTTGCGGGGCCGGCCGATCGCGGTGGAAGAACGCAAACGCGGCGACGACAACTCCATTCAGGCGACGAGCAACGTGATTACGCCGCCAAAGAGCGTTCGCGCGCAAGAGCTGTGGGACCCATTGCAAGGCGAGGCCAGACAGCGGCGCGCCGGTCCCGCAATGCCCGATGAACGCGTCGGGCCACCGCCCCAGGCGCCGCTATTCCCGGACCGCTGGCAAGAGGATGAGGTCGCGGCGCAACCGCAGCGCGATCCGATCACCATCTTCCCTTTCGGCGTCAGCCGCAAGCGTCTGGAAGACGGCGCGCGGCAACTGGGAGTCCCGGCGTGGATGACGGAGAATCTCGACGCCGCGGACGTTATTTTAACTCTCAAGAGCTACTACCGCCAACGCACCGGTCCCCTGCGCCAAGCGGAGGAGAAGCAGATTCCCATCTTCGTCTTGCGGAGTAATGCGCAATCGCAGATCAACCAGGGGTTGGCGAGCATTTTCGATCTCAATGCCCGCCGCGCCGACCATGACGTTGAAGACCTGCGCCTGGCGGAAGCGGCCGTGCAAGAGACGTTGCAAACGTCGCATCCCATTGACTTGCCACCGGCGAACGCCTACATACGCCGCTTGCAGCATGAATTGGCGCAGAAGTTCAAGCTTGGTTCGCGCAGCTACGGCAAGGAACCGAACCGCTGGGTACGCATTCACAAGCCCTGAACGAACCGGGGCTTTCGCGCCCGGCATTCTCCCGCACAGCAGCACAAGACGCAACCACGCATGACCAATCTTGACGACGCCCGCTCATTCAGTGCGCTTGATTCCGATGATATGGCCGCCCAGATCGCTGGTTTCGCATCGGCGTGCGCCGTTGCCTGGGATCGCGCGCAGCACGTCGCGCTGCCGTCCGCATTCAGAGCCGCGCGGGCGGTGGTCGTGCTGGGCATGGGAGGGTCGGCGATTAGCGGCGATCTGGCTCGCACGCTGGGCGCACCCACGGCCGCGGCGCCCATTGAGGTCGTCCGCGGCTACGACGTCCCCGGATACGTGGATGACCACACCCTCGTTATCGCCATCAGCTTTTCCGGAAACACCGAAGAGACTCTGGCCGCATTCGATAGTGCGCTAGAGCGGCGTGCCCGCGTGCTGGTGATAGCAAGCGGCGGCGAACTCGCGGCGCGGGCGCGCGCGGCGGGCCTGCCGCAGTATCTTGTGCAGGCTGCCAGCCAACCCCGCGCCGCTTTGCCCCATCTCTACATGCCTGTCCTCCACGCGCTGACAGCCCTCGGCGCAATCCGCTGTGACGCCGCAGAGGTCCGGGACGCCATCGCATTCGTTGCCTCCCACGCCGCGTCACTTGGCCTTGCCGCGCCGGAGCGCGTGAATCGCGCAAAGCAGTTGGCCCGCACGCTCCAAGGCCGCGTTACGTGCATCTATGGCGCGGAGTTTCTGGCGGAGACGGCGCGGCGTTGGAAGACGCAACTCAATGAAAACAGCAAGCAATGGGCAGAACTCGACCACCTGCCGGAAGCAAACCATAATTCCGTCGTCGGCTATGCCGGGCCGCCAGGTCTTGGGGACACCGTGAGCGTGGTGCAACTCGAGTCTGAACTGTATCACCGGCGCACACGGCAACGGATACGCGTAACCGAGGACCTGCTCCGAGACGCGGGAATTGCCAACGAGACGATCGCAATCCAGGGCGCTACGCCCCTAGCCCAGCAACTCTCGAGCATTCTATTGGGCGACTACGTCAGCTACTACCTTGCCATTCTCAACGGTGTCGATCCCACGCCCGTAGCGGCAATCGACCATCTCAAGGGGCAGTTGGCGCGCGCGCACGGCTAGTGGGTACTGTCCGTCGGATTTGGGCGCCGGCCGGTCTTTGACAGTCGCCAAGACCATTGATACACTTGCCACGAACCGAATCAGCCAACTACGGGATGGAGGAATCTTGCCGGCATGGAGAAACACTGGAGCCACTACATGCACCTCGGGTTTGTGCACTTCATGCTCTTCCCGGAGGTGATGGGTGGAGATGGCCCGATTGTCGAATCACTCCGCCATCTGACGGCTGACGATTTCTTTCAAGTGGCCGAAATTACGCACATTGCCGACCCGGACGTGGCCAAGCAGGCGAAGGCGCTGAGCGCGTCCACGAAGCTGAACCTGGGCTTTGGCGTGCAGCCCATCCTCCTACGCAACCAACTCAACCTGGCCAGCCTGGATGAGTCCCACCGCCAAGCAGTTGTCGCACGAATCCGGGACGCAGTTGACGAAGCCTACGCCATGGGCACGCGGGTACTGGGGCTGTTCGACGGCCCTTCGTCCTTTCCCGGTGAAGAGTTCAAGACGCAAGCCCTGAGCGCGTTCGCGGAGTCTCTCAAAGAGATTTGCGACTATGCCGAAACGCAGCGCACGGATTACACGCTGTGGATTTCCCTGGAGCAATTCGACCGGGACGTGGACAAGAAGAGCCTGGTCGGCCCGATCGAGGACACACTGCCTCTCTGCCAGGAAGTGCGCGCCCAGTGCGGCAACTTTGGGCTGCTGGTGGACCAAGGCCATTTGCCGCTGTTGGGGGAGACGCCTGGGGAAACCCTGTCCGCGGCGCGCGACTACCTGGGGCACATTCACCTGGGAAGTTGCATCAAGAAGCCGGGGCACGAACTCTATGGCGACCAACACCCTCGGTTCGGTCACGAAGACGGGGAAAACGACACGGCGGAGCTTGTTGAATTTCTCCGCACGTTGTTCGAGATTGGGTATTTCGATAAGGAAGTACCCACGGAAAAGCCTATTTGCACGTTTGAGCTAAAGCCGGCGCCCGGCGAAGATTCGCTGTCCCTGATGGCGAATGCCAAGCGCACGTTCCAGGCAGCCTGGGCGCAACTCTAGCAATCGTTGAGGAGTCCCGAAGACGTTGAGCGCAATAGAAAGAGTAAGACCACCATGCAGCCGAAAGTCTACGTAACCCGCCGCATCCCAGAGTCCGGGATCGCGCTCCTGCAAGAGTCCTGTGACGTGGAGATTTGGGATAGCGACGACGTGGTGCCCCGGGACACGTTCTTGGCGGCGGTCGCTGATAAGGACGCCGTGCTCTGTCTCCTCACGGAGAAGATCGACGCGGAAACCCTGTCCGTGGCCAAGAATGCGAAGATCTTTGCCAACATGGCAGTGGGCTTCGACAATATCGACGTGCCGGAGTGCACGAAGCGCGGCGTCATGGCGAGCAATACGCCCGGCGTCCTCACCGATACCACCGCCGACTTTGCTTTCACGTTGCTCATGGCCGCCGCCCGCCGCATCCGCGAAGGGCACGAGTTCGTCCACGCCGGCAAATGGGAGACGTGGGGGCCGCTCTTGCTCATGGGGCAGGACATCCACCACGCCACCCTCGGCCTCGTCGGCCTGGGTCGGATCGGCACGGAAATGGCCCGGCGCGGGCAGGGCTTCTCCATGCGCGTACTGTACAACGACGTGGTGCGCCGCGAGGACCTGGAGCAGGAACTCGGCTTGGAATACGTGGACTTCGATACGGTGCTGCGGGAGTCGGATTTCGTGAGCCTGCACGTGCCGTATATGCCGGAAACGCACCATCTCATCAGCACCGACGAACTTGCGAAGATGAAACAGTCGGCTGTGCTCATCAATACTGCTCGTGGGCCCATTGTCGATCCGGCTGCGCTCTATACCGCGCTTAGTTCCGGGGAGATCTGGGCGGCGGGGCTCGACGTAACTGATCCCGAGCCAATTCCAATGGATGACCCGTTGCTCACGCTGGACAATTGTCTGGTGGCCCCGCACATTGCCAGCGCCAGCTTTCAGACACGCAGCGATATGTCTGAACTCGCGGCGAACAACATTCTGGCCGCATTGGCCGGCGAGCGACCGCCCACCATCCTCAATCCGGAGTTGCTGGGAGACTCCTGAGCGCCTGCGGGCTCCGGGCGGCCCGACGACTAATCTGTACGGAACATGTACGGAACAATAGAACAGAGCGCCCCGACGGGGCGCTCTGTTCTTCTATCTTCAGAAGCTGATGCGGCGGTTGAAGCCGGCTGTCCGGCTAGGAGCGGGCGTTGTCTTCCGCGGAATGAGTCTTCCAAGGCAAGACTCGCAAGCGCGCCCGGGCCGGCACCCGGAACACCGGCGGCATGGCATACGACTTCGCCCGGCTGTGCACGGCTATGCTCTGCAGCAGCGCAATGCCTATGAACATGGTTATCAGGGCACTGCCGCCATAGGAGAGGAAGGGCAGCGGGATGCCGGTGACGGGCAACAACTCGATGACCATGCCAACGTTCACAAACGTCTGGAGGAAGATCACGGTGGTGACGCCCACCGCGATGTTCTGCCCAAAGTGGTCGCGGGCGTTGGTGGCGACAATGGTGGCACGCATGAGCAACAAAATGAAGAGCGCGAGCACGAGTGAACTGCCCACGAAGCCAAGTTCCTCGGCCAACACGGCGAAAACGAAGTCCTTGTGCTGCACCCGCAGGTACTGGAGTTGGGTCTGCGAGCCTTGGAAAAGGCCGCGGCCCCAGAGTTCGCCCGCGCCGACGCTGATGCGGGCCTGCAAAACGTTGTAGCCGGCGCCAAAGGGGTCGGCGGAAGGATCCAAGAACGTAACAACGCGGTCCCACATGTACTCGCGGATGCGGATGAGTTGCAGGAATACCGCCGCCAGCAAGCCCAGTCCGACACCGATGAGGTAGCGCAGCGGGACACCGGCCATGAAGACCATAGCTCCCCAAATGCCGAGGAACATGAGCGTCGTGCCAAGGTCGGGCTCTCTGTAGACCAAGAACGCCGGCACGGCGGTAATGACCATAGAGCCAAAGAAATAGCGAATATCCTCGACCCGGTGGGGTCCCGCGCTAAAGTAGTGGGCCAACACCACGATGAGGGCAATCTTGGCAAATTCCGAGGGTTGCAGCGACAACGGGCCTATCAAGAACCAGCGTTGCGAGCCCCCGATAGAGACGCCGGCCACGAGCACCGCCGCCAGCATCAAGACCGCACCGCCATAGATGACCCACGCCAGGCTGCCCAGCCAGCGATAGTTCAGCTTAGGGGCAATTGCCAGCAGGACAACGCCAGCGCACAAGAAGATGCTCTGTTTGATGACATCGAGAGAGGCGCTTGACTCCAGGAGCGTGGCGCTGCGGATGAGAACGACGCCAATTGCGCCCAGCAGGAGGGCGGCGAGGGTGAGCCAGTAGTCGTACAGCCTCCACTTACGAATAGCAATCATGTCGTCAAGTGGCGCTCCTAGCCGAATCGAAATAGAAGCGGGTCAGCTTGTCTGCGATGGGCGCTGCAAACTCGGAGCCTTCGCCGGCATCGTAGAGCACAACCGCAAATGCGATTCTGGGCTCTTCATACGGCGCAAATCCAGTGAAGAGCGCGTGGGTAGGCAGGAAGCCTCCCTCGTCGAGCGGGCCGGGGAATTCCGCCGTACCGGTCTTGCCGGCAATACCATACGGGTTTGCGGAGATTCTGATTGCCGTTCCGCGCGCCACCACATCGCGCATCGCCCTGCGAATTACCGCCAGCACATCGGCAGAAAACGGCAAATGGCGCGCCACCTGTGATTGCATAGGCCGCACCTGCCTGCCGTCAGCACCCCGTATCTCAGCGGCAAGCTTAGGATACATTAGCTTACCGCCATTTGCAATGGCCGCGGACAGGTTGGCGAGCTGCAGCGGCGTGCATAGTACGTCGCCCTGGCCGATTGCCGTATTGTAGGAATCTCCCTGGAACCACTGCTCCTGCTTCACCCGCAATTTGCGTTCGGGCGTAGGCATGAGGCCCTCCTGTTCGCCCGGCAGGTCGATGCCAGTGGGCTGACCGAACCCGCAGGCCGTGGCGGCGCGGGCCAACGCTTCGGGCCCAATCCCATCGAAATCCGCATACGGATTGCCGCCAACCAAGCTGTAGAAGAAAACGTCGCACGAGTTGACCAGGGCCTCATAAATGTTTTGAAAGCCGTGACCGCTGCGCTTCCAACAGCCGAACTCCCAGCCGCCCGCCAGCACGAGTGAGCCATGGCACTCAAAGCCTAACTCCATGTCCATGCCGCTGTTTTCCAGCCATTCGCCCATGCTCACGAGCTTGAAGGTGGACGCCGGCGGATAGAGACCGCCAATCGCGTGATTCACTAGGGGACGGGAGGGATCGTTTGCCAGTCTGGCGTAGTCTTGGTCCGAAATCGAGCGAGCGAACAGGTTATTGTCGAAGCCGGGCAAGCTCACGAGGGCAAGCACGGCGCCGGTGTGCACGTCTAGCACCGCCGCCGCGCCGGAAGGCGCCCCCGAGTCGTCGAGTCCGTCTTGCAGCATGTCCGTTACCGCTGCTTGGAGATCCAGATCCAACCCCAATACCAGGTTGTTCCCGGGCTGAGACGGCGTCTCGTGCAGCACGCGAATCGTCCTGCCGTAGGCGTTTACCTCCACGTTGCGCTTGCCCTTGAGGCCTTGCAGGTCAGCCTCATACACGGACTCGATGCCGGCGATTCCCACGTGGTCGTCTCGCTCATAGCCCCGGTTCAGGTAGAACTCACTGCGCTCGTGGGGAATGGGCCCGACGTAACCCAAGAAGTGGCCGTTGCTGTTGCCGGTGGCGTACTCGCGGATCGGCCGGCTCTCCGCCGTGATGCCGGGCAGCCGAGCGTTCTCTTCTTCGATTACCATGGCGATGTGCCGCGGCACGTCCCGTTTGACAACGGTCGGCAGGTAGGGGTTCTGCAGACCTGCCGCGAGATGCTCCATTATCGCAGTCGAAGGAACATCGAGCAGCGCGGCCAAGCGTTGACTCACGCTCTCCATTTCGTCGCGAGGCAAATCGATCATGCGGGCAACGACGCTGAAGCTGGGGACATTGATGGCTACTCGCTGGTTGTTGCGGTCGTAGATGACGCCGCGCAGAGGTTTGATGGATAGAATTCGCAGGCTGTTGTCTTCCGCCTGGTCCCGCAACTCAGGGCCGCGCACGATCTGGATGTACCAAAGTCGCGCCACCAGGGCGCAGAACGCGAGGAGCAAGACCAGGCGCATCAGATAGAAACGAATGGCCTCCCGCCGGGTCAGCCGGCGCTTTTCCTCAGCCATTACCGCCTCCTCGTCCGCAATTCCCCAGTGGCCACCTCCAGCAGGCGAAAGCCGGCCAAAACGACCAGAGGCGCGAAGAGAGCATTGAGAAGCGCTGTGGGCAGCGCAACGTGCAAGAGCATGTTGCCGAATGAAAACGCCGAGTCGAACGTGATGAGCAACGCGCCCAGCAGCAGGAAGTAGACCAATGCCACCCATAGGGTCGTAATCGCGGCCAGGATGACGCGGTTCGGCTGTACGACGGCGATAGCAAAACCACCCACGCATCCCGCGACGGCCAACGCCAAGGCGCTCAAGCCCCAGTGAGCATTGGAGAAGGCGTCCAGGAAAAGACCGCCGACGAAACCCCAGCTTGCGCCTCCCGCCGGACCGTGCCACAACGCCAGGAGAGTCACGACGTGCAGCATAGGCAACCACACCACGCCAAACAACGGGAAGTGCCACACGGCAGTCGACTGCGCCAGGGCAGCCAAGGCCATCAAGCAGAGGACGGTTGGGCGAGACACGTCATTCATAGCTCAATCCCCGAGAAATCACGCTCCTCGAGTGGCAGCGGCACGAAGTTTGCCACCACCAAGACATGCTCCAATTGCGAAAAGTCCACGAGCGGCTCGATGTCGGCAGACTGGAAGACCTCGAAGTCGTCCTGTTGCACGTTCGCGATTCTTCCCAGCACGAAGTCTTGCGGCAAGCCGCCCCCAACACCGCTGGTAACTACCACGTCGCGCTCGTTGAGTTCTTCCGTCTGCAGGACGAAGCGCATCTTGAGGCTGCCGTCGGGAGAGCCGTACACGACGCCGAATGTCCGGCGCACACCGCCCTGGACAACGGCGTTCACTGCGCTGGAAGGGCTGGTAATGAGTTGCACCATCGACGATTGCGAGGTGACCCTCGTCAATCTGCCTACCACGCCGAGGGGCGTTACCACCACCATGCCTTCTTCCAGGCCGTTGTTCCGGCCTACGTCGATTATGATGGCGTCGATGAGGTTCGTCGCGTCGCGGCCGATCACTTGCGCGGCTACGAAGCGCCACTCGGTATTGGTGCGGACATAGCCCAGTTGCTCGCGCAGCGTGCGGTTCTCGATTTCCGCGCCGCGCAAGCTAATGACCTCTTGATAGAGATTCTCTACATCGCGACGCAGCGCGGCGTTTTCCTGGCGCAGGTCTCTCGTTTCCTGAAAAGACCCCAAGACGTAGGCTGCCGCTCCGGTTGTTGAATCGAGGACGCGCTGCACCGGTACCGCGACGAATGCCACAGCGTTTTCAACAGGTCGTAGCCAGCCTTGGCGCGAGAGGAATACGAGCAAGAGGGCAGCGACGATAAGGAGGGCAAGCCTCACGGCTAAGGCTTGAGGACGGACGTTGAAGTCACGCATGTCTCTTCAGCCGGTACCCAAACTCAAGTGGGCGCGCTCTCATACTCGCGAGAGTCAGAGACAAAGAGCTTCTGATAGAAGTCAATGTCGTTCAGGCACTCCCCGGTGCCCAACGCGACACAAGTGAGGGCGTTTTCCGCCACGATGACGGGAACCATGGTCTCTTCGGAAATGCGCTTGTCTACGCCTTTGAGGAATGCCCCGCCGCCGGTCAAAACAATGCCGCGGTCCACGATGTCGCTTAGCAGTTCAGGCGGAGTCTCTTCCACGGAGATCTTCACGGCTTCGATTATGTCGTGTACGGGGCCTTCGATAGCTTCCCGGATTTCCGATTGGGTCACCACAACGGTCTTGGGTAGCCCCGAGAGCATGTCCCTGCCCCGCATGTCGAACGTCACATCTTGTTCGTCCGGCAAGGCGTAGGCCGCGCCAACCGCCATTTTCGTCTTCTCAGCGGTACGTTCGCCAATGAGCAGGTCATACGCCTGGCGGGCATAGTCGCTGAGGGTTTGGTCGATCTCATCGCCGGCAATACGCACGGAGCGTCTGACCACGATGCCGCCCAGGGAGATTACGGCGACCTCGGTGGTGCCGCCGCCGATGTCCACAATCATGTTGCCGGCCGGTTCGTCCACCGGCAAGCCGGCCCCAATGGCCGCCGCCATTGGCTCCTCGATCAGGTAGGCTTCCCGGGCTCCCGCGTTGATAGCCGCGTCCTGAACCGCGCGCTTTTCCACCTCGGTCACGCCACTGGGGATTCCCACAATCACGCGTGGGCGCGGCACCAACTGCACCGAAGTGTGGACGCGGTTTATGACATAGCGCAGCATGGTCTCTACCGTCTCAAAGTCCGCGATGACACCGTCTTTGAGGGGACGCACCGCAACGATATTGGACGGCGTGCGTCCTACCATGCGTTTTGCTTCCGCACCCACGGCGAGCACCCGCTTCGTCCGCAAGTCCATGGCGACAACCGATGGTTCTGAAACCACGACGCCTTTGTCGCGCGCATACACGAGCAGATTGGCAGTACCCAGGTCTATCCCCAGGTCCTGTGAGAACAGACCGAGAAACGAGCTAAAGGGACCGAGAATACTGGAGCGCCAGGAAGAAGACATCTCTCACCCCACGAAAAGTCGAGCTCTTGGGGAGCTACAGCGGAACGAGGAGGAACGGCCCTCGCCAGCAACCATACCGCCTTGGTAGTTCAGGTCGCAACAGGCCTAAATCATTCTACCACACAAGTGGCTGGCAAGCACACGCAAGAGTGCAGTGGCGATGGGTAGTCTTGGGCTTGGATTGGTAAGAGGCAGGACGTGTGATCGACTCTTGGTCTGAACCAACTCTAGACTGTCCCTGCGTGTTTGCCGGTGCCCAACTGTCAATGAGTTGGGGCCAATTCCCAACTGCCTTGGGACTTGAGCCATTTCCCATCTGCCTCGGGGCTTGGGCCAATTCCCAACTGCCTCGGGGCTTGGGCCAATTCCCGATTGTCCTTGAGTCTAGACCACTCCCCATCTGTCATTCTGAGGAGTGCAGCGACGAAGAATCTAGTGTGCGGCGAACCCTAGATTCCTCGCTCCGCTCGGAATGACATAGGGGGTGCTGCGTTCGGCATGGCGTGGGCACGTGCTGCGTTCGGCATGGCGTGGGCGCGTGCAGCGTTCGGCGTGGTGTGGGCGCGTGCAGCGTTCGGCGTGGCATGGCTGTGCGTTCCCTGTCTCTTGTCATTCCGAGCGCAGCGAGGAATCTAGCGCCCCCCTCCCGCAACGTGCCGCCCGCTTGGCGCGGCTCCTTAGATTCCTCACTGCGCTGCGCTCCGTTCGGAATGACATTCGATACACCCTTCGCGCTACCTCTTCACCCTCCCCCGTCTCCCCGCCTTCTACAACATACAAATGACATTATTGCCGACGGAGCGACACTGCCGCCATCGGAGCGACACTTGCCGTGCTCGAAATGACGCTGAACTCTGCGTGACTTGGCCGTCTTTGGTTTGGCTTGAACACTGCCGGCGTAGACGTCAAGAACGTCCCCCAAATTTCCGAATTCAGGCGCTCCCCGCAGGTAAATCGGGGAGAGCGGGGACCCCACCGACTCGTGATAGGCGTGGGCGCTTCCGCGATGACACAGGTTGCAGCAACGAGAGCCGCGAATTATGGCGCCAGTTAGGTGGCGGCCCCCCTGTGGTACACTATTCCACGCCCAAAACGGGCCATTCCAGATCAGTCCTCTGACAGTCTTACGTAGCAAGGAGCTTGAGGATGCGTGTTGATCGACTCTACAGTCCCAAAGGACCTCGCCCCGCGGGGACGTATTCCCAGGCGGTGCGCGCCGGCAACCTGCTGTTCATCGCCGGACAGGGCCCGCTCGATCCCCAGACCGGTGAAATCACGGGCGAGACTCTTGCCGAGCAGTGCCAACTCACGCTGCAGAACATCCAGAACATCGTGGAGGGCCACGGCGGCGACATCCGTAACGTGGTGAAGGTGAATGTCTACCTCGCCGACATAAACGATTTTTCTGAGATGGACAAGGTGTACAAGACATTCTTCGGCGAGTATCCGCCCGCGCGCACAACGGTTGGCGTGCAGATGAACGACATTCTGGTGGAGATCGAGGCGACGGCGGTTCTTGCCGACTAGGCGCGGCCGGGGCCGCTACGCAGAATCGGCCCGCCGGAGTTTGGCCATAGTTTCTCGGTAACGGCGCGCCATTTCCGGGCCCTGCTGCCGCAGGTATTCGCGCTCGGCGGCGCGGGCCGCGGCTGTAGACGCCGCCGCAGGGATTTCCACCCGCGCCAGCGTAATCCTATCGTAGCCGCGTTGATACGCCGCTATTTCGCCTTTGTTCACTATGAGGTTCTGGCCCACGTTTGCTTGGACGATAGGCACGCCGTTTTCCCGCGCGCGGGCTACCACGGCTTGGTTCTGGGCCTTGCTCCGGTTGCCGAACGTGGGTATGTACAGCACTTGCGCTCCGTCCAGCACGATGGCGCGGGCAATCAGCGGGTTCCAACGGTCGTTGCAGATGAGCATTCCGGCGCGGCCAAAGGGCGTATCGAACGCGCGCAGTTTCTTGCCAATCCGATTGAAGTGCCACGACGGATGCGTGCCTTCAGCGAACTGGCTCTTCCGGTACGTACCGCAAAGTTCACCGGTGTGGTCGATGAAGACGACCGTATTGTAGATCTCAGCGTCCACAAGCTCCGCGAACCCGAAGCACAGGCAGACCTCGAGAGACTTCGCGAGGTCGCGAAAGCGCCGGACGTACGGGCCATCCAACGGCTCGGCAATGGCCAACATGTCGTCAGCCGTGCGCCGGCCCTCGATGACGTCGTAGACGACGTAGCCTTCCAGCGCGCCTTCGACGGTGACGATGACATCAGGCCCCAGGGCGGCCGCTTGGCGTATCAGTGACTCCATCTTGTCCGCGTTGGCGGGTTTTTGCCACTTTTGCGGCAGCATCGAGATTGCCGCCGCTTCGACCGTCGTAAACACGGGGAGTCTCTCTTTCGGCTCTTGGCAAAAGCGCCGCAGGGCAAACGGGACCAGGATTAGGCGAGTTCGGCAACCGCGCCGGTGAATGCGTCAATAGCCTTGGACATGCGTGAGAGCGATCGCTCCCGACCCAGCGCGACCATGGTCTCGAACAGCGGCGGCGTGGCCGTCTTGCCGGTTACGGCAACGCGGATGGGCATGAAGAGTTGCCCGGCCTTCCAGCCCAAGTCGGCGGCTAGGCCGCGCAGGCAGGCTTCGATAGTTGCAAGCTCCCACGAATCCAGGCCCCGGAGTCGCGCAAGGGTTTGCTCCAGCGCACGGAGGGAGTCCGCCGGGGTTTGCTTTTTCGCCACCAGCAGCCGCGCCTCCGGGGTCACGTCTTCGGCGTAGAAGAAATCGAGCGCTTCCGGCGCTTCCGCCAAGTTCTTGAGGCGCTCCTGTTCGAGTTCCACCGCGCCGTTCAAGTAATCTCGGTCAATATCCGCCGGATCGACGAGGCCGGCGTCCGCCAGAAACGGGATGCAGCGGTCAGCGAGTTCAGCCACCGGCAGGCCGCGAATGTAGACGCCGTTCAACCACACGAGCTTCTGCAGCTCGAATACGGCATTCGCCCGGTTGACGCGCTCCAGGCTAAACGCCTCGATCAACTCAGCCAGGCTGAACACTTCCTGGGTAGTGCCCGGGTTCCAGCCCAGAAAAGCCAGAAAATTCACCACTGCCTCCGGCAAGTAGCCCTGTGAGGCGTAGTCGCCCACCAGCACCGCACCGGAGCGCTTGCCCAGCTTCGAGCGGTCCGGATTCGTGAGCAAGGGCAGGTGCGCGTACGCCGGCAACGAGAAACCCAAAGCGCGGGCAATGGGGATTTGCCGGTGCGTATTATACAGGTGGTCGGCGCCGCGAATGACGTGGGTTATGTCCATATGGCTGTCATCGACTACCGACGCGAAGTTATACGTGGGCATGCCGTCGGCCTTGACGATGACCAGGTCGTCGAGTTCACTGGCTTCAACCGAAAGGTCGCCGCGCACCAGGTCGGTGAAATCAACTGTGCTCTCGCTGGGCGAAAGAAAGCGAACGACAAAGGGGTCCCCCGATCGCTCCTTTGCCGCACGTTCGGCGGCGGAGAGGTGGAGACAGGTTTGCGGATAGCGAAACGGGCGGCGCTGCTTTTGCGCCGCCTTGCGCATGTCGTCGAGTTCCGCCGGTGTGCACCAGCAGCGATACGCCTGTCCCTGCGCCAATAGCTGCTGGACGTGCCCATCGTAGAGGTCGCGCCGCTGGCTCTGTCGGTAGGGGCCGTAGTCGCCGCCGGCGGCAAAACCCTCGTCCCATTCCAGCCCCAGCCAGCGGAAACTCACCAAGACGCCGTCGATGTCCTTTTCGGTCGATCGTTTCGCGTCAGTGTCATCGATGCGAAGGATGAACGTGCCGCCCTGCTGGCGGGCAAAGAGGTAGTTGTATAGCGCCGTCCGGGCATTGCCGACGTGCAAATTGCCCGTGGGGCTGGGTGCGATGCGGACGCGAACCTTGTTGGCCATATTTGTACTCTCACTCCTGCATGTGGGAGAAACCCGGAAGTGATTGCCGGTCTTGCCAGCGGGCATTCCGGCGCCGCCACTCGGCAAGTTACCTAACGGTAACGCATGGCGCCAATCTCAAAGCCCACATTGGTATTGTCAAGTCCTCTAGAAACTCAGAGTGCGCCCAGCAATCCTGCCGTGGTCTGCAACGCTTACGCAGTAGGGACATGTGATCGAGGATTGGCGTCGCGTGCGCGTAGGCCTGTGTGCCGGGAGTGTGGCGGAGAGGGTGGGATTCGAACCCACGAGGCGCTGGTGGCGCCTACTCGCTCTCCAGGCGAGCGCCTTCGTCCACTTGGCTACCTCTCCACATTAGTCTGCGACGAACCAACTCCACGGCGAAACTGGGCGCATGCCGCGCCAAAGGCTATCCCAAAACCGCCAGCCAGCGCACACTTGTGCCACCGCAGAGTCCTGTTCCAACTCTGAGTCTAGCAGCGTGGCGGCGGGAGCGTCAAAGCCGGCGCTAAGCGGGATGGCGACGCCCGGCCTATCGCTTCGCACCAACTGTGCCTATCCGGCCGGCTGTTGGTTGACAGCGCGTTCCAACCAAAACTACCATGGCAGTGAACATTAGACCGCACGCAAGTAATTCCACACGTTCAAGACCGGGTGCATGGCTGAGAATCCAGAGTCCTCTTCTACGCTCGTAGCCGACGTCGGGTCCTTCAGTACGCGAGTCTCGCTCCTGGAGCGTGTTGAAGGCGATTTTCGACTCGCCGGCGCCGCGCACGTGCCCAGCACGATCGATCCGCCAATTTCCGATGCCATGCTCGGGGTTTCGCGAGCGCTGGCGGAACTGGAACGCATCACCGGCTGGTCTGTTGGTCAGGAGTCCGTGACCAAGTATGCGGTGACCAGCGTGGGGCTCACGGTGGTGACGAGCGTGTTGAGCTTGGGCGATAGCCGCACGCTGAATTCTCTGCTCGAGTCGTTGCAGGCCTCGCCGATTACGCCGATAGACATTTTCGATCTCAATAACCGGCCGCCCGATGCTTTTCACTTCGTCTATGAACGACTGATAGAATCGCCGCTCGATGCGCTGATCATCCTGGGCGGCAAGGATGAGAGAGGCTGGGAAGCTGAAATTGCTCGGATCGGCGAAATCGTCCGCAATGTGCTGAGTTCCCACCGCAGCGCCTGGAATCTCACGGTGGTATTCGTGGGAGCCGCGTCCCACTCCCAGACATTGCGCACGTTTCTGGGTGAACGAGCGCTGTATCACCACCTGGCGCTTGACCCCAACCGGCCGGACCCCAGCGATCTAGACGCAATCGATGAGCTGGTGCAGTCACTGGCGCAAGAGCGACGCCGCCTGCGCCTGCCAAACTATGGCGGCTTTGCGGAATGGGCCGGCGCGGAGCCAATCGACTATCAGGAAGCGCTGGGCAGAGTTACACAACAACTGGCGCGGCGGTACAGCATCCACGTGCTCTCGTTGGATCTTGGCGCCAGTCATGTCGCCGCAGTCTCCAGCTTGCCAAACGGCGACGTGCGTAAGGCGTCACTGGATGGCTTTGGGACCCTGCGCAGTCCGCAGAACGTCCTCATGGAAGTGGGCCGAGAGACCATTGAGCGCTGGCTGCCCTATGACTTGGATGAAGACCGCTTGGATTCCTTTCTCTTACACCGGCTGGCGCATCCCGCATCATTGCCGACCACCGTCGAAAGCCTGGTGCTGGAACACGCGTTTGCGCGGGAGTCCATGCGGAGTGTCGTGGAGTTGATAGACGACCAATCTATCGACGGGGAAACGTCCGCGCCGTGCGCCGCCGCGGATGTCATTATCGGCTGCGGCGCTACGCTTGGCGCCGCGCCGCGCCTCATTCAAGCCGTGATGATGATGCTCGACGCCGTGCGGCCGACGGGTTTCACACAATATGCCTTAGACCGTGCCGGCGCGTTGCCGCTATTACTGCTGGACAAGGCGATAGAAGAGGGCAACCCCTTTATCGAGCAGGACGTCCTGCTGAGTCTTGGGGTGAGCATTGCGCCATCGGGCGAGATGCCGGAAAACCGTCCGGCCGTCAGCCTCCGGATCGGCCAGCCTTCACGCTCCCCGCAGGAAGTTCAGGTGAACTTTGGGGCGCTGGAAGTCGTGCCGTGGGAGGGCGGGGCCGGCGCCAAGCTGGAGGCTTGGCCGGCAGCGCGGCTGGACCTGGGCGTTGGCCGGGGTCGCGGCGCGGAACCCCGCGCCGCCCTGTTTGGCGGGGAACTGGGGCTCATCGTCGATGCGCGGGGACGGCCCCTTACGCTTGACGACAATCAGAGTAAGCGGCAAGCCAAGGTGCTTGAGTGGATGCAGACCACTGGGTCGTATCCCACGTTGTCCTTTTCCGGGAGGACGAGCTAGCCATGGCAACCATGCTCGCGCTGCGCGGTACCGCGAATCCCCCCACGCCCACGCCGCAGATCGGCCGCTATCCGTTGCGGTTGCGCCGGGTATTGCCGGCGGACGGGCAACTCGCCGTCCAGCCCGGCGACAGAGTTGAACCCCATACCGTCGTCGGTTCTTGTTCGCTGACCCCGCGGCGCGTGGTCATGGACCTGGCCCACACTCTCGGTGTGGCGCCGGAACGGGCGGAGGCTTGCCTCGTAGTCGAACCGGGCGAGAAGTGCCAGGAGGGCGATCTCATCGCGTCGCGCCGCCGCTTGCTCGGCCTTAGCACACGTACCGCCACGGCCCCCTTCAACGGGCACATCGGCAATGTCTCGGTGCGAAGCGGCCTGGCGTGGTTCGAAGGCGATAGCCAGGAAGTCAACTTGCCCGCCGGCCTCTATGGCAGCGTAGTGGACACTGTGCCGCCGCGAGAAGTCCTCATCGAAGCGGAGGCCGTGGTCGTCCGCGGCGCCTTTGGCTTGGGCGGCGAAGCGTCCGGCAATCTGACGACCGTACTCTCCCAGGTTGAGGAGAACGACGAACGGCTCATTCTCGTGTCACGAGAGCCGGCTACCGTGGAAGTGATGCGGCGGGCCGCGCAACTTGGCGCCGCCGCGGTCGTGGCGCCTACCGCCCTGCGCCGGGATATGGCGGTGCTGGGCATGGATCCGCTTGCGCGACCCACGTCGCACACCTGGCAAGGCCCGCCATTGCTGCTCACGGAGGGCTTTGGCGAGCATCCCATGACCGACACGCTCTGGGAGCTTCTCACGGCTCAACCGGTGCCGTGGGCTACCGTAGTCGCCCGACCGGACCTGCACGTCTTCATGCTCGTTCTGCCCTTGCGCTCGCTGGCGCCGAAAGACGCGTGGACGCGGTTCGCGCCCGGTTCGCGGCTCAAGCGGGCGGGCATGTCGGTGGAACCGGGTGAGGTGCGCCTCGATTCCTTCATGCCGTTCCCGCTCGCCGTTCCCTCCGGCCTGCGGCTCCCCGCCGCGGAAACCCTTGACAGTGAGGACCGCCGCACCCGCGTGCCCTTGTCGGAACTCGAATGGCTCATGTGACCCCGGTTCTGGGTCGCTGCCGGACCCCAAGCTCTTGCCCCCTGCCAAATATCCCCGGTTTTCGCATTTGTGCCCAGCACCGTTTGCCGCCAATGCGGCGGCCTGCCGCAGCATACTACTTTTGCCTAGCTGTCAAGGTTGTCCGCGCCCATTTCGGCGGCCACCTGAAGCTAGAATCGCATACCCCTGTCAGTCGATGACAGCCACAACGGGGCTCCATGTCATTTGTGTGTTGTGGAAGGTGGCAATGGAATAAGAGTAAATAGGTAGCGTGAGGGGCGCGTCAGTATTTCATTCCGAGCGAAGCGCCGTGTCGGTCCGAGTGAAGCGAGGAGCCTGGAGCCCTCGACTAACCTGCTCAGAGCGCCTACGACCTTAGATTCCTCTCTGCGCTCCGCTCCGTTCGGAATGACAGGTTGATGTGCGGTACGCGGCCGGTAGGGGCGGTTCGCGAACCGCCCCTACCGGCATGTCTGGGTCTACTGCCGCGCCGACCCAACCGCGCCATGGCCGAGACTACATACCGCGCCGCCTCCCATCATCCCGAGCGCAATACAGTGTCGTACCCGGCGCAACGCCAAGTCATACCGGGTGCAGCCATCCATGTCATACCGCGTGCAACGCCATGTTGTGCCGAGAGCATTGCCATGTCGTTCCGGGTGCAGCCATCCATGTCATACCAAGGGCAGTCACTCATGTCATACCAAGGGCAGCCACTTGTGTCATTCCGGGTGCAGCCACTAATGTCATTCCGGGTGCAGCGAGGAATCTAGCGCCTGCGCCTCAACCCGCGCATCCGGCTCACCACCTCAATTCCCCATTCCGCTCCGCTTTGTTCGGAATGACGTGCTTCGTCACCGCTGCCCACTATCGCGAGGAGCCAGTCTACGAATTGCGCAACACCTACAAGAATGCCAGCCGAGACTAAATCCTCTACATACTATGTCTGTGCTATACTACTGCACACATATGCTATTTCTGCAAATGCGTATGACCAGTGGCAACGCTCGGCTTGGCATTGATGGCGATGCTAAGCTCTTGCAGGTTATTGATTGCGGTCCGGCGTCTCGAGTGATCCGGCCGCAGTCTCGACGTGCGCCGATGCACGCGGAGAAGCCTATATACACACCAAAGACGTTAGATCGCATTCGCCGCTGACCACAATGATGAAGATGCAGCGCGTCGGGGATGACTTGACCCGCGGTGGCACGCCTAAGTCATCTTTCATTCATCTTGCGAGTCTGCTTGGCGGCGATGCTGTTGTGGCTCGGAACCGCCCAGGCTGCGCACGCCAACGGCACGGTCGTCATCAACGAAATCTCTCCTGGCGACGTGGAAGGCACGACCAGTTGGATCGAGCTATTCAACACCAGCGCAACCGAGACCGTCGAACTGGGCTTCTGGCGAGTGGACGCAAGCGCTGGAACGTCCCACTACATCTCGCTTGAGGCGGTCATAGGCCCCGGCGGCTACCTCGTCCTAGCGCGCACCACAACTCAACTCACGGTTGCCAGGAGCGGCGTAATACGCCTCTATGACCTCGATGAGAACCTGGTAGACTCTGTCACCTACGCGATTCCGGCGGGAAGCCCGGCCATTGCCAGGATTCCAAACGGCGCAGGGTCGTGGACGGCAGTTTCCACGCCTACCCGCGGCTCTGCCAACGTCAACTCCGAGCCCACGGCGACACCATCCCCCACACCGACCCCTACGCCCACACCTTCGCCCACACCTTCGCCGACCCCTACGCCCACACCTTCACCCACCCCTACGCCGACCCCTACCCCCACTGCCACGCCGACCCCTACTCCTACGGCCACTGCCACGCCGACTCCTACGCCGACACCCACACCAGCCACGTCGCCGACGCCATCGCCCACGCCGACACCCACACCAACCACGTCGCCGACGCCATCGCGCACGCCGACACCCACGCCAACACCCACTCCCTCGCCTAAACCGTCCCCCACGCCCAGTCCGACACCATCCCCCTCTCCCACCCCATCCCCCACACCATCCACGTCGCCTTGCGCATCACCAGCGCCCAATGACACGTCAATCGTCATCAACGAGATATTCTCACTGCGGCCCCGTGTTGCAGAAGCCAGACCTGGCGTCCTAGCGAACAGCCTCTTTGCCTTCGAGAGACGGTTTGCCACCCAGGCTGCCACATCCCATGGATGGGTTGAGCTCTACAACCGCGGGACGTCTGCCAAAGACGTGAGTTGCTGGATCCTAGACGACGGTGCGGAATCCACAGCCGCGCCCTACCTAATCCCAATCGGCACAGTCTTGGCGGCGGGAGGCTTCCTCGTCATCGAAGAGAGCATGATTCTCTATTTCAGGATATTCCAGCAAGGCACGTTGCGGCTTCTCGACATCGATGGAAATCCGATCGATAGGCAGGATTACGATACAGGCGGGGCCACCGGAATTGCCCGCATACCTGACGGGACCGGCGCATGGCGACCGGTGGCAACACCCACGAAGAACGGGCCGAATGTCGCTCCCCAACCGACACCCTCACCAAGGCCGCCTTCCCCGACCACGCCCACGCCAGTGCCGCCGCCGCCCGTGCGTCCGACTCCCATTCCGGGCCCGCCGTCACCCACGCCTTTGCCAGGCGCTACGCTGCCGCTACCGGATCTGCTACGAATAACTGAAATCTACTATGACGGTCAGGCCCCCCGGACAGAGGGCGACGAATTTATCGAGATTCAGAATTACGGCGCGGAATTGGCTCACCTGGCGCGCGTGAGGATACTCGTCAAGAGCGCGCGGGCGGCGAATCCGGTGGCGTATGGATTCCACTCCGATATCGTCCTTGCCCCGGGCGACATTTTCGTGGTCGCCAAGAACGCCCGCCAATTCCAAGATCGTTTCGGCTTCCTCCCGAGTTTCGAGGCACGGGCATCCGGCGCGGGTTATATGGACACGGCCGGCGTGCGCAACCTGCCGGTGGACCGCGGCACGTCAGCGCGCACGTGGGCGCTTGCCAACACCGGCGCGACCGTGGCGCTCATTGGCGACGGCGGTGAGGTCATCGACGCCGTCGCCTACGGCCACGATCCAGGCGGCTACCTGGGGCTGCACGGGGACTTTCCAGCGGCCGAGGCGGGTCAGTCTCTCATACGCAGCATTCGCACAGATGGCGGCGACAGACTCCCGGAGGCGCTGCGGCCGGAGGCTCCATCACCAGGATTTGTGCCGCCGACACCGACGCCGACACCGGGTCATTCGCCGTCCCCTACGCCCGCGCCAACTGGACCGCCAACTCCCGTTATCCCGATAGCGCAAACGCCGCCCAGGCCAACTCCTGGGCCGCCGCCAACACCCGCGGCCTCGCCATCGCCGACGGCAACCCCAATGCCAACACCCACGGCAACACCCGCGCCAACGACAACGCCCAAGCCAACACCGTCGCTGCCGCCGGCAGCGACCGCCGCGCCGGTGGCGACGCCTACGCCGTCCCCGCCGCCACCCACACCGACTGCGGCTGTTCTCACGTGCTTTGCGCCTGTCACTTCACCGGAACCGGCGCGGCGTGTGCGCGCGGAGGGCACGGTCACCGAAGTCCGCGTCCTGCCCGAGGAAACGCGCGTCTACCTTGCCGACGAATGCGGCGGCGCCATTCTCCATCTGGACATCGCCGCCCACGCGCCGCCGGTGGGCAGCCGCATTCGCGTCATGGCCTGGGGCACGGCCACGGCATCGCACCTCAGCCTCATCCTCGAGCCTGGCACCGACATCGAGCAACTGCCGCCGGCAACGCTGCCGCGTGAGATTCCCTACTGGGAAGCTGTGCGCGAGGGCAGATTGACGGGTTCGCGCGTCCGCTCGCTGAGCAGAATCCGGCGAGCGCAGGACGCGGTTGGCAACGAGTACTATGAGGTAGCCGGCCACATCCGGCTTGACCCGCAAGCGCAGGCGGTGCCGTTAGGCCGGGTCGTCTTCCACGGCATATTGGAGTGGCAAGAGCCGCTGCCGGTTCTCCGGGTCCACTACGTAGTCCCGGACGAGAGATCGCAGTGGTCGCTTAGAGACTCCATCGCGAACTCACGCCCGGCGCGTCTAGCCAAGCAAGCCGCGCGACAATTGGTGTTGGCGCTCATCGTGCGTTCGCTGCCGCGAGACCGGTTGCCTGTCCGGTGAGGTGTGCGTCGTGATGCCGGCGACGTGATGACAGATGAGAAGGGCACGGGCGGTGACAGCCGTGCAGGGGGCTTAGTTTGGAAAAGCGGCAGGACGACGAGACCAGTCAGCGCGGAAAATTGGAGACGTAGGGGTCCGTTGCCATGCCGGACAAACTGCCTGTGTGCGCAATCGTATGTAGGAAATCCGGCTCCGCGCGTCGGCAAGCAGTCTCGCGCAGCCGGCTTTGTTCCGGAGAGGAGCATCGGTCTGCAAGCGCGGGAGCAACCGCACGTGCCTGCGCCCTGCCTCTCACCCCTCAGGCACGCCCTAGGAGTCCTCTCCAAGCAGGCGTTGAGCGTTCAGCCTGGCTATCGCTTCCTTGGCCGAATCGGCAATCTTGGCTTTCTCCAGCTTCGCGATGCCACAGGCAGGATACTGCAGAGGGATGCCGACACCCAGCAGCACGCGGTCAGCGCCGGCCGCGGAAACCCACTGGGAAATGGCGCCAAGGCCCTGCAAGCATGAAGTCTCCAGCCAGACGTTGGCATAGGTGTCAAGCAAGCGAATGCCGTCCCACGCTTCCGCGCCGTAGTTGAGGCCGTGTACCACGAATTGCACGTCAGGGAAGCGATTGAACAAATACTCGAACGGGCCCACGGGAGCGACCGGAAACGACCAATCCACGATTACTCGCGTGGCCAGCGTAACCACCAGGCCGCTGTCCTGAGCCGCCGCGCACACCGGCTCAAGCTGGTGGGGCAGCGTATTGTAGTGCATGCTCGGATAGCACCGTACACCCTTAGCGCCCCTGGCCGCATAGTCGGCCAAGAGGTCGGCATGGTCTGGCTGCGTGCTGTCTACGGTCACGAAAGGGATCAGGCGGCCGTTAGATTCCGCGGCGGCGTCCAGCGCTTCATCATTGCCCACGCGCCAGTCGGTCTGCAGCGCCCGTGTCGAGCCCACTACGGCACATTCAACGTTATGTGTATCCATCAGCGCGATTATGTCTGCCGCCGTTCGTTGCGGCAGAGGCCAGTGCCCCCAAGCGCCGACAAAGCCGGATACGTCCCAAACTCTCATCGTGCTCTCCGTTTCCCTTTGCCGCTACGCTCCAAAGGCCAACAGGCGGGCCATGTTGCCACCGAAGATCAGGTCCTTGTCGGCCTGGCTAATGGCGGCGCCGCTGACCCGTGCCATTTGCACGCTCACGTCCAGCAGAGGCATATCCGTGCCGAAGATAATTCGCTCCGCCCCAATGCGCTCGATGGTGTATTCCAGCGAGCCGTTATTGACCGTGCTGCTGGCCGTTTCCAGCAAGAGCGAGGGGTGCCGTTCCGCGGCCTGCACCGCGCGCAGCCAGTCGCCTCTAGCCAGGGCCGTGTTGCCGGAGTGGGCCATCATGAGAAACGCTTCCGGCACTTGCGCGGCCATGACTTCACACTCTTCCGCCGTGGAGTGCGCCAGAATGGGCATGCGATGTGAGGCGGCGCGCTCCATGACGGGAAATACCGAGGGCCGCACAAGAGGCGTCATGGCGTAGGAATAGATCTTGATGCCCCGCATGCCGTACTCATGGACGCAGCGGTCGATTTCTTCCAATGCGCCGTTGTCAAAGTTCATGGTGGGAATGCTTACGTAGCCCAGAATCCGGTCGGGATGGCGGCGCACCGCTTTACCCAGCGTATCGTTGCCTTCGCGCATGTCGTGCACGAGGGCGGTAAAGTCCGTCACAAATATCCTGTCAATGCCGTTTTCATCCGCGAGCCGGAGCAGGTCATCCGCAGTCGCCGCGAAGTTGTAGGCTGTAGAAACGCCAACGTGGACGTGCGCGTCGATGATCATGTTTGCTTACTCCTTGCGCGCTCAGGCTAGCAGACCCTTCTACACCGCGCAACCATGCGGAACGAGTAGACTCAGGCATGTATTCATGGAGGGCAGTGTTCATGTTACTTGTGGGCAACATTCATGTCATTCCGTGTGGAGCTTCATCTCGTTCCGTGTGGAGCTTCATGTCATTCCGAGTGAAACGAGGAATCTAGGTGGAGCGAGGAATCCTGCGTTCCCCGCGCACTAGATTCTTCGTCGCTCCGCTCCTCAGAATGACAATTGGGTGGTGGCACGGACTCAAAGCCGATCACGTGTCCCGCCTCCCGCCAGACCAAGCCTGAGTCCCAAACCGCGCAGCCAAGACCCCTAGCGTCGGTTCCGGTATACTGAATTGCAAGCCGTCAGGGCACTTGCTTCGCCCGGCCCGGGCGGATGGGCGCCCCCTGGCAGGAGTACCAAACGTGCAACCTCAGGCAGTGAAGGTGACAGTGCGCCATGAAGAAAGCGGTTTGCGGCAATAGCTTTGGCAATACGATCCCGCTGGTCGAGGCCATGAACATGGCGAAAGCCGCGGGCTTCGACGGCATCGAGCCCAGCCTCTCGTTGGATGGCCCCATTACGACCACTACGTCAGACGACGATCTCAAGCGGCTGCGGGACCACGCGGAAAAGACGGTGGCAATCCATGGCCTCATGGGCGGCCAGGCAATTCGCAGCACACCGCTGACCACCCTCGACGAGGACCAGATCAAGCGCGGCGCCGAGAACATCGGCGACGCCCTGCGCGTTGTCAAGGCGCTGGGCGGCAACAGCCTCTTGATCGTCCCGGGCACCGTGAGCGAGAGTGTGCGCTACGATGTTGCCTACGAGGGCACTCTGGAGGGCCTGAAGCAGGTTGCGCCCGTCGCGGAGGAACTTCAGGTAGCGGTTGCGGTGGAGAACGTTTGGAATAAGTTCCTGCTCTCGCCGTTGGAAATGCGCAATCTGATCGACGAGGTGAATAGCCCGTACGTGGGCTGCTACTTCGACGTGGGCAATTTCATGGCGTGGGCAATTCCCCAGCACTGGATCGAGATTGTCGCCCACCGCATCAAGAAAGTGCACGTTAAGGACTTCAAGCTCGATGCCGGCAACCGGAGCGGTTTCGTTACGCTGTTGCAGGGCGACGTGGATTGGAAGGCGGTGCGCAGTTCGTTGCGCGCGGTAGGCTACGATAGCTACCTATCTGCTGAGATTCCGCTGCACAGCACGTTTCCAGAGAAGAGCTTGTTGGACATTAGCACCAGCTTGGATACGATTATTGCCAGTGCGTGAAGTGGCGCCAAGACGCAAAAAGTGACCGGTAGGTTCGTCAGGACAGCGCGGTCGTACGTCAGTTCCGGCTTGAAACTAAACTGGCGCCGTGCATTTCTGGTAGACTGATTCGTCAGAAGCGCACCACAACGGAATGTCGCCGCCAGGGCACGCTTAGGGGCGCGGGCGTATCCTGGCAGGCGGCATTTGACTCTTGAAGCCGCGACAGTGGGGTTCCGGTTGCTATTGCGCCCGGACGACATTGCCGTCCGGGTCCAATTCCACCAAACGGAAAACTCGCCCGGCTCGATATGACTGGCACTGGTTTTCGGGCAGATCGTCGGCCGGCGTGCGCGGCGAGTGAACGATATCGGCCGCCCAGCCTGCCATCAACTCTTCAGCCAGGCAGGGCCCGGCGGTAAAGTCCATTCCATCGGCTTTCTTCTGAGCGTAGAGGGCTTCCGCCAAAGCGACCGCGCGCTCTCGATCTACCGCCAGGTCCTCTCCGGAATTCGCCAACCGCACCAGTACGACGATGAAGAGGACGACAAGCCCAAACGCGACAACCAGTGGCAGTACGCGAAAGCGTAGGACGTCACCTGGCCGCATCGGCCTCGCTCGCGAATGAGTAATTGTCGTGTTGTGCCCGCCGCCGGCCGTCTACCGGATAGTGTTTCGTCCATTGGGCAAATTGCCAGCCTCGGCCCACGGCCTCTTTGTTCTCCATCTCGTCGAGCCGCAGCCAGGGATGGCTTGGCTGCGGGAAGAGAGCCCAGTCGCCGCCATCCAACGGATCGGTGTACTGCGCTGATCGGAAGTGCTCAATCAGCGCAAGTTTGAGTCGCTCTTTCGTGCCAGCTAGATCGGACTCGTGCGCATAGTTGACAAGCTCATTGCTGTCGTCCCGGTAGTTGAGCAAGATTTCCATGCGGTCCGGGGCGCTATAGATGTACTTCCACTCGTCGTCCATCGCGCAGTACATGCCCAGTTCTCGTTCCTTGATCTGGCTGAAGAGGTAGGGCCTGCCCGTTGAACTGCCTTCGCCGGCAGCCGGCAAGAGGGAGACGCCGTCGAATTCCGGACCGTCCGCGTCCGCAATTCCCGCCGCGGCCAGCATGGTGGGGGTTACGTCTTGCAGACCAACCAGGTCTTCGCGCACCGCCCCCGACGGCAGAGCCGCCGGCCACGAGAGGATGTATGGAATGTGGCAGGCCGGTTCGTGGTAGTTGCGTTTGCCAAATGCATGATGGTCGCCCAGAAACTCGCCATGATCTGCGACGAACATGATCAGAGTATTCTCTCGCTGGTTGGTGGCAACCAGCGCATCGAGAATCTCACCGATCCAGCTATCGATGAATGAGACGCAGGCAAAGTAGTAGGTTTTCATCGTGCGCAGGAGGTTGTCATCCGGAAAGAGGTCCATCCACTTGCTGCGATTCTGGCTACGCTGGAACCACGTATGCCACTCGATTTCCGCCTCGCTTCTCACCGGCAGGGGCATATCCGTGCTGCGATAGAGGCGGTGCCACGGCGACGGCGGATCGAATGGCGGGTGGGGTTTGATGAATGAGGTCCAGCAGAAGAACGGTTCGCTCGCTCCGGACCGCTCTTCAATGAAGTCGATCGTGCGTTGCGCCGTCCACGCCGTAGTGTGTAGGCCTTCAGGCAACTGCGAGATCTGCGGCACGTAATACAATTCGTGGCGGATGCCGTGCGGTTCTTCCACATGGCCGTAACCGGCGGCGAGCACGTTTTGAAGAAACTCGTCGTTTTCCACGCGACGCGGCACTTCCTCGCTCAGCCACATGCGGTCGAAGCCGTGGCGCTCGCGCACCGGCGAAAAGTGCATCTTGCCGATAGCCTGTGTGGCGTAACCTGCCTGCCGCAGCCGGGACATCAAGGTTGGGTAATCCCCAGGCAACGCATAGCCGTTGTCGTAGATGCCCGTGCGGTGCGGCAGCCGGCCCGTCATGCAAATGGCCCGGGCCGAAACGCAGACCGGCGATTCGGTGTAACCGTAGGCAAAACGCACGCCTTCGGCGCAGAGCCGGTCGAGATTGGGCGTCTGGATGGCGGTGTTTCCGGCGGAGCGCAGCGCATCAAAGCGCAGTTGGTCGCACATTATCAAAAGGAGGTTCGGACGAACGCGCGGCATGGATCGAGCTCCTCTCTCGCATTCTATCGACGTTATTCGTTGGTCGCTACTGGCAACGTGAAAGGAAAGCGCTCCTGGCCGCTACGCAGACGACTCGTCTACCGCGCAGCCGTTGAACGCGAGGGCAGCCGCCGTAACCGGGGGCAGCCTTCGCAACCGCGACAGGGGAGGTCTTCAAGAGTCTTGAATCTCGGCGCTCTCAAAGTTGTCAGCCACCGGTGGAATATGCTAATTTGGCTAGCGTTGTCTTTGGCAGAGGCGAGGAAACGCGCGCGATGGCAAGACGGTGCCCAATTGCACCCACATTGTAGCGTTTCTTGCCCGCCGGCACACGCCGGGAGCGCCGTCGCGGTGGCCGCTTGCATCTTGCGCAGCCATCGGTATAATAGACCGAGGTGAACGGCTAAACGGCGCAGCGAAATGGCGCAAGTGCGCACCGTCCGCGCGCCAGCAAACGGGCGAGACGTAGGCTAGAGGAAGCACGAATACGTGACAGGCCCCGGACAACAGAGGCTGCTGCTCATTGACCTCCCTGGCGCTTTGCCAGGGCGTTCATCGTCTATGGGCGAATCTCTTGACAAACGGGCCGTAATTGAGCTTCCTATCTGCGCCGAAGGTCATTTGAGGTCCGCTACTGTAGGCCAAATCCGCATGCGAGGAGACTGGGTATGACCTCTCGTGCCGTGCGTCTGACGATAGGAGCTGTCGTAGTCGTCGCAGGTCTCCTTCTGATTGGCGGCGTTGCGTGGGCAAGCCAAGCCGGCGACGGTCCCGAACAGCCAATAGCATTCATGCACACGGTGCACGCGGAGCAGAACGACATCGATTGCGTCTTCTGTCACCGCACGGTTGAAACCGGCGCGGAAGCATCTGTGCCCGCGGTTGAGCAGTGCATGTTCTGCCACAACGTAATCAATGACGAGAACCCCAAGGTTACGGACCCATTCTACCGCGCCGAGATTGCGAAGCTAGAAGCATATGCGGAAAACAACGAGCCCATCGATTGGGTGCGCGTGCATGTGATGCCCGACCACGTGCGCTTCGTGCACGCGGCCCACATCAAGGCGGGATTCGAGTGCGCTACGTGCCATGGCGACGTGGGCTCCATGGAGCGGGTGAAGCAAGTGCGGTCGCTCAACATGGGCGACTGCGTGGCGTGCCACCGCGAGAACGACGCCCCGACAGACTGCACGATCTGTCATCGTTAGAGGAGTGTCATGCGACGACGTGATGTCCTGAAATTGGCTGGTACCTCTGGCTTGGGCCTTGGCGCCGGTGTCGCCTTTGCGGGCTGCGGCACGCCGGACCGGGAATTCCATATCCAGAGCCCGGTAGAAATACCGGAGGACATGGTCACAGGCGTGGATACCTGGTACGCCAGCATTTGTCAGGATTCCGGTGATGGGTGCGGTATCATCGTGCGGGTCAAGAGCGGACGCGCCCGCAAGATCGAAGGCAATCCGGACTATCCCCTCAACCGCGGCAAGAGTTCGGCGCGGGCACAGGCCGCCCTGCAAACGCTCTACAACCCGGACCGCATTCCCAATCCCATGGTGCCGCGCGGCCACAGGGGCTCCGGTCGATACCGGTTCCGGCGCTGGGCGGACGTGCTGCCGGATTTCCAGGAAAAGCTGACGGCGGCTGCGGACGGCTCCATCGTGATGATCACAGAGCCCGTAAACGGGCACCTGGCCATGGTTCTGGAGCGCTTTACCCAGAGTGTCGGCGCCCGCTGGCTGACGTTTGAGCCATTGGAACAAGCCGCCGTGCGCCAGGCGAGCGCGAAGGTGTTTGGCACCACGCGCGTGCCCCAATTCGACATCGCCAACACGAGCTATGTGCTCTCCATCGGCGGCAACTTCCTGGAAGGCGGCGACGCGCCGGTGCATTACGGTCAAGCCTACGGCCACTTCCGGCAGGGCGAGGGCCGCAGCCGGGGCAACTTCGTGCACTTCGACACGCACTTGACCATGACGGCGGCCAATGCCGACGAGTGGCATCCCGTAAACCCCGGTACCGAAGGCATCCTGGCGCTGAGTATCGCGCACGCAGCGCTGGAAGGCGGCGCCGTACCCGCAGCCCTGCGACCGCTGGCCAATGCTGAAGGCACGCTGGCGGCCTATGCCGCCGAACAAGCGGCAGGTGTGACGGGTGTGCCCGCCGAGATTATCCAGAGGGTGGGCCACGAGTTTGCTGCGGCCCAGACTGCCGTAGCTATGGGCGGCGGCAGCGCCGCCGGCCATTCCAACGGCCTTTTCAATATGTCCGCTATCTTTGCCCTCAATCTTCTAAAGGATAATGTGGGCCGGACGGGAGGCGCGCTGCTCAATGCGCCGTCCCCGCTGCCGGACATCCCGGCGGAATCGCCGGTGACGTCGTTCCAGGAGTGGCAGGAGTTCCTGGGCGAGATCGAGAGCGGGCAAGGCCCTGAAGTCCTCTTGATCCATGGCGCCAACCCCGTCTTCGGGTTGCCCGGCGTCCTGAATGCCGAAAACCTCTTGGGCGACATACCGTACGTCGTCAGTTTCTCGAACGTCTTGGATGAGACGACGGCGTTGGCGGACTTGATCCTGCCCGATCATCACTACTTGGAGAGCTGGGGCACGAGCATACCGCCGGTGGGCGCAGAATATGCCACCCTTGGCATCCAGCAGCCGGTTATACGGCCGTACCACCAGGAGTTTGACGGCGAGGCCGGTACGCGTGCCTTCGCCGACGTGCTGCTCGCGCTGGCCGACTCGATCGGTGGGCCTCTCGCTGAGGCCTTGCCGTGGGAGACGATGCGTGACGCAATTCGGGCCAGCGTTGACGAATTGCAGGCCCGGGGCGACGGGTCCGTGATCAGCGAGGATCCCGAGTCCTTCTGGCTGACCGTACTCCAGCGTGGCGGCTGGTGGGGCCCAGCAGAAGAAGCAACGACTGCTGCACCCGACTTGAGCGGTCTGCCTGGCCCGGATGCGGTCTTTAGTAGTGACTCCCAGGAGTATCCCTACCACTTGGTCGTCACGCCGTCAGTCTTGTTAGGCGACGGCAGCGGCAGTCTGGCCGCAACGCCGTGGCTGCAGTCCACTTCCGATCCCATGACCACCGGCGTATGGACGACGTGGGTGGCGCTCAACCCGCACATGATGGCGGACTTGGGCATTCAAGAAAACGACATCGTTCGCGTTACGTCCGTTGCCGGCTCGATATTGGGGCCCGCGTACCCGTACCCTGGCATTGGCGAGGGTCTCGTAAGCGTGCCGCTTGGTCAGGGTCACCGGGAACTCGGACGCTACGCCCAAGACCGCGGTGACAACGCGCTGGGCATGCTGGCGCCGGTGGTCCAGGAGCAGACAGGCGCGCTGGCATGGTCCGCCACGCGGGTTCGCGTCTCTGCCACGGGTCGGCGCACCCGGCTGCCGCGTATCGAGGGTATTACGGCGCCTGTGCAGATGCCCGACCAACAAACTTTCCAGATAACAGACGAAAGCTAGGAAGAGCGGGGAGTAACGGCTTTGAGACAAGCCCAAGAAGAGCACCCACAAGACACGGACAAGCCGGTTGCGAGCATTGGGCGGCGCTGGGGCATGGTGGTCGACTTGGACCGTTGCACCGGCTGCCAAGCCTGTGTCGTCGCCTGCCACGCTGAGAACAACATTGCGCTGAATCTTGAAGACGTCGTGCTCCAGCAGCGTGCCATAAACTGGATTCGCATCGAGCGGTACTGGGAAGGTGAGTATCCCAACGTCAAAGCGCGCTTCCTGCCCATGTTCTGCCAGCACTGCAACAACGCGCCCTGCGAGCCGGTGTGCCCCGTGTACGCGACGTACCACAACCAAGAGGGCCTGAACGTACAGGTCTACAACCGTTGCATCGGTACCCGGTATTGCGCGAACAACTGCCCGTACCACGCCCGGTTCTTCAACTTCTGGGAACGAGACCTGGACGATACGCATCGCGAGTACCTCAATCCCAACGTCACCGTGCGCACCAAGGGCATCATGGAAAAGTGCACGTTCTGCGTGCAGCGCATTCGCAAGAGCGAGTGGGAACGCCGGCAGGCGGATGAAGAACTGCAGGACGGCGACGTGAATCCGGCCTGCGTGCAGGCGTGCCCGACGGATACGCTCGTCTTTGGCAATCTTGAAGATGAAGAGTCGCGGGTCGCCAAACTGGCGCAGAACAAGCGCCACTATCGCGTACTCGAAGAACTTGGCACCGATACCAACGTGGTCTATTTGAAGAAGGTTGATCCGCATGCAAGCGAGACAGCACCAGCACACGCTTGATCCGCTGCCGACCCCGGCAGAGATCGCGCGTGACATTTTCAGCCGGACGCTTGGGAGCAGTGGCGCTTATCGCGTTACCTTGCTCATCCTCTTCCTGCTTTTCCTGGGCGGGGTGGCCGGTTTCGCGATGCGTCTCGCCGACGGGTTGGAAGACCGCGGGCCGTGGGGCTACTATGCCGCCGTGTTCGGCTTTCTGTTCACGGTAGGGCAGGCAGCGCCGATGGTGGCATTCGTCCCGCGTTTGGCGCGAGCGCGCTGGCACGGGCCACTGGCCCGAGCGGCGCAGGTAGTCGCCGTGGCCGGCCTGCTCAACGTGCTGCTCTTCATCCCGCTCCTGTGGCTGGTGCCTTCCAGCGCGGAACGCACCACCGTGTGGTTCGATTGGCCGTGGGGCGCGCCGCACTTCTGGGATTCGATATTCGTGCTTATGTTGGTCGTGAACGGCTTCGCCTTCCTCTGGGTGCAAGCGTTGCCGGATCTCGCCGCTCTGCGGGCGCAGAGCGGGGGTTCCCACCGGCTGGCGCGTTTGCTCGCCGGCTCGTTCATCGGCACGCCAAAGCAGTGGAAAGTCCAGCGCATCGGCCTGGCGGTGCTGGGCGGCTGCTACGTGATGAACTTCATTTTCGTGCAGTCTCTGATTAGCCTGGACTACGTCATGACGCTTGTGCCGGGCTGGAAGAGCTCCATGTTCCCGGCGTTCTACAGCATCAACGGCCTCCTGGCCGCTACGGCGACTACCATCCTGGTGATGGCGGTCATCCGCCGCTTCTACGGTCTGCAGAAGTACATTACCGTCGACCAATTCTGGAACGTGGCCAAGATCATGCTCGCGCTCAACCTAGCGTGGGCGTACCACTGGTGGTCGGACTTTCTGACTTCCTGGTACGGCCGTGTGCCGCGAGAAACGATCGTTTCGATCGATATGCGGAGCTTTGGCGAAAATACCTGGCTCTTCGTGACCGCATTCATGTGCTGTTTTCTGCTGCCCCTCCTGATCTTGATGTGGAACCCCTGGCGCAAGAGCGTCGCGGGGCCGACGGTGGTGGCGTGCTTGTCTCTCTTCGGCATATTCATCCAACGGATCATCGACTTCGTTCCCACGTACCTTGTTACCCAGGATCCCTTGGACCACGAATTGCACGAGGCAATCGCCGTGCCGTGGCCCGGACTACCTGACGTACTCATCATCATTGGCGGTCTGGCCGGAGCCATCTTCCTTGTAACGTGGGCCGTCAAGACGCTTGGGCCGCTATCAAATTGGGAGATGCAAGAGGGCGTGATTCTGCGCCGCAACGAGAAGTTCTTCAGTGCTGAGGTGCCGTATGTCATCAAGCCGCAGTAGTACATCTCGCTTACTTCAACCGGCGCGCGGCGGGCTCTGGACGAAGGAGACGCGACCCCATGCATGAGCGCCCACGGCTCACGCCTATACAGATCAACCGCGACCTGATGCGCTCAGTAGTCGAGACACCAATGGTGTTCTACGTGCTGCTGCTGCTCTTGATGGGTCTCGTCGGTCTTGGCGTGGTGGCGGCAACTCTGCTGGTAACCTACGGCCTCGGCGTTACCGGTCTGAATCACCCGGTCTTCTGGGGATTCTTCATCATCAACTTCGTTTTCTGGGTTGGTATCAGTCACGCCGGCACCATGATTTCCGCTATCCTACGCTTGACGTCGGCGGAATGGCGGCGGCCGGTGGTGCGCGCAGCCGAAGTCATGACCGTGTTTTCTTTGATGACGGCGGCGCTCTTCGTCGTGCTGCATACGGGACGGCCCTGGCGCACGCTTTACTGGGCGTTTCCCTACGACTTCGTGCGCGGAATTTGGCCAGACGTGCGGTCGCCGCTCGTCTGGGACCCCAGCGCCATCTTCACCTACCTCACCGGTAGCATCCTGTTCGTCTACGCGGCCCTGATACCCGACCTTGCCCTGGCCCGCGACCAGACGACCGGTTGGCGGCGCACGGTCTATGGCGTGCTTTGCCTCGGTTGGCGGGGCAATGCCCGGCAGTGGAAGCTGCTCAACGCAACCGGCCTCTTGCTCTCCGCGCTTATTCTGCCGGTGTTCGTCTCCGTGCACAGTATCGTGTCGTGGGACTTTGGTATGTCCTTGGTGCCCGGCTGGCACGTGCACATCTTTGCCCCGTACTTCGTGGTGGGCGCGGTGCTCTCCGGTGTGGCGGCGGTGATTGCCCTGATGGCCGTGATGCGCTCGCTCTTCCGGTTGCACGACTACATCCGCCCGGAACACTTCGATATGATCGGCCGGCTACTAATCGTGGTCGCCTTGGCGTGGGCGTATTTCTACTTCCTCGATTTCGTCTTTGCGCTCATCAGCAAGGAGGAAGCCGAGTACCAGGTAATGAAACTGCGTCTCTCGCCGCCCTACTTGTACTTGTTCCTTCTGATGGTGGTGTGCAACGTGTTCTTGCCGGTGCCGATTTGGATGTTCCGGCGGTTCCGCCGCAATATCCCCATCATGATCTTCACGGCGGTGGTAGTGAACATTGGCATGTGGCTGGAACGCTTCTTGATCATCATCCCAACGTTGCAGAGGCGGCATCCTGATGCCTTTGCATGGGGAGATTATTCGGCGAGCTTGGTCGAGATCGCGCTCGTGATATTCTCATTTGCCAACGTGGCGTTGCTACTACTGCTGTTTTCAAAAATCTTCCCCGTCATTCCCATTTGGGAAGAAAAAGAGGGGCATATCTGGAAACGCGAATTTCGCATCGGCAAACTCCGTTTGCCTGCGATCGTGAGAGAATAGGGAGGCAACTATGCCCAGTGTTATGGGGTTATTCAAATCGGCAGACACCGCGGCTGATGCCGCGGACCGCCTACAGGCTTCGGGATTTGGCCCGGCTGACTATGAAGTGCTAACAGGCGCCCCCTATCCGGAAGGCGCGTTTGGCGAGGATTCCGGCCAACACCGGCTGTTCATCTTCCCCCTGGGCGGGGCGATGATCGGTTTTGCCGTGGGCTTGATGGTGACGGCGGGCACGCAACTGTCGTATCCCTTGATCACCGCGGGCAAGCCCATTCTCGGCATTCCGCCCATGTTTATCATCATGTACGAAGGCACGATGCTGGGAGCCCTCATCTTTACCATCATGGGCGTGATCTTCGAGTCTCGGCTGCCAAATCTCACCAATGATCTCTACGACTCCCGCATTACCGAGGGTTACGTGGGGTTGGTGGTACGCTGCGAGGACGACGCGCAGGCGGCTACGGCCGAGACGACTTTGACGGATGCAGGCGCCGAAGAAGTGAAGCAGCAAGGACGGAGCTAACCCCGATGCGAGACCGGCTCGTACAAGGCCTGTTCCGCGGTCTATTCGGCGAGGGAGCACTGCGACGCATGTCGCTGGGCTTGATTGGCGGCATGCTGGCCGCGGCGCTCCTGACCTCTTGCTATGGTTACCTGGTGGATGTGTTTCCCGAGATGCACTACCAGCAGTCATATCGCCTGCAGGAGCCGCCGCGTCGCTTGCCTCCCACCGACTCCGTGCCCATAACCGGTCGGGCACGCGACTACAGCTTTGCCGAAGCGGCGGAGATCGAGAATACTCTGGCCAGCACGCCGGAGCGCGTAGCGTCCGGAAACCAGCTCTTCCAAACGAACTGCAAACACTGCCACGGCGCGGACGGTCGAGGTGAAGGTCCAGCCGGCCTCTACTTCGATCCGTTGCCCCAACCAATGCAGGGCGAGCGGGTGACCGACCGCTCGGACGGTGAGATATACTGGATCCTGACCAACGGTTCCAGCAATATGCCCAAGTTCGGCAGCCTACTCACCGCCGAAGAGCGTTGGGAACTTATTCTCTTCATCCGGTCATTGCAGGAAGACGGTTAGCAACGGGAGAGCGCGACAGATGGATCATGTATTAGCACTACCGATCTGGGACGAACTTGGCACCGGCTTCATCTACTTTTGGCTGGCGCTGCTCATGGTGGTGGCCACGGCCGTTTCGTTCCTGCTGGCCCACGCCATCATCCCTTCGTTGGTGGGCACCCGCGATCTGCCGGGGGGTTTCGCCAAGCTGCGCCCGGTGTTCTACGTTGGGGCCGTCGTTGGACTGCTCATTGCGCTGCTCCTCTACTACATTACGTGGCAAACCGTGTCCGTATACTTGGACATCTACCCGCGAAAGTGGATCTAGGCTAAGTCGGAACCCGACTCTTTCCTACAGGGTGAAGCGGGATCCGGACGCGCGCCGCAACAGAGAAAGCTGGAAAAGTGAGAGCACCCCTGGTGGGTGCTCTCTTTTTCCTCTGGTCGCGGTCCGGGACTGTCAGGCCAAACGGTATGCGGGTGCATGGAGCCAGGCGGGAACTGCCAGAACGCCAAGCCCGATAGAGTGGGATTGAGCAGACTTGGGTCTATCCTGTGGTGTCAAGCGGATGGACGCACGCAGCCACACCCGGATTGGCTTCTCGCCTAGTAGTCTTCTCTTTCGGCGAGCTCAGGGTACGCTCCGCGATGAGGATTTTCGCAATCGGGATTCTTAGATTCCTCGCTGCACTCGGAATGACATAGATGGCTGCAATCGGAGTGACACAGGTGGCTGCTATCGGAACGACATATCTTCTCGCGGAGTGACATGGGTGGGTGTAAACGGCATGGCGTAGCTGCTCACGGAGTGACACAGGTGGCTGTTGTCGGAACGACTTAGCTGCTCGCGGAGTGACTCAGGTATCGGCACTCGGAGTGACATGGGTGGTTGTACTCGGAATGGCGTGGCTGCGCTTGGAGAGTGACACCAGTGAGTAGATTTGCGAAGCCCTCAAGTCTGGAGGCGCTTGATCCCAATTCAGTGCCATTTGACGTGCCGCAAAGCATTTGCTACTATTTGGAGTGACTTAGTCAACTTTATAGTCTGTAGCGTGTAAGGAGTGTGTGCGATGGCTGAGTATGCGGACTCCAGTGTGCTGGTTTCCACTGATTGGGTGGCAGAGCATGGTGGAGACGACAACATCCGGCTCGTGGAGGTGGACGTAGATACGACTGCGTACGAAACGGGCCACATCGCCGGCGCCATTGACTGGGGCTGGCAGTCCGACCTCAACGATCCGGTCCGGCGCGACCTCATCGGCAAGGCAGAACTTGAGCAACTGCTGGGGCAGAGCGGCATCTCCGGCGATACGACGGTGGTGCTCTACGGCGACAACAACAACTGGTTCG
>JAJEAH010000041.1 GCA_022824225.1 Chloroflexota bacterium
GGAGCGCAGCGCAGAGAGGAATCTAAGGAGCCGCGCCAAGCGGGCGGCACGTTGCGCGGGCGCTAGATTCCTCGCAGGGCTCGGAATGACAAAAGACAGGGAACGCACAGCCATGCCACGCCGAACGCTGCACGCGCCCACACCACGCCGAACGCAGCACGCGCCCATGCCAAACCGAACGCAGCACGCGTCCACGCCAAACCGAACGCTGCACCCCCTATGTCATTCCGAACGGCAGTCAATGTCATTCCGAGCGCAGCGAGGAATCTAGGGTCGTTCCTCCACCGCCCAGACTATCCCGGCATCTTAGATTCCTCTCTCCGCTGCGCTCCGCTCGGAATGACATGCCCATCTGCGGTCGGGGAAGGGCATGCCCTTCTGCGATCGGGGAATGGCATGCCCTTCTGCGGTCGGGGAACGACGTGCCAATGCGTTGGAACGACACGTGTATGTGTACTGGGATGACGCCCTCATGTGAAATGGGACTACCCGTTCATGTGTGTCGGGTTGGCGCGCTCATTTGCGGTCAGAATGACGCGCTCGTGCACGTTGGAACGGCGTGCCTAAGTCCGATACGTAGTACCGCAGCACGCTGGGGTTCCTACTCGGATTGTCAACGGATTACCTGAGACTCGCCAACGGAATACCTGGCACGTTCACGATTGACATGTGTGTTGGGCGTTCGCGGGCCGGGAGGCGCGGGTCTGGAACAATGGCTATCACCGTTGCTTCAGAATCTCCATCGCCGCGTTGTGGCCGGGAGCGCCGGTGACGCCGCCGCCTGGGTGAGCGCCGGAACCGCAGAGGTACAGGTTCCGGATCGGTGTAGCGTAGCGCGCCCACCCCAGGGCCGGACGCAGGAAGTAGAGCTGGTCCAGGCTCAGTTCGCCGTGGAAGATGTTGCCGCCGGTAAGGCCGTATTCCTGCTCCAGGTCCAGCGGAGAGAGCGCGTGCACGTGCTCGATGGCGCGCGGCAGATTAGGGGCGTAGGCGGCGAGGGTGTCGATGACGCGCTGCACGAATCTCTGTTTCTCCGCCGGCCAGCTTGAGTCTCGCAGACTATAGGGCGCGTACTGCGCGAAGATGCCCATAATGTGCTTGCCGGGCGGCGCCAAACCGGGATCATAGGCCGTGGGGATTGTGATTTCCAGCATGGGGTGCGTGGACGGCTTGCCGTACTTCGCGTCGTCCCATGCCCGCTCCAGGTAGTCCAAGTCCGGGCAAATGTGGGTGGTGCCGCGATGCTGCGGCCCGAGGGTCGTGCCGGGAAAGGCGGTGTAGTCGGGCAGCTCGCTCAGCGCCAAATTGAGCTTGAACGACGACCCCTCGCAGCGGTACGACTCGATCTGCGCCGCGAATTTCGCGGGGAGCGCGTCTTTCTCTACAAGTTGGAGAAACGTCCGCTTGGGATCGGCGTTGGAGACCACGAGTTTGGCACGGTATTCGTCGCCGTTAGCCAGCGCGACTCCGGTGGCCGCGTCGCCGCGAGTGAGCACCCTCTCGACCGGGGCGCCGGTGCAAATCTCCGCGCCGTGGGCTTGGGCCGAGGCCGCCAGGGCTTGGGTGATGGCGCCCATGCCGCCTTGCACGAATCCCCAGAGGCCCCGCACGCCGCCCACGCCGCCCATGACGTGGTGCAGCAACACGTAGGCCGTGCCGGGTGTGCGCGGGCCGCCGTTCGTGCCAATGACGCCGTCGGTGGCTAGGGCGACTTTCAGGGCATCGGACTCGAACCACTCGTCGAGAATGTCCTGCGCGCTGCGGGCCATGAACTTGACGACGTCGGCCATCTGGCCGTGGGAAAGGCCCAGCAGCGTCCGTCCCGCGCGCAGCGGGTCCAACCAGTCGCTGAGCCGCTGGGGCGGAAACTGCGGCGGCGGCTGCAGGATGAGCGGCTCGATGAGGCGGGCAACACACTCGATATTGTCTTCATACTCCGGATAACGCGCCGCGTCGCGGGCGGAGAACTTGGCGATTTCCTGACAGGTGCGCGCCATGTCTTGGTACATGAACATATGGCTGCCGTCAAGATATGGCGCGAAATACGCGGGATCCTTGGGAAACACCCTGTAACCGTAGCGCGGCAACTCCAGGTCGCGCACGACCTTTTCCTGCAACAGGCTCACGAGATACGATGCCGTGGAGACGCGGTAGCCGGGAAACACCTCCTCCGTCACGCAGGCCCCGCCGACGATGGGCCGCCGTTCCAGCACCAAGACCTTCCGGCCCGCGCGCGCCAGGTAACCGGCGGTGACGAGCCCGTTGTGGCCCGCGCCGATGATGATGGCGTCGTAGGAGGGTGCGGTCATGCGCTTAACCGCAGCAGGCGCAGGGCATTCCCGCCGAGAATGGCCTCCTTTTGCGCGGCGGTGAGCGTGCGGCAGTGCTTTTCGATGAGTTGGGGGCCGAACTCGATGGGCATGTGGGGTGCGTTGGTGGCGTTGAGCACGCGCTCGGCGCCGACGCCGTCCACGAGTTTCTGCACGTAGATGGGCCGGAGCACCCCCGCCAGGTCAACGAGCGTGTTTTCCGCCCGTTGCATGAAGGGGACGACTTCATCCAGGAACCCCGGCACGCCGGCATGGGCGATGATGAAGGTGATGCGGGGAAAGTCGAGGGCGAGGTTGGCGACGAGCGCCGGTGTGCACGTGTGGCCGTGCTCTTCTCCCGTGTGGATCATGACGGGCACGTGCAGCGCCGCGATGGCTTCCAGGACCGGATCCATCAGGGCGCGGTCGGCGAGGGAGTAGCAACCCGCGCCGTAGGTGGAGGCGTCGATGGTGTTGAATTTGACCGCGTGGAAGCCTCGTTCTTGCAGCCAATAGCGCATTTCATCGATGGCTGCTTGGCCGCGCGGCGGCTTGACGCGCACAAACCCATAGATGCGGTCCGGATAGTCGGCGATGGCTTGCGCGATACGCTCGTGATCGGCGGCAAAGTGGTCGGCTGCGCCCACACCGGGCGGCGCGCACAGGGCGCGGTCCACGCCGCCGCGGTCCAGGTAGGCAATCATATCTTGGCCCTGCATGGTCGCGGGCATGCTCTGGACTTCCCAGATGGGATTCCGCCCCAGGTAACAGTGGGCATCGAAAATCACCGAGGGACCTCCGTGTTCGCCGTCGCTAGAGAGGGGGAATAGCTAGCGGCCGTGGCAGCGCTTGTACTTCTTGCCGCTGCCGCACCAGCAGGGCTCGTTGCGGCCCAGCTTGCGGCCGCCCTGTTTGCGGCGCGAGCGCGCTTGGGGGCGGCGGGCGTCTTCCTCACCCCGGTTGGTCGCCATCACGGGTTGGGGTTGCCGGGGTTGGGCTTCCGGCGCGGCTTGTACGCGGTAGATGATCTGGGCGGTCTGGCGCTGGATGTGGGCGGTGAGTTCCTGGAACATGCGGTAGGCTTCCGCCTTGTACTCGGAGAGCGGGTTGCGCTGGCCGACGGCGCGCAGGCCGATGCCGGTGCGCAGGTCTTCCATGGCCGTGAGGTGTTCGGTCCAAAGTGAATCGATGGTCCGCAACAGCACCCAGCGTTCCACGCGGTGCATGATGTCCGGGGTCATGGTTGCCGCGCGCTCGGCGTAAACCTCGTCCGCCCAGGCGGTGAGGCGTTCAGTAATTGCCTCAGGCGTCTGGTCTGTCAATTCGTCAGCCGGCGGGGCCGACGGCTGGTTCACGAGTTGGCGGCAGGCTTCCACCAGCGCTGGCAGGTCCCAATCTTCCGGCGGCGCGGCGGTATGGCCGTCGACCATCTGGGCGATTTCGTCGTGAATCATGGGCTGGATCTGGTCCGTGATCTGGTCCAGTTCCAGCACCTTGCGGCGTTCGCCGTAGATGGTGTTGCGCTGCGTGTTGAGCACGTCGTCGTATTCAACGGTGTGCTTGCGCAGGTCGAAATTGTAGGCTTCCAACTTCGTCTGGGCCTGTTCCAGCGCCTTGCTAATGAGGTTGTGCTCGATGGGCGCGTCGTCGTCCATGCCCAGGCGGTCCATGATGCCGGCAATCCGGTCGCTGCCCGCGCGTTTGAGCAATTCGTCATCCAGCGAGACGTAGAAGCGCGAAAATCCGGCGTCGCCCTGGCGGCCGGACCGGCCCCGCAACTGGTTGTCGATGCGGCGGGATTCGTGACGCTCCGTGCCGATCACGTGCAGGCCGCCCGCGGCACGGACTGCCTCCGCTTCTTCCGGACCGGGCGGGTTGCCGCCCAGCACGATGTCCGTGCCGCGGCCGGCCATGTTCGTCGCAATAGTAACCGCGCCCTTGCTGCCGGCTTGGGCGACGATTTGCGCCTCCTGCTCGTGGTACTTGGCGTTGAGCACCTGATGGGGGATGCCGCGCCGCTTGAGGAGCAGGCTGAGCGCCTCAGACGTTTCGATCGACGTAGTGCCGGCCAGCACCGGCGCGCCCTGCCGGTGCCACTCTTCGATGGTGTTGGCAACGGCGTTGAATTTGCCCCGCTCCGTGCGGTAGACGTAGTCGGGTTCGTCCTGCCGGACCATGGGCACGTTGGTGGGCATGACAATTACGTCCAGCCCGTAGATCTTGCGGAACTCGTCGGCTTCCGTGGCGGCCGTACCGGTCATGCCGGCCAGCTTGTCGTACATGCGGAAGTAGTTTTGGAACGTGATGGTGGCCAGCGTCTTGCTTTCGCGCTGGATCTTCACGCCTTCCTTGGCCTCGATGGCCTGGTGCAGACCCTCGCTATAGCGCCGTCCGGTCATGAGGCGGCCGGTGAACTCGTCCACGATCACCACTTCGGCGTTGGGGTCGTGATGCTCGATGACGCTGCCGTCTTTCATGAGCACGTAGTCGCGCCCGCGCTGGTAGAGCGCCTGGGCGCGCAGGGCCTGTTCCATGTAGTGAACGAGCTCGAAGGCGCCTTCTTCGTAGAGATTGCCGACGCCCAACCACTTTTCCATCTTGCCGATGCCGTCTTCGGTGATGCTCACCGCGCGCAGTTTGTGGTCGATTGTGTAGTCGTCGCCTTCCCGCAGCCGCGGCACCAGGCGCGTGAAGTCGCCGAAAGTCTCGCCGGGCGCGTCAGCCTGGCCGGAGATGATGAGAGGCGTGCGCGCTTCATCGACGAGGATGTTATCCACCTCGTCGATGATGGCGTAGTGGTGTCGGCCCTGCACCATGTCTTTGAGATCGAGCACCATGTTGTCGCGCAGGTAGTCGAAGCCAAACTCGTTGTTGGTGCCGTACGTGATGTCGGCAGCGTAGGCTTCTTTGCGCTCTATGGCGCTCAACTCTTCGCCGCTGCCGTGGTGGGTCTCACGGCCCTCCGGCTTGGGCGAGAACTGGTACTGCGCGTTGCTATTCAAGCAGGCGACGGTCAGGCCGAGGGCATGGTATACCGGCCCCAGCCACTCCGTATCGCGGCGGGAAAGATAGTCGTTCACGGTCACGACGTGGACACCGTTGCCGGTGAGCGCGTTCAGATAGGCGCTGAGGGCGGCGACGTAGGTCTTGCCCTCACCAGTCTTCATCTCGGCAATGTGCCCGCTGTGGAGCACCATGCCGCCGAGCATCTGTACGTCGAAGAGGCGATGGCCGATGATGCGCTTGATGGCTGCCCGCACTGTTGCGAATGCTTCCGGCAGCAGGGATTCCAGGTCTTCCCCGCCCGCCAGACGTTCGCGAAACGCGGCGGTCCGCGCGGCGAATTCGTCGAGGGCGAGGGTGTCGCACTCCGCTTCCATACCGGCGATGTCTTCAGCGATGGGACGCCGGCGGGAGATTTCGCGTTCGGAATGGTCGAAGAAGCGTTGGATTACGCCAAACATGGCAGCGCTCGGGGGTGGGGGGTCGTTTTGATGGGCAGCGAATCTTGACCGCCGCTCTCACTTCAGTCTACGTGCGGCAAACGCGCCGCGTCAATGCGCGCCGCCTGAACCCGCGCCGCGACAGGAACCAAAGCATCGCCGGCACTGGGGCGTAGGCCGGGCAATGCGCAGCGCGTTGGAGTCATGCCCGCGCTATGGCTGGCGGCGGGGAGTTCCCCAGTGGGTAACGGTCTAACGAACCGCCGTGTCCCCGCTATGGTTGGCGGAGGTCGAAGCCACGAGCGCGGCGGCTCCCCCGCCGTCGCCGCGACGCCTTTACGTGCGCGGACGAACGTGCTATACTTTCTGCGTTTGGCTGCAGGTTCGTCAGAGTTCATGCAGCATCCTTGCAACATCCCCCCTTGGATTGCCCCAGCGTATTGCAGTCTTGATTCTCGCCTACGTCCTCGCCTAGTCATGCGTGGCGAACCTGCGCCGGACTCTGCTGCAACCACCGCTTTAGCAATACTGCTGCATCCTCAGCGCTGTGCTGCATGAACCTATGCCCCGGCTTTGGCGTTCAGTGCGATTTCCGGTGCCGGGATAGGCAGACTGCGCCTGAGGCTACGCCCGCAAGGCGTCTACAAGCGAAACTGCTCAGCGAACAGTAGTTTCTGTGCGAGTCAGGGACTCTGTTGACTGATTTGATAGATGCCTCAAGGCGCTTCAGCGCTACCCACCGCACGCAGGCATTGCATTCCGAACGAAGCGCAGCGAAGTGTCGCAAAGAGCGCGGAATTCAGAGAATGAACCAACTGGGCCGAATGAAGCACGAGCGCTGCAATCTGCGAATTACGTTCGGCGAACAAGGTTTGGCGCTACGTTCGGATTGACAAGAATCACAGTCCTGGTTCAGATGGAGATGTGGTGCAGCCCCGCGAGGGTAGCGGTCTACATATTCTGATCGTCTGGCAAACGAGTCCGTGGTACCGGCGTTCAGTAGGTATTGACTTAGGCCGCACAGGTATGGGTGTCAACGTGAACGGCTGCTCCCCGAAGTGTCATTCTGAGGAGAGCGGCCGACATGTCATTCTGGGGAGTGCAGCCGACATGTCATTCTGAGGAGTGCAGCGACGAAGAATCTAGTGTCGGGAGCACCAGATTCCTCGCTCCGCTCGGAATGACATGAGATAAAGCCCAGCAAGGAGTTCAGGTCTCCATCTACTAATCACCCTAGCGCCCCTGGTTGCGCAATGCGGGCGAACGTGCGACTATAGGAAGTCGGAACACTGCCGGCGGAGCGTACATGGAATTTGAGGTAGGATTGGCGTGCTGACGACAGAAGAGAAACAGAGCATCGTCGCCAAGTTCGGCGAGAGCCCCAACGATACGGGATCGTCTGCGGTGCAGATTGCGTTATTGACCAATCGCATCCAGCAACTTTCCTCGCATTTGCGCGATAACAAACACGACAAGCACTCAGAGTTGGGCTTGCTCAAGTTGGTGGGCCGGCGGCGACGGCTCTTGCGCTACCTTCATCGCCGCAATCCCGACCAGTACCGGTCCGTTATTGCGGAACTCGGGTTGCGCGGGTAAGCCTCCCATTCACTCAGGACGAAATGCAGCGCTGCGGTCCAATCGGACCGCAGCGCTTTGGTTATTGCCTATCGGCTTGGCTCGGGAGGAGCAGGCGGAACGGCCTCGGCTCTCGTCGAACGCTAACCGCCGTTATCGGTCACGGCGCTCCACTCCACCCGCAGTTCGTAGAACGAGTCTGCCATGCGCTGCAGCGCTTCCCGCGGCTCGACTTGGCGCAGCAGCGCGCGCTGTATTTCGTGCTGAGAAAAGTGCTCCCACTCCAGAAACCACGGGGCTTCGCGGGCCTCGTGGGTGCGGGCGACTTGGCGTTGCTGCAGGTAGGCCGACATGTCCTCCAAGCCCCGCGCCGCCGCGAGAGTCTTCACTTGCGGTTCCTCGTAAAGGGAGGCGTAGGCGCTGCCCAGCGAGCGGTTCACAAACCAGAAGAGCGGCGTAAAGTACCGGTCTTCGGCATCATGGCCGCCAAGATACTGCAGCAACTCCCAGGTAGCCTCTTTCTGCGTACTGGCTTTGGGGATCGCGTAGAGCCGCGTCCACATCACCGTACCGCTTTGGGTTGGGTCATTCCCCGGAAAGAGCGCAACGCGGCGCGGCCCCGGCTCATTGCTGCCGTCGATTTGATTGAAGAGGAAGTTGTAGCCGGGCTGGATGGTGAACGCGGTCGGATTGCGCAGCGACGCTTCATAGCTGCTGCCCAAGATGTCGGCGTGGATGATTTCGGCGCCATATATGCCGTCCAGCAGCCAGCCCAGCGTCTCTTCCGCGGCCGAACCGGGGAGATGGAAGACGGGATTGAGCATCTCGTCGAAGAACGAGCCGCCCCGGGCATAGACCATGGACCACCAGTCGATATTCGTGCTGGCGTGGGTGCGAAACGTGAAGCGAATGGGGTAGTCCACCAGGCCCTGCCGCTTGATTTCCTGGGCCTGCGCGGCAACTTCCGCCCACGTTGCCGGGGGCACTGGAATGCCGGCGCTGCGCAAGATCGCCTCGTCGTAGACCCACAGGGCGCACTCGGTGTAGTACGGCAGTCCGTAGGTCACGCCCTGATACTGGGTGCCGGCGGCGGCCTGGGGGAGCATGGCCGCGCGGTAGTCCGCCATGCCGGCATAGTCGTCCAGGGGTTCCAGCCACTCGGCTTCGGCCCACGCTGCCAGATCGGTCTCCCGCACGTACACCGCGTCGATGGGCCGGCCCTCGATCAAGTAGCGGCTGACGGTTTGGAAGTAGTCCGAGTCCGCCACCTCGGGCTCAACTCGCAAGCCGGGATACTGCGCGGCAAAGCGCTCCAAATTCCAGCGCAGCAATTCGGGTTCGTAGCCCCAATAGACCAGTTGCAAGGCGAGAGGGTCGTCTTCGTTGCCGAAGGTCTGGCTACGGTTGCAGGCTGCGGCGAGCAGGGCGCCGGCGATTAGGAGTTGGCGGCGCGATAGATGTCGGCCCGAGGTCACGGGCGCTCGTGGTCTGCTCACTGTTGACTCCACACCAGGGGATTGTCTTCGCACGGTACCACTGGAGACGCGCGTTCGTCAACGTCAGGCGTTCCGTCCCGCCGGCCGCCCCTTGGTGTCGGCCTGCATCTCGCCTGCGCTAGCATGGTACATGTTTGCGTACGCCGGTTGAGACATTTCCCATGGGCCATGACAATCGCTGAAATCGGCGCGCGCCAGCGACACATTCCGGATGTTTGAGACGCGCCAGGCAGGCGCGGCGGGCAACGAGAGCGGGAGGCAGGCAATGCCGGAGAGAATTCTGACCTTGCATCCGTCGGGCAAGGCCGGCGTGAATATCCAGAAGGAAAAGTACGACGCCGTGCGGGAGGCGATCCTCGCCTCGATTCCGGCCGGCGGTTCGATTACGTTCGCGGAATTGGGAGCGGCCGTACGCGTCAAGCTGGCGGGTACGTTCAAAGGCTCAGTACCTTGGTACGTAACCACGGTGAAGCTGGATCTGGAGGCGCGCGGCGAGATTGCGCGGGCGCCAGAGAGCGGCCCTCAGCGGCTCGTTCTGGGTCCAGGCCCTGCCGCGACAGATGGCGAGTGAATCCTCGAGGCCGCTGCGCAAGAGCAGTGTCCTGCCAACGCCCAGGGCGCGGCGGGTTGCGCGCACGCGTCCGTCCGCTTTGCCGGTGACGCGCGCGCGGGCTACGGGCCCACCGTGCGGGCGGTTACGTGAGAGGACCCGGGCCGAACGGCCCGGGTCCTCTTTGCCCAGTTCTCTACGCTCGCCGCTCAGCGGCGGAGCGCCACGATCGGTCTACGGCCAGTTGCCGAGCTTCTCGCGGATGATGTTGACGCCGTCGTCCACGATAGCTTGCAGGGTCGGCTTCAGTTCCTTGAGGAAGGTGGCCGCGTCCTGCTCGCCGGTCCAGAGCCTGGCGTCTCCGTTCTCATTGAGCAGAGTCGTAATCTGTCCGCTCACCGGGGTCGTGCCGACGTTCCACTGCGGAACGGCGGTCGCGAGGGCGTCCTGCGCCACCGAGATGCGCGGGTTGCTGTAGCCTGCGAACGCTTCATCGATGAACGGCTCGATCTCGGGAATCCACGCCGGGATGCGGCGGACGAACTTGCCGAGACGGCCCTCATGCAGCAGCCAGACCATGTAGTCGAAGGCCGGTTCGCGCTTCTCGCTGCCGTACACCAAACCCAGCTTGTGCTGGTTGGCGTCCGGCGTGGAGCGTTCCACGCGGGGCATGGGCGCCATTACGAAGTCGATGCCCTGCTCCAGCGCCTGGTCGGCATACGTGAGCGGCAAACTGCGCGGCGCCGAGATCATCAACGGGACCTGGCCGGTCAGGAAGGGATTCTGGCCGCCGAAGTAGGTCGCGTTGCGATCGGCCTGCGGCGGAATCACCTTGTGCTTGTGGATCAGGTCGAAGAAACTCGTGTAGCAGTCGATCATGGCCTCGGAGTCACAGGTGGCCGTTGTGAGGTCCTGCGAAATCCAGCTACAATCGTCGCCCCAGAGCAACTGCCAAGAGCACCAGTCGTGCGCGTGGTTGCCCATCGCCCACTGGCTGACCTCGTCGCCCTCGAACTCGCGCAGCTTGACCATGACTTCAAGCCACTCGTCCCACGTCCAGGAATTCTCAACGTCGGCGGACGGATAGTCGAGTCCCGCAGCCTCAAAGTAGTCGGGATTTATCATGACCACGTGGGCGTTGCCGCCGTGGCCCATGGGCAGCAGGTAGACCTGCCCCTGGAACATAGCGTCGCGCTCGAGGAGATTCGGGTTGTAGACGCTCAGGTCGAGCTGAGCGGCCTTGACCAGATCGTCCATGTTCTGGGCGAGGTCCTGCATCACCTGCGCAAAGGCGCGGCGCGGGAACTCGGAAAAGTCCGGGGGAATGCCGCCGGCCTGCATGGTCTTGATCTTGGCCACGCGGTCGGCCGTGCCGCCAACCTGCGACACGAGTTCGATGGTCGTCCCCGGGTTCTCGGCAATGTAGGGGTCGGCCATATTCTGCGTGAAGTCGGTCTCAAGCTCGGTCGGAATCTTGAGGTAGGCCACAAGATTGACCTCTTGGACTTCCGCCGGCTGATCCGCTGCCTTCGCTTCCGGCTCGGCCTGGGCCTCATCCATGGAGCCGGAGTCGGTCGGCGCCGCGCTGCCGCACGCGGCAAAGACTACGGACGAAGCCCCCAGCACGGCCGATCCGGCCAGCAGGCGACGTCGGGATAGTGTGGTGCTATCGAGCATAGTGTTGCCTCCTCACGATTGGTTGCACCTTGCACCAGTGGCATGCCATTTGCACGCCAGTGCTGCCCCTGATAGCTGGGGCAATTCTAATCTGGCGGAAAGTAGCTGTCAAGGATTTGGGACAAGTGGTCTTGACTGCGCGCTGGCGCGCAGCCTGCACGATGCCCCGCTTTGGCCCTGGCGCAAGTAATCCGCGGCTCCGCGCGGCGGTGGCGGGACACGGAAATGACAGCCGTTGACAAACGTGCTATAACGTCAATGGAAGCGCTCGATGCCGGGCGCCCATGGCGATCGGTTAACGCTGGCTCCTCAAGTCAAGGAGGGTTCGCATTGGGGGAGCTCAGCACCGGGCGGGACTCGCGTGCCGCGGCACGGTGGATCGTCCCGGAGCATGCAATCCCCTGGGTGAGGGGGATTTTGAGTGCGGCGCCTGCGCCGCACAGCGATACTAGGCAGACAACACGACTAGGGAGCGCGAATAAGATGAAAGATCTGTCACGAAGATCGTTCCTCGGCGGATCAGCGGCAGCCGGCGCCGGACTGTTGCTGGCAGCCTGCGGTCAGGTGGCATCGGCGCCCGCCGGTGGCGATGCGCCTGCGGCAGCCGATGCGCCGGAAGAAGAGAAGACTACCGAAGCTCCAGCGACAATGGAGCAGAAAGTCGTCAAGTACCTGCACGTCACCACGAACCAGGCGGTGTGGGATGAGTCGTTCGGCGCCTTCTTCGATACGTTCCGCGAGCGGTATCCGGAATACGACCTGCAAGTCGATCCCACGGTCTGCTGCTTTGCGGAGACTATCGACAAGGCGCTGGCGTCGTTTGCCGGCGGCATTTCCTATGACGTCTATTACGGTCACTTTTCCTACATCAGCCAGTTCGCGACCGCGGAGATGATCCAGTCGCTGGAGCCGTTCCTGTCGGCGGACCCTGAGGTCAGCAAGGCCGACTACCACGTCTGGGCGACGGAGCGTATCCAGGGCCAGGTGTACAGCATCGCTTGGTTCACCAACGGCAAAGAGTATTGGTACAACGCCGATCTCTACGCCGAGGCCGGCCTGAAGACTCCCAAAGAGCATGAAGCCGAGGGCACGTGGACCTGGGATACGTTGCTGGAAGGCGCGAAGAAGCTGACGAAGATGGAGGGCAACAACGTCACGCAGTGGGGTTTCTGGACGCCCTCCTACTCATTCGGCTGGCACTGGATTCACCTGATGGCATATGGCGCTACGTGGTGGAACGAGGACTTTTCCGCACCGGCCATGCTCACGCAGGAGTTCGCTGAAGGCACGCAGTTTGCCGCGGACTTGGTGACGAAGCACCGCGTCATGCCGAGTCGAGCCGCTCCAAGTGAAAACGACGTTGCGGCGGACTTCAATACGCAACTGCTGGCGGGCCGCACCTGGGGATCGTACGGCACGCGTACGATCGAAGAGCAGATTATGTCCCAGGAGGAACCGTTCACGGTGGAGATGGAAATGCTGCCGAAGGGTCCTGCCGGACGCCAGGTCGTGCAGTCCATCAACGCGAACTGGATATCCAGCTCTTCTGAGAATCCGGATGGGGCGTGGGACTTCTACAAGTTCTGGCTGAGCCAGGAAGGCCAGAGCTTCATTGTGCCGCTGGGCGGCGGACGCTACGTATCGAACAAGAACTTCCAGGGCTTCACGGTCTACGACTATGAGGACCCGGAAGTCTACGCCCGCTCTGCCGAGATCAGCGTGGAGCAGCGCCAGGTTGTGCAGCAGAATGACGTGAACTCCGCGTGGACTGAAAACTGGGAAGCCTTGGAGCTAGAGAACAAGACGGTCCAGGAGGTCCAGGAAGAGATGCAGCGGGTGGCCGAGAACGCCCTGCGCGAGGGCGGCTGCCTCTGCTAGCGCCCATGGTTGCCAATGGTTGACTACCGAAAGAGTCAATAGAGGATTGACGGGTGTAGGGGCACGACATGTCGTGCCCCTACACCCGTATGCCATGCGCAAGAGGTCGCATATGCGCAAAAGGCCACGGTTTACCGTGGCCTTTTGTAGTACTATGGGCTTGGTGCTTGAACGGCAATACGGCATCTCGCAATGGGAACTGGGGGTCTTGCTCGGCAAGGCGCACACAGAAGAGGAATGCGACCGATGGCGGTATACGATACCCACAGGGCGGTAAAGACGCTCACGGCAGCCGGTTTCGACGAAGCCCAAGCAGAGGCCCTGATTGACGCGGTCGGCGAATCGCATGAGGCCCTGGCTACGAAAGTTGACCTGAAAGATCTCTCGCAGGAATTGCGGTCCGAGATGCAGGATCTCTCACAAGAACTGCGTTCTGAGATGCAAGGTCGCCCGCAAGAGTTGCGGGCCGAGATGCAAGGTCTTTCGCAGGAACTGCGGGCCGAGATGCAAGGTCTCTCGCAGGAACTGCGGTCTGAGATGCACGATCTTTCGCAAGAGTTGCGAACCAGCATGGAGTCGCTACAACAAGAGTCCAAAGCCGATTCGCAGCGCTTGGATTCGCGTATAGACCTGCTGGCGCAATCGACTAAAGCCGACCTGAGAGACTTGGAGCTGCGCCTGACGATGCGCTTGGGTGCGCTTGTGGTCGGCGCGGCCGGCGTTTTGGCCGTCCTGCAAGTGTTTCTGCCGTGAGCGGCGCGCACAGGGCTCTGCCGCTCTGTGCCATGCTCCAGGAGAACGGTAACTATCGATCGCGGAGGGAGGATGACTGTGGCATCTGAGGCAGGTGTAGTCTTGCGTCTCTTGGGCACCCATTGGGAAACGCCCAATCTGCGCGACGCCGGCTGGGTGGAAAAAGCCTTCGATCTCGACCCGGCGGAGACCGGTTTCGTGGCGCTGCATCTCTGGAACATGGGTGACGTGAACGGCCCCGCGGTGCCGGACGGGTATTTCGTGGACATGGGCACGCTGGAGGGCCAGGCAGAATCGGTGCGCATTGCCGACAACTACATCCGCCCGGCGATCGCGGCGGCCCGGGCCGCGGGCCTGCCCGTCTTCCACGTGGAGCCGGGAAACATCGCCATGAAGTACGAATCGGTCAACTACATGCTGGAAGATGAAGACACGAACCCGCCGCCCGGTCCGGCGCGCCCGCCGGAAGTCAATCCCGGCTGGAACCTGGAACGGGCAGACCGCACGCACGGCGAAGGCTACCGCGACTGGGACGGCTGGGAGCAGTTGCGCATCATTCAGTCGTGCGACGCGGAACCTGGCGACCAGGTAATCCTCACCAGCGCCCAGTTCGACCGCATTTGCCGCAGCAAGGGCATCAAGAACCTCATCTACACCGGCTTTGCCACGAATATGTGCATTCTGGGTTCCGCCGGGGCTACTCAACCCATGCTCGGCTATGGATACAAGATATTTCTCATCCGTGAAGCGACTCTGGCAGTGGAGTACCCGGATACGTTTCCTGAGCGGCTCATGACCCGGGCCGCGCTCAAGTACTTTCAGCAGGCGGTGGGTGACACCGTCGCGTACGATCAGTTCATCCAGGCCTGCCAGGCCGTGGCGGAAGGCGGGCCGTAAGCAGCCGTAAGCAATGGTACTTGGCGGGCGCGCCGTTGGCTGCGCACGCCGGGGCGGCCAATCAGCCCACAACACTGGGGTTGGTTTTGAGCAAGGGAGTCTGAGGCGCGTGAAACCCAAGACTGCTAAGGCAATTGCGCGTACGCTCTGCGCTGTCATTTCGATGCTGGCACTCATCAGCGCGGCGGCATGCGGAGGGGATAGCCAGGAGCCACCGGACACCGCCGCGCAACCGGCGGCTGCGAAGATTAAGGTGGTTGCCACCTCCAATATCATCGCCGACTGGGCGCGGGAAGTAGGCGGTGATCACGTGGAAGTGGTCAGCCTCATGCCCGTTGACGTGGACCCCCATACCTTTCAACCGGGACCCCGCGACGCGGCGCAGATAGCCGAAGCCGATCTCGTGCTGGCCGTAGGGCTGGAGATGGAGGGCTTTTGGCTGGAGGACCTCCTGCGCAGTGTGGCGCGGGACGCCGGCATCGTCTTGGCCCTGGGGGATGTCATCGATCCGGGCCCCCTCGACGCCATAGCGATGGGAGAAGACGATGCCCATGACGACCATGAGGATGAGAATGAAGGCGAGCACGAAGACGAAGAAGACGGCGCGCACGCTGACGATGGCGACGAAGGCGACCACGCCGGCGACGCAGGTGACGGCCACGTGCACGGGGAGCACAACCCGCACTTCTGGTTCGATCCAATCCGCGCGATGAGCGCCGTGGAGGCAATTGCCGCGCGGTTCGCGGAGCTGGATCCGGCAAATGCCTACACGTATCGCGCCAATGCGGCCGTGTACAAGGAGGAACTGCATGTTTTGCATCACTGGATCGAAGAGCAGGTCAAGCAGGTAGCGCCGGAGCGGCGCCTCCTCCTCACTTCCCACGACAGTTTCCGGTACTTTGCCGACCGCTACGGCTTCGAGGTGGTAGGCGTCATCTTGGGCGTTTCCACCGACGCGGAAGCCTCGGCCGAACACTTGGCCGAACTCGTGGAATTGATAAAGTCACGAGAGGTTGCCGCAGTCTTTGGCGAGACCGTTGCCAGCGAACGCTTGGCGCAAACACTGGCGAACGAAGCCGGGGCAACGCTCGTGCGCCTCTATTCGGACTCGGTGGGCGCTGAAGGCAGCGGCGCCGAAACCTTCGTCGGCATGCTGCGGATCAACGTTGAGCGAGTGGTCGAGGCGCTGCGGTGACGGCCGAGTGCTCCGACGCGTCTCAGGGCTCTAGCGCCGGGGTATCGCCACAGCCGGAGGACGCGGGTGTGTCCCTCTTGGTCGAGGGTCTGGTCGTGGACCGCGGCGGCGTTCAGGTGCTGAATGGGGTTACGTTTGCTGCCAGGGGCGGCCGCATCATGGGCGTCATTGGGCCAAACGGGGCCGGCAAGAGTACGCTCTTCAACACGCTCACCGGCTTGATCGAAGCCAAGGCGGGCCGCGTGCTCATCAACGGCAAGTCCATCCAGGATTCACGGGGCTCAGTAGCGTTCGTGCCGCAGCGCCAGAACATCAACTGGGATCTGCCCATGACCATCTATGACATGGTCATGTTGGGTCGCACACGGCAGATTGGCTGGTTTCGGCGTCCCAGAAAGGTCGACAGAGAGGCCGTGGCAGACGCCCTCGAACAGGTGTGGATGTGGGAAGAACGGGACGCGTTGGTCAACGAGCTGTCCGGCGGCCAGCAGCAGCGCATCTTCATCGCCCGAGCGTTGGCCCAAGACGTGGACGTGCTGATCCTCGATGAGGCCTTTCGTGGCGTGGACTTCACGTCCCAGGAGGTCATGACCCTGGTACTGCAGGACTTGCGAGACGCAGGCAAGACCGTTCTCTTGGCGTCCCACAATATCAATTACGTTCGCCGTCTGTCCGACGATTGCCTCTGTCTGAACCGCAGCGTGGTTGCTTGCGGCCCCACCGCCGAGGCGCTGGCGCCTGAGGTGATGGAAGAGCTGTACCGGTCTGTGGACATCTACCGGGCCTATGAGAGCGGACAGAACTGATGGACGTCTTCGCGGACGTCTATGCAAATGTCATCGCGGACGTGTTCGTAGCGCCGTTTCAATACGGCTTCATGGTGCGGGCGCTCATCGTGTCGCTCCTGGTCGGCATCATGTGCCCCATGTTGGGCGCGTACGTCGTCACCAAGGGACTCGGCTTCATGGGCGACGCGCTCTCCCATGCCGTGTTGCCGGGCATGGTGGCGGCGTTTCTCGTGGGCGCCAATCCGTTCTTGGGCGCGATACCCATGGGAATCGCCGTGGCCCTGCTCAGCGGGTTTCTCATTAGACGCGCGGGAGTGAGCGCGGATACGTCTGTCGGAATTCTGTTCGCCGGGCTTTTCGCGCTGGGTGTGGTTATGTTGTCACTCACGCGGGGCCTGCGTGTGAGCCTGGAAGACATCCTGCTGGGGCAGGTGCTGGGCGTGACCGCCCGGGACGTTTTGATCACCGCGGTGATGGCCGGCGCCGTTTTGGCGGTGCTCTACTTACTGCACAAGGAGTTTGTCTTCGCCAGCTTCGATCCGGCGGGCGCCGCCGTCATAGGCTTACCGGTCCAGGCGTTGGACTACGCCCTCCTGGCGCTATTGGCCGTCGTGATTGTGCTGGCAATTCAGGCGGTAGGCATAGTGCTGGTGTTGGCCATGCTCATCACACCGGCCGCGACGTCACTCCTGCTGGTGCGCAACTTCCCAAGAGCGATGGCGCTCGGCGCGCTCTTGGGCGTGATTTCGGCCGTGGCCGGGCTCTACTTCTCGTATCATTTCAATCTGCCGTCAGGCCCCTCGATGGCATTGGTGGCGACAGCTATCTTCGCAGTGGCGGTGACGGCTAAGAAGGCGCGCTGACAGGAGCGGGGGCCCCGGAAGGGTCTTGCCGCGACACGCAGGAACCGCCTACCCCCGGCTTTTGCGCCCGAGACGCAAGCGATTCTGAGAGGAGACCTCATGTACCCAAACGGCGCGCGGTTTTGTCTGAGCCTGACGTTCGACGTGGAGATGTGCACCAATTTCCCGTATTGGACGTCGGTGTGGGACCACCGCAAAGGCGCAATCGACGCGGACTGCAAGCTGTACATCCAGATGCTGAACGCGGTGGCGGCGAAATATGGCGTCAAGCTGCACTACTTCCTGGTGGGCAGCGCGCTAGAGGACCCCGACCTCGACTACCTGAAGCAGGCCGTTGACGCCGGACATGCGTTTGGCAACCATACGTACACCCACGTGAACGTGCGGGCGCAAGAGGTCCCGCAGCTCCAGGTGACGTACGCGGCGGCTCCCTGGCGCGCGCACGGCCGCTCGGCGCTCACGTGCATCCGCGACGAGCTCCGCCAAACGAGCAGCGCCATGCGGGAGGCGCTGGGTGTTGATCCTATCGGATTTCGCACGCCCGGCGGCTTTGTGGACGGCCTGCACGCCGTACCTGACGTCCAGGACCTCCTGAAAGCTGAAGGGTTTGGTTACGCTTCTTCCCACTACCGCTTTCCGGTAGACCCCACGCGCAAACGCCCGCCGCGCGCGCAACTGGAGTCCGCCATGGGCGAGAGCCTGGATTCGTTACAGCCGTACCGCTATCCGAACGGCTTGCCGGAGATTCCGCCCACAGGCATTACCGATATCTGGGGTTTCCGCTATCTCGACCTGGACCGGTGGGAGTTTATCGAACTGCTCAAGCACGGTATCGACCACGCCCACGCTAACGGCCAGGTGCTCACCATGACGTTCCACCCGCCTTGCCTCGCCGCACGCGACCCCCACTGCGACGTGTTGGAGACGGTCTTGCCCTATGCGCTCGCCAAGCCGGGCGGCTGCTGGATCGCTACGAACGATGAGATTCAGCAACACCTCATGCCCAGCGTCGCCTGATCGCTGCATGGCCGTACGTTACTGGAGCATGCTTTCAGTCAACAGAATGTACCGGGAATAGTCCGTACCGGGACTTGCCTTGACAGCCGTTTGGTCGCCTGCAGAGGGAAGAACGGGAACATCACTGCTGCGACTGGCTGCGGTAGCGCAGGATTGTAACCTGCGGTTCCTTAGCTGCAGGCGATGTGTGAGGTTGGTCTCCACCAATCTAAGACGACAGCGGCGGCGCATACACTCTTGCATGGGTCCGCAGAATAGAACGGCGGTTACCTGGAGCCAGGAACTTGCCTATTGAGAATCTAAGGAGGAGTCCTCGTGAATCGCACCATCCACGAACTGGGCGTGACCTTCGATACCGAGTTCGAAGCGGCTGCGGCGGAAGACGTGTCGCTGGACGACGAGGGCATCGTCCATCTCTTTACGCGCGTTGACCCCAAGCCCACAGGGTTTGACGAACACTTCAAGGGCGTGCCGACGCAGTACCGCTACAGCGTGCGCATCACGGCGCAGCGGGAGACGCCCGCGCTGCGCATTCACGTGCACACGGACAAGGAACTCGGCGGCTGGTACATCCAATTCGGCGGCTTCGTGAAGCGCGGAGAAGCATGGGAGCCGATCCCGCTGGAAAATGCGGTCAACGTACCGGATACGAGCGACGTGCTCATCACCCTCTCACTGAGTGCCGGAGAATCCGTGATTCTCGGCAGCATGCCGTTCATCGCCCCTACGGAACTGGAAGCGCAAATCGAAGCCCTCTTGAGAACTGAGGGCCACGTCTGGTCGAGCCGCGTCATTGGCGAGACGGCGAAAGGGCGCAAGATCTGGGCGCTGGAGACTGCCCCTCGCGCCAAGCGCATTGTGATGGCGGGCACGTCCCAGGGCGCGGAACCGGTGGCGGAACGCTTGGTGGAACTGGCGCGGCGGCTCACGGTCGATCTCACGGATACCCGCTGGCTTTTGGATAACTACCAGGTGTGCTTGGCGCCCATGATCAATCCCGACGGCGCGGCGGAAGGGCACAGCCTGCTTAACGGTATTGGCGAGGTGGTGGCCGGCGGCTACAAAGCGGCGGTATCCGGCGAGCCGTGCCCGGTGGAGAGCAAGGCCTTGGTGGACTACGTTGCGCTGGCGCCCACGCAGGCCTATCTGGAGTTCCACGCCCATTACCGCACAATCCCGCCCGGCCAGGAAGACCACCTGGGCGTACGCAAGCTGCACCTGCTCAATCCCGGCATGACGGACATCTACCCGCCGGAGACGGACCCGGAGTACGTCGAGCAGTTCAACGCGGTCATGCGCCAGCGGCTGGGCGAACATAACGACCACCGGCCCATCGGCCAGTGGTGGAAACCGGCGGCGTTCTTTACCCCCAACCTCGCCAGACTCCATCACCACTGCATGTTCTACGCCGTGCAGTCGTGGAACTACGACATCCAGGCCACCACGGCCTGGGCGGAGCGCTATCTCTACGCCGCGGCGGAAGGCATCGCCAGCGCCCGCGGCGAGACCACCTGGCGGGACGTGTAGGCGGCAGGCCTCAACGACGGCCCAATGGACTCTGCTCGGGCCGGGCGTCCAGTGGCGGAACACTGTGCTATAGTTGGATTGACGTATACACGCGCTCATGCCACAACGCGCGGAGATTGGGGTGGGAGCGGGCGCATCTTCGGCACTGGGAGCTACGCAAAGGCACAGAAAGGGGGTTGCACGAGACATATTTCCGGCCCAAGTCCGGCCGTGTACGTGCTTTTGGCAAGTGCGCGTTCTTGATTGACAATACACATGAATGCTAACAAATTCGGAGGAAGAGGACACGATGGCGACGCTAACACGACGATCAATTCTCGGCGGTAGCTTGGTGGCTGGCGCCGGCCTGCTGGCGGCGGCGTGCGGACAGGCTATGCCCGCTGCGCCGGCTGAGGGTGAAGCCCCGGCGCCCGCCGAGGAAGAGGCCAAGCCGGCCGAGCAAGCCCAAACCGCGGAGGCCCAGAAGGTCGTCTACCTCCACTACACCACCACGCAGGCGGTGTGGGAGGAGAATTTCGGGCAGATCTTCGATAATTTCCGCGCGCAGTTCCCCGAGGCGGAGCTGCAGGTGGATGCCGTAACCGGCGGGTTTGGCGTACTTATCGAAAAAGCCGTGGCTTCATTCGCGGGCAACGTGCCCATCGACATGTACTACGGCCACTTCTCCTACATCAGCCAGTTTGCCCAACAAGAGATGATCCAGCCGCTGGACCCGTTCATCGCGAAAGACGGCGACGTTTCCCGCGATGACTTCTACGATCACGCGCTGGAGAAAATCGCGGGCCAGATTTACGGCATAGCCTGGTTTAACCAAGGCAAGGAATTCTGGTACAACGCCGATCAGGCGACCGAGGCCGGCCTTTCCACGCCGGAAGAATTGGAGGCGGAGGGCAAGTGGACGTGGGACGCCGCGCTTGAATTCGCACAGAAGCTCACCAAGCGTGAAGGCGCGAACACGACCCGCTGGGGTTTCTACTATGCTTACCACAACACCGGCTGGTTTGGTCACCACCTGAAAGCTTGGGGAGCGGATTGGTGGAACGAGGACATTAGCGCGGCGACTATGGACACTCCCGAGTTTGCTGCCGCAGTGCAGGCCGGCCAGGACTTGGTGACGAAGCACGAGGTCTCGCCGCGTGTTAGCTCGCCGAGTGAGAATGATGCCGCAGCGTCATTCGAGAACGAGACACTTGCTTCTCGCTTGGCTAGCGGCGCCAATACGCGCAGCTTCCAAGAGAATATCATGACCAAGGATAACCCCTTCAACATTGGGCACGCCTTGCTGCCGGAAGGTCCCGGCGGACGCAATACCATTCAGGCGCTGAACGCGAACTACGTGAGTTCCTCGGCGCCGTCGGCGGACCTGGCCTGGGAACTCTATAAGATCCTCATCGGGCCGGAGTCTGATCAGCAGATTGCCCGGCTCGGCGGGCGCCGCTATACGGCCAGCCGCAAGCAGAGTCCGGTGACCCTGTGGCCCTATGAGAATGCCGACGTCTACGCCAAGATGGCGGAACTCAGCGAGGGAGCCAAGCAGATCGTCAAGCAGTCTGAGGTCGGTGCCGCTTGGAATCAGGGCTGGCGCGACATCGAGGACGGCGCGCGCACCATCCAGGAGGTGCAGGACGAGTTGCAGCAAGTGGCGACGATTGCCCTGGAAGAGGGCGGCTGCATCTGCTAGCGCATCCGGCGCGTTAGTCTGCATTGAGTCGAAGAGAAAGTAGGCCCGGGTTGCAAACCCGGGCCTACTTTAGTTGTGCTATGCAGCTTCTAACCCATATGGGAAGGTCATTCAATAAGGTCGCTCCCGCCGTCAATCAGCAGGGCGTCGATGGTAGTCTCAAGTTCACGGGCAAGCCGGGCCAATACCGCCGCGGACCCCGGCTTGGCGCCTCTCTCGATCTGAGAGAGGTAGCCCGGGCTGATTGAAGCCCGCTGGGCAAGGACGCGCAACGTCAGTCCCCGATGTTGCCTGAACGCCGTTAACGGGCTTGCGCCATCCATGACGGCGAGCGCCACGCCGTGGGGGATGCGCGCGCGCGCGCGGTCGGCGTCGAGCGCCGCCACCAAATCCTCGAGATCCTCATTGCGCTGCACTAGGGCTTCGTACTCCGCCTTTGGAAGTTCGATCGTCTCAGCGCTTTTCATATGCTTCTCTCCTGTGCCGAACTCGCACAACTACCATGACAGCTACCGTACCCTCTTCTCGCGTGAACAGTACCCGGTAAGCGCCAACCCTTAGCCGGAAATAGTCGCTGCCTAGAAGCCGAGTGACCTGATTGCGCAATGACGTTGGATTAGCTGCGTACTGTTCAATCTTCCAGATAATCAGTTCCCGCCTCATAGGATGCAGCCGGCGGAGGTCTCTCGTCGCTTTGCTTGTCCACTCGATACTAAGGGGACATTCCATGTACTCATGTTAGCAAATAGCAAACACTCTGTCAAGCCCCACTCGTTCAACAGCATTGTAATGGTGGGCGGTTGCCTCCGGCGTTCCTGCCGGGTATATCCGGAATCGGGCGCAGGCTGCAAACCTACGCTACCAGCCAACTGTGGCTGCTCGCCGCATTGGAGAGTATCAGCGGGACGAACCGTGCGCGTGATTGGCGAGTGCGGTACCATCTCTGGCAGGGCGAGCCGCCAGCAACGCGGCTTCCCGCGTTGCGCGATGTGCAAGGCAGCAGGAATCGCCTCCAGATAAGGAAGGATAGCCGAAGCCAATGGCAGTAAGAGTTGGACTGGTCGGCGTGGAGCAGCACGTGCCGCATGTGTTCGCGGGCATCGATGAATCGGATGAGATCGAGCTTGCGGCGGTAGCGCAGGCGGGCGCGCGCGCCGATGAACTCGCGGACAAGTACGGCGCGCGCGTCTACGACGACCACGCGGCCATGTTCGCGAATGAAGAACTCGACGTGGCGGCGGTCTGTCTCGTCCCCGCGGAGCAGGGGCGGGTAGTGGTCGCTGCGCTGCAGGCAGGCTTGCACGTGACGGCGGATAAACCGTTGATGATCGAACAGGATAAGCTCAACGAGACTGCCGCCTTGGTGCGGCAGAATCCGCAACTCAAGGTTGGACAACTCTTTACGTTGCGCGGCAGTCCGGGCTATGCCAAACTCCATGAGATCGTGCGCGGCGGCGCCATTGGCGACGTGGTGCAGAGCTACGGCCTGCGCTCGGCCATGGAGAAGCGTGAGACCCGCGCGCCGTGGTTCTTCGACGAACGGCTTTCCGGCGGCCCCATTCCCGACTTGCTCATCCACGACATCGACGCGCTCCGCTGGATTTCGGGTCTGGAGTTCACCCACGTGCTCGCGCGAGAAGCCAACTTTGCCCGTCCCGATGATCCGCACTACCGCAACGCCGGCCAACTCTTCTTCCTGCAAGAGCGGAACGCCACGGCCATCATGGAGCACCACCGGTTGGTAAGCCCGGCGTTTGCCGGCATGGACTGCCGCATGAAGGTGGTGGGTACGGACGGCCAGGCGGAGGTGACCGCCACAGGGGAGGTGCTGCTGTTCAATGGCGATCACGCCGGCGAGGTCACGCCCCTGCCGGCGGCGCGGAACGTCTTTGCCGACTTTGCGCTGAAGGCTTGTTCCGGCCGAGAACCGCTGGTGGATACGGCAAGCGCTTTGCAGTCCATGCAAGTGGCGCTAACCTCCAGGGTTGCGGCGGACTCGGACACGTTGGTAGCGATTCCACGACTCTAGTCTCTTGCTCTCTTTCCATATGCCGAGGTAGTGAGAGAATCTCAAAGAGGGGCTGTGGGAGCCAAGCAATGGCTTAGGATGGCCTTCGACAAGCTTAGGCCGAACGGCGAGTAGGTTCTGCGGTGGAGGGGCCTTCGACAGGCTCAGGCCGAACGGTGGGTGAAGTCTGCGGTGGACGGGCCTTCGACAGGCTCAGGCCGAACGGTGGGTGAAGTCTGCGGTGGACGGGCCTTCGACAGGCTCAG
>JAJEAH010000052.1 GCA_022824225.1 Chloroflexota bacterium
GGAGCCATTGGGCGCGTTCAGGCACTTCGATGCCGGCCAAGTTCTCCACCGCCACTAACCACCCGAGGTTGCTGGAGGCTGCGGCGGTGTAGTCCATGCGGTCGGTATACCCGAGAATCTGGGTATATGTTTCGCTCTCGGCAATCTTCTCGGTGCCGCGATGCAGGTAACCGATGATGGGCACGGCTTCCTTTATATACTCGCCGTCCATCTTCAGCACGACCCGCAGCACGCCGTGGGTACTCGGGTGCTGCGGACCCATATTTAGAATCAGGCCCGAGTCGTCGTCACCGGCAATGCGTTCAATCTCGACGGATGCCATCGGACGTTCTCACTACTCCTGTTGGTAGTAGACGATTTCGCCTAGAGCCCTTCGCGGGGGAAGTCCTTGCGCAGCGGATGGTACTCGTAGTCTTCATCCATCATGATGCGGCGCAAGTCCGGATGGTTGACGAACTGCACGCCCATGAGATCGTAGACTTCACGTTCCGGCCAGTCCGCGCCCGGCCAGACCTGCGTCATGGATTCTACAGGCTCGGTAGCCGCAACGCGTGTTTTGATGCGAATCCGGCGGTTGGCGGGAATCGAGCGCAGGTGGTAGACCACTTCATATTCCTGCGCTTCGCCCGGCCAGTGCACGGCCGTAATATCGCTAAAGTAGTTGAACACGAGCTCAGGGTCGTCGCGGAGCGCTGTGGCAATTTCCAACAAGTCCCCAGCCGCCACCTCGATTGTCAGGTAGTCTTGGTGGGTATTCGCGCCCATGACCTTGTCGCCCAAGACCGTCTGTACGCGTTCTTGGGTGGCTTCAGCGGAAGTAGGCAGTGGGAAACTCACGGCCGCGTTCACTCCTGTGCCGCCGCGGCACGCGCCGTAAGCAGGGCTTCTTCCGACCCCGCCCACTCGCCTTGCTTGATCTTCTGTTGCAGGAGCATGAGGCCGTCCAAGAGCGCTTCGGGTCTTGGCGGACAGCCGGGCACGTAGATGTCTACGGGAACAGCAAGATCCACGCCCTGCAAAACGCTATATGAACGGTACGGCCCGCCGCAGGTGGCGCAGTTGCCGTGGGCGATAACCCAACACGGCCGTGCCATCTGCTCCCACAAATTGCGAATGATAGGCGCCATTTTCTTCGTCACCGTGCCGGCGACGATCATGACGTCCGATTGCCGGGGCGTAGCGCGGGGCGCCATGCCAAAGCGGTCCATATCGTAGTGGGACGCAAAGAGCGCCATCATCTCAATTGCGCAGCAAGCCAGGCCGAACGTCATCGGCCAGAGGGAATTTGCCCGCCCCCAATTCAGGACTTGATCGGAAGAAGCAAGCACAAAGCCGGAAGCGCCCGTCTTCTGCCCAACGTTTGGCAGCGTGAGAGAATCTTCTACAACCCCCAATCGAACGCTCCTTTCTTCCATGCGTAGATGTAGCCCACGAGCAGGACGGAGATGAAGACGGCCATCTCAACCAGGCCGAACAGGCCGAGCGAAGCCACTATCACCGCCCAGGGGAACAGGAACGCAAGTTCCAAGTCGAATACAACATACACTATGGCGACCATGTAGAAGTGCACACCGTGCCGGCCGCGCGTATCCCCCACCACGCCGCTTGGGCCAATGCCGGACTCATAGGCGAGGGTGCGCAGCGGCCCGGGCTTGAACTTCGGCCGCAAGAGCGCAGCCAGCGCCAACGAGACGATGCCGAACCCCGATGCCGCCACAAACAGCACTAGGAATGGCAAGTAGCCGACGTAGTATTCCATGTTCACCGCCGCGCTCTCACTCTAGTCTCTGGCTCAGACTTGCGTCTAATAATGAACGATTTGGTAGGCAAATACAACTACGCTCGCCCGCGCTCTCTATCCGGGTACCGTGTTGCCCAGCCCGGTGAGTTCCGGGCCGCTGTCGGCGTTGACCGCAACGCTCTCTCTTAATAGGTAAGAGAGATATTCCACCTCGATGGACAGGTCCACGCTGGCCAGGTAGACGTCCGGCGGAACCTTTAGAGAAATGGGCGCGAAGTTTAGGAGGCACCGAACGCCGGCATCGATCAACTGCTGGGTGACACCTTGGGCGGCTTTGGCGGGTACCGCCACGAGCGCCATTGCGATCTTGCGGGCCTGAATGGTGTCCCGCAACTGGTCCATGGGCTTCACAACCACATCACGAACCACGGTGCCGACTCGCCGGGGATCGGAGTCGAATGCCTCGACTATGCGGAAGCCCTGCCGTGGAAAACCATCGTAGGCAAGCAGCGCGGAACCCAAATTGCCAACGCCAACCAGCGCCATGGGCCAGCCCTGGCCGATGCCCAAGATCTCTCGCATGTGCGCTTGGAGCGTGCGCACTTCGTAGCCCACACCGCGCCGGCCGAAACTGCCAAAGTACGCGAGATCTCGTCGCACCTGGGCGGCCGTGGAGCCGGTCAACTCCGAGAGGTGTTCCGACGAGACGTTCTCCACGCCCTGTTCTCGCAGCGAGGCTAACGTACGGTAGTACATCGAGAGGCGTCTTATCGCCATTTGGGGCGCTTTTCCTCGCGGTAGTGGAGACATTGGCGCTCCTCGCGCAAGAGGCATTTGCCACGTGAAACATATCACAAGCACTTCAGCGGCGCAACTGAATTGGAGAGGGGAATCAGTAGATATAGTCGTGATATCGTTGCGAGGCTGCGTTCCTAGTCATTCCGAACGCAGCGTCGAACAGGGCTTTCGGAATCTAGTAGACCTCTTACTCTTGATTCTCCGTCGCCGCGCTCCTCAGAATGACATTGATTGCCGTTCGGAATGATATAGGGGGTGCAGCGTTCGGTTTGGCGTGGGCACGCGCTGCGTTTGGCGTGGGCGAGTACCGCGTTCGGTTTGGCGTGGGCGCGTGCTGCGTTCGGCGTGGCATGGATGTGCGTTCCCTGTCTTTTGTCATTCCGAGCCCTGCGAGGAATCTAGCGCCCCCGCAACGTGCTGCCCGCTTGGCGCGGCTCCTTAGATTCCTCACTGCGCTGCGCTCCGTTCGGAATGACATTCGATACTCCCTTCGCGCTACCTCTTCACCCTCCCCGGTCTCCCCGCCTTCTACACCATACAAATGACAGGCTTAGTTGCGGCTTGTGCGTGAGGGCGTGCGCCGTTTCGGATTTCCGTAGCGTCTAAGCCCAAATCAACTGACTGCCATTGAGACGGGAGTCAGCATGCAGAGACCTAGTGTCGTCGCGGGGCACAGATGCGCAGGGCAGGGACGGCGCGTCCTGTCGCAGCCAGGTAGGCGTAGACCGGCGGTTCGTGACGAAAGCACGACTTGGGATAGCGGCAGTCGAGACGGATTGCCTCAACCGCTCGCTGTCTCAGTCCGGTCCGACACATGCATCACGTGCGTTGCCGAGTGAGGGGAGGTGCGAGTGGCGCGGGAGCGCCGCCGACGGCCGTGGCGGCAAGGCGGGAGGCCGAGGGCGCTCAGTCCTTCATAGAGCAACTACAGTCTTGGGCCGCGGATGCATTGCGCGGCGCCGTGACTACTACCCCTGCGGGTGCCGTGCGCTCTGGAGAATGAGGCAGCGCACGCGGCCGCCATTGCTCCTACCCCTGCGGTTGCGGCGCGTTCTGCAGTTGCTGTTCCGGCGGATCGATTCTCGTGCCCACCAGCCACCGCTCCTGCCAGGGCTGATAGTGACTGCGAAAGGAATCGAAGCGCGACTGCTCGTCGACAACGACCTCGCGTCGAATCTCGGCGTCCACACCGTCTATTGCCCATTCAATCTGCTGGCGCTCCCCAAAAGGCAGTGTGTGGTCCTCTTTGTCCGGCAGAGGCGGACCGTGGGGGACCCAGTTCTTCGCAACAGCGGGCAACATGCGCACCCAGCGGTTGGCTGATCGACCATGGAACACAAACTTCAGCTCCATGGCTTCCTCATCGACGTGTGTCTGAATGAGGATGGGGTTTTCAGAATCATTAACGAATTTCAGGTCGACGCCAGGATCGTACACCGCGGCATCGAAGCCCGGCGGGCTCCCGTCTCGTTCGTAGTAGCTGACGCGGTAGGAGTGCTGGTTTCGTTCCGTGATCGGCAGACCCGCCCAGAATGCTGCCCGGAACATGGTGGTGGAAACCTGGCATACACCGCCGCCGACGCCGGGGACAGTCTGATCGCCAAAGATGATGAGGCTGGACTGATAGCCGCCTTGGCGGGTGATGGGGCCAAGCGTACTCAGGAATGAGAACGTCTCGCCGGGCGGGATGACATACCCGTGCAGCTTGGTTGCCGCCAAGGCAATGTTATGGCTGCGCTCAGGCGGCGAACCCTTGAATACGGAGACTCCCTCGGCGAGGATGTTCTGAAAGTCCCAGTCTTGCATGTTTGCCGCAGTGTACATGGGCTCTTGCACTTCAGCGGGAACATAGAGCGCCGTCAGCCCCTGCTGGATAGCGGTCTGGGCCGTGGCCAGGAGTGTGTCCGCATTGGCAATGAAGCCGGGCTTGGCCGGAGTCGTCACCGATACCCCACCCTCGCCCACGGTGAATCGCGCATTCTTAGCGGGCCGGGTCGCTTCCTCCGAGACGCGTCCCAGCCACTCGCCGAGCATCTTCGGCTCACCCATTACTTCCAGCATGCCCTGTTCAGGATCTTGATAGATTTGCAACCAGGAGTTGAGGGTGTTGCCCGGCAACTGCCACGAGTCGCCGTCCAGTTCGAAGCGCAGACCCTCGGTGACAAGCCGTTCGAAAGCAGTCTTGACCGCTTCGGCCCGCTGTAGCGTAATGGGCGGCGGCCGCGTCTCCACAGGCAGTTCCACGACCTGACGGACCGGCGGGTCGGCGGGCAGTCTCATGAGCCCCAGCGTCGCTTCACGGTCCAGCCACTTGCCATCGTTGCCGGGCACCAGGTGAATCTGGTTGGCCTGCCGGTCCAGCAACGAATTGACGGGTTCGCGATCGATCTGGGGCGCGATGGCCTCCAGGAAGGCCAAAGCCTGGGAGGAATTGAGAAAAACGGGCATCTCCACGTGATTCTGCCCGCTCAAGCCTGAGAACCAGAACCACATGCGCCGCCGTTCCCAGGAAAACACCTCTTGCAGCGCTCGCTCGATATCGACGATGATGCCGATTTCGTTAGCCGTTGGCGTCCATCGAGTTCCCCCGTACCCTAGCTCCACTGGATTCCGGATGTAGTCTTGCCAGTGCTCCAGCAAGCGGACTTGGGCTTCTTCTGCCGAAAGACCGGAAACGTCAATCGAGCCGATCGATGTTCCCGGCAACGCGTACCTGCCCGCTTGCGAGCGGACTACGCCAAGGGCTGAGCCCCCGCCAAGAATGGCGAGCGGCGCCGCTCCAATCGACATGACCATTCGCCGGGTGAATCTTTGCGTGCGCGCCTTCCAGGCGAATCGCGATTGCATCGGCATGCTAGAACCCCATAGCGGTGTGCCTGCGTGCGCCTGTCACCCACCTTGCGCCCATCGGCGCGCGCACGGCAGCGGCCTTGGGCCTGGCACGGTAAGCGTCTCCGCCGCGGCTAGGCGGACGTGGCGCGTTGACTGGTGGCGACTTGCCAAAGAGATCGCACATGGTTCTTACCTGCGTAATCAAGGAGGCAGAGAGAATCAGGGCTGGTTTGGGGCGGGCTGACCTCAGATTTGCGAACAGGACAAGCGTATTCGACAGGAGGCACATGGTAAGTTGAGGGGAAAAGCGGTAGAGATAGGGCGGACGCCACGCAAGCGTGGCGCGTACAGAGAAGAGTCTTGAGTAGAGGGATTGGAGCCACAACCCACTACCCAACTGGCGTCGGATCAGTCGCGGGTATGCGACACAGTTTGCCATTATACCGCAAGTAGCGTTCTGCAAGGAAGGTGGAGTAACCCAAACCATCTGCTTCTCCCACGTCGCTGTGAGATCGTGGCTTCCTTACGTCCTTACCTATTATATCATCTGAATTTGCGGTAGTGTCCTATCGGGGATGACAGCTACGCGATGGCGGCGAGGCGAGGGTGGTGGGGGTACCGGTGGGGGGCCGCGTGCGACGGCTGGCTCGCTTGCCCGCAACGCGCGAGCGCAGCCGGAACGGTCGCGCCCACGGCACATGAGGATTTGGCGATCCGAGTCCGTTTGGCTCGGGTAAGCGCGGGTCGCTAACGGCTACATTCCCAGCTCTGTCGTTATCCTCTTCACGTAGGCGATGTCTGCCCGCGCCTGGACGATTAGTTCCGGATACGTGAGCTCGCGCCAACTCCACGCGCCTTGATATTCGGTGTGAAACGACGCTCCGCCGTCGTAGCCAATCCGTTTGAGGTACTGGAAGGCTTCCGGATAGGGCGTGATGCCCTGATCGAGAGGCACGAACTTGCTCTCCCACATCATGGCAGCCCGCGTGGCCGCCGGTCGCTCTTCTGTTTCTGCCGGCCGCACGTGGGACCGTTGGACGGTAGCGTCGTCTTCGGCATACGGATAGAGCGCCACGTTCTTCAGCGAGAGCATGATGAGGCGGTCTGCGATCAAGTCGAGGCCCTGCACCCAGCCGCCGTACGCGCCCTCCAACCCCATGTGGCCGAGATCGCCGTAGATGCCAATAGCTTCCGGGTCGAATTCGGCAACCAGCCGCTCGGCCAATACGGCCTCGGCGGACAGGCAGAATCCGGCGTGTACGTGCACGCCGGCCTGTATTCCGTACCGGTGACA
>JAJEAH010000018.1 GCA_022824225.1 Chloroflexota bacterium
CCGCATTCCAACCGTTCGCCCTGAGCCCGTCGAAGGGCCGCCGCACTCCAACCGTTCGCCCTGAGCCCGTCGAAGGGCCACCGCACTCCAACCGCTCGCCCTGAGCCTGTCGAAGGGCCGCCGCATTCCAACCGTTCGCCCTGAGCCCGTCGAAGGGCCACCGCACTACAACCGTTCGCCCTGAGCCCGTCGAAGGGCCACCGCACCCTCACGCAAGCGTGCGCCGTTCCCGTTGGCGCCGCGTCTCCGGCACGAACCACGCCAGATTGGCCGCGGCCAATCCGCCCACTCCCGCCAGAACCACGGCCGCCAGCGCCAACCCCGTCAGGTCGGCCACCGCGCCCACCACCAGCGGGCCGCCGGTATTGCCGCCGTCGCCAATCAACCGCCACATACCGAGAAACTCGCCCATGGCGTTGCGGGGAGCCAGATCGCTGCCTAACGTCATCATAGTACCCGACCCAATGCCGTTGCCAAGGCCCATGACCGCCGCCGCGATCAGCAGGGACACGAAGCCGCCGGTCAGCGGCACCATGGCCATGCCTGTGCCCAGGATGATCATGGACGGCACCGAGGCCCATTTGCGGCCCAAGCGGTCTTGCAGCAGTCCGGCGATGCCAAAGAGCGACATGTCGATGGCCGCGGACACCGTGAGAATCACCCCGACAGCCGCCACGTCGAGGCCGAGTTCGGTAGCGCCATAGAGCGGCACGATGATTTCGCGCCCGGCGCGAATCATTTGCGCAAGGACTTGGGCGCTGCCGGCCGACAGCAAGTCACGGCGATAGGTTGTTACAATCTGCGCCAGTGTGCGCCAGTGGGGGCGGCGCTGGGCAGCCTCCGCCGGTTGCCGAGATTCCGGCACGTAACGGAGGGTGATGACCAGGGTCACGGCCGCCAGCGCCGCTGCCAGCAAAAACGGCGAACGCAGACCCATGGTCGCGCCAATGTAGCCGCCGATGGCGGGACTGGCAAACACGCCGATACGGCTCACCCCGCCAAATGCCGAGAGGGCGCGTCCCCGGATCTCCAGCGGGATGACATCCGATATGTAGGCCATGCGGGAGAGCATCCACATGGCTGCCCCGGCGCCCGATAGCAGGCGCAGCACCACCAGCACGGCAAAGTTCTCGATGACGCCCATGAGCAACAGGGAAACGCAGGCAATGCCTACGCCCAGCACCATGACGCCGCGGCGGCCCAGGCGCTCCAGCATGACGCCGGACGGGAGGTCCATGGCCAACGTGCCAATGCCCCGCGCCGCCACCGCCAGGCTGACCAGACTGAACGAAACACCGAAGGTGGTGGCGTAGAGGGGCACCGTGGGAATCAACAGCCCCTGGGTGAATGCCATCAAGAAGCTGGGCACATAGACCGGCAGCAGGAGCGCGATGACGCGTCGGCTCATGGGCAGCGCCTAGCGGGCGCCGGCGCGCGGCAAGCGGATTGCGCGAGAGGGGCGCTGGGCCGCGCCGGACGCGCAGTAGACGGCCAAGCCTGGAAGAGACAACGACGACACATCTCCATCGGGGGAAGGCGCCTGCAAGCCACGGGCGGCGCCGGCGCATCCACTATAGCACACGCCACCGCACCGCCCGACGGGCGGCGCGAAACCTGATCGTCGCCGAGCAGGATCCTTGGGCGCGAGGTTTCACGCAGGTTTGGCGGCGGGTCCGTTGCCACGTCGGCGCCGCCAAGCGCCATAGTCTCGGCGGGGATGAGTGGATTTGGGCTTATTCTGTGGCGACCGGCGGACCGTGGCACGCAGCCGCATGCACGGCGACTGCTTGCGCAGTCGTTCTGAGAAGCCCTTCGACAAGCCTGCCTGCAGCCTGCCGCGAGGCACTGGCAATTCTCCGCGACGAAGTGTCTCGTGTGCGGGCACTCTGAGATTCCTCGCTCCGCTCGGAATGACACTGGTTACCGTTCGGCATGACTCTGAGCTGCGGTCACAACAGTACGTATCAGGGAATTCGTTGACATGTCCCATTGCTAACGCAAGGTGCATCGGATCACCCACAATTCACATTGCTGTCATTCCGAACGGAGCGTAGTCCGTTCACGTAGCTGTCACTCCATACGGAGCGCAGCCCGTCTATGTAACTGTCATTCCGAACGAAGCGCAGCAGAGTGAGGAATCTAAAGTGCCGGGCCAATTGCGTCGTTAGAAGCGCCACTCTGGATTCCGCGAACCTTGTACGACGCTTCGCTCGGAGTGATACGTACAGTGTCGGAACGGCGTGCACGCTGTCTTCCGCGCGCGTTGCCTATTGAAACTACAAGCCTCTAGCTGATTGTCCCCGTCTTGAAAGTGCTTGCACAGATATTGATAGTCTCGTATACTTGGTCAATCAATGTGCTGTATGGGCACGGCACGGGCCGGCGGGCATAGCACGACGCCGTGTTGGCAATATGGATCGCCGGTACCGGACGGCAACGTGTGGCGCGAGGCACAAAGTGGTGAGAACCAGCGCAAGGAGAGGTTCGCAGTGTCACCCGAGGATCGCACGATAGTATGCGTGGAGTGCAGCCAATCGTTTGTCTTTACCGCCGGGGAGCAGGCGTTCTATCAAGAGAAGGGGCTCATGCACGAGCCGCGGCGGTGCCAAGACTGCCGCAATTCCCGCCGCCGGGAACGCTCCGGCGAGAGACAAATGCATGAAGGGGTGTGCGCAGATTGCGGCAGCGTCGCTCGCGTACCGTTCGTGCCTCGTGACGACCGACCCATCTATTGCAGCGATTGTTTCACGAGCCGCCGCGCCATCTAGCGGCGGCCGGCAGGGCCTAGCGCTCGACCTCGCACGCGGGATGGGCAGCGCCGGCCCGCTATCCGTAGCCTTTGGCCGTGAGCGCGCCGTTGGCGTCCGGCGCCGGCTGCGGGGCACAGCGGCGTGCCGCTGTGCGTGCCCCAACAAAGCTCTGCCCGCCCCACAGCCCGCCCAAATTCCTTGGCCGAATGATTTGAGACGGAATTCGACCCAGACGGTTGACAGAACTCCTGGCGCTTTGGTAGCCTTGACTAAGAAGCATGATCTCTATATAATCCCTCCCAAATCTCCACCGAGTCTTTTCTCAAGAAAAGCTATAGCGGTTTGTGCTTCGGCACTCTATTCTTTCCAAGAGCCCACCAAGTTACCCTCCACCGATTAATGCCGCGTACCCTCTGTGCCGCCCTTAAGGCTTGAAGCCTCCCACTTCTTTTAAAACACACTACTGGGCGCATCGCACGTAAACAATTCGCGGTAGGGTAACACACCAGAGGCGCAATACGCATTCGCCGTGGCACTTTGTGTCCGCCACGCTCTCTGCGGCACTGGTTCGTTGCATTGCTCTGCAAGGAGGACAGACCTGTCAACCGTAATACCCTCTCGCAAACGTGGCAATCGCCGCCGACGACGTTCTAGCCGCCATTGGATGCAGCGAAATGGAACGAACCAACCATCCAAGCCAACCAAGCAAAGGAGTGACCCAGGGGTGCAGTATTCAGACCTAGACGCCAAGCCCTTGGCCGAATTGAGGGAGCGTGCTAGAGAGTTGAGTATTAGCGGGTACTCAGTTCTTAAGAAGCATGAGCTTGTCAATCGGTTACTACAGGCGCAATCCGAAGAACAGGGCAATCTCTACCGCACGGGAATCCTCGAAACCATCGACGATGGCTACGGCTTCCTGCGCCTCCACCGCTACTGGAATACCGGCTGGGCCGAGGACGTCTACGTGGCGCCCACCCAGATTCGCCGGTTGAGCCTGCGGACCGGCGACATGATCGCCGGCCAAGTCCGCCCGCCGAAGGAAGGCGAGAAGTACTACGGCCTGCTGCGGGTGGAAACCGTCAATAACCTGGACCCGGAAGAGGCCAAGCGCCGCCCGCACTTCGAGAATCTCACCGCGATCTTTCCCAACGACCGCTTGGACCTGGAGACCGCGTCTGCCGGCATCACCGGCCGGTTGATCAATCTCGTCTCGCCCATTGGCCGCGGTCAGCGCGGTCTGGTGGTAGCGCCGCCAAAGACGGGCAAGACGATGCTCCTGCAGAGCATTGCCAACGCCGTGATGGCAAACTATCCCGACGTGCACGTCATGGTAGTGCTCATCGGCGAGCGCCCGGAGGAAGTGACGGATTGGGAACGCACCGTCGGCGCCGAGGTAGTCGCCTCCACGTTTGATGAAGTGCCCGAAAATCAGACCCGCATTGCCGAACTCGCCTTGGAGCGCGCAAAGCGGTTGGTGGAAGGCGGGCAGGACGTCATGTTGCTGCTCGACTCCATCACGCGCCTCACCCGCGCCTATAATCAAGCCATCCCGCCCAGCGGCCGGACTCTCTCCGGCGGCATCGATCCCGCCGCCATCTACCCGCCGAAGCGCTTCTACGGCGCGGGCCGCAACGTGGATAACGGCGGCAGCCTGACGATGCTGGCGACGTGCCTGGTGGAGACGGAAAGCCGCATGGACGACGTCATCTACGAGGAGTTCAAGGGCACGGGCAACATGGAGTTGCGGTTGGACCGCAAGTTTGCCGAACGCCGCATCTTCCCGGCCATCGACGTGGAACGCTCCGGCACGCGACGCGAGGAATTGCTCTTGGAGTCCGAAACGCTGCGCAAGGTGATTACGCTGCGACGCATGCTCTCGGCCATCGGCAATACCGAAGGCTACGAGGCAATGCTGAACCGGCTGGAGCGCACGAAGTCGAACGCCGACTTCCTCTCCCGCTTGAGTAGAGACGCCGTCTAGGCCGGGCGCGTTTCGCGCCCAGCCCACAAACCCCTTGACACGATGCGTGCTGCCCGCCGGCAACCGGAAACACTCGCAACCCGGTCTTTGCCGCACTTCCTCTTCTGGCTGTTGCTGCTCCTGCCGGCGTGCGCTGCCGCAGACTCCGCCCAACCGCTCATCGCGCTCGACGTTGCGCCCGCCGTCCTGCACGCCGATGGCACGGGCGGCGCAACCATCGCCTATGGCCTGAACAGTCCGGCCGTCGTCTCCATTGCGCTCGAAGCCCAAGACGCGACACAATACGTGCTCCGCGACCGCGTTTCCCGCGGTCCGGGCACGTTTTCTTTCTTCTTCAAGGGCGCGGTGGACGGTAGCGTCTTGCCCAACGGCAACTACACGGTCGTGGCCGCCGCCGAAGATGGGGACGGTGGCCGTACCGAACTTCGCCAACCCCTGACCATCGCTTCCGCCGATACCACGCCGCCGGTTCTCGCGGAACTGCGGGTCAACCCGACAACGATCTCGCCAAACCAGGATGGCGTGGCCGACCGCCTGACGGTCCAATTCACTGTTGCCGAGCCGGTGACCGTGAACGTGCGCCTGCTGGCAGGCGGAGAAGTCCGGTGGCTGGCGCGAAACGCCGCCGCCAAGCCTGGCGAAATACGCATTTCATGGCCGCAACCCGTCGACCATGCGCCGCAGCTCAATCAAGCCGTAGACGGTGTGCCGCCTGGGCCGGCGGTGGTGGAAGTCGCAATCCAGGACCCCGCCGGCAATCGCACCGCGGCCAGCGCAGACGTCACTATAGGCGAGGTGGGAACGCCGCGAGTCCAGGTGACGGACATTCGGTTCGCTCCCGTGAATCCCCAGTCCGGGGGCACAATCACCGTCGCCGCCACCATCGTCAATACCGGCGCGGTCACGCTGCGCGCGGCTCCCAGCGGCCCCACGGCATACTCGTGGGGCCAAAACGCCCATGAATTGGGCTATGCGGCAGAACCGGGCACGGTGCGGTGGGGCGTGGAATACTCCCTCAATCGCAGCGGGGTCGGCTATCCGTTTCGCTGGAGCCTGGGCCGCGACCTGCCGCCGGGCGAGCGCGTCACCGTGACCGGCGTCATCGAGCTCAGCGAGATCTTTCCCTTGGCGCCCGTGCAGCTCTGGCTGGGCGTCATGCACGAGAATAACCGCGTCCTCGCCGACAGACGCGGCATCACCCGCGTACACCTCGCCAACGACTAGCGTACGCGTTCCCAGACGCGATTGAGCAGGTGGGGGGCGTCTACCAGCGCTGCTTTGGGGTGGGCCTAGCGGCCTTTCTAGTATTTGGAGGCGTTGATTTCTTCCATTTCGCCCGTGACGATGTAGACCACCCGCTCGCAGATATTGGTTACGCGGTCGGCGATTCGCTCCAAGTTGTGGGAGACCCAGGTGAGGTAGAGGGCGCGCTGAATCGTGTTGGGATCGTCGATCATGTAGCCGATGAGTTCGCGCACCACGCGGTCGTGCACCGCGTCGACTTCGTCATCCTCGTGGGAAATGCGTTTCGCCTTCTCAGCGTCACGCTCGACAAACGCCTCCAGCGAGCGGCTCAGCATGGTGTTCGCCAGCGCGGCCATGTGGGGAATATCGACCAGCGGCTTCAACAAAGGCTCATCGCCCAGCATGAGGTTGATCTTGCAAATCCCCTCGGCATGGTCGCCCATACGCTCCAAGTCCGTAATAATGTTGAGCACCGAGGCGATGAAGCGCAAGTCGGCGGCCAGCGGCGCTTGCATGGCCAGCAGTCTCATGCAGCGCTCCTCGATCGCAAAGCGCCGGTTGTTGATAGCCAGATCATTGTGGATGACCATACGCGCCCAGTCGGTATCCCGCGCTTTGAGCGCCTCTACCGATTGAGTGATGGCCACACCCACCATGTGCCCCAGGGAGACCACCTCGTTCTGGGTAACGCGGAGTTCCTCCCTGAACCTCGCTCGCGGTTGCATGGCTGCGCTTCCTCCCGCGTACCGTGGCGCCGCCCGGGATAGCCCGGAGCGCGTCGTGCATGGCCGCAAACACGCATCGCCGCAACAGAGCCACCGTGACGTATGCGTGCTCTAGGCCGCTAGCCTGTTCCTCGCGCGCGCAAACGGCTAACCGGGGAAAACGGGACCTGCGGCTCCGTCCGACCTTGCCTCAGTCGGACACCGGCAGTCTCTGCGCCCGCTCCGTGCGCCCGCTCCGTGCGCCCGCTACAATAGACGACGTCTAGCCAATAGTACCATGAGACCTGTGACGGCTAACGGCCCAAAGCGGCCCGCACGTGCTATGCCTGTGGATACTAGACTCTACCAACGCATCCTCGAAACCTGCTTTCCCGAACTCGCGGTGTCCCGCATCCGGTTTCTCGGCGGCGGCTCGTGCCGGGTCTTCATCGTCAACGAGTCGCTCATCTTTCGCTTCCCCCACGGGGATGGCGGCGCCATCCCCGAGGACGGCGCCTTCCTCCATCACGAAAAGCGCGTATACGACACCATCGCGCCGTTGCTGCCGCTGCCTATACCGTGTTACCGCTATTTTAGCGCCGGTTGTGCGTTGTTTCCCTATCCCGTTGCCGGCTACGCCCTGCTGCCGGGCCGCAGTCTCTCAGCCTGCGCCCTGCCGCGCCAGGAGGCCCTGCGCGCAGCCGCCCAGATCGGCGCGTTCCTTTCCGCCCTCCATGGCATCTCCCTCGCCGCGCTGCCCGCCGCCCTGCAACCGCCTTCTCCCACAAGAATGGGACGCGCCGCCGCCCGCAGCCTGTTCCACGACGTGCAAGCGCTGGCCTTTCCGCTGCTCGACGCCGCTGAACAAGCCTGGACCACCGAACTCTTCCAAAAATCCGACGACGCCTACGGCCAGGAAGATATAGCGCCCGTGTTCACCCACGGCGATTTCGACGGGTCGAACATACTCTACGACGCCGCCGCCGGCGCCGTGAGCGGCATCATCGATTTCGAAGAGGCCGGACAAAAGGGCGATCCGGCCATCGACTTTTGCGCGCTATTGGGGGGCTTTGGCAAGGATTTCTTGGCAGCCGCGTTGGGAGCGTACACCCACCACGTCTCAGCCGTGATGCGCCGCCGCATCGACCTGCTCGCCAAACGCATCCTCTTCATCGAATTGCTCTACGGTATCCAGGTGGACGACCCGCGCTTCATCAACAACGCCCGCCGGCGTCTCCACCGCGCCCGCCGCGACGCAGACCCCATCGGCGACTGGCTGGATGTCTCCACCAGCGAGACGAGATAGCGGTTGGGTTGCCGGTGCGCCTGCCGGCAAGCTCCCTTTCCGTGGGGTATGGTGGAGGCAGAGAGCGCGCATGCGGCAAGCAAGAAGCTTGGGCAGCGCCTTCTTCCATCCTTGAAAGTGAGCAAGCACCCATGACACGACGAGACCTGCTGGGACGGGGCGTGGCAGTGCTGGGCCTGGGCCTGCTGGCAGCGTGCGGCAGCCCGGCTGAGGAGACGGTTGAGGTTACGCCAACCATGCCGCCAACCGCTGTGCCGCCTACACCGGCCCCCGCCGCGACACCTGCGGAGACTCAAGAAGCGCCCCAGGCGCCGGCGGCCGCAGACGTTACGCTCCAGGAGTTTCCCGTTCCCCCTGGCGCGCACCCCCACGACGTGGCCCCGGCGCTCGAGGCCGATGGCATTGTCTGGTACACGGCCCAGCACCAAGAAGCGTTGGGCATCCTGGAGCCCCTCACCGGAGAGACGCGGCACATTCACCTGGGCAGCGGCGCGCGGCCGCACGGCGTGATTGTCGGGCCGGACGGCGCGCCGTGGATTACGGACGGCGGCCTCAACGCCATGGTGCACGTCGATCCCGCCACAGAAGCGGTAGAGGTCTTCCCCTTGCCGGCAGGCACGGGCTACGCCAACCTCAACACGGCGACGTTCGACGCCAATGGCATCTGCTGGTTCACGGGCCAGAGCGGCGTCCACGGCCGGGTGGACCCGCAAAGCGGCGCGTTAGAGGTATTTCAGTCGCCCCGGGGGCGCGGGCCCTACGGCATTTGCGCCACGCCAGACGGCAACGTCTACTACGCTTCGCTGGCCGGCAGCTACGTGGGGCACGTTAATACGGACACCGGCGACGTAACTGAATTGGAACCGCCCACGCCCGGCCAGGGCGCGCGGCGCGTGTGGGCGGATTCGCTCAGCCGCATCTGGGTGGCGGAATGGAATGCCGGACAGGTCAGCCGCTACGACCCCACAGACCGGAGCTGGCGGGAATGGCGGCTGCCCGGTTCGTCACCCCGCGCCTATGCCGTTTATGTCGATGAATACGACATAGTCTGGCTGACGGACTTCGGCGCCAACGCCTTGGTCCGCTTCGACCCGGCAGACGAGTCCTTCACCGCCTATCCCTGGCCCAGTGCCGGCGCCGCCGTGCGGCAACTCCTTGGGAGGCCCGGCGAAGTTTGGGGGGCAGAGTCCGGCGTGGACGCGCTCGTCGTGGCCCGCACCGCCACCCCCCGGTAGTGCAGGCTTGTAACCTGCGTTCACTGCCGCCAACCTCGGCCACACGCGGGAAGCGGTTCCACACTATTCAAGAACGAAACGTCTCTCCGAGAAGCAACTACTGCCGTCGACCGGTAGCCGCCTCACGCGCCGACGCGTGCGCAAGCGCCATTCACGCCCCCGGCGTCGGGGTAGAGCGTTCGTGGCCCGAGTCAACACACAGCTCATCTCCTCGCGCCGCTGTGCTCGCAAGCCTATCGCAGCGTTCGTTCTCTCTATTTCCCGAATGCCCGCGTACCCATTTGAAGGTCACACGGTGCGTGCCGGTCAAGTCGAGCAGCCGCGCCCAGAGATCGGGATTGAGGGCCTTGCCGCGCTTGCCGCGTTGCCACCCGTTCGCCCGCCACTGTTTCGCCCAACCCTTGGTGACCGCATCCACAACGTACTTGGAATCACTATGGAGTACCACTTCACAGGGCTCAGTGAGCTTCTCCAGCGCCTTGATAGCAGCCAGCATTTCCATGCGGTTGTTCGTCGTCCGGCGAAACCCGCCGGAGATTTCCTTGCGATGGAGCCCGAACAGAATCACCGCGCCGTAGCCGCCAGGGCCGGGATTCCCAATGCAGGCGCCGTCGGTATAGATCGTCACTCGCTTCATAGGAGTCGTTGTGTAGGCATTTTGCCATCATTACAATTAAATAGCACGACAGGTTCCGTCATTCCCGTGAAAACGGGAATCCATCTTCGCCGCGCGCACCCCGGATTCCGGCGTTCGCCGGAATGACGGCCAGGAAGCCAGCCGCGCCACCCCCGATCAGAGCCTGCCCCTGCGAAGACAGGGGTCGAGGGCATGCTTTCATCCCTTGGTGGGGCCTGCAAAGCCTGCCCCGTACTTGATATGGGGGCCATGGTGATTCCCGTGAAAGCCTGTTCTGAGCTTGCCGAAGAGCTTGCCCCGTACCCCGGTACGAGGCGGGAATCCATCTTCACGCGACACCGGATCGTGCTACTACGCGGGGCGGCGAGCAACCACATACGCAAGTATCATCTTTGCCAATTGCCTTCTTTGCCACTTTGCGGACAAAACGAGAGACAATCTCCCTACAAACGCTTGAGATTCCGCGTCTTTGATGAAGTCAGCGAACCCTATTCGACGCTTGCGATCGGAATGACACTGAATGTCCACAGAGCCTAGATCTCACTCCAAACAGCAAAACAAGAAGAGCACTCCACTTCCCTGTGCCGCCAGGAAGAGCGGAATGCCCCTCGTACGTCCGTCTCTGAACTTGGTGAGAGCCGCACGGGCTCTCTGCTAGCCGCCGCCTCAGCCGGCGGTCTCGATACCGCCGATCATGAAGCCCCGGCGCGCGCCCTCATCCACGAACTCCACCGAAGCGCCGTCCAGGGCCGAAAACGTCTGCGAGTCCATCACCACGCCGACGCCGGCGGAATTCACCACCTGGTCGGTGTCTTCGACCTCTTGATCGAAACCCATCCCAAAGTTCTTCTTGCCGCAGCCGCACTCGCTCTGCACGAAGATGCGCAGCTTCGCATCGGCCATGTCGTTGTCCGTCATGAGCCGCTGCAACTCCGCCGCAGCCGCCTCCGAAACCGTAATCACGTGATAGCTCTCTTTCTTCCCGTCAGTTGCGCGATGGTCATGCGTCACTGCATCGTCTGGGCATTATAGCATACGGGCAGACGTGGCCCCTTCGCTCAATGTAGCAAGAGCACGTTTGGAAGTCGCCTTGTCAGCCAAGACAGCGGCAGCTCCCAAAGCCACTGAGAGAATTGTTCGGCGGGAACTCAGCGCGTGGTCGCCATGACAACTGCCGACATTGGGAAACGCATTCGTGGTGCATTCCATGCGCCGTTAATCACAACAGCGTAAAGCGTCAACATTGCCGCGCGGCATCGCTATTGGTGGAGATGGGGGAGGGTCGAACTCCCCGTCCAGAATTGTTCTTCCTGCAACCTCTACGAGCGTAGTCAGCTTTTGGGTTTCATTTCCAGATCACGAGCGGACGAAAACCTCTGGAAACTAGCTTCCGTTAGTCTTTCGCGGTCGCCGAAAGCGGCGGATACTATCCGCGCGGGCCGCGGCACCCCGGTTGATATGTCGCCCACGCTGCGCTCACCGGAGGAAGAACAGGCGGACGTCACAGCGCTATTTAGGCTGCGAGAGCAAAATCGTGCTTGTTGGCACTTAAAAAAGTTGCTATCTGATTTACGAGGGTGATAGCACCTCGGCTCGCAGTTCCAGGCCTCCCAACCCTGTCGAATCCACTCATCCCCGTGTACATCTTCAGTATATCATGCCCAGTACCCCACGCATCCGCCGGTTGCAGATAAATGTCATAGCATTTAGTGCTTCGCCAGCGACACGCACTTCTACCCATGGGGCAGCAATGCAATGGGCACTGGGATCATGCAGACAATGCGACGGCGCTGACAAGCAACCGCATGACGCGGCGGCATTGTGTAGGCGCTTGGGTGCCATGTGGGATACAGGACGCAAAATGCTCGCTAGGCACACCAGGTCTCGATACTCGGCAGAGCCGTAAGGAATCTAGTGGCGGCAACTGAGGAAAAGCAAAATGCCGCTACTCTACATGCGGAAAGCCGCATACAGCTTCAATTATTGCAGGACAAGGATGAAAGGGGGCATCTCGCTCATCTCATGTCTCTTCCCGTTTGCTCGCCTGCATGAAGTAGCCTTCGAGTAGTCCCTCGATGCGGGAGGCACGGTCGGACACGTCCGAGATACGATCTCCCAGCCGGGTCTCAACACCGGAAAAGCGAGTCTCGAACCGCCATAGCAGACCTACCGCCGCCGCAATTACAGTACCAATTGTGATAATGAATTCCCCGTTTTTCTCCACTAGGCGCCTCTTCTCTCATCGTTTAGATGAATCCGCACCCCAGCCTCTGATTAACAGAGTAGCATTCTCGTGTCAGGAGTCCGGTAACTTGGTCTAGAGAATCAACTGCCGCAGTCACACGGATTCTCAAGCACTCTGCGGTTGGTGAAGCAATCCGGCCTCTACCAGATTGCCCGCGGCGTCGAACTCCCATGCGTAGGGCGCGTCGAGAACTTCCAGGTTTGGGTTCTCGCGCGCTGCCGGGATAAGCGCCTCGGAGAAGAGCAGGTACTCCAAGTGGAGCGTGCTGTAGATGCGGGCGACGCGGGGTTCCGCCACGCCGGCGCAGGCGGACTTGAACGCCGTTTCGATGGCCGCCTTGTCCGTATCCAGGGTGATGGGAATTTTGGCGACGGCCGGATTATTGGCGGTGAGGGCGTTCATATAGAGGTCGTAGTGGTTGATCTTGTCGGCCAGGCGTTTCGTCACGAAGTCGGCGTGGCCGATGCCCACCGCGTTGCCGTGTGATTCCGGCGTCAGGTCGCGCACCAGCACGCGCTGGTAGTTGGGTTGGCGGTCCATGGTCATGCCGCGGTTGAGCCCAATGACGTTCGGGTCCATGCCCGCCCCGGAGATATTCTTTCCCATGACGTCTACGATCAAGAGATCGAGCTCGTCGAAGGGCACACGCGGCAGCAAGGTCTTGGAAAGCGTCTGCAATTCCCGGTCGGTCTCGTAGATGTCTGCCGCGCGCGCGGCCTTGATGGTGTGGGGCTGATCGTAGCCGTTTTCCACCACGGCGAGACCCAGGACGATGTTGGACTTCTCGATAGCCACCTTGGCCGCTTGGGGGACCGAGTCGGTCAGGCCGTGGGCGTGGACTTGCTCGGCGCCTCTTTGCTTACCCAGGCCCACCGCAATCATCTTGCAGAGGCCGCTTTCCACCGGCCCGCGAAAACTCGTGTGGGGTTTCACCCGCGCCACCACGATGACGGCGTCGGCGTTGTAGGCATTGCGATCGAAATAGACCGTGGCGCCGTTGGGAGCTTTGCCTAGGTCCGCCACGTCCATGGTGGCGCGAATCTCCGCGCCGGTGGTTTCTTCCGTGATGCCGTAGTCGCGGAGCACCGCGGCTTGCCCCTCGGCGACCGCGCCGCCGTGGCTGCCCATGGCGGGCACCACGAAAGGGGTCGCCCCGGCGGCCTTTACGGCGTCCGCCACGGTGCGAATGATCTCGGGGATGCGCGTAATGCCCCGGCTGCCGGCCGTGATAGCCACTTCCATGCCGGGGCGCACCACCGTCTTGAGGCCGACACGCGCGAACTCAGCCTGAATGGCGCCGGGCAGGTCCTCGATTTGTTCCGTGGAGAAGCGCTGGCGCACGTGCACCATGCGGGGTAGCGTTGCCATAGCCGTTCCTCAGCAAACCTCTCTGGCAGTTCATTGCCGCCTGGGCAGACTTGCCGATGCGGGCGCGCATAGCCAAAACCCGCTCAACCCGCCTGCGCAATACGCAAGCCGTCCGGCGCTTGGCCCCACCGACCAACCCCGATTGCGGCCTTCACCCAGGCTTCTCTTCGCCCCTGCGGGCGGCCTGTGGGTGGCCCCACGAGGTGGGCCCCCACGTGGTAGGGGTGTCCCCACAGAGTGGGCGCCCCTCGGGGTGGCCGCGCCCCACGACGGGGAGCGTGCCTAGATCGTCTCCCAGAACGGGGTAGAGTTGTCCAACGTGAAGATCACCAACCGGTCGCTGGGCGTCGTTACGTCCGTAAGATTCTCGGCCGTAATGAGCAGGCGATTGTACTGGCGCATGCCCTTGGTTTCCGGCGGCACGGTCATCACGATTTGCGAATCACCGTTCGGCGTTACCGTAAGCCACGCCGCATTGTACGTCACGGGCGCATCACTCAGCGTATCCAGCACCCACAGCAGCAGGAACTTGTCGCCGTACTCACGCGGCTGCTTGAGCCCGGCAAAGGTGAGGGAGAGTCCGCCGTTTTCGCCCAGGCGCACGATAGTACGCACACCTTCGCCAAGCGTAGTGGGCTGCAATTCAAACGTCACACCCGGGTTCATAATCATAGGCCGCGCCAGTATGATCTTCATCGCCGAGTCTTCGAGCGACACCGACGGCGACTCCACCATGGCGTGATCTTCGGCCGTCACGTAGATGGCCTTGACCGCGTCGAACGTGGTATACGTCCAGAGTGTGGCCACCCGCGAAATGTCCGCGATCAGCGCGCCGCCGTTTTCGTAGGCGATCGCGCCGTTTCGCTCATTGCCAACCCAGACCACGAAAGTATTGCCACCCAAGGACGCCGGCGTCGGCATGCGCCGGCCGTTCACGAAGATCGAGCCTCTGTCGGAGTTGAGGGCCACGCCGATTTCGGCGTTGCCAGCCTGTTCCTCATCGACCTGCATGAGCAGCGGCAAGTCGCGCCGGCTTTCCTCCGCCTCGCCAATCGCTCGCGCCTGCGCCGTCGCCACCAAATCGGGATGGGGTGTCGGCACGATTCGCTCGCTGCTCGCCTCTTGAACACCACAGGCTGCTGCCGTGAAAAGCAGGAATAGACTAAGGACCGCAATCCTATAGATGAATGGCATCTTCAGCCGTCTCATGGTTCCTCCTGTACCCTCGCATGCAGCGCTGCCGGCATGAGGCGCTCTATAGCGCGTTGGCGTCTTCATTTAATCGAAATTCGCATACCAATAGTATGCCAACGACACGACATTCACAAGTGGCCCGCATCGCGCGCCCCGGCGCGACGCCCCTGGGGGCGCACGCGGCGCGGGAATCTCCAACCGTCAAACCGCCGCCCCGCTCACACCGCCTGACCGCGGCGGAAAGCCCTCCGGCTGCGGGACGCGAGCCTCGCAAGTCGAATCCCTGCCGCGTCTGGGATTGGTTCCGTGTCTCGGGGGCAAGCCGCCTCGTTCGATGGGCGTGCGTGTGCCGCACCTACTTCCAGTGAGCATAGCATATTCCGCCTTTGATGAGAAATGTATAATGGCAGCAAAACCGCATTCCTCCGGAGAGGTTCAGGGCATGCCGCCGCTGGCGTTTGAGGGCTTACAGGCTTTGCAGCAAGCCGACCTGCAGTTGGATGCGCTGCGGGCTGAGGCCGAACACATCGAAGACGCGCTGGCGGACCACGGTGAAATCGACGAGGCGCGCCGCACGCTGGCGCGCCTGACCGCGACGCATGAGCACGCCCATGGCGCCTTGCGCGATGCCGAATTGGCGCTGGCTTCCGTTACGGACCAGGTGGAACAGAAGTCAAAGCTCCTCTACAGCGGGACCGTGGTGAGTTCGCGGGAACTGGAAGCGCTCCAAGCGGACATCGACCAGCTCATGCAGCAGCGCGCGACGCGGGAGGAATCGGCTCTGCAGGCCATGGTTGCCGCCGAGGAAGCCGAAGCCGCCCGCGATGAGCAGCAGGACCGTCTGGACGCGCTGACCACGTCATTCGCCGCCAAACAGGAAGAGGGCGGGGCCCGCCTGCAAGAACTGGCAACGGAAATCCCCCTGCGGGAGCGGGAACGCGAGGCGCTCTTGTCCCAGAACGATCCGGTACTGCTGGCGACCTACAATTCCCTGCGGGCGCGGGTTGGCGGTCGGGTGCTGGTCGCCGTCTCGCAGGGCCGCTGCACCTTCTGTCATATTACGTTGCCGGACACCCTGTTGCGGCAGACGCAGCACAGCGAGAAAGTCGTCTTTTGCGATAGCTGCGGCCGCATGCTCTTTGCGCCGCGCTAAGTCGCGGCCACACCTGAGAGGGCCCTCAGCCGCGGCCCGCAACCGCCTGCGCCATGCGGAGGCTTGCGGCGGGATCGCGCCGAAACGACACGCCGGCCCGCGAGAGGGCTAATCCAACCCCGGACGCGCTTCTCCCAAATGAGCAAACCCTCTCCCGGCGGAGAGGGCATTGCCTGCTGTCCCAGGGCCCGCTGCCCTGTCGTACGCATCTGCCGCGCAGCAGCATCCTGCCTGCCGGCGTCGCGCATGTAGTGGTGCCGAAGAAGGGACTCGAACCCTTACGAGCGTAAAGCCCACTAGCCCCTCAAGCTAGCGCGTCTTCCATTTCCGCCACTTCGGCGCGGGGCGCTACCACTCTGATTATAGGGAAGCGGGAAAACAGCCGTCAATGCTCAGCAGCAACAATGAGTACCGCGCCGCTCGCCGTGGGAGTTCCTGCGCGTCAACGGTAAAGGGGACACTCTTCGCCATCTCGCTGCAGCTCGACTCTCGGAAGCGTGCATCAACGCCAGGCGTTTCTAATGTCCAGCGCTCGCGCTAGATAGACTGCACCGAGAAGCCGCCGTCGATCACCAGAGCCAGGCCGGTCGTAAACGCGCTGGCCTTGGATGCGAGATAAACCGCCGCGCCGCCAACTTCCTCCGGTTCACCAAAGCGTCCCATGGGCGTGTGCGCGACGATCTGCCCGCCGCGTTCACTCAGGCTCCCGTCTTCATCGCGTAATAGCGAACGGTTTTGCGTCGTCTCGAAGAACCCAGGCACGATCATGTTGACGCGCACCACGCCCTGCCACTCCCGGGCCAGAAAGTTCGTCAAGGTCGCCACACCGGACTTGGCAATAGCGTAGACCGGCACCCGCGAAAGCGGACGCTCGCCGCCGGCCATGGAGCCGATGTTGATAACGCTGCCGCGCCCGTTGGCGAGCATCGCGGGGCCGAATTCCTGGCAGGCCAGCCAGGCCGAGGTGAGGTTAAGGTCGAGATTGTCCCGCACGGCGTCCAGGGCGATTTCCTCAAACGCTTGGTCAGGGCTGACCACCGCCGACGGGTGGTTGCCGCCGACCGCGTTTACTGCCACCGTAACCGCGCCGAAGGCCTCTTGGACCCGGGCATGGGCTTCCGCTACGGAGTCGGCAGCCGTGGCAGTGTACGGTACGAAAATGGCTTCGCCACCGGCGTCCGTGATGGTCTGCACGCGGCGTTGGCCTTGCTCTGCATTGCGGCCGAGCACGGCGACCTTCGCACCCGCCGCACCAAGATACTCGGCGATCACGCCGCCCAAAACACCCGTGCCGCCGCCCACGACCGCCACTTCTCCCGCAAGGCCAAACAGCCCAGCGAGAAACGCGCCGCGTTGTTGGTCGCCTGTGCCGCCTGCCGCCATTGGTCGGTCTCCTGTTTACGCCTTGCAGAATAGCTGCTCAAGGTGCGCGGAAAGAGTCACGCTATGTGCCTATTGCCGCTCTTTCGATCGTTTCGGACAGCCATGCGTTCAGGCTCTTGCCTTCTGCCTTGGCCGCGGTCATGGCCGCGCGGTGAACATCCGGCGACAAGCGCAGGGGAATTCGCCCCGAGAAAGGCCGGTCCGGCGTCCTGCCTCTTTCAGCGCACGCCGCCAAGTAATCGTCAATCGAGAACCGAAACTCTTCTTCCAGTCGCGCCACGGAGTCTCCCTCGAAGACGATGACGTCACGCGTATCTACCACCTCGCCGTGAAAGACACCGGCCTCATAGTCGAAACTCACGGCCGCGTTGTATCCCTTGTACTTCATCATGGCTCGATCCCCGCCTTCATCAAGTATTTCCTCATGGCCTCTACCGCGCCTTTTCTCACCTCTCTTGCAGGATGCGGCCGGTGAAAGTGCGCGACAGTGTCATTCAACTCGATATACACCCTGGAGCCACTCCGCTCCTCCACGTGGGCCCCGCAGGCCAAAAGCAGCGACTCAATATCGTCCCAGCGGATACCTGATTGCGAAGGGCGCTAATTCTGAGGAGTACCCATGAGGACCAATTCGTTGCGATAGAACTCCCGCGTAGTCTGCTCCCAAGTGTTGTCTTTCTTCAACCCTCGCGGGTGCTCACGCTCAAGTCCGCCACCAGCAACGGCGGCGCGTAGAAGCTGCCCCCCACCCATTCCGGTTCGCTGCCCAGCGCCGCGATATTCTTGAGGGCGTCGTAGGTGTTGCCGGCCACCATCGTATTCTTGACGCGGCCCGCCAACTTGCCGTGCTCGATCTTGTAGCCCAAGAGCACGTTGCCGGAAAAATCGCCGGAAAACAGGTTGCCCATGGACGCGCCCATGGTGTATTCCACCAGAATGCCTTCATCGATGCCGCCGATGATGTCGGCCAAGCTGCCGTCAGTCCCCGGCGCAATTACCGCGTTGTGGTAACCCGGCGCAGGCAGGGAGTTGGGCGAGCGCTCGCCGTTGCCGGTGGGTTCGGCGCCGGCCAAGCCCGCCGTTTGCAGATCGTAGATGAACGAACGCACGTAGCCGTCTTCCACCAGCGGCGTGCGCCGCAGGGGCATGCCCTCGTCGTCGGCGGGCGCGGAGCCCACGGCATGGTCGATGGTGCCGTCGTTGTAGATGCTCAGCTTTTCGTCGAACACCTGCTCGCCCAGCCGCTCGCCCAACGGCGAGGCCCCCTGCAGCACGGTCTTGCCGTTGAAGGCTTGGCGCAAAGGGAGCATCAACGTTGCCCCCAAGCCCTGGGGCGTAAAGAGCACCGGCATGTGCTTTGTGGTCACGGTAGCGGTTTCACGGGCGTCTTCCACGCGTTGGATGATACGCTGCGCCACCGCCTGGGCATCGACGTCGGCCCGGCACGAGACCGCATAGTGCCACACGTCCAGAATGTCCTCACCCCGCGTGAGATTGATACTGCCGCCCAACGACACCACGGACTTCTGATAGGCCGTGCCGCCGCCGCGCGAGTTGCGCAGTTCCACCCGCGAGACGCGGCGGGACGCGCCCACGTCGCAGAGGAAGTCCTTGTCATGGTCACGCAAGAGGTCTAGCGCCGTTGTGCCCAGCGTCACCAGATCGTCCAACGCCAGGGCTTCCACCGCCGGATCGAAGATTGTCACGCCGTTGGCCGTGTACGCGCTGGGCAGCGTGAACCTCGCCTCCGCGCCAAACTCGGCGGACTCCACCGCGCTTGCCACCAGCGTATCAAGATCGTCCGGCCCATCCAGCTTCGTCGAGTAGCCCAGGCCGATGCGCCCATCCTTGACGATACGCAACGCCATGCCGCTGGACTGGCTGGCGTTGATGGACTTCATACGATTGGCTTCGAATGAGATTGGGAGCTCGGTAGACTCGTGGTAGAGCGCCTCCGCCACTTCCGCCTGCTGTCGTGCTTCATCCAAGAGTGCGTCCAGCATGTGGCTACTGCCCTCCCACCAAGCACTTGCTAATGAGCACGTGGGGGCTGCCGTCGCCCACGGGGGCCGACTGCCCGCCCTTGCCGCAGGTGCCTCCCGCCGGGTCCCAGGCAAAGTCATTGCCTACGGCGACGATGTTCTCCAACGTCGTGAACACATTGCCCGAAAGATTCACGCCCCGCAGCGGCTCAGCCAGCTTGCCGTCGCGAATGGCGTAGGCTTCCATGCAGGAGAACGTGAACATTTCCATGCTCGTCTGGCCGCCGTACCAGTTCTTGCAGTAGACGCCGTCTTTCACCTCCGCGAGCATGTCTTCCAGCGGCGTTTCCCCGGGCTCGATGGCAGTATTGCGCATGCGCACCAGCGGCGGCACACGGTAGCTCTGAGCGCGGGCGTTGCCGGTGGGAGTCTCGCCCATCTTGCCCGCCGTTTCCCGTGAGTGCAGCCGTCCCACCAATTCGCCCTCACGGATAAGGTATTGCTTGCCCGTGGGCACGCCCTCGTCGTCGTAGGCAAACGAGCCGGTGAGGCCGGGCACTTTTCCGCTGTCCGCGATATTGAGGAATTCGCCGCCGAACTTGCGGCCCAAGACCATGATCTCTCGCAGTTTATCGTTCTCGTAGACGTGGTCGGCTTCGGAAAGGTGCCCAAAGGCCTCGTGGGCGAAGACGCCGGCCAAGGTCGAATCCAAGATAACCATGAATTCGCCGCCTTTTGGCGGTGTGGCGTCCAGCATGGCCACGGCTTTTTCCGCGGCTTCCCGCACCTCGGCGTGCTTGCCTTCCACCACGCCGTAGTCTTCGTTGCTGGCAAACCCCGCGCGGGCTTGCTGCACGTTGCCGTTGTCACGCGCCACCACGCCAAAGTGAGCGGTCACGCGGCCGCGCTCCTGCTCGATATACGCGCCCGTGGAGTTGCCGAAGTACTGCTTGCGGTAACTGTCGCCGTAGCGCACCGTGGAGGTCTGGATCTTCGGCGTGCGCCAGATCTCTTCGACATACGAGTCCATGAGGCGCTTCTTCTCCGCCAGCGGCACTGCCCCCGGATCGCGCCGCATGGTGACGTGCACGACGTCGTGCACCGGCGCCACGTCCGCAAGCTCAGTCTTTTCCGCGCCGACTATGCGCGCTTGGCTGGCGGCCTGCGCGACCTTTTCGCCCAGGTCCTCAACGCGGTTGAACGAGACAAACCCCCAGCCGCCATTTACGGCCGCGCGCACACAGCCGCCGAGTTGCGTGGTGGTACCCACTTCCTCCAGGTCTTTTCCCCGGTAGGTGATGTTGGTGGATTTCGTCTCTTCGACGCGGATTTCCACATAGTCCGCGTTGTGCCGCTTTAGCGCTTCCTCAATGCGTTCCCGCATGAATGGGGTTACTCCTTGTGAAACGTGACGCCCACGGCGCCGGGCCCCGCGTGGGTCCCAATAGCCGGGCCGATGGCTCCTGACAGAATGTGCGTGGCGGAGACGCGGCTCAGGCAGGCTTCCTGCAATTCTGCCGCAAAGTCGGGCGCTGCCGCGTGCATCACGCCAAAGTGGGTGAGCGTGCGGTCTTCCCCGGCCACGGACTCGACATACGTCTGAATGCGGTCGATAACCCGGGAACGGGTGCGCACACGGTCGAGGACATCGATCGCGCCGTCCTGGATCGTGAGCACCGGCTTGATGCGGAGCAACGACCCCAACAGGTGCGACGCCGCGCCCAGGCGGCCGCCGCGCCGCAAGTATTCCAGGGTGTCCGGCGAAAAGGCCACGTGCATGAGGTCGGCCACGTACTTGACATGGTTGACGATGCGGTCCGCGGGGACGTCTTCCCCTGCCAGCCGGGCCGCTTCCCGCGCCATATAGGCTACCCCCAGAGAGGCCGACTGCGTATCCACCACGTGAACTGTACTGGAGGACTCTTCCTGCAACTGTTGCGCGGCCGTCAAAGCGGATTGCACCGTGCCGCTGAGCTTGCCGGAAACATGGATCGAGACGATGTGTTCGTGGTCCTGGGCCAACTGCCCGTAGACCTCGGCAAACTCGCCCGCCGAAGGCTGGGACGTCTGGGGCAGGTCGCGAGATTCCGACAGCATGTCATAGAACTTGTCGCCGGTGATGTCCACGCCGTCCTTATAGTCGATGTCCCCAAAGCGCACGTGGGCGGGCACGACGGAAATACCAAACTCAGCGGCTTCTGTGAGGTCCAGATCGCTGGTGCTATCGGTTACGATGGCAATCGCACTCATGCCGAATTCCTCTCTCGCTACTACTAGACGTCGTTGTCTATGCGTGCGGATAGCTACTGCACCACAACAAGCCACTGCCCGCAACTCAGGGTCACGTGGCGGGCTGGGGCAACTTCGTTGCCGCCACCCACGCTATACTAACATGCGTGTGGCAGTCAACTACGCACGCGGGTAGAGCCTGGGGACGTCCCACACCCTAGCGTAGCACGACTCGCCCTGCCGCAATGTGAAGATTGTGTGAACCTTCAAGCATCGTTCCCGTTCCGGGCTCGACCCAGACACCGGCCGGCAGCGCTCTTGCCCGCCCGGGGCGGCTGTGCCTCCCGCCCTGCCGCATCGCCCGCAGCCCTGCTGACACGGACAGACGGGCGCGAAACCCCTTACAATGAAGAGAGCATTTGTGCTTTGAGTCGCGCAAATGACCTATGGCGGGCCGGTATTCTCGTCCGGCGCGCCCCGCATGGCAAACGAACTCGGCACACCGGCCCAGGAGGAGGCAGCGAGCATGAAGGTGGTGGTTACGGGCGGCAGCGGAAATATCGGTCAGTATGTGGTGCGCGAACTGAAAGCGCACGGCCACGAAATCACGTCCTTCGATCATGTCAGGCCCCGCGACCCAGAACCGGGAGTGCACTACCGCTTGGGCGACCACGAGGACGAAGGCGCCGTCTTCGAGTTGCTCGCGCCGGCCGACGCCGTGGTGCACCTTTCCGCCATCCCGTCGCCGGGCACCCACGCCAACGCGCTCGTCTTTCGCACCAACGTCATGGGCACGTACAACGTCTGCGAGGCCGCCGCCACGCTGGGGCTCAAGAAGATCGTCGCCACCAGCAGCATCAACGTGCTCGGCATGGGCTTCCACTACCGCCACTTCGCGCCCCACTACCTGCCGGTGGATGAAGAACACGCCGACTTGCCGCAAGACCCCTACGGCCTATCCAAGGTCGTGGGTGAAGACATCGTGGATATGGCGCATCGCCGCACGGGTATTCCCGCGGTCTCGATCCGCCCGTCCCACGTGATCATGCCGGAGACGTGGCCGGAGCGGTTAGCCGCCATGAAGACGGACCTCAATGCCTACTACCGGGGCATCTGGGGCTACGCCGACGTGCGCGACCTGGCCGTGGGCTTTCGCCTGGCGCTGGAAACGGAAACCGCGGCGCAAGGCGCGTACTACATCGTGGCCGACGACGCGCTCTGCCCCGTGCCGCTGGCCGAAGCGGCGCCGCGCGCATTCCCCGGCAGCGGCGACATGGCCGCCCACCTGACCGGCACGGAATCCGGCATCGCGAACGCCAAGGCGAAGAATGAACTCGGCTTCCAAGCGCAGTATTCCTGGCGGGACTTTGCCTGAGCGCGCCGCCCGGCGCCGGACTACCCCGTCGCGCCGCGCGCAGCCTGGACGCGCCGCCGCCGCGCGTGCGAGCAGGTTACCGGTTACTGCGCTGCCGCCCGCGCCACGCCGCGCCGCAGGACCGCACGGCGGCGGCAACGCGCTCGCGTTCGCGTTCGCTGTGTAGGGAATTGCTATACTTAAGGCAGCTAGCACGCCTCCGAGGAGCAAGATCATGGCAGCACCGGTACGCCTCACCAGCTTGGCGTCCTGCGCCGGGTGAGCGGGTAAACTCGGCCCCGCCGAGCTCGCGCAGGTCCTGCGCGCCCTGCCCGCACAAGCCAATAGCAATCTGCTGGTGGGCCTTGCCGCGCCGGACGATGCCGCCGTCTACCGCGTAAGCGACGAGCAGGCCATCATCAGCACGGCGGACTTTTTTCCTCCCGTTGTAGACGACGCCTACGCCTTTGGGCAAATTGCGGCGGCAAACGCCCTGAGCAACGTCTACGCCATGGGCGGCGAGCCGCTGGTCGCGCTGAATCTGGCCGGCTTTCCCGAAGACCTCGACCTGGACATTCTCGGCCGCATTTTTCAAGGCGGCGCGGACAAAGTGGTGGAGGCCGGAGCCGTGATCGCGGGCGGCCATACGGTGACCGACGAGGAACCCAAGTACGGCCTGGCGGTCACCGGTCAGGTCCACCCGGACCGCATCTTCACCAAGGGCGGCGCGCAACCGGGCGACGCGCTAGTGCTGACCAAACCCATCGGCACCGGCGTGATCACGACAGCCCTCAAGCGCGATTGCGTGGCGCAGGCCCATTTGGATGAAGCCGTCGCCAGCATGTCGCGCCTGAGCGCCGGCGCGGCGAAGCTCTTGCGCGGCTGCAATATCCACGCCTGCACCGACATCACCGGCTACGGCTTGCTCGGCCACGCCATGGAAATGGCGCGCCACGGCAACGTCCGCTTCGAAATCATCGCGCAGGCCGTCCCGCTGCTCTCCGGCGCGCTCGCCTACGCCCAAGACGACGTGGCGCCCGGCGGCCTAGACCGCAACCGCGCGCACCTCGAAACTGAGGGGCTGCTCACGCTGGACGAGAGCATTGCCCCCGCGCTCGCCATGCTCCTCTTCGACCCCCAGACCAGCGGCGGCCTGCTGGCTGCCGTGCCGCCGCAGGAACTAGCCGGCCTGGAAAACGCCTTCCGCGCCGCCAACGAGCCCCTCTGGCACATCGGCGCCGTGAGCGAGGGCAAGGGGATTACCATTACCTCAGGTTAGCGATTGTAGAGGCGGACTTGCGGAACCCACCCGCGGCCGAGAGCCGGACTGCGCGCAAATCCCCCACCTACGCGCCCTGGCCCGCGCCCGCTGCCTCGAACTCGGTCCGCCACACGACCAGATCGGTGTTCACTCTCCCGTCCGGCTCGCGGTGGCTGCTATAGCGGGTGAAGCCGTTCTTCTGGAACGCGCGCTGGCTGCGCCGGTTATCCGCCATGACGGGCGCGAATATACCGTCCGCCCGCTGGTCCCGGAAGCCAAACTCCACGAGCAACCGGATGGCCTCCGTGCCGTAGCCGCGTCCCCACAGGTCTTTCTCGCCGATCATGAGGTCGATGCGGCGCAGGTCCAGATCGGGAAACCGGTCTACGAGCCGCTGCAGGTTCATCTGCTGCAGCCAGCACTCGCCGATGGGCGCGCCGTCCACCACCATGATGAAGCAGTAGGCGTGCGTCGCGAGCCACCGGTAGATGGTCTGCAGGTCCGCGAGCGAAGTCTCCTGGAAGGGGTTGTGGTCGGCCAGCGCCATCACGACGGGGTCGTTGTTCCACGCGAGCAACACGTCCCAATCGTCTTCCCCCATGGGGCGCAGCGTCACATCCGCGCCCCGCAACGTGACGTCATGGGCCGCCATCCGCTTGGGACGGCGCTCGGGCGAGGGCCGGAGTTCTGGAATGACGCTTTCCATATGCGTAGTATACTAAGTGCACGTGCGTTAAGAGTGCTCACGCGCTACGCGTGAGCACAGATGACGGGTGTGCACGCGGAACGCGTGGACATGAGGGGTGGACGCATTGCGGACGAGACCGCGCGTCTTTGCTCACCTCATCCGACAGGTCTGCCACTGAATACTACGAGGAGCATACGCCGTGAGCCAGGTACAAGAGCGAGTTGCCGGTTTGGACATCGACGAGCGTTGGCTGCCGCCTTCGCCCCATCGCGAGAAGATTCTCGAAAAGGTTGCCGAGGGCCGCGCGCACATCGAGGAATCCGGCCACAATCAACCGCCCCTCGTCTATTTCGAGGACGGCGGCATGATGGAACTGCCCCGGGTCCGCTGGACCGGCAGAAACCAATTTGAACCCGATACGTCTGAAGCCAGCGTCGTGCGCCAGACCCACTACACCGACGTTTGCGGCAGCTTGGACGAACTAAAGCGCATCGAGGCGGAAGAACCGGAACGCGTCGGCAGCGAAGCCGCGCACATTACCGAGCTGCTCGACGACATCCAGCACATGATGGAGCGCATGCATCGTCGCTGGGACGTCTACAAAGAAGCCGCCGACGCGCTGCTGGCCGCGGCCCAGCAGATGCAGGCCATTACCGGACCGGATGTGCCCGGCGGTCTCGCCAAGCTGGCGGAGATGCGCCAGTTTCTGCTGGAGCGTCCCGACGAGGTCGCCGACAACGTGCCATGGCTGCACAAGACCGCGGAAGAGGTGCGCTCCGTCGCCGGCAACAACGAGCAAACGCTCTACGCCTACCGCGAAGCCTGGATCGAGGCCGGCGCCCAGTATCTACGCGTGAAGGGCAGCCGGGCCTGGAACGCCGAGAACGGGCAAACCGATTGACCACCCTTTAGCGCTGTAGTCAACTTGCCTGCAAGTGATGGAGGTGGACCCAGTGTGTGGGATGCTTGGGTACGAGCCTAAACCGGTTGCGCCATGGCCTATCGCAATGCAGTCAATTAGGGCGCCAGTGTTGTCAATCTATGCTTGCTTTTCTGTATTAGCGCAACAACGGTCCGCGACCGTCAACAAGGACGCTCGATGGCGAATGTCAGTCTAACGCAAGCCGAAGCGGACGAACTCATCGCGCTGGAGAAGCACAGAGTCGATGCCCGGGAGTGGCTCTATCCCCATATGGGTGGGAAGGCCATCATTCCCCTCGCCTCGCGTGATGGACGGGAGAGATTTCACCTGGACCTGTACCGGAGCAGGATCGTCTTCTCAAGGAGCACTTTTCAGAATCGTGCGCGAGGCGTGGTTGTTCTGGTAAGACTGGACACTGGCGGCCCGCCGCACCGCAACCCCGATTTTACAGAAGTCTCCGCGCCACACCTTCACATCTATCGAGAAGGTTACGGCGACAAATGGGCAATACCTGTACCTAGGCTGTACTTTGCGAACTTGACAGACACGTGGCGGACACTGCGCGACTTCATGCAGTTCTGCGCAATAGTGGACCCGCCAAACATTAGGCGAGAGTTGTTTCCATGACAAACGAAGTGCAAACGCTCTTGGAAGAGTACTGGAGGTGGCTGAAGGAAAAGACGACACTGCGCCAAGTCAATGGCTGGGTCGAGATTACAACGCCGCACCTGGACCGGCACAATGACTGTCTCCAGATCTATGCCAAGAGGCACGCGAGCGGATTCACACTCAGTGATGACGGCTACATCCTCGATGATTTGGAAATGTCAGGCTGCGGCATAGACATTTCCAGGCCTTCCAAGCGCCGCGCCTTACTCGACATGACGCTGGGCGGGTTCGGCGTCAAGCGGAACGGCAACAGACTGGAGGTGACCACCTCACCGGCGGACTTTCCTGTACGCAAGCACAGCCTCCTGCAGGCTATGCTAGCCGTCAATGACCTCTTCTACTTGGCAACTCCCGTGCCGCGGCTCTTCCGTGAGGAAGTAGTGGCGTGGCTCGACAGTGCCGATGTACGCTACACGCCCACGGTCAAGTTCGCGGGAAGAAGCGGCTACGATCACGTTTTCGACTTTGTAATCCCAAAGTCCCGGAATCAGCCAGAACGGGTCGTCAAGGCAATTAACCAGCCAAACCGCCAGACTATTCAGTCGCTGGTGTTCGCTTGGGGCGACACCAAAGAGAACCGCACACCGGAATCACGCGCCTACGCGCTATTGAACGATTCGGAACGGCAGGTAGCTGAAAACGCGATGGCGGCCCTGCGGGAGTACGACGTGTACGGAATCTCTTGGTCCGGTCGCGATCGCGCGCTGCCTGAACTTGCAGCCTGAGGGAGGCGGCGATGCTCCGAGAACATGATCAAGTCGTTCTGACCGCATCCGTTTTGGGCGATGGCAATGAAGTGCTCCAGCCGGGAGACGCCGGCACGATCATCCACGTCCACCCTGAAGGACGCGCCCTTGTCGTCGAATTCCTGTCCTTGGACGGGGAGACCGTCGCCATTGCCACGGTGCTGCCTTCCCAGATACGCCCCGCGACCGGCGCAGACCTCACTCACGCTCGAATAGTGAAAGCCGCCGCCTAGAAAACGAACGACTTTCCGCAGCGGTGGGGCCGTTCCCAAAGCCGGCCGCTGCGCGGCGGCACGCGGCTATCGAGAAACTACCCGGAGTCGGTTTTCGGCAGGTGCGGTATCAGCCAGGCCAGGAACGCGTCGGTGCTGCGCGACTGGATCGTGATCTTACCGGGTCCGGTCAGTTCTACCACCAGACCCTCGCCGCTGAAGAAGGTGGACTTCAGCCCGCCCACGCGGCGCACGTTATACCCCACGCCCTCGGCGAACGAGACCATGTGGCCGGTATCCACGGTGTACGATTGCCCCGCATCCAGCATGATTTCGTGGATCGCACCGTAGCTGGAGAGGAACACCGTGCCGCTGCCGCTTATCTTGAGCAGAAAGAACCCCTCGCCTGAGAAGAACGTCTTGGCGCCGCCCCACGACGTATCCACGTCGATGCCGGGGGTGGACGCAATGTAGGCCCCGGACTGGGCAAAGACGGTCTCGTTGTTGAGGTCCACCGCATAGATGTCGCCGGGCAAGCTGGGCGCGAAGTTGACCTCGCCGTCCTGTGCGGCGCTAAACGTGTTCATGAAGAACGACTCGCCCCCCAGCACGCGCCGCTTGAGGCCGCCCAGCAGACCGCCGCGCATGCTGGTCTCGATCTCGATGCCGCTGGACATGCTCACCATGGCGCCGGCCTCGGCGCTCACGCTGTCTCCGGCGGCCAATTGCAGGTTGAGCAGGGCGTAAGACCCCCGGTAGAGAACGTCGTACTGCATGAACTTCCTTTCTGCACTAGCAGACAACTACCACACGCAATAGTGTCTCAGACAATTGTATCGCGGCGTTGACATTCCCAGGCGCCGCATTCCATTGCCGCCGCTCCGCGCCGCGCGCAGGGCCTCGCGCCCTACCACAGCGGCGGCGGGGTGAACATCACGTTGCCCCAACGGACCGGAACCCCGGCGTCGCGTCTCTTACCGCACGTCCTGAGCCAGCGCCACCAGGTCTATTCCCGGAATATCGGTGCTGAGCACGTAGATGCGGTCATCCGCCACCCAAACGAGCATACGTTGGTCTTCGTCCTCATCGGCAAGCTGGATCCCGGTAGCGGAGCCGATCTGCACCTCCTGCGACATGCCTTCCACGATGGGCAGAACCAACGTGCTCTCCCAGTCATCGATGGCTTCCAGTTGCGCCGCCAAGTCCGGCGGCAGAATGGCGAGTTCCAGCAGTCCGGCGCGGATGGCGTCCATGTCCACGCCTTCCGGCGCGGAGAGCGTGGGACTGGTCGTCTGCATCAGCCGCACGGCCTGTTCGGGATTGTCCTTCGCCGTGTAGGCAAGCACACCGACCACGGGCATGGTCACGCGGAAGACCGCTCCTTCCAGGTTGTCGGGAAAGATGGCGCCGTCGCCGCCCAGCGCCCACACGTAATTGCGGGCGGCCGGCAGGTTGATCGTGAACGTCGCTTCACCGGCTTCGCTGACCATGACCTGGGGTTCAGCCTCGACGTAATCCGGCGCTTCAGCCAGCTTCGCCAACGTGAAGCCGAGGGCTTCTTCCGCCTCGGCCAGCGTCACCTCACGCGGCTCATCGTCTTCGTCGAACGGCTCTTCCTGCCACTCGATAAGGTCTTCATCCGGTTCCGGCAAGGAATCCAAGAACTCTTGCGTAAGCTGGATGGTCTGGGTGTCTTGCACCCGGAAGAGATTGAGGGCCTGTTGGCCCGCGTCGCGCACCGACGCGAAGATGATGAGGACCAAGACCACAACACCCACCGCCAACGCGCCAATGCCTAGCCACTGTCGTCCCGTCAGTGCCCCCATCGCGAACGCCTCCTCGCAAGTCGTGTCAAATCTCGCCCGCCAAACCGGCGCGCCGCGGCCCTGCCACGTGGCGTAAGCGCACGCGGCGCAGCGCAACCGTCCTTCATTCTACCGGCGGCAACTGAGACGCGCCTAAGAAAACCCCCGCAACCGCCCCGATTTCGCGCTCTCGGCCCTTGACTATGGGACGCCTCGCACTTGAGCGCCCGGCCTGCCGACAGCCTGCGCGCCGCTCCTCCGGGCTTTGGCCGCGCGGCGCTTCTAAATTCCAGTATACCTTGACCGGCCCTGAACGGTATGATACGAAACTAGTAGACGCACGTGACCGCACGCGCCGCCGGGCGCATATTCCGGGCACGTCTCCCGCCGGAGCGTAAGGCAGAAAAGGCAAACACTTTGGCCACCGAACCAGCAATCGAAACTCACGGCTTGACCAAATTCTATGGCAAGACCCGCGGCGTCGAGAATCTGGACCTCAGCGTACATCGGGGCGAAATCTACGGCTTCGTCGGTCCGAACGGCGCGGGCAAGACCACCACGGTCCGCCTGTTGCTCGACCTCATCCGTCCCACCGGCGGCTCGGCGAAAGTCCTCGGCATGGACGTGGCGCGGCAGTCCACGGCTATCCGCGCCCGCGTTGGCTTCCTGCCCGGCGAACTGCGCATGTACGAAAGTCTGACGGGTCGGCAACTGCTGCGCTTCTTCGGCTCCGTGCGCGGTGTGACCGATATGTCGTATGTGGATGAATTGGCCGAGCGCCTGAGCGCGGAGCTCGACCGGCGGATCGGCACGCTCTCCCGGGGCAATAAACAGAAGATCGGCGTGCTGCAGGCCCTCATGCACCGGCCCGATTTGGTCTTGTTCGACGAAGCCACCAGCGGCCTCGATCCGCTGATGCAGCAAGAACTCTACGCCATCTTGGACGAATACCGCGGTCAGGGCGGCACGGTCTTCTTCTCCAGTCACTACCTCAACGAGGTGGAACGCATCTGCGACCGGGTGGGTGTGATTCGCGCGGGCACGCTGATTCTGAGCGACACGTTGGAGTCGCTCCAAGAGAAGCACGTGCGGCGGCTGCGCTTGGAGTTCGCGGAGCCCCCGCCGCCTGATTTGTTCGCCGGCCTGGCAGGCGTGCAGAAGGAATACCAAGACGGCACAACCGTTCAGGCGCTCATCCAAGGCAATTTGGCCGCCGCGCTCCAGGAGGCGGCGCGCCATACCGTGGTGGATATAGAGTACGAAGAACGACGCCTGGAAGACATCTTCCTCCAGTATTACGACACCCGCGAGGAGAGCCATGCTGCGGAACCTGCTGCTCAAGACTCTGCGTGACCAACGCATCCCCATTCTGGCCTACGGGCTCGGCCTCGGCGCGTTGGCGCTCTTGGTGATCTCAATCTATCCCAGTTTTGCCGAAGGCGGCGCTGAGTTGGAAGAGGTCATGGAAAACCTGCCGGAATCGTATAAGGCCTTCACCGGGGGTGTGCTCTCCCTGACCGAATTCGACGGCTATCTCGTGTCGCAGTTCCTCATCGTCTTGCCGCTCGTGTTGGCCATCTTTGCCATCATCGAGGGCACCGGCGCGCTGCGCGGCGAAGAAGAGCGGGGCACCATGGATACGCTCCTTTCGCTTCCCATCTCGCGCACACAGGTGGTCATCCACAAAGCCGCCGCCACGCTGCTCAGCATCGTGTTGGTCTTGGCCATCGTCGGTGTGGTGCTCATGTTGAGCGCGGCGCTCGTGGAAGGCGCCGAGCTTGCACCCGCAAACCTTGCCTTGGTGCTACTCAGCGCGTTTGGCATGGGGGCGTTCTTCTACTGCTTTGCGCTCTTCCTTTCCGCCGTGCTGCCGTCTCGCCGCCTGGCCGGCGTGCTGGGGGCCGCGGTTACGGTGGGCGCCTACTTCTTCGACGCATTTACGGACATCGTGGACGGCCTCTATGCCTACCGCGTGGTGGGACCGTTCAACTATTTCAATCCCCTGCCTATACTGCGCGACGACCTCATGCTCACCGACCCCGCCGTGTTGCTGGGCGTCAGCGTGGTCCTGCTGCTGGCGGCGCTGTTCATCTTCCAACGCCGGGACATTGCCGGCATTTGAGGCCTGCTGACAACAGAACGGCCGTCGCCTTTTCACCGGCTAGGCGGTTCAATGGCCGCTGACGAGTAAGCGGCCCGCGGCGCGCGCACGCAGGCCGGATTACAGTTCTCTCTATTTGGCCGCCTATTCTCCGGCTGTTGTTCTCAGTCACGCACGAGCGCGCACGGCAGCGCGACCTTAACACACCGTCCACCCCGATCAGACCGGTTGTCACACGTGAGCGGAGATTGAGTATACTAGGAATAAGCGCAATCACGAGTTCCCTCCACGCACAACGACTTTCACCCCGGCAGGAAAAGGTTCCATGGCGTCAAATAAGTCCCCGAGTGAAGAGCAAACCCCCAACGCGTCCGACCCATCCACAGACAAAGCGGAGAGCGCGGCAGCAGGCGAAAGCCGAGACGACGGCGACTCTGCCGGCGGCGACCCCGGGCAAGAGGAGCGCGAGGCGCTCACAGCCGAAGTTGCCAAACTCCAGGAAACGCTGGCCGGCAAAGACGAAGAACTACAGAGCGTGCGCGAGGGCCTGGCCCGGGCCCGCGCCGACTTTGCGAATTTCCGCCGGCGCACCCAACAGGAGCAGGAAGAACAGGCCAAATTCGCCACCGCGCTCCTGGTGGCGGAATTCTTGCCCATCCTCGATAATTTCGAGCGGGCGCTGGAAACCATACCCCAGGAATTGCGGTTCTTCTCGTGGCTGCAAGGGGTTGACCTGGTGCATCAGATGGCGCGCAACGTGCTGGAGAAACGCGGCCTGGAGCCCATCGACACCCATGAGCAGCCGTTCGATCCCAATTTCCACGAAGTAGTGCTGCGCGAGGGCGAAGACGACGGCGGCGAGGCGGTGGTGCTGGAAGAGATGCAGCGCGGCTATATGATGCACGGCCGGGTGCTCCGGCCCAGTCTCGTAAAGGTGGGGCCGCCACCGCCGGCTGAGGATGCAGCCGACGAACCGGCAGACGCGGAGGCGGAGTCCGCGCCCGCAACCGAACCAGACCCCGCGCCCGACGCCGAGCAGTCGTAGGATTACCTGATTGATTAGGCAGCTATGAGCACAAAAGCCGACTATTACGCAACGCTCGGTGTAGACCGCAAGGCATCGGAAGCGGAGATCAAGCAGGCCTTCCGCAACCTGGCGCGCAAGTACCATCCGGACGTCAATAAAGACGCCGACGCCGAGGCCCGCTTCAAAGAGATCAACGAGGCCTACGAGACCCTGCGCGACCCGCAGAAGCGCCGGGCCTACGATCTGTTCGGCCAGACCAACGGCCGGTCGCGGGGCTATTCACGCGGGGTCGATCCGGCGGACATGGGCGGCATTGGGGACATCTTCGAGGCGTTCTTCGGCGCGGGGGCGCGGCCTTCCGCCCGCACCGGACCGGAAACCGGCGCCGACCTGCGCATGGACCTTACGCTGGAATTCGCCGAAGCCGTGTTCGGCGCGGACAAAGACATCGAGGTCACGCGGCTGGAAGCCTGCCCCGATTGCTCCGGCAGCGGCGCCGAAGCCGGCAGCAAGATTACGACCTGCCCGGCGTGCAAAGGCCAGGGCCAGGTGCGGCGCATGCAGTCCAACTTCTTCGGCCAGTTCACTACGGTGGCCACGTGCTCGCGCTGCGGGGGCGAGGGCCGCGTGCCCACGGTGCGCTGCGGCACGTGCACCGGCAGCGGCCGCACCAAGCAGCAGCGCACCATTTCGGTCAAAGTGCCGGCCGGCGTGGATTCAGGCCTGCGCATCCGCCTGGGCGGTCAGGGAGAAGCCGGCCCCCGGGGCGGTCCGCGCGGCGACCTCTACGTCTTCGTTAACGTGCAGCCGGACGAGCGCTTCGAGCGGGAAGACGACGACATCCACACTGACTACTACATCAACTTTGCCCAGGCCGCCATGGGCGATACGGTCCGGGTGCCAACGCTGGAAGGCGACGAGACCGTGGAAATCCCGGCCGGTACCCAATCGGGCGCCATCTTTACGCTGCGGCGGCGCGGCGTACCCCATTTGGAAGGCGCCGGCCGCGGCGATCAGCACGTGCACGTCCACGTGGACGTGCCGAAACGGCTCTCCTCCCAGCAGAAGGAACTGCTGCGCGAGTTGTCCGCGACGTTCGGCGACGCCAGTCCGGAAGGCGACAAAGGCTTCTTCGATAAGATGAAGGACGCGCTGGGGTGAACCAGGTCTGGTTCGGCGATAACCTGCCGGTCCTCCAACAATTCCCCGACGGATCATTTCCCCTCATCTACATCGACCCGCCGTTCAATACGGGAAGAGAACGGCAGTATACACGGCTGGCAACGGTTGCCGCCCCCGACGGCGACCGCCTTGGCTTCCAAGGCAAGCGCTACCGCACGACCGCGGGCGACGCCCACTCCTACGCGGACGTCTTCTCCGACTACTTGGCGTTCTTGGCGCCCCGCCTGCGCGAAGCTTACCGCGTCCTTACGCCCACGGGCACGCTGTACTTCCACATCGACTACCGCGAAGTCCACTACTGCAAGCTGCTGCTCGACAGCATCTTCGGCCGGGGCTGCTTTCTCAACGAGATCATCTGGGCCTACGACTACGGCGGCCGCACGAAACGCAAGTGGCCGGCGAAACACGATAACATCCTGGTGTACGTGAAGGACGCCGACCGCTACGTCTTCAATGCCGACGCAGTGGACCGGGAACCGTACATGGCGCCCGGACTGGTGGGGCCGGAAAAAGCCGCCCGGGGCAAACTGCCGACCGACGTGTGGTGGCACACCATCGTGCCCACCGTTGGCAGCGAGCGCACGGGCTACCCCACCCAGAAGCCTCTCGGTGTCCTGCGGCGCATTGTGCGGGCTTCGTCCACGCCCGGCGATACGGTGCTCGATTTCTTTGCCGGCAGCGGCACCACCGGCGCGGCGGCCCTGGAGTGCGAACGCTCATTCGTGCTCGTTGACGACAATCCCCAGGCCATCTCCACCATGCGGCGGCGTTTCCGTGACGAAACGGCCCTCACCTACCACGAGCTTGCCGCGCCGGCCGGCGCGTCCTCTGCCGCAGAGGGGCGCCGCCCATGAACGCGCCCAAGCGCTGGCTGGAACTCTCCGTCCACGCCCACCAGGAGGCGGCGGAAACCGTGGCCGCGCTGCTGCACAAGTGGGGCGAGGGCGGCGTGGCAATACTCCAGGAGCACGCGCAAGAGTCCGTTGACCACGATCCTCACCCCGTTGGCGCGTGGCTTACCCTCAACACGTATCTCCCCGAGGATGCCGCCCTGGACGCCCGCCGCGAGGGGCTCACCCGAGACCTCTGGCATTTGCAGGCCTTTCACGGCGATCTGGTCGGTGAACTCACCTCGACGTGGGTTGCCGAAGAGGACTGGGCCAACGCCTGGAAGCAATTCTACACCGTGCTCCACGTGGGCCAGCGCTTGGTAATCAAGCCGCGCTGGCAAGACTACGCAGCCGCGCCGGACGAAGTCGTAATCACTCTCGATCCGGGCATGGCCTTTGGCACCGGCACCCACCCCACAACCCAGCTTTGCCTGGCGGCTCTGGAGGAAGCGCCCGTAGCCGGCGCGCGAGTGCTGGACTTAGGCACCGGCTCCGGCATTCTGGCCATTGCCGCCGCCAAGCTGGGCGCGGCCCGCGTGGACGCGCTGGATACGGATTCCGTGGCCGTGGCCGCCGCGCGCGAGAATATCGCCGAGGCCGGCCTCACGGCGCGCGTCACCGTGCGTGCAGGCACCTTGCCGCTCCCCGACGCGGCGGCGCGCTACGACGTGGTGCTCGCCAACATTACCGCCCAAACACTAATAACGCTGGCGCCCTTGCTGCCTGCCGTAATAGCGGCGGGAGGGCGCCTGCTGGCCTGCGGCATCATCGACAGCAAAGCGGCGGCGGCGCTGGCCGCCTTCAAGGCCGAGGGCCTGAAACTCCGGCGCCGCCGGGACGCCGGTGATTGGGTGCTGCTGGAAATGGGTCCGGGGTAGGGGCATGCTTTTCCGCCGCTGCGCCTGCCCGCCCGGATCGGCGCTCCGGAGAAGCCAGGGGCATCGCGCCCTCCGGCTGCGCGGCGGGCTTCGGCGTGCGCCGCTTCGCTGGGCCGTTGAGCAACGGACTGCAGGCCCACCCGCGACCGCCCCGCATGAACGAACAGCGCATTTCCTTTATTCTGTAAAGCGATACGTCGCGGCCCGCCCTCTGGACCAGTCGCAATCTACCAGCCCGGCCTGCGCTTGCGGCGCACAAGTCTGAAACCCAGCCTGCCGCGTAGTCCACCCGTCAAAAAGGAGCAACACACCGTGTCGGAGCAAACGCAACGCGTGTACGTCATCGGCCTCGACGGCATGATGTTCCCCATGTACGAGCGATTCGCTGCCGAGGGCCTACTGCCCAATATCCAGAAACTGGCCGACACCGGCATCGTGGGCGAAGCCTATCCTTCCATGCCAGTGTGGACGCCCACCAACTGGACCACGCTCGCCACCGGCGCGCACACGGGCACGCACAGCGTTTCCCGCTGGTTTCTGAATCTGCCTGCGCCGCGGGAAGAAGAGCAGACGCTGTCCTCGTTCGTGCGACCGGCCGTTGCCGCCGAAAACGTCTTCGATGCGGCGTCCAAAGCCGGATTGAAGAGCGTTGCCGTGCACTATCCGGCGGCATCGCCGAGCCAATCGCCGTTGGCCCACGTCATCGACGGCTTCGGCCATCCCAGCTACGGCACCACGCCGTTCGAGGTGACCCCCGCGTGGGGCTACACGAACGTGGACGGCATTGCCAATAGCACCCGCGTCAGCCTGCAACCGGCGCGCGCGGGTCAATTACCGCCGCCAAGCGTGCAGGGATCGCTGCTGGTGGAAACCGAGCAGCCGCCGCTGGCTACTGACTCGTGGCAAAATCTCCCAGAGCAGGCCCACGACGGGAAACCGCCCCTGGAGTTTCCCATCGAGATCATCACAAAGCGTGACGGCGTGAACCAGACGCTTTGGGGGCTGGCGCTGGATACGGCAGGCGACGGGTACGACGAAGTCGCCATTTGCGCCGAACGTGACGGGCGCACGGAGCTCGGACGCACTCGCCTTGGCGCGTGGACCGACTGGATTCACCGCTCATTCCAGGTGGAGGGCAAAGAGCAGCCCGCCGCCTTTCGCTGCAAGGCCATCGAACTAGCCCCCGACGCCAGCCGCCTGCTGCTCTACCGCTCGCAAATCATGCACACGGACGACTTCTGCGAGCCGCCTGAAATGAGCGGCGCACTCGTCGAGCGCTTTGGTCCCTATCTCGAACACGCGTCGGTGTTCCCCTACGTGTGGGGCATTGCCGACCTGGACACGTGCATCGAGGAAATCGAATACCAATGCCAGTGGATTGCGCGGGTCGGCAAGCACCTCCTGGAAGAGCAGGACTACGCGTTGCTCTATACCCACATCCACATCTTCGACTACATCAACCACATTTTTCTGCCTCTCATCGATCCGGCGTGCCCGGGCTACCGGGAAGAACACGCCGCCGAGGGCTGGCGCGCTTACCGCGAATCGTACAAGGTGGCCGACCGGCTCTTCGCCACGTTGCTGGCGGACGCGCCGGACGACACCGCCGTCATCATCGTGTCCGACCACGCCGCCATCCCCCAGTTCCGCGCTACCGACGTGCCGCGCCTGCTCCACGACCACGGCTACCTGGCCTACACGGAGCCGGTTGCCCACTTCGATCCCAACAAGGACTTTACCAAGATCGACATGGAGCGCACGAAAGTGTTCATCACGCCAGTGCGCAACTACGAACTCTTCATCAACGCGCCGGAAGGCTCGGAAGAATACGTACGCATTCAGCGGGAAGTCATCACCCTCCTGCGGTCGTGGGTAGACGAAGAGACCGGCCAGTGTCCCGTGGCCGTGGCCCTGCCGAAGCACCATGCGGCCCTTTTCGGCTGCTGGGGGGCTCAGTGCGGCGACATCGTCTATGCCATGGAAGACGGCTACGTCAGCGGCTATCCCGGCGGCGATGCGGAGGGGCAGGACCCCTACGTTTTCATGCCGGACGAGTACGGCGCGCACCACGGCCCCTACCTGCCGACGGCCCGCACTGACCTCTCTTCGAACCTGGCGTTTATGTTGACCAACGGGCCCGGCCTGAAAGCGGGCTATCAGCGTTCGGTGGACCGTTTGGGCTACGTGCACCTGACCAGCGTCGTGCCCATCGTCTGTCACCTGTTGGGATTCGAGCCGCCCGACCAGTGCCAAGGCGCGCTGCCCCGGGACTACCTGGCAGGCACCGCCCCCACCGCCGAGCGGCCGGAAGACTTGCCGTCGTGGGAGTGGGGCACACGGGTGGACGGCTGGGGCGACCGCGTGTGGACGCAAAAGCGGGACATGTTCGAAGGCTTCATGCCCGGCTACGAACGCAAGGACTAAGCCCTCGGCAACGCAACGAGCCGTGCAGCTATCTGCACGGCTCGTTTTGCTTTCTTCGTGTGCGGGCCGGTTGCCGACCCGAATACGCCTTCCGGAATGGGGTGCGCGCTAGATGGAGTTCGGGATGTTGGCCGTAATCACGCCCTGCATTTCGCTCCCGCCTCCGGTCACGGTGAACTCATAGATGCCGGGCGGGAGGGTCAGTTCCATGGTGTAGTCTTGGCCGGCGGAAACAGACGCGGTTTGCTCATCCAACTCCTCGCCGCTCAGCGTAAAGGTCCGGGACTGCTGCGCCCTATTCTGGATGACCAGTTGCACGGGCCCTCGCGGCACGGCGATGGCTGACGGGGTTATGCCATCCGGATTGATGGTCAAAACCACGTTCGCGGGCTCTTGTTCCGCCTCTTCAAGATCCCCCAACAGCGCTTGCTCGTCCAGGGGCCTATCTGAAGCCGTCGGGCCAATGCGGCACGCGCTCAAGCCAATCACCAGTAGTACAAGCAAGATGCTTGTCACAATTCTCATGGAACCCTCCACGTCTCGCTATCAGTTGCTGCGAAGCCCAGCCCGACAAAACACTGATGCTGCCAGTTACCCTCTTGGAAGTCTATTCACCATAGAGTATCACTTCGCGCCCAATTGTGCATCCTCAGCAGCGCTGCCTGCTAGGAATCCGGCAAAGATTCGGCGGAGCCGGCGGCAACCGCCTGCAGGGAGCGGGGCATCTCCCGCAACGCCGAATGATTGCCCTGGCCGTGACGTTTGACACTCACGATTTCCGCCATGACGGCCACGGCAATTTCCTGGGGCGTGCGCGCGTTGATGGCCAACCCCACCGGCGCGAAGACTCGTTTCAGTTGCTCCTGTGATACGCCTTCACCCAGGAGTCGCCGGTAGACGGTAATCACACGGCGCTTGCTCCCGATCATGCCTATATATGGCGCCGGGGAGTCCGCCACCCGCCGCAACACTTCTTCATCGTGTTCATGGGCCCGCGTTACCAGGACCAAATAGGTGGTGCGGTCAATGGCTATCCGCGCCGGCACGTCGCTGAACGGGATGCAGAGCACGTCGTCCGCCTGGGGAAAGCGCGCCGGGGTGGCGAAGTCGGCCCGGTCGTCCACCACAATGACCTCGAAGTCCAGGATTCTGCCGATCTCGTGCAGGGGCACGGCAATGTGGCCGGCGCCGATGACGAGCAACCGGTCCGGCGGCAAGAGCGGTTCGTAGAGCACCTGCACGTAGTCGCGGCTGCGGCGGGGGGCCGGATCGCCGCTCAACTCGTACTGGGCAAGGTGCGGTTCGCCGCCCGCCAACACCTCCGCCGCCTGCGCGCCGGCCGCGCGGTCAAGTGTCTGCACACCCAGCGAACCGCACGCGCGACCATCCGCGCCGACCATGAGCTTTGCGCCGACCGGCACCGCTCGCCCCTGTCCGCGGGCATGCACGACCGTGGCGATAACAGCCGGCTCCCGGCGCTCCAGCGCCGCTGCCGCCTGCCGCGCTAAATCGAGCACGGGCGCTCTCCATCGGCTGGCTGAGAACTAATCACAAGCGGGGAGTTTCTCACTCTTCAGGAATACGCAGACGGGATTCCAAGGCCGCATTCGCCTTGGCGGTGACGGCGGGGCGGGAAAGACGACCCCTGGGCTGTCTGAGGTAGCCGGAGAAGCAGCGCGGTTTGGAGCAATATGGGGGGACTGCCTCTAGCCCCGCGCGTCTATGCCCCATTCTCGCTGCGGGAGGCCGCGGCCTGCGGCTGCCAGACGTCGATGAAGACCGAAAGCGTGCCGCCGCAAACGTCGCCCATCACGTCGTCGTTCAAGTCCACCTCGACCACGCGGGACGCCCCCGTGCGCAGGGCGGCCGTGGCTTCCTTCCATACTTCGGCCTCCACGCAACCGCCGCCAATCGTGCCTTGCGTGCGGCCGTCCGGGTGCACCAAGAGCTTCGCGCCGACCTTCTGCGGCGTGGAGCCGCGAGTCTGAATGACAGTGGCCACCGCCAGGGATTCCGCCTGTTCCAGCCGCTCCACTATGTCGTCATATACCGACGGCATGCGCCGCTCCCTGATCTTCTCGCGGGTCCGTTTTCATGATAGAGTAGCGTTTCCAGGCGGTCAAAGCGCAGCGGCAACCACTTCCATCTGCCTCTGCGCGCCGCGTACTAGCCGGGAGGCCATCCGAGCTTGCGGCCACCCAGCAAATGAAGGTGCACGTGGTCGACGGACTGTCCCGCCGCGCGGCCGCAATTGAAGACGAGCCGGTAGCCCGCGTCGCCAATCCCTTCCTGTTGCGCGATAGTATTGGCCGCCAGGATCATCTCGCTCAGCATCTCCCCGTGCGCGCCCTCAAGCTCGGCAACGGAATCGATGTGCTGGCGGGGCACGATGAGCACGTGGGTCGGGGCCTGGGGCGTGATGTCGCGGAACGCGACGATGTGCTCGCCCTCGTGCAGGAGTTCCGCTGGCAGGCTGCGGTCCACAATGCCGCAGAAGATGCAGTCCATCGCTCACCTCACTTCTTTGTGAATTTCAGTCCCGCGCGCTTGCCCAAGTACGACCGCCTTGCGCCCTCAGCCATAGACGGAACGTCGCCCCGCCGCAGGCTGTTGCATCGTCACAAGCGCGCCGCAGGCCCGCTCCAGCGCATCCCGCAACCGGCGCGGCGCCCCTTTGCCCTGCTAAGAGCGGGAGGAGCAACGGGCTCGCAATGCAACGAGCGCCCGTTTGCCAGACCTACGTGTTGTCCGCCAGAGAGCCGCGCACGCCGTCTCTGTACAATCCCTCGATCCGCACGAGCCCCACGCTGCCCGCTGACATAGTATCACTCTTGACGTATACGCGGAGATAGTTATCGGCGCTCCCGCGCCAGTATGCTTCTGACTGCTCTTCCCAGACGACGGCCAACGTCGCGCCGAGAAACCGCTCGGCGTAGGCCCGCCGTAGGGCGGGAACTTGCGCCAGCAACTGCCGGACCCGCCGCTTGCGGACGCCAAACGGCACCTGGGCGTCGAAGTGCGCGGCGCTCGTGCGCGGACGCACCGAATAGGGAAAGACGTGGAGGTCCGCGAAGCGCATCTCAGCGATGAAGGCCGCAGTTTCCTCAAAGTGGGCTTCCGTTTCGCCTGGGAAACCCACGAGCACGTCGGTCGTGAGCGCGATTTCGGGGCAGATGTCCCGTGCCCGTTGCACGATACGCCGGTACTCGTCCAGCGTGTGCCGCCGGTTCATGTGTTTGAGGATCGCGGCGCTGCCGCTCTGCAAAGGCAGATGCAGGTGGCGGCATATGCGCGGGTGGGCAAACAACTCGAGAAATTCGTAGTCGAAGTGCATGGGATTGATGGAACTGATACGGATTCTGGGTATAGCCGTTTCGTCCAACAAGCGCCGTATGAGCGCCGTGAGACTGCTCCCGTCGGCGGGGTCCTCGTAATCGCCAATGCAGACTCCGGTGAGCACCACCTCCGCGACTCCCTCGGCATGGAGCGCCTGCACCCGCCCCACGATGTCGCCGGCCGCCAGGGATACTGAACGGCCCCGGGCCCGGGGCACGATGCAGTACGCGCAGGCGTGCCAGCAGCCGTCCTGCACTTTCACGAAAACACGGCTGCGCGTCCGGGCGGGGGTCGGCTGCAGCATGGCGCTGTAGGCCAGCTCTTCCGGCGCGAGCGGCTCCGGCACATTTAGGCCGCGCTCGCGCAGCGCCTCGGCAACGATGGCGACCACGTCTTCCTGCTCATCCCGCCGCAGCACCAGCGCGCCGGGAACAACCGCCGCCGCTTCCGCCGGCGAGACCGCCGCATAGCAGCCTGTAACCACGACGATGCCGTGCGCGGCCGCAGCCTGGGCGCGGCGGATTATTTGGCGCGACTTCCGGTCGGCGACGTGGGTGATCGTACAGGTGTTGACGACGTTTACGTCCGCCGGTTCCCCAAAGGCCACCGGCGCGAATCCCGCCTGCACGAAACGCTGGAGAATCTCGTCCGTCTCAGACTGGTTCACCTTGCAGCCCAAGGTGTACACGGCGCAGCGCGGTGGTCTGGCGCCGCTGCCACCGGCATACTCCCCGCGTCGTAGTGCAATGTGCGCAACAGCCATGGCTTGGTTCAATTGGCTCTCAAGTGTTCTTGAACTTGGGTAATCTGGACAAGACGGGAGGCAACCAAATTGGGGGCAGTGTCCTGGCAGACTACTTTCCTCTCGTCATCCCCATTAAACATATACCACACCACTGGGACGACGATTTCCTACCGGAGGCTGTTACGTAGACCAGCCGCGCCATTCGTGGACGCCCACCACAGCACAACCTATGCCATGAGCGAGCCGCCGTTGACGTCCAAGCACGCGCCGGTGACATAGCTGGACTCGTCACTTACAAGAAACACCACGACGCTCGCAAGCTCTTCCGGGTCGGGCAGGCGGCGCAGAGGCGTGGCCTCGATCATGCGCGCGCGTTCCGCGTCGGTCATGCGGTCCCACGCGGCCTGCAACGCCGGGCCGCTCACGGTAAAGCTCGGTACGAGACAGTTTACGTTGATGCCAAACGGCCCGAGGTCTTTGGCGACCTGGCGGGTGAGGCCGATCACGCCGATCTTGGCGGCGATGTACTCCGGCGTGACCTGGCCGAACCACGCCGTGCCCCGCGCCGCCCGCGACGAGACGTTCACGATCTTGCCGCTGCGCTGGCGCCGCATGTGGGGCGTTACGTGTTTCAGGCAGAGCATGGTGGAGGTGAGGTTGATGGCCATGATCTCGTCCCAATGCTCCCGGTCGATCTTGTCGATGTCCGCAGACGCGGGACGCTGGCCCGCGCCGCCGGCGTTGTTGACCAGAATGTCGATGCGTCCGTGCTCATCTGCCACCCGCGCCGCCATTCGCGCTACGGCGTCCTCGTCGGTCAGGTCCGCTTGGAGCGCGAGCGCACTCCCGCCCCGCGCGCGGATTCCGCTCGCCGTCTCAGCGCCGTCGGCCACGTCCACCACCACCGTGTGCGCGCCCTCGCGCGCGATTGCCCCGGCATAGGTAGCCCCCAGGCCTCCCGCCGCGCCGGTGACGATAGCGACTTTGTCGTGCAAGCGCATTCTTCCGCCTCCCTTTCCCACCGCGCTACTGCTGCGCCTGCAACGCGGCCATGCGCTGCCGCAGTTCGAGTTCCGGCGTCTGCCAGGGGTCGACGCGCACGTCCAGCAGCACCGGGCCGTTGGCGGCAAACGCCGCCGCCAAAGCCGGAGTAAGATCGTCGGGTTCTTTCACGGCCAGCCCCCCGCAGCCAAAGCCCCGCGCGATCATGGCAAATTCGGTGTCGGGGAAGTCCACTTCCTCGTAGTCGGCGCTGTAGTTCAGCAGTTCCGACATCTTGCTATAGCCGAGGCAACTATTGTTCAAGACCACCACGATGACGTCCAGGCCGTACTTGGCGAGCGCGGCCAGTTCGCCGATGGCGTAGGTAACGCTGCCGTCGCCGACGACGACCACCACTTTGCCTTCCGGTTGGGCAAAGCGAGCGCCGATGGCGGCCGGAATGCCAAATCCCATGGTTGCCAGGCCCCGGGGGAACAGGAAGCGCTGCCCGCCGCGCAGCGCGCGCAAGAACGACCCCACCCAACCCACGGAAAAACTGGCATCGGAGATTACGATGTCTTCCGGCTGCAAGCGCTCTTGAATCTGCGCCATGAGATGCTGCGGCAGGATGGGGGCGGATGCATCGTTCATTTCCGCGCCGATGACGTCCTGCCACTGGGCTTTGTAGCCCGACACTTGGGCCAGCCACGCGCCGCGGTCGCGACTAGTGGCGCCGCACGCGCTTGTCAGCGCTTCCAGTCCGGCGCGGGCGTCCGCCGCCATGCCCGCTTCCACCGCAAAGACCTTGCCGACTTCCGCCGGGTCCACGTCCAGGTGAACGATCCGCTGGGTTGGCGCGGGCTGCGTCCACGCCGAGGTCACTTGCTGGGACGACTTCATGCCGACCAGGAAAACCACGTCGGCCGCGGCCACGACGTTGTTCGCCGCTTCCGAGCCGTACTGCCCGCCCATGACGCCCACGGCCAGGGGATGGTCGTCGGCAAAGACGCCCTTGCCGGAAATCGTGGTCGCAACCGGTATCTGCTGCGCCTCCGCCAGGACGCGCAAGGCATCCCACGCCTGGGAAATCGCCGCGCCGCCGCCCGCGACGATCACGGGCCGCTCGGCGCTGACGAGGACCTCTGCCACGGCTGACACGTCCGCGGGGTCCGGATGCGCCCGCCAGGCGGGAAAGCACCCGGCGCGGGGATGCGCGGCCACGTCGGCTGCGTCGCCGTCCCACTGCTCTTTGAATACGTCTGCCGGGACCTCGAACACCACCGGCCCGGGACGCCCCGCCCCAGCCAGATTGAAGCTATAGCGCACGGTGTCCGCCAGCGAGCTTTGGGTAGTCACGCGAAACGCGCCTTTCGTAATGGGCGTGAACGGTGAGACCTGCTCGACCCCCTGCGCGGTGCCGCCGCGTTCGTTCCAGACCATCCAGTCGCGGGGCGCATTGCTCAGTATGCCCAGCACGGGGATGGACGAGTTGTAGGCCTCGGCCAGGCCCGACGGCAGTTTGAGCACGCCCACGCCAAAGGCGGCGTCGCACACGCCCACCTTGCCGCTGACACGCGCGTAAGCGTCGGCGGCGTAGGCGCTGGAGCGTTCGTCCCGCACGGCAATGTGGCGCGCCTGGCCGCGGCGGCGGTGGAGCGCGTCATTGAGGGGATAGCCCTGCCCGCCGATTGCGCCAAAGACGTATTCGACACCGTGGGCGATGAGGAGTTCCGCCAACAGGTCACCGGAATTCATGCGTGCCTTCCTTCGTCTGTTACTGTGGCCGTCACTGCTGCGCCGCATGCCTGCGCCGCATGCCGGCCCGCGGCCATTCTGCATCATGTTACGCTTCTGCGCTACGATACCGGCGGCAAGCCCTGCCGGTCGCGGTAGCGATTGATCGTCGCCCGCGCGCCGTCGGCGAACGAATACGCCGGATGGTAGCCAAGCTCCCGCGCGGCGCCGTCTATGTTCAGCCGGTAGATGCCCTGGCTTTCACCCGGCTCCACGGCAATATCCGCCTCGGGCAAGATGCCCCGCACCGCTGCGGCGGCCTCGCGCACCCGCAGCGCTTCGCCGCCGGTGTTGAACACCCGGGTGCGCGTGGGCCCGTCGTGGCGCAGCGCCGCCAGTATCGCCTGGGCGGCATCTTCCACGTACTGCCAGTTGATCACGCCGTCACCCGCCGGGACCCTTCCCGGCTGACCGTGGGCGGGTCTTTCCAACAGCTCCACGCCCAGCCGGTACGCCAGCGCGCCGCGCAGGCGGTGCGGGCCGTAGACTACCGTGAAGCGCAGGCCGATGTTGTCCACGCCGAACTGCCGGAAGTAGTGATTGCCCATGAATTCGTTCATGGACTTGCAGGCGCCGTAGACGTTCATGGGCAGGTGCCGCGCGTCGTCGTCGGGCGCTGCGGCATAGGCCGACTGCGGCCCAAAGACCGCAATGGAGCTCGCCCAGACCACCCGCCGCAAGCCGAGCAGTCGCGCGGCCTCGAAGACGTTGTTCAGCCCCTCGACGTTGATGCGCGTGCCGAGCAAGGGCTGGGCCTGGCACTGGGGAATGAGCGCCGCCGCCAGACTGACCACGGCTTCCGCCTGCGATTCACGTGCGCTGTGCAGCAGGTTCACAAGATCGAGAGTATCGCCCTGGATGAAGCGAACGCTTGCGAGTTCTTCCGCGGTGAGCACGCGGTGAATGGCGTTATCGCGGATGTTGACGTCATAGGCGGCTACCGTGTGACCTTTACGCAGCAACGACCTGACGGCATATGCGCCAATGAAGCTGCCGCCGCCCACAAAGAGATAGCTAGCCATGCGCTCTCATTTCAGCCTACGCGCGCGCACACGCGTGCGCGCTGATGTCGTCAAGTTTGTGCATTGGTCTCTCGCCTGGGCAACTGCCAACTCTGGGCAGGTCTACCAATCCGCGGTCCGTCAATCTTAGAGCACGTTGCGATCCCTTGTTCTGCGCGAGCCACGTACGCCCCGAGCTTGCCGCAGGGCAAAGAGAGCCTCTGCACGTTGGCGAAACCCGTTCATGCTTCGACGAGCTCAGCACTAACGGGTTTCGCGCCTTTCTGGGCTCTCCGTTTGTGGGCTCTCCCTCGGTCTATCGTATACCGGCTCTTCGTCACGTGCCTGCGCTTCACTACCGGGTAAACCGATTTTCCAACTCCCATCGGGGCAACCGGTCCGGTCGTCCTACGCGCACCCGGTCTGCGGTTGATTTGGACCCTCTGCGCCCATGTGTACGCGCCGGCTCGCGCCAGGCCAACGCACACGCGGTCCCCATTGAAGATACCGCATCCGGCAGAGCGCGCGCGAATTGCCTGCCCAGTTTGCGCATCTGCCCGCCAATTCTGTTTATTCAGCGATTGGTTTAATCAGGCTCAGGCCGGCAAGTGGGAAGAGTTGGCGCGCGTGAAGAGACAGAGTGTGTCAAGACACGTGGTCGACTCTTGGTGTGAGCGACCTCCCAACCTTGGCCTGAACCACCGGCTTGGCCTGAGCCACCGGCTTGGCCTGAGCCACCCGCCAACTGTCATTCCGAGTGGAGCGAGGAATCTAGAGTCGGCGACTCACATAGATTCCTCGCTCCACTCGGACTGACAGAACGCTCCACTCGGAATGACAGAACCCGCCGCCCGGTTTGATTTGCACGCTGCCTGCCCTGACACAACCTTCCATGAATGCCGCATGTTGTGAACACTGCCGGCAAAGCCTACAAGCCGCCATCTACTGAATACCGGATTGTTCACCTCTAGCTCCGTCTCCTCAGAATCGCTAGTATACGAACAGCCACATTCCTGTGCCGACAACGAAGGTTGTTCTGTACTTCCGCCACTAAGGAGACACGACACCATGAAAATCACCGCCGTGCGCGCGCTGCCCATCGACCGTTTTCTCTTCGTGCAAATCGAGACCGACGCCGGCATTACCGGCCTGGGCGAGTCCGGCACGTGGGGACACCTGGAGGCATCCCACGCCGCGCTGGAGAAATTCGGCGCGTACCTGATCGGCGAAGACCCCGGCCGCATCGAGCACCACTGGAACGTCATGTACCGCACCGCCCACTTTCGCGGCGCGGCTATCATGGGCGCGCTCTCTGCCATTGACATCGCATTGTGGGACATCAAGGGCAAGGCCCACGGCGTGCCGGTCTACGACCTGCTTGGGGGCAAGTGCCGCGACAAGGCGCGGGTCTACTACCACGTCTACGGCCGCTCCATCGCAGAGCAGGTGCGGGGCTGCGTGGAGGCGCGCGAGAAGGGTTTCACCGCTGTCGGTCATCTTAATCCTCTGCTCGATGAAGGACGTGACGTGCCCTTCTTCAAGACCCACGCCGCCAGGATTGGCGAGGCCGCCGACCACGTGCGGCAGTACCGCGAAGCCGTGGGCACCGACGTTGACCTCTGCATCGAGATTCACCGGCAGTTGACGCCCGCCGAGGCAGTGGTGCTGGCGCGCAGCATCGAGCCGTACCACCCATATTTCTACGAAGACCCCACGCTGCCCGACAGCTTTGACGCCATGGCGCAGATTGCCGAGAAAATTGGCATACCCATCGCCACCGGCGAGCGCTTGCACACGCTTCACGAATTCCAGATGCTGCTCACCCGCGGCGCGGTGCAGTACGTGCGGCCCGACGTGTGTCTCGCCGGCGGCATCTCCGGCACGAAGAAGATCGCGGCGCTGGCCGAGGCGCACTATGTGGGCGTGGTGCCGCACAATCCGCTGTCGCCGGTGAGCACCGCCGCATGCCTGCAGGTGGCCGCCTGCATTCCCAACTTCGCCATCCAGGAATATCCCATTGGCGAAGACCGGCCGCCGAAGAGCGAAATCGTGCAGACGCCGGTGCGGTGCGAGCAGGGCTTCCTTCTCATCCCCGACGCGCCCGGCATCGGCATCGAGCTCATGCCCGATGCTGCCGCCAAGCATCCGCCCGTGCCGCGTCCCACCGGCGCCCGGCTGCACGTGGACGGCAGCGTGGTGGACCAATAGGACGTGTTTGCGCAGCTAGCGCCCGCAACCGTTGAGCAAAGCCGGGCGGACACTCGCGGTGGCGGCGCGAGCCGCGTTGCGCTGCTTGGGGTTGGTCCTCTTTGGGTTGTGGTGCTTTGCCGCAGTTGCGGGCTGCGGAACGGGAGGAGACGTGGCCGTCGCAGTCAGAATCGTTAACACATCTCAATTCGATCTAACGGTGTCAGTGTTGCCGATGCGGACTTTGGCGACATCCCGGTAGGCGCAACCAGCGCATACAAGACCGTGCATACGAGTTTCCGCTACGCCGTTGTCAAGCTTACCGCTGGCGACCACACCGTCACGGGGCAAACGCTGAACTTGGGCGGTAGCCGCTTCACGTACGAGATAGACGTGGTTGACCTTGCGGCCGGACAGTTGAAGATCGAAGTGACGCCGGACGAAGAATCAGAAGAGGCCTAGCGCACCCCTTTGCAGGTATACGCTCTGCAATCCGCATGCGGCACTTACCGGCCTTCTGCGAGCGCCGGTCTAGCCAAAGAGCGAGCGCAACTTGGTCCAGCGGGTGGAGGCGTGCACGAGCCACGGACTCTTGCGCTTGACCAGGCTGCCGGCGCGCAAGGCCGCCAGAAACTCCTGTGGCGTAGAAAAGTCCGACATCTCCACGTAGGCGCGGCCCAACTCGCGGGCCGTATGGGAATCGCTGCCCACCGCCTGCGTTAGCCCGTGGGCTATTGCGAACTTTTCCGCCCGGCGGTTGTCCCAGCCGAACGCGGTGCGCGCATTGAAGACTTCCAGGATGTCCACGTGAGGCAAGATGCGCAACAGGGCGTCGGTGGCAAGGCGCGAGCGGCGGAAGCGGTCGAAGGGATGCGGAATCATCACGAGGCCTGCTTGCTCACGAATACGCCGGACCGTCTCTTCCGGCGTTAGGTCCCGGGGAATGTCGTCCTGGATGAAGAGGCCGATGATTTCGCCTTCGCAGGTCATGATCTCGCTGGCCGCGATCACGCGCAGCGGCGCCCAGTCCCGCATGGCCAAAGCGCCGGCGATGGTGTTGTGGTCCGTGACCGCCACGCAGTCGATGCCTTCCCGCTGCCAGCCGCGCACGGCCACATCCAGCGGCAGTTCAGAATCATGCGAGTAGAGCGTATGGGTGTGCAAGTCAACGCGCAACGTGGCTAACCTCCCGGAGTCTGCTTGCTATTCCGCCTGGCCCCGCCCAAGCTGCCGCAGGACAGGGCATGACGAGTCTGTGAGTTGCCCACGAGTGATCTGCGCTGCAATACACCCGATGTCCGCATAGCACTTGACCTGATCCTCACACCCAAAGCCCTATCCCGTTTGTGCTGAGCCTGTCCATTCCCTTCCCGTCCGTGCTGGGCTTGCCCACTCCCTTTCCGCTCGTGCTGAGCTTGTCGAAGCACAGATCATGAGGGGAATCGCGCTACTCCGCCCTCTCACCCGCGCACTTCGACAAGCTCAGTGCGAACGGTCTCAATCCACGCCCGCCAGGTTCTGCGCCAAGCACGTGCTCATTCACACCCAAAGTAGCTCCCAAAGAGCAGGTGGGAGTTTAGTAGCCCTGCGGATGACGCTGGCGCCAGTCCCACGCGCTGCCAATGATGGTTTCCAAGTCCGAGTGGGCCGGTTTCCAGCCGAGTTCGCGGCGAATTTTTGCCGAACTTGCCAGCGAGGCCGCCGCATCCCCCGGACGGCGGGGGCACTCCCGCACCGGTATCGGCCGGCCCGTAATCCGCCGCGCCGTCTCGATGACCTCCAGGTTCGTCGCGCCCGCTTCGCTACCGATGTTGTACACGGTCACGCCCCCGCTGCCATTCCCCGTGCGTTCCCGTTCGTTTTCCAGAGAATCCGATTCGCCGCTGCCTGTCTTTCCGTCATTTGCGGACAATTCCTGCCCCGTACTCGCTCCGGGGCGGGATGCCATCTTCTCTATCGCCAGCAGGTGCGCGTTGGCCAGATCGCGCACGTGGATGTAGTCCCGGCTCGCGGTGCCGTCGCGGGTCGGGTAGTCCGTGCCGTAGAGATCCAGGCGCGGCCGTTCGCCCAGGGCGACTTGCAGCACAATGGGAATGAGGTGGCTTTCCGGACGGTGGTCCTCGCCAAATTTGGCCGTGGCGCCCGCGGCGTTGAAGAAGCGAAAGACGGTAGCGGCAATACCGTGGGCAGCCGCGTACCACCGGATGATGTTCTCGACTTGCCACTTGCTCTCGCTGTACGGATTGAGCGGCGCGATGGGGTGATCTTCCTGCATGGGCAGCGCCTCCGGCGTGCCGTAGACCCCCGCGGTAGACGACAAGAGCACGTGGGGCACGTCCGCCGCCAGCATGGCGTCGAGGACGTTTAACGTGTGGGCGGCATTGTTGCGAAAATACTTGCCCGGGTCTTGCATGGATTCACCCATCTGGATGTACGCCGCCATGTGGACCACCACGTCCGGCGCGGCGGCGCCCACGGCCTTGCGCACACCGGCGGCGTCGGCGGTATCCCCCTGGATGAGCGCGGCGCGGGGATCGACCGCCCCCCGGTGTCCGGTCTCGAAGCTATCGAATACCACGACGTCATGGCCGCTATCCAGCAGCACTTCCGCAACGACGCTGCCGATATACCCGGCGCCACCGGTAACAAAGACGTTCACACAGCCAACCTCAATTTTCTGCAATGTTGGACGCCGGCCGCCAGCCCTGCACGATAAGGGATGTCCCGGTCCGGGGACGTGTCCGATTCGCCATGGGCACCGTCGCGCCGCCTGTGCCGCCAGCCGCCGCGAAAAGCGGGAGACTGCGGATTGCGCGGCCTTGCGCACATTCTTAATGCTAGCGCGGACTGCCTCTTGCCGACAAACCGGAGAGCGAAGCGGCATCACCCGTCCGTGTCCACTCGCGGGTACGGCAAACGGCGGCGCATGGCGGCGTAGAGGCCGAACCCGCCCAGGAGCAGCACGCCGTCCACCAGAAAGACGCCGGAGAGGGAAAGCGAGGCCACCATGCCGCTGGCCACCCGGCCGAAGGCGCTGCCACCGAGGCTGACGCTCGTGAGCAAGCCGAAACCCGTACCCCGGCGTTCCGGCGGCACGAACGGCTCCGCCGCAGTATAGACCAGCGCCGGGATCGTGCCGGTAAAGAACGAAAGCAGCGGGCGGAACACAAGCAAGTGCCACAATTGGCTGGCGAGAAACAGCGGCACACAGACGACGGCGGCGCCGATAAGTCCCGGCAGCACGGCAACGTGCGCCAGCCGCGCGGGCACAACTTTACCCACGAGGGCATTGGCCGCCACGAACGTGGCGGCGCTCAAGGCCGTGATCAACCCCACCATCGCCGCCACCCGATCCGGGGCCACGCCCAGCGTCTGCACGTAGAGCGGAATGATGGGGAGCGTGCTGCCCTCAGCGTAGAACGAGACCAACAGCACCAAGGCGAGCATCGACATCTGCGGCTGCGCCAAGATGAGTTGCCAGGGCGAGCCGGTGACGGCGGCGGGCTGGGTCGTCAGCCGCTCGCCGCCCGCGTACCAGAATACAATGATTACCGCCGCAAACCAGAAGAGCACTCCCGCCAAGATGAAGACCGCGCGCAGGCCCAACGCCGAGGCCAACAGACCGCCAAGCACCGGCGCGATAATGACCGCGCCAAAATTCGCCATCTGCAGCCAACCGAACGCCCGCACCATGTGCTCGCGGGGCGCGTGCTCCGCTACGGCTGCCGAGAAGAACGTCCAATACACGCCGCAGACCCCAAAGAGAATGCGGCCCACGAGCAAATGCCACGGATTTGTCGCAAGCGCCAGGGCCGCAATGGCAAACCCACCGGCCACGATGCCGATCAGGCCGAGGCGCTTCAGGCCGATGCGGTCGCCCAGCAGGCCCAGGTAGGGCACGGTCACCGTGGACGTGAGCGGCGTGACCGCCACCAGGACACCGCTCCATCGCGCGGCCAAGCCCACGTCCTGAATGCCAAGCTCTGCCATGTAGAGGGGCATGAACGGCAGGAACGCCGGCACGCCGACTTGCGCGATGAAGGCGGCCAGCAGCATGGGAAAGAGGCGGCGTTGCCACGATGTCACTAGCGGGGGCAACTCCAAGGATTGCTGGTAGCCAGCTTGGCCTCTTCCCACAACGAGTCAAGCTTCTCTGCCGAGTAGTCGCTCAGATCGCTCCCCGCGCGGCGGGCGACGTCCTCCATGTAGGCAAAGCGCTGCCGGAATTTGCCGTTTGCCCCGCGCAGCGCTTCCTCCGCATCGATTTCGAGCCACTTCGCCACCTGCGCCAGCACGAACAGCACGTCACCGAATTCCTCGCGGCGATGTTCGGGGGTTTCAGCCTCTACCAGTTCGTCGATCTCTTCCCGCAGTTTCACCAGCACGTCCTGCACGTCCGGCCAGTCGAAACCCACCTTGGCTACGGCCTTGCCGATAGCTTGCGCCGTTGCCAAGCCGGAGAGCGACCGCGGCACCCGGTCGAGCACGGAATACCGTTCCTTGCCCCGGGCGGCGTGTTCCTGGCGCTTGATATGCTCCCAGTTGGCGAGGGCCTGCGCCGCGCTGCCGACGGCCTCGTCGCCAAACACGTGAGGATGCCGCCGCACCAGTTTCTCGTTGATGGCGCGGACGACGTCCTCGAACGCAAAGTCGCCCTGTTCCTCCGCAACTTGGGCCTGGAAGTAGACCTGCAACAGCAGATCGCCCAGTTCCTCCCGCAATGCGTCCATGTCTTCCTCGTCCATGGCGTCCAGCACTTCCGCCGTTTCTTCCAGCAAGTGCCGTTTGAGGGTGTGCAGCGTCTGCTCCTGGTCCCACGGACACCCGTCCGGGGCGCGCAGGCGCGCCATGATCCAGCGCAGTGTTTCCGGGCTCTGCAAGCGTTCCAGCGGCGCGGCAGGAGGTATGTAGAGAATGTCGGGACTGAGGGTCAGCGCCTTGCGGAGCGGCAGAGTTTTCGGCCCGACGCCGTGCCCGTTTTCGCGGTACAGCAGGTGAACGTCGTGGACCGTGGGATACTGCCGCGCCAGATCGCGCAGCGCGCGGGGCGGCAGGTTGGCAGCCAAGACGAGGAGTCCGGCATCCGCCATGCCTCTCCCAAGGTCCGGGCCCGCCAGCACGGCATGCGGCGCGCCGTCCAGGTCCAGGCGGGTATAGGCCAACTCGAGTAGAGAAGGCGCGGCTTCCACCCGCACCTGCCATCCCGCCGCCGTCGCCTGCCGGTGCAGTGCGCGGGCCTGGCCGTCGTCGAGCATCGGGTGGCCGATAGCCACGTAGACGGCATTCTCGCCCACCGCGAGCAGGCCGCGAATGCTCGCCTCACCTGCAGCCCGCGCGCGCCCGCCAACTTGCCGCTGCATGAGCTGAATGAGCGGATGCTGCGGGTTGGCGGCAAGCAGCGGCGCATTTGATGTCAAGTGTGCAACCGCCGCAGCGGCAAGCTCGTCCTTGCCGCGCGGGTCAAGCCCAAGCAGGAGCAGTTGAGGCATGGAGGAGTCCTTTCCCTGCGCGCCATTGTATCACGGGCCCAACACCGCCTCCCGACGGGCAGGAACCTCGTGCGCAGACGCAAGCGCAGCCCGAAACCGTACCCTCAACCGGCGCGCGGGCCGCACCGCGAGCGCGGCACGTTGAAGGCTTGCACGTTACTGGGTAGAATGAGCGTAGAAACGCATAGTAAAATCTATCGTCCCACCGCAGGTTGCAGCGCCGCATGACAACGCCACTCAAACGCACGCCCCTCTATGACACCCACGCCGCGGCTGGCGCGCGCATCGTGCCTTTCGCGGGCTGGGAGATGCCCGTGCAATACGCGGGCGTGATCGCCGAACATCAGGCCGTGCGCAACGCGGTGGGCCTGTTCGACATCAGCCACATGGGCATTCTGGACTTTGCCGGCAGCGGCGTTGCCGCGTTTCTGGACGGCATCCTCACCAACAAGGTCAGCGACCTGGCGCTCAACCAGATTCGCTATAGCCTGGTGTGCCGACCGGACGGCGGCGTGCTGGACGATGTGCTCATCTACCGGCTGCCCACACACTACCGGCTGGTGGTCAATGCCTCGAACACGGACAAGATCGTCGCGTGGCTGGAACACCAGAACACCAGCCAGCACTGGGAAATCGATATTGCGGTCGTCAACAGCGCCCTCGCGCTCCTCGCGGTGCAAGGGCCTGGCGCGCTGCCCTTGCTGCAGAGCATGGTAGAGGATGCCGATCTTGCCGGCGTGGGCTACTATCGCGCCACGCAGGGATTGTTCCTGGGCAATGAGATCGCCATCACGCGTACCGGCTATACCGGCGAGGACGGTTTTGAGTTGTTCGTGCCCGCCGCCGCCGCGCCGGAGGCCTGGGCCGCGTTGCTGGCGCATGGAGCTTCCCACGATATCGCGCCCGTCGGCCTAGGCGCCCGCGATACGCTGCGCCTGGAGGCCGCGTTGCCGTTGTACGGCCACGAGTTGGATGAAGCGACCACGCCCTACGACGCGGGCCTGAAGCGCTTTGTGCGCACCAAGGGCCGGAGCTTCGTCGGCAAGCAGGCGCTGCTGGCCGCGCGCAAGGCAGGCCCGAACAAAGAGCTGATCGGCTTGCACCTCATCGATCGCGGCATCGCGCGGGATGGGTGCCCCGTTGTTGTGAACGATACGGAAGTCGGCGCCGTTACCAGCGGCACGTTCAGTCCAACGCTGCAGAAGGCCATCGCCATGGCCTTCGTGGAACCGGGCGCGGCGCCGCCGGGCGCGACGGTCCAGGTGCGCATTCGCGCGCAGTTGCGCGGCGCGCAGGTCATAGCGCTCCCATTCTACCGGCGTGGGAGTTGAATAGCGTGCCGCGTACCCAAGCGCCCTCTCGCCACGGCGCGATCCCGTCGGCAAACGCGGCGCCGCAGACCGCGCGCGCATGGCGATGGATTTCGACGAAAACACGTAGCGCATGACAAGTGAGATTCCCTCGTCCTTGCGGGCGGTGCGTCAACGCGCCCGCCTGATGAGACGGCTGCACCCCCACGGAGACGGAGAAGTATATGAACATTCCGGCTGAATTGTGCTACACCAAGGAGCACGAGTGGGCGCGCATGGAGGGCGACCTGTGCGTCATCGGCATCACCGACTACGCCCAGGGCGAACTCGGCGACATCGTCTACGTCGAGTTGCCCCAGCCCGGCGACCACGTGGAGTTGATGGGCGAGTTTGGCGTGGTCGAGTCGGTCAAGACGGCTTCCGACCTCTATGCGCCGCTTGCCGGTGAAGTTGTAGCGGTGAATGAAGAACTTGAGGAAAACCCGGAACTGGTCAACGATTCGCCGTATGCAGACGGCTGGATGCTGAAACTCCGGCCCACGAACCTGGAAGAAGAATGGGCCACGCTGCTGGACGCTGAGGGCTACAAAGCGGTGCTGGCCGACGCCGCCGCGCAGTAGCGCGCCGCGCTATCGCGGTCTGCACGGCGGTTGCGCCGCGGCACACGCCCTGCGTCGCTAAGCCCTGTGAGCGGCAGCGCACGCCGGACGCGGCCACAGACTGTTGCCGGAGCCATCCTAACCGCGGCCGCTTCGTGGGGTTCCGCGATGTACTACTGCCGCCCAACGACGGGGCAGACGTTGACGGCGGCACGGCGCCGGGCGCAAGGAGAGGCGGCAAGGACTTGCCGATTCGCGCGACCGGAGTTGCGTTCTTGGGTGCTGCACCAATCCGGCACACATTTTTCACACTTGACTAGCGTTGCAATGAGAAGGCGCCATGGACTACGTACCACACAGTGATGAAGACCGGGAGGCCATGCTGCGCGCCATCGGCGTGGCGAGCAGCGCGGAACTCTTCCACGACATTCCCGCGGACGTACGCCATCCCACACTCGACCTGCCGCCCGGCATGGCGGAACCAGAGGTCCTGCGGCACCTGCAAGAGTTGGCCCAGCAGAACGCGAATGTGCAGACCATGCCGAGTTTTCTGGGAGCCGGCAGTTACAACCACTTCATTCCCAGCATCGTCAACGCTCTGATCCTGCGGGGTGAATTCCTGACCAGCTACACCCCTT
>JAJEAH010000013.1 GCA_022824225.1 Chloroflexota bacterium
GAATTGAGAGAGACCGACTACCTGGTGGGCTTGCAGGACTTGGGCGCGGCGGGGCTGACCAGTTCCGCGGTAGAGGCTGCCCACAAGGGCGGCAGCGGTGTAGAGATCGACGTTAGCCGCGTGCCCTGCCGGGAAGACGGCATGCAGCCCTACGAAATCATGCTCAGTGAGAGCCAGGAACGCATGCTGGCCATTGTGCGCCAGGGCGCTGAAGCCGACGTCTCGGCCATATTCTCGCGTTGGAGTCTGCACTCCACCGTGATTGGCAAGGTAACTGACGATGGCCTGGTTCGCGTCCGCAACGGCGCCACGGCCGTTGCGGAGATTCCCGCCAACCTGCTGGCCGACGCGCCTACGTACGTGCGGCAGGGCGTCGCGCCGGACTACCTGCGCGCCGCTCACGGCTTCGCCCTTGAGTCCGTGCCGGAGCCGCCGGACTACGGTGAAGCCCTGCTGGCGTTGCTCGGCAGCCTCAATGTCGCGAGCAAAGAAGGCGTCTACCGGCAGTTCGACTACAGCGTGCAAGTTAACACGGTCCAGGGCCCGGGCGGCGATGCGGCGATACTGCGCATGAAGGGCACGCCGGCCGGCCTGGCCGTGACTATAGACGGCAACGGCCAGTACTGCTACCTGGACCCCTTTACGGGCGGGGCCAGCGCCGTCGCGGAGGCGGCGCGAAATCTGTCCTGTGTCGGCGCGGAGCCGCTGGCCCTCACCAATTGCCTCAACTTTGGCAACCCGGAAAAGCCCGGCGTCTACTACCAACTGGAGCAGGTGGTGCGCGGCATGGCGGCGGCGTGCGCAGCGTTGGGCCTGCCGGTGGTGAGCGGCAATGTCAGCCTGTATAACGAGACCCGCGGCCAGCCCATCTATCCCACGCCGATGGTAGGCATGGTTGGCAAGCTGGACGCAGTAGAGCAGCACGTCTCGTGCGCTTTCAAGCAGGCGGGAGACGTCATTGCGCTGCTGGGGCCGCAGAGCGACTATTTGGGCGGGAGCGAGTACCTGGCGTCGCTGCGGGGCGTAGTCGCCGGCCATGCGCCGGAGCTAGATCTTCCGTTGGAAGCGGCGGTCCAGGCTGCGTGTCGACAGCTCATACGCGCCGGGCTTGTCAGCAGCGCCCACGACTGCTCCCAGGGCGGTCTGGCCGTAGCCCTGGCCGAGAGCGCCATAGCCGGCGGAATTGGCTGCCGCGTCACCATTTTCGGCGCGGGGCGGCTGGATGGCCTGTTGTTCGGCGAGGGGCAGTCACGTATTGTCCTCAGCCTGCCGCAAGCCCACGCGGAGGCGGCAACAGCCGTCGCCGCCGAGCACGGCGTGCCGTTTGCCGCCGTCGGGAACGTTGGCGGCGATGCCCTCGTGCTGGGAGACTGCGTGGACGTGCCACTGGCATCCGCGCGGCAGGCGTGGCAAAATGGATTGGCAGAGACGCCCATTACGGACGGGCAATAGCCTCTCGGCATCACAGAGTTAAGGCGAGCCGCATGGATCCTACACTGGCTACCGCTGAGTCTGACTCGCCGCGTGAGGCGTGCGGCGTGTTCGGCATATACGCCCCCAATCTGGACGTCGCGAAACTCACGTACTTTGGCTTGCACGCCCTCCAGCATCGCGGTCAGGAAAGCGCCGGCATCGCCAGCGCCGACGGCACGCAGATGCAGGTCTACCGCCGCATGGGCCTTGTTTCCCACGTGTTCTCCGAAGAAATCCTCGACGACCTGCAGGGCATTTTGGCAATCGGCCATACCCGCTATTCCACCAAGGGCTCCAGCCGCGAGGACAACTCCCAGCCGATTTTCGTGGAAGGGCAGCTGGGCCCGTTCGCGCTGGCCCATAACGGCAACCTTGTCAATGCCGACCAGTTGCTGGGCGAACTCGAGGAAGTAGGGGTGCGCCCCAAGTCCTCGACGGATAGTGAAGTCGCTGCCTGGTTGATCGCCCTCGCGCCCGGCGCAACGTGGCCGGAAAAACTGCTGCACACGTTGCCCCGCCTGGTTGGGTCGTACAGCTTTCTCATGGCGACCAACGACCACTTTCTTGCTGCGCGCGACCCGTTGGGCAACCGGCCGCTGTGCTTGGGCTCCGTAGACGGCGCGTGGGTTGTCGCATCCGAAAGCTGCGCGCTGAATACGGTCGGCGCGGAATTCGTGCGGGAAATCGAGCCCGGAGAGTTGATCTCCGTGGGCGCCGAAGGACTGCGTTCATACCGCATTCAACCCGTCACCAAACGGGCCGTTTGCATGTTCGAGTTCATGTATCTCGCTCGACCGGATTCATACATCGAGGACCGGCTGCTCTATCAGGCCCGCCGCGAAATGGGGCGTCAGCTCGCGCGAGAACGCCCTGCGCCCACCGCCGACCTGGTGATGGGTGTGCCGGAGTGCGCTATTGCCGCCGCTCAAGGATTTGCCGAAGAAAGCGGTCTGCCGTTGCGGGACGGTTTGGTGCGCAATCGCTACATCCACCGTACGTTCATTCAGCCCACCGATAAACTGCGGCGCCAGGGCGTGCAGCTCAAATACAATCCCATGCCGGAAGTCATCGAGGGCCAGCGGGTCGTCGTGGTGGACGACTCCATTGTGCGCGGCACCAACACCCAACCTATCGTCAAAATGCTGCGGCAAGTAGGCGCGGCCGAAGTACACGTGCGGATTGCGGCGCCGCCGATTCGCCATCCGTGCTTCCTGGGCGTGGATATGCCCACACGCGGTGAGATTATCGCTTCCATGTTCCGGTCTCGGGAAGAAGCGGAAGCAGCGGTAGGGGCCGTGATCCAGGCGGACAGCCTGGGCTACTTGAGCATCGAGGGCATTGTAGACGCCGTGGGCCTGCCGTACGACCGCTTCTGCCTGGCGTGCTTCAACGGCGACTATCCGGTGCCCGTGCAAATGGAATTCGACAAGCTGTCGCTCGAAGAAGTGCGCGCTCCGGTGTCGTAGGATAGCCGCCATGGGCCGCAAGGCAGTCTTGCTGCGCGTGGCCTCCGACCGAATCGCTCCCTGCTGCGCGGCAAGAGAGCACTTGTGGCGACGTGTGCCGCCCGGCGCAGCGGCGGCGTCTGACCCGGCGGCGACGCTGGTTGATCGGTGACTGCAAGACTATGCCTGAAACGCGCAACCTCCCCGCAACATACCGGCAAGCCGGTGTGGATATAGACGCCGGCGCGGCCGCGGTACAGCAATTTAGGTCCGCCGTCGAAGCCACCCATGGCCCCGATGTGCTCAACGGCATCGGCGGCTTTGGCGGCCTCTTCCAGATGCCCCGGGACATAAACGAGCCGGTGTTGGTTGCCAGCACGGACGGCGTGGGCACAAAAGTGGTGCTGGCGGCTCAACTGGGGCGCTACGCCACGGTGGGGCAGGACCTGGTCAACCACTGCGTGAACGACATCCTGACCCTGGGCGCGAGTCCGCTGTTCTTCTTGGACTACGTGGGTGTGGGGCAGGTGGCGCCGGAAGCCATACGGAACATCGTCGCGGGCGCGGCGGCGGCCTGTAAAGCGGCGGGCTGCGCGCTGCTCGGCGGTGAACTGGCGGAAATGCCCGATCTCTACGCCGACGGCGACTTCGATTTGGTCGGCACCATTGTGGGCGCGGTGGAGCGCGACCGCATAGTCGACGGTACGCGCATCACCCCGGGAGACGCCGTGCTGGCATTTCCCAGCAATGGCTTGCATACCAACGGCTACAGTTTGGCCCGGCGCATCCTGGCAGAGGAACCGCTGGAAGCTTGCGTGCCGTCGTTGGGCACAACCCTGGCGGACGCACTGCTGGCGGTGCACACGTGCTACTTGCATCCGGTACGGCAATTGCTTGACAAACTAGACATAAAGGGCATGGCGCACATCACCGGCGGCGGCCTGTGGGACAATATCCCCCGGGTCTTGTCCCACGGTACGCGGGTGCGGCTGGACTGGGGCACTTGGCCGGTGCCGCCCATTTTTGCGCTCATCCAGGAACGGGGGCAGGTGGCATTTGCCGAGATGTGCCGGACGTTTAATATGGGTGTGGGCTACGTGGTGATTTGCTCTGAGCGGGACGCGGTCGAGGCACTGCGACTGAATGCGGGCCTTTGTCGCATTGGCATGGTTGAGGCGGAATCGGGCGAACCGCGCGTCACTATCCCGCGTTGAGGCGCACTGGCGGCAGCGAAGAACAGGAGGCAACTTGTCGACACCGGCTCAAGGGGCGGCGTTGCGTGTGGCGGTGCTCATTTCGGGACGAGGCAGCAACCTGCAGGCGCTGATCGACGCTATCGCGGATGGGCAACTCGCCGCGGATATCGTGGCCGTCATTTGCAACCATAGCGACGCGCCGGGGGTAGAGCGCGCGGAAGCGGCCGGCCTCGCAACCTACGTTGCGGTGCGGCGGGACTTTGCCTCCCGCGCTGCGCACGATGAGGCGATGCTGCGGATCGCACAGGAACACGGAGCGGATTTGGTGGTATTGGCCGGCTTCGACCGCATTCTCTCGCCGGCATGGACCCAGGCCTTTCCCAACCGCATGATCAATGTGCACCCGTCTTTGCTGCCGGCTTTTGCCGGCGGGATCAATCCCAAGCCGCAGGCGGATGCGCTGGCAGCCGGCGTGAAGATTGCGGGATGCACCGTGCATATCGTGACCGACGACGTTGACGGCGGGCCAATTGTCGCACAGGCTGCCGTGCCGGTGCTGCCCGATGACACCGTGGACACTCTGGCCAACCGAATACTCGCCCAAGAGCACCGTCTCTTGCCCCTCGTCGTCCAGTGGTTTGCCGAGGGTTGTGTCCGTCTGGAGAATGGCCGTATAGTCGTTCCCGGAGTCGTTCCGGCCCGGTGGTGGAGTGAAGTGTGATGAGTGACAAAGCGGACAGCGAAAACCTGGTCATTACCCGGCACAGCGTCCACGATTACCTGTCGTCCCTGGCCGCGCGGGAACCCACGCCTGGCGGGGGCAGCGCCGCGGCCCTGGCCGGAGCGCTTGCCGCCGGTTTGAGCGCCATGGTCGCCAACTACACCATCGGCAACAAGAAACATGCGGCCATTGCTGAGGATGTAGAAGAGCGGCTGAACCAATGCCGAGACTCCCTGCGCACACTCGAAGGCTTGGTGCAGAAGGACATAGACGCCTACGGCGTTGTGGGAGCCGGTTTTGGCATGCCCCGGAGTACTCAGGCGGAACGCGCCGCCCGCTCCGCGCACATTCAGCAGGCGTCGGTAGCGGCTACCGAGGTGCTGTTTGATATCGCGGACGCGTGCCTGGACGTTGGCAAGCAAGGACTCTGGCTTGCCAAACACGGCAACGCCAATCTGATCGCGGATTCTGTCTCAGCCGTGGTCTTGGCGGAGGCAGCCCTGCAAGGAAGCGTGGCGACAATCAAGTCTAGCCTGGGATTCATCAAGAACCAAGCCGTCGTGGCCGCCATGCGGAAGCGCCTTGGGGCCTATGTGTCCATGGAGTCATTACGCGAGGAAGCGCTGTCGCTCATAGAGTAGGATCGTTGGCTAACCACACCTGCGCGCGTCAGTGGGCAAACCGGCAGCGCTTATTCCCTCTCCGCGAAGAACGAAACAGAGAGACCGGTGGGCATTTCGCAGGCGACCTGAGTAGTAGAGGCAACACGATATGGCAATAGAGCTTGACGGGCGTCCCCTCGCGCGCGCCTTGAGGCGGCGGCACCGCGACGAACTAGAGGATATCCAGAATCGTCTGGGGCATCCCCTGACACTTGCCGTGGTGCGCGCCGGAGAGGACAAGGCGTCAACGAGTTACTTTCGCCAAATTCGGAATTTGTGCCAGCGGGTGGACATGGAGTTCCAGGAGCATACGCTTCCCGCCACTGACCGAGAGCAGTTCATTGGCAGGATTTGCCGCCTGAACGCGGACCCTCGTGTTGCCGGCATCATGCTGGGTTGGCCGCTGCCCGAAGACTGGGGCGCCGAATTCATCGCCTCGTTGCTGGACCCGCGCAAAGACGTAGATGGTTTGCATCCATTGAATGCCGGCCGGCTGTTCTTGGGTGGCGAATACCTGGAAACGGGGACATTCGTGCCGAATACGCCCGCGGCGGTTATTCACCTGTTGCGCCACTACGAGATCATGTTGAGCGGCAAGCACACCGTACTCATTGGCCGCAGCAACGTGGTGGGCCGTCCCCTGGCAGCCCTGCTCATCGCCCACGACGCCACGGTTACCGTCTGCCACAGCCGCACCGCGGAGCTTGCGTCACACACAAGACAGGCCGACATTCTGGTGGCGGCCATGGGCAAAGCAAATTTCGTCACGCCGGACATGGTCAAGCCGGGCGCGGTGGTGGTGGACGTCGGCATCAACGTGACGCCGGACGGCCTGGCCGGCGACGTACAATACGACGCCGTGAGTAAGATTGCGAGCGCCATCACGCCGGTCCCGGGCGGTGTGGGCCCGGTGACGAATGCGATGCTGATCGAGAATACAATTCGAGCCGCCCGGATTCAGTCAACCTTGGCATAGACCCCGATGGGAGGACACTGCCTGTGAGCGCGAGCACGATTAGTGACATTCAGGGCCGTGAAATTCTGGATTCTCGCGGCAATCCCACAGTTGAGGCGGAAGTGCGGTTGGCCTGCGGGGCCATGGGCTGGGCTGGCGTCCCCTCCGGCGCTTCCACCGGCGTCCACGAGGCGAGGGAACTGCGGGACGGCGACGACGCCCGCTACGGTGGCAAGGGAGTGCTCAAGGCGGTCGGTCATATCAACCAGACCATCGCGCCAGCCCTGGTAGGTGAAGATGCCACCGAACAGGCCCGGCTGGACCGGGCGCTGCAGGACTTGGACGGCACGCCGAACAAGAGCGGATTGGGCGCGAATGCGGTCTTGGCGGTCTCGCTGGCGGCGGCAAAGGCGGCGGCAGCGTGCGTCGGCTTGCCGCTCTACCGGTACCTCGGCGGCGCGTTTGCCGATACCTTGCCCGTACCCATGATGAACATCCTCAACGGCGGCCAGCATGCCGCGAACTCCACCGACTTTCAAGAGTTTATGGTCCTGCCGGTCGCCGCGCCGACCTTTCGCGAGGCTCTGCGCTGGGGAGCGGAGACCTATCACGCGCTGCACGAAATACTTGCCGAGCAAGGGTTGAGCACCACCGTCGGTGATGAAGGCGGGTTTGCGCCGTCGCTGCCCAGCAACGTAGCCGCAATCGAGGTGATCCTGCAGGCTATCGAAGCGGCGGGCTTTCGTCCGGGTGAAGACGTCTACATCGGCCTCGATCCGGCGACCACGGAGCTCTACCAGGGCGGCGTTTACGTCTTGGCGCGTGAGGGCCGCTCGCTCAACAGCGATGAATTGGTGGCATTCTGGGCTGACTGGGTGCGACAGTACCCCATCATCACCATCGAAGACGGCCTGGCGGAAGACGACTGGGACGGCTGGGAGCGCTTGCAGGCGGAGGTGGGGAGCCGCGTGCAGCTTGTGGGCGACGACCTATTGGTGACCAACACGCAGCGGCTGCGGCAGGGCATCGAACGCCGGGCCGCGAATGCGATTCTCATCAAGCCAAACCAAATCGGCTCGCTCACGGAAACCCTGGATGCCGTTGCCATGGCCCGGCAGGCCGGGTGGGGAGCCGTGATCTCTCACCGCTCAGGCGAGACGGAAGACACAACCATCGCCGATATTGCCGTTGCCACCGGCGTGGGGCAAATCAAGACCGGCGCGCCTTGCCGCAGCGACCGTGTGGCCAAGTACAACCGGTTGCTGCGCATTGGCGACGAGCTGGGCAGTTCCGCCGTGTACGCCGGTCCGGGGGCGTACCCGTTTCTCTAACCGCCGCCGGGACACACCAGCCGTGAAACTCCGGGCACTTCTCGCGGGCGCGCCGCTGATGTGCCGCTCCCCGTACTCTGATCGAGGGACGCTTCGTCTCCTGCGCCCTCGCGGTGGCTCACGCGGGGCGGCGCCAGTCTCACCCAATGACCGGCAGTTAGCCGTAGGACTTCTGCGTTAGAATAGGGGCTACGGCGCAGGATGCTCCGCGTCCCGCCGCTCCGAACGATCCATACCGCACCGATTGAGGAACTCTCCCAAAACCCATGGATCCTGACACTCTCCGTTCGCTGTTGTTCGAGTTACAGCGCGGCGTTGTTGACGTAGAGCACGTTGTGCGGCGCATTCGCCTCGCGCCGTACGAAGATCTGGGGTATGCCAAAGTGGACGCGCAGCGCCAGTTGCGCGTGGGTTTTCCGGAAGTCATTTACTGTCCGGGCAAGACTCCGGAGCACGTCATCGGCATTGCCGAAGAACTGCTGGCGCACGACCAGACCGTCCTGGCAACCCGCGCGACGCCGGAGCTCTACGCTGCCGTGCGCAAGCAAATTCCCGCCGCCGAGTATCACGCGGACGCTCGCGCCATCGTCGTGCGCCGCCACGTTCGGCCCGCGACTCAAGGGCGGGTGGCTGTGGTAGCCGCGGGCACCGCCGACTTGCCCATTGCGGCCGAGGCGAGTCTGACGGCGGAGTTGATGGGATGTCCTGTCGACCGGCTCACGGACGTAGGCGTGGCGGGGCTGCATCGACTCCTGCTCAACCTGGAAACCGTGCAGCAGGCGCGGGCGGTGGTCGCCGTGGCCGGAATGGAAGGCGCGTTGCCAAGCGTGCTCGCCGGGTTGATCGATCGTCCGGTCATTGCCGTGCCCACCAGCGTGGGCTACGGCGCGTCGCTGGGTGGGCTCACGCCTCTCCTCACTATGCTGAATAGCTGCGCTCCTGGACTGTCCGTGGTCAATATCGATAACGGGTTTGGCGCCGGTTATCTGGCGGGCATGATCTGCCGCGGCGGCGAGCGAAGCAACAGCCAGGAAACGCCATGAAGATCGGCTATTTCGACTGTTTTGCCGGCGCGTCCGGCGACATGATGCTCGGCGCGTTGGTAGATGCCGGCTGGGCAATCGCGGACCTCAAAGCCACGTTTGCGAAAATACCCCTCGGTGGCTATACGGTTGCGCATGAGGACGTGCGCAAGGGCCTCTTGCGCGCGCTGCAAGTCCACCTGCACATCGACGCCCGGGAGCACACCGCCGAACGCAATCTCCACGATATTCTCGAACTCTTGCAGGCGAGCAGCCTAGACGAGGACGTGATTGCGCGGAGCGCACGCCTCTTTACACGGTTGGCCGAAGTGGAGGGCCGCATGCACGGTGTAGCGCCGGATGCCGTTCATTTCCATGAGGTCGGCGCGGTGGACTCGATCCTCGACGTCGTGGGCGTGGTAGCCGGGCTCAAGGCGCTCGGCATCGAGCGCCTTGTGTGTTCACCCGTGAACGTTGGCGGGTGCCCGCCCATCCGGACGCGCCACGGCTGGTGGCCTATACCGGGTCCGGCGACCCTCGACTTGATGCGGGACAAGCCAATCTACGCCCGGGAGGGCATGGGAGAGACGCTCACCCCTACCGGCGCGCTATTGCTCAGCGAGCTTGCCGAAGCCTTTGGGCCCATTCCCGCGATGCGCATCGAGCGGGTGGGCTATGGCGCAGGCAGGCGCGACACGGACATTCCCAACGTGCTGCGCCTGATCGTCGGCGACGACGTCTCCCCGGAGCAAGAGAGCACGGCAACCGTCATCGAGACCACCATCGATGACATGAACCCGCAGCTCTACGGCCACGTGGCCGCGGCCCTGTTCGCGGCCGGCGCGCTGGACGTGACCCTTACTCCCGTTCAGATGAAGAAGGGCAGGCCCGGTCACGTGCTCAGTGTGTTGACGGAAGCTGTGAGCCACACGCCGCTACTGGACATAATCTTTCGCGAGACGACAACCATCGGCGTACGCACGCACGAGGTGGGACGCGTCAAACTGGAGCGCACGATCGAGCGGGTTGAGACGCCCTGGGGCGCGGTGCGGGTAAAGGTGGCGTTCTGGCAAGGGAGAGCAGTAAATCGCAGTCCGGAGTATGAGGACTGCCTGCGCCTTGCGACGGCGGCCGGCGTGCCGGTGAAACAGGTCATGGATTCCGCCGGGAGCGCTGGCTCGTAGGCCCGCTGGCAGGGCCGTGCGCCCTGCGCCCAGGACTGGAATAGAGGAACCGGAATGGCTCCTCGATGCGCCTGCCAAAATCCCAGCGCTCAGGGCGGAGACGCTTGCTCGCAACGCAGGACTGCTATCATAGAGTGGAAAACGTGCGCCGCAGCCGTTGCGGCGCGATAGGTGCAAGACAAGAAGGGTGCCGATAATGGATTCTTCTGCGGCGCGGTCGGCGGGCGGACCGGCGGATGAGACGGAATCGGAAGACGTAGCGCGAGAATCCGGCGGAAACGGAGTTCCTGGCTCGTCTGACGTGGATGAGCGGTTTCAAATCACGAACAGCCTCGTGCGGCACGTGGTTGCCGACGACATAGACATGCAGAATACCGCCACCGGCGTGGTGCAGGCCGAAGCCGTGTCACTACAACAGGGACTCACGGGCGTGGCCGCCGGCCACGAAGTCAGCGTGACGGAGAGCGCAACCTGGTTGGTGGTCGGAGGCAGTGTAGATACCAACTACTCGGTGTCGCAGTGGATAGTCGGCGGCCAAATCGAAGCGGAGCAGGTGGCCAGCGTGGTGGTGGTGGGCGGTCGCGTAAACGGCAACGTCAATACCCTCTTGGACACCAAGGGCGCCGCCATTTGCGGTCTCGTCATTGGCCTCTGCTACGTCCTCTTCCGGCTCATCCGGCGCTAGCACCCTCTTTCCACACAAGGCGGATTATCGATGCAACTTACGGAAACCGTGCACCTGGTGGGCAGCGGTCAGAACGGCTTCAGCCTGACCGACCCTTTGGATTGCCACGTGTACCTGCTGGACGGCGGCGCCGAACTGGCGTTGATCGATGCCGGCGCGGGCCGTGACGTGCCCGCCATTGTGGCGCAGATCGAAGCGGCGGGATTCGCGCCCAGTGATGTCGCCAAGATCTTCATCACGCACCTGCATCTGGACCATGCCGGCGGAGCGGCAGAGCTGCAGCGGGTGTGCGACGCGGAAATCGTTGCCTCACAGGACGTAGCCCGCTGGTTAGTGGAGGGGAACGAGGAAGCCGCGAGCTTGGTCTCATCGCGGCAGGCAGGCGGCTACCCCGGCGGCTCCCGCCTCGCAGCCGTGGCGTCGGCAGCCGCCGCGGACGCTGGCGCAGTCTTTCGTGTGGGCGAGCTCACGGTAGAGGTCGTCAAAGCCGACGGCCACAGCCAGGGACATCTGGCCTATCTCGTGGACGACGGAAAAAACCAACCAGTTGCGGAGAGCGGCGGCGACGGTCCTCGAGCGGATGCCGGCTGCGTCCGCGCGCTCTTTACCGGTGACGCCCTCTTCTTTGGCGGCCGCATCCTGCTCCAGAATATCTGGGACTGCTCGCTGGAGGAATCCATCGCCACCGTGCGGCGGTTCGCCGAGCTCGAGTTCAACCAGTTCTTCCCCGGTCACGCGACCTTCAGCTTGCAAGACGGCAAGCGCCACGTGGACGCCGCCGTGGCCCACGTCGAGCGGCTCCTCCCGCCGCCCCAGCTTGAGACGTAGACTCTAACGTACAACAGCCAACACGTTTGCAGTGATAGGTAGAGGTTCCGGGCGCAGTTTCGCGCCTGGAACCTCATTTTCTTGCTCTTGGGCGGTTCAAGCGCATGAACTTTGCGAAAGTGCGCTGCTCGACCACTCCCTTCCCTCAGCGAGTATTCAGGTATTGATAGCCTTCCAATGCTACCACCAAGATGGATTGACCGAACGCACGCTCACGCAGCGGTCAACCGGCTACGCCGCTGCGGAACAGTCAAGGGCGATGGGAGTGTGGCGTCGCGCACACTTTGTTGCGTGAGGACTGCCCGCTAGGCGGGAACACCCTCAACCCTCTGCCCAAGCACTCAGGTTCTGTGGTCGGTTCTTCTCGGCTGGACGACAGTCAACCGGGCCTGGTCCGTGCACTAAAGGAGATGGCGGGGGTGAAGCGCCGCTTGGGCTACGAAAACTGAGCCCATCCGGAATTTCTCCACTGGGAGTGCAGCAGCCCAACGCCACCCCGTATTGATTGCGGGGCGGGCATTGCGCGGGGATTGCGGTTTGGTTTAGGCTCCAAACTCGCGGGCGATTTGGGCGTAGACGTCCGCGCTTTGGACGACCTCGGTGAGGTCGATGCGTTCGTGGTCGGTGTGGGCGTAGCCGATGTCGCCGGGGCCGTAGACGATGCAGGGCACGCCGGACTTCACCTGGAGTTTGCTGGCGTCGGTGCCGTAGGTCACGCCCTGGGGTTCCGGCGGCAAGTCGTTCGCACGCAGCGCGCGCATGGCGGCTTGCACGATTGCCTCATCCTCAGCCGTATCCAGCGGCCAGTCCGCCAGATCCCGTGACGACACGCTGGGATGCATGTCCGGCTTGGAGGCTGCGAGTTGCGCCATGGCTTCCTCGAATTCCCGGATTGACCCCTCCGACGTCTCGCCCGGTATGATGCGGCGGTCGACCACCGCCTCGCAGGTATCGGGAATGACGTTGGCGGCGTGGCCGCCGTGAATGATACCGACAGCCCACGTGGGATAGCCCACCAGGGGGTGTGAGCGCGCCGCGTAGCGGGGGTCCAACGTCTCCCGCAGGTGGTGGATAACGTCCACCATCTGGTAGATGGCGTTGTTGCCTTTGTCGGGCTGGCTGCTGTGGGCGGGGCGGCCCTTGGTCTGCAACGTGAAGCGCACCGCGCCTTTCGTGGCGGTCACCAGTTCGAGTTTTGTCGGTTCGCCGATGACGGCAGCCGTTACGTCGATCCCCTGCTCGATGAAGCCGACAATGCCCCGGAAGCGATACTCTTCGTCCACCACGCCCAGCAAACCGATGTCGTATTCTAGCTCTGCGGGCTGCTTTGCCAATTCGCGGATTGCCAGAATCATGCCGGCCAGGCAGCCCTTGGCGTCGCACGAGCCGCGGCCATGCAGCGTGGTCCCCTCCACGCGGGGTTCCAGGGCTTCCGGGCCCCACGTATCGATGCCGACGGTGTCCATGTGGCACTCGAAGAGCAGCAGTCCCTTGGAGTTCGGCACGCGCAAACGCCCAAAGACATTGCGCCGGCCCGGCAGGACTTCATGCTGCTGGGTTTCCATGCCCAGGCCCTGCAATTGGGCCTCCACAAAGTCAGCAAGCCCGCTCTCGCCGCCGGAGCCGTCGGCCATGAAGGCTGGATTCATACTGGGTATGGACACGAGGGACGCCAGCAACGACGCGGCGTCTTGCACTCGGGCTTCATCCACTACGCTCATTGAGGTCTCGTTCCTACTTGATCGCTGGGGATTCTATCGTTACGTCTCGCTCCATGGTAGCAGATTCGACTATGGCGAGAGCGACGCGCAGGGCCTCATAGGCGTCGCCGGGCGTGATGACGGTAGGCGGCGTCTTGAGCTGAACACAGCGCGCAAAATGGCTCAATTCGTCGCACAAGGCGCTGCCAATGCCGTCGTGCACCTCCGGCGCGTAGAGTGTGTCCGGCGCGTCAGAGCGCGATGGTGTGTGCATGGAGACCTGACTTGCCGGCAGGGAGAAGTGCGCGCTGCCCTTAGTCCCGACGACATCGAGTTGGTCGTCGGCTTCCCGGACGGCGCCGTCGGGCAAGAGCCAGAGCGATTCCAGGGAGGCGATCGCGCCGTTCGCGAATTCGAGCACTGCCCAGACAGCGTCTGGATTGGCTAGTCCCTGCGTGTGCCGGTGCCACGCGCGGACGCGCCGCACCGGCTCGCCTATGAGCCACATAGCAACGTCGATATCATGGATCGTGTTTACCAGGGCGGGATGCGCGCGCAGGTAGTGCCGGTGGGCAAGGCGCGCCCGGTTGCGGCGGGCGTACAGCGCCTGGATGTTGCCCAATTCACCGGCAGCAATGCGCTGGTGAATGAGGGCGTACGGGGCGGCGAAACGCAGAAGGTGGCCTGGCATGAGAATCACGCCGGCGCGGCCAGCGGCGTGGATGATGGCCGCGGCGTCGGCGAGTGTGGCGGCTAGGGGCTTTTCCACCAGCACGTGTTTTCCGTGGTCGGCCGCGGCGACCGCGGGCGCTCGATGGAGGGTCTCAGGCGTGACGACACTGACGGCTTGGACTGCCGGGTCGGCGATGAGTTCCTGCCAGCCTGTGTAGTAGCGCGGGACTCCGTGCTCGTCAGCAATCCGGCGGGCTCGCGCGGCCGCGGTGTCGGCGACGGCCACGACCCTGGCGTGGGGCAACGCCTGGTAGGCGGCAACGTGCACCGCGCCCCATTGACCAAGGCCTATCACGCCCACGCCGACCGGTTCTACCATGCGTCTCTCATTTTCACCAGGCCGTTTGCCGGGCGCCGGACCCAACCGAAATCCGGCGTAGAACTTGCGTCTCGATAGCGGTCCGCGCCGGTCCAGTCTCACCCAGGCCAGCTACCGATCAGGCGGTGTGGGTTGTGGATGGGGTCGGCGAGAAGATGGGGCAGGTGCGGTGTGGCGGGCTCCATGGGGTCCGCCGTGGCGACCCTAGCTTTGTCCGACCGCAATGCCCCACCGGTAGCGTTCAAGGCGGGCCGTCCCTAGTGTGCGCCGCGGGCCTCCAGCGTGATCAAGTCTACGACATCCTGGCTCGTGACGGTGCCCAAGAAACTCTCATCATCCCGCGCCACTACCGGGATTACCGAGAGGGCATTCTCTGTCATGCGTTGGAGCACGTCTTCCACCGGCTCGTCCGGCCACGCATGCGGCGTCCTGCGCCGCGCGACAGTCTCCAACTTGGTCGTCGTCCACGCTTCTTTGGGCAAATAGCGCAACATACTCAAGGAAACGATGCCGGTAACTTCGCCATTCTCCACTACCACGTAGTCACTTTGATGGGGAACGAGCCACTGGTCTACGAATTTGCGGACCGACACGCGGGGATCGGGGTAGCTGCCTGTGCGGTCGAGAATGTCGTTCACCGTAATGTCGTCAAGCGCAAATCTGGCCAGCGACGCGGGGATGGAACCAGGCAGCCGAGGCCGCTCCGGCGGCCGGGCGCGATCGACGGCGTAGTTGATGACCGATGGCCCAAACAGAATGTACGCAAACATGATGAGCACCAACAGAGAGAAGATGTCTTCGCCAATCACGTGGGTCTCCAAGAGCACCAACAGCAGGGCGATTTCGGCCACGCCCTTGGCCATGAGGCCTGTGGCCAACGCAAACGGCATATCCAGGCGGGAAATCAGAGCGCCTGCCACAGACCCGGCAAACTTGCCAAACAGCGGAATGACGACAATGGCCGCAATCGTTGCGATGGGCAGTTCCGTAAAAGAAAGACTGAGGTGCAGCCCCGCCGAGGCGAAGAAAAGGGGCACAAACAGCCCTTCGGCCGCGCTGCGCATGCCCGGCACAATATCCTGGCGCAGTTGGTAGGGCAGGCCGGAGAGCGCCGCGCCAAAGAGCAGCGCGCCCAGTGAGCCGTGTGTGCCCACTGCTTCGGAAATGCCTACTACGACGAAGAGTCCGCCAATGAGCAACCCAAATGAGAGTTGCGGCACTTGTAGCGTGCGCTTCAGGAGGACAATAAGTGGCGGCACGACCCGGCTGGACAATACCCACGTTACCAGCGTAAAGCCGATAATCTTCGCCAGCAGCAGCAAGACGCTCGAGAGGTTGATTTCCTCAACATGCTCGCCAATGGTGAAGCCCACCACGAGCAGGGCGATCAACTCGGCAATCAGAACGGTGACGAAGATCTGGATGCCAATGGGCTTGTTCAGATTGCCTTCATCGGCGAGGACTTTGCTCACCAGGCCGAGGCTGGAGAGCGAGAGTATCCCCGACAGCGCGAGCGCCTCGGTGAAACCCAGGCCCAGCCCAAAATCATAGAACACGTCTGTCGTGACACTCAGGGAAACGAAAAGGGAAATGAGCACAGACAGGGCCGCAGCCACGAAGAAGCGGCCACGGATAGTGGCTATGATGCCGGCAATGTCAATCTCGTCAAGCCCAATGAGAAAGAAGAAGAGGAAAATGCCAATGCCGAGCAGCACGTGCAGCTCTGTAGTAGGTTCGATCAGACCGGCAACGGGGCCGAGTACTATGCCGGCCGCCGTATAGGCCACAATTGAGCTCAGACGAAAGCGACCAAGAATGCCTTCAAGAACCTTGGCAAGGACGATCAGCAGTCCGATCGAGAACATGACATCCAGGGTCATCGAAGGCCTTCCCAAACTACTCGCATGGGCAACATTTCACAATAGTGTACTATGAATGGCCGATTCGTGTAATACGTCCTTGTCTAGTCTCAATGAACTAGGAATCTGAGGCCTTCCGCCAGCCGCCTGTGGCGCGCGTACGGAGGAAGGGAATGCGCTAGAATGGAAATCGCCGCTTCGGCATGCCTGGAGCGGTGAGCCATCCCCTGTCACCGGAAAGGGTGCGGTCTATGTCAACAGGACTCCCTGAGTTGCGTGTCGGCGTGGTGGGCCTCGGCGTCGGCCGTCGCTTTGCCGAAGCATTCGCCGCCCATCCCCACGCCCGCGTTACCGCCCTCTGCGCCAAGGAGCCGGAGGCGCTGGCGTCGGCAAGCGCTGAGCACGACGTCCCTGCTACCTATGCGGACTTTGACGCGATTGTGGACGACCCCAACGTCGACTTGCTCGTGATCGCCACGCCCCACGCGCTGCATGCCGAAATGGCGGTGCGGGCTTTGCGGGCAGGCAAGCACGTCATTGTGGAAAAGCCGATGTGCATTTCGCTCCGGCAGTGCGAGGAGATGATTCGGGCTGTGGAAGAAACGGGGAAGCTGCTGGCGGTAGACCAGGTCCTGCGGTTCTATCCCTACTGTCAGTCGCTCAAAGCCCACCTGGATGAAGGAGGTCTGGGCGACGTCTACTACGCGGAGGCAGACTATCTCCACAACACCGCGCACCTCATTCGCGAGCGGACGATTTGGCGCGGCTCCGCCGAGCATGCGCACTACCCAGTCCTGGGGGGCGGCTCGCACTCCTTGGACATGCTGCGCTGGTTGGTGGGAGAGATTGACCGGGTACACTGCGAAGCGGCCCACGTTGCGCTGCCGGACTTTGCGTTTCCGGACTGCATGGTCGCGAGCCTGCGCTTTGCTAACGGCGCCGTGGGCAAGTGCACCACCTCCTATGGCCTGGTGCGAACCACGATGCATAACCTGGTGCTCTTTGGCACCAACGGCTCCGTCGAGCGGGCGCGGGGAGCCGAAGACTACGACAAGCAATTTCGTGCCGGCGACGGGCATGCGTTCGACGAGAGCCCGTGGCCGGTGCCGTTTCAGCCGCCGGGCGGGAAGCCGATTGCTGCCGTTGTCGACCACGTGTACGAGTGCGTTGCCAACAATACGATTCCCTTGACGAACGTATGGGAGGGGGCTAACACGGTGGCCGTGGCGCTGGCGGCCATCGAGTCCTGGCACTCCGGCAAGCCCGTGACGCCCGACCGCTTCTCACCGGAATGATCTACGTCGCCGGCCAGATCGTTGGCAACTTCATGTTTGCCATGTCGCTGCGCTTGGCGCGCAATACCCGCTACCATTACCTGACCGTTGGCACCATCAACTACGCGCTGGCGGCGATGTTGGCAGTCGCGTGGGCCGTCTTCAACGCCGTGCCCAGCCTGGACTTTGCCGTAATCGCCTTGGGCGCGATCAACGGCCTGCAATACC